>NZ_SATA01000001.1:0-681639 GCF_009377995.1 Salinivibrio sp. VGrn1
AGCCGACCAAGATCAGCTTGGTGGCCAAACAGAAGCGCTGTCTCATGAATCCCAGTTTCTTAGAAAAGGTTTTAGCCGCAGGCATACCGGCGATGGTTGAAAAATAAACACTCATGCGCTCGCCCTGTGTCATTCGTTAGTGTCACGGAGGACATATGAACGATTCGGAATTGTTAGAACAAGCCTTACATAGTGGGGCAATCATTCATCAACCTCATGCGTTGAAAGCATTTTTATCAGCAAATTTCCTTGCTAAACGTTTTGGTGAAAATGACAAACTTTTTTCTCATACGTCTATTTTAATGGCTAATGATTCAGTTTTGGTACAGCCTACATATGAGGAATCTGTTCAAGCACCAGCATTACAAGATTTTCGTATTCAAAGAATACTGAATCGTGGTATTTATCCCGCAGCTTATCAAGCTACTTTTCAGTGGTATCAAAACAAAGGTTTTGATGAGGTTTTTCGCCACTTTGCCACCAAAGCAGCATCTGATAATGAATACTTATCCCACCATGTGACGATATTGCTTGCAATGAATAGTGTCTATAGGCAATTGAATGAACATCAGATCCCAGCCTTTCTTAATCGTTTTACAGAGTTCGTTACGTCTACGTTTTCAAATATAGATAGCGTTAACTCGAAACCAGTGCCAGTAAAGGCCAGTCTCTCAGATGTATTATCATCTTGTATTGAGCAGTTTGGTTTCTTTGGACACAACTTGATCACTTTGGCTTGGCTATTACGTTGCAAAGATCAGTTATCAACATCACTGTATGAAGCAATGCTGTCAAACTTATATGTTCAGGCCAATAGTCCTTTGGAAGACCCCGAAGATGAAATCGATCAAGTCATATGGGGGCAATGCAAGGCTGAGCCGGGTATAGAATCGTTTGAATCACGTATAAATTGCTTAATCTTTGATTACACGTCAAATTTGCATCAAATAACATTTGCTGATGCTCTATGCTTGTTACAATCTGAGTTTCCGCAATATACGGAAGATTTAAATAAAATAGCGAAATATCAATGCCTTGTTCTTGAAAAATGAAACTAAAAAACGCTTAAATACGGATTCGCAACGCGTAGCATTTGTGGTTTGCGGCAGATTTAGTAATTTAGGTGGTATGCGGTAACATCGGTATTGCGTTGCACACCACGTAAGCGGGCATTTTCTATGTCAGGGAAGATCGAGAAATTAAATGAAAATTAAGCATTTGTCTGTTAATTCATGCCGACCGAAGCGTAGCTCGGAGATTTTAGCTGAGCTGACAAATGGTGAGGCTAAAGCATTTCCTTCAAAGACGATGACTGGTGCATGGATGTGTGTTTGGAGCGAGAGTGATAACGAACTAATAGAGCTCATTCCAGTGCAGTATAAATTGACGTTCGGCGACTTAGCTGCAATTTATGAAGATCAAGGTAAAAAGCAAAATTTTCATGCTTCTCACTTTATGCTCGAAGCAAACAAAACGGTAGATGAGTTAGTTGCGATAGCAGAGAAATATCAATTAACTCATCGATTTAGAAAACACTTTGGTGGTCCTTTGTATGAGGTTTGGCTAGAAGATGGCCTGCTAGTTGAATTTTGCTCTGCCGAAATTTCAAAACTTTAAGTGTCGCGTAGCCGGCACTTTTGACTAAGTATGGAGTATAAAGCGATGGATAGCATTGATAAATCTTGGCTTGCGCGTTTGGGCGTGAATCAGATTGAGAGCAATTATATTTTCACTGGTTGTGAATACTATAAACGAGGCGGCGAAGAGGATTTAGCGTTTCTGTATGCGTCTGATAACCTGACACTGGTCAGCTGCAATGAAGACGTTCGCACACATCTAGAAAAATCTAAGCTGCGATCGCTGTATGACTATATCGACGATGTGAACTCTCAAGCGTTTGAGGTCTATATCGATGATATTGACTATTATCTATCAGGTCATATTTGTGACGCTAAATCAAAGGTAGAGGTTGTTCAGCTCACGCTGGACGCCCATCGGGAGCACATCGAACAATTTATTACAGGGTTTGATGAGGAAGAATTATTTAAAGCGGATTTAAGTCTGGACTCAGACTATTTCTATATGGCATATCTGGAAGGTCAGCCTGTTGGGATCATTGCATCATATTGTGGTGTCGAGCCCTTTGAATCGCTGTCTATCTTAGTGACACCAAACTGTCGTCAGCGCGGTGTCGGCAAGGCACTGATTTCAAGGTGGGTCAAAGAGGTTGAAAAGAGGGGACGTGTCGCCCGATATCGTGCCAACCGGGAAAATATTGCCTCTCGACGCCTTTGCGAGTCGTTAGGCTTTGTTGCTCACAGCCATATTCAAATACTGGCAGAACTATGAGTAGCGGCAACGACCCAATACGCATTGGTGGAGTTATCGCAATATGATAAGTGGGAGAGTCGTTTGTACCTTATGTGCGGAAAATGCCGTCAGGCGAGGTAGGCACAAGAATGTGGCGAGAGCTATGGATTGTCGAAGGCTGTGATGACACCTATCCGATAAAACTTCGCTTTCAGGAGGCGGGAGCTGGCGCCGCGAATTGGATAATTGAATAAACAAGGACACTCATGAATACAGAACAACAGGCATTTTTAAACACCTACCTTGCCACTTTAACTGACGCAGAACGTCAGGCCGTGCCTGAAACGATTGCCGAGTACTTTTGCGCGGATGAATACAATGCTAACGAATGCGCCCGTTTGATTGATCAAGGCATAAAACGCGCATCGTGTAGCTTAAAAGCATGCTACGAGATAGAAAACGAACCTTACCCGCAAGTCGGGCGTTTAACCGTGGTGCTTAACTGGGCGCAGCAGCCGGTTTGTATTATTAAAGTGACTGAAGTGAGCGAGTGCCCGTTTGATCAAGTGACTGCTGAGTTCGCCGCAGCGGAAGGAGAGGGCGATAAGAGTTATGCGTGGTGGCGGCAGGCACATCTTGCGTTTTTTGAGGAAGAGGGGCAAGCACTTGGCGTGCCGTTTACAACCCAATCCCCTTTGGTGTTAGAGCGCTTTGAGAAAGTCTATCCGCTTGATCACCATGAAAATGAGCAGGTGAGCGCATGATAAAACAAGTCGGTCAAACGCCCATCCAACCCGAACACTTGGCTCGCTGTCATTGCGGGACAGTTGTGCTCAGCGAATAGCGACTAGACATGTTCTTTAAGTTGTACATGTCTAGTTTGTTGCTCTATACTTCGATGGTGTAAGAATAGGAGTGATCCGATGAAAATCATTTCGTTTACTGAAGCGAGAAATGGCCTCAAAACGGTATTAGATGGGGTGGTTGACGACGCTGATACCGCTATCATCACCCGACGTGATGCAGAGGATGCGGTGGTGATGTCGCTTGACTACTACAACAGCCTTATGGAAACCGTCCACCTGTTGCGCTCGCCCGCAAATGCTGAGCACCTAAATCGCTCTATTACTCAGTACAAGATGGGGAAAGCGATGGAGCACGCGTTAGTCGATGACGATGAGTAGTCGCTTACTTTGCTGGACGGATGATGCGTGGCGTGACTACGTATACTGGCAAAGTCAGGATAGAAAAACACTCAAGCGAATCAACAAGCTCATCATCGATGTAAAACGAACGCCATTCGAGGGGATAGGTAAGCCTGAGTCACTAAAAGAAAATCTGACAGGCTTCTGGTCGCGGCGTATTGATGACACCAATCGGCTGGTTTACGCCGTGGATGATACGTCTATTACGATCCTATCTTGCCGATATCACTATTAGTCACCTAGCGCCTGCGGTGCACAATGGCACAATGAAGGCGCGAGGCGTCATGCTCACCACCCTCAATAAAATCACTCCTTATAACGCCTCTGGATAGTGCGTTTTCAGTAATTCTTCGACCACCGCCAGGTTCTGTCCGAGCTTTCTCAGTGCCAGCAAGCGTGTTTTGCTAAATTTAGCGTCTTTTTGCACCAAGCGCATGATGTAGGCAGCGCGTTTGCCTTGGTAGACATCCTCTGATTTATGGAAAAAAGCGTTACAGAACAGCAGCGCATCACCTGCATCCAACGCAGGCGTCACCTTACCTTTCTCCATATAGTCATACTCTTGCTGAGTGATGTGAAACGGCGGGTGCTCGGGCACCGACGGGTCGGCAATGCGCACCAGTGAGTGCAATTGATTGGCTTCGCGGATCAGCGATAGGCGCACCGCTCCCTCTTCCATCACGATAGATAACTGCCCTGAGCCGGGTTCTTTCACTGGCGTCAGCGGGATCCATACCGTGAGCATATCTTCCGGCCGCTCCATAAAGCCAATCGAGTCAAAATCGGTATGGAAAGGAAAGCCTTGATCCTCGGGCGTTTTCTCCAAATATAAATCGGCCAAAATGCGATAGTCTGGTAGCAGTGCCTCAATGGTGTCGGCGATGTTGAGATCTGGGTCGCGGAATACCATGGGCCCATAGATCGCTTTTTTGTAAATGTCGGCATACCAAGTTTGCCCATTTGGCATGGCGTCGAGTTTGGCAGCGAGAGCCGTTTGTGTCTCTAGGCTCAGTACGCCAGGGACGACTTTGCCGTGATGAGGAGAGAGGTTGTCGAGAAAATCCGGGCGAGCTGGCATAGAAGCTCCTTGAGGGGGATATAAAATCGAGTGTGTTAGATGTAGTTTAGCAAATCACCGTCTTCACTGAATAACGGCGGTGGCGAGATAAATGTACTGACCGAGAATGCCCTACAAGTTTAAGCGTAACTGACGACCCGGTTGCGTCCAGAGAGTTTGGCGTTGTATAAAGCGTCATCGGCATGCTGGTAGAGGTGCTTAGCATCGAGCTGGGCCGCGTCGAGCTCTGCACAGCCAATTGACACGGACACACGGATAGCGGGGGAGTAGTCGAGGATCGAATGTTGGTCGTAAACGGCCTCGCAGAGCTGAGCGGCATAGTGCTGCGCCGCTTTTTGGTCGGTATTCGCCAACAGACAAGCGAACTCTTCCCCGCCAATGCGATAAATGTTGCTGTGCAGAGGAAGATGCGTTTCGAGTAATGACGCGAAGGCTTCGAGGACGTGATCGCCAACGATATGGCCGTAGTTATCGTTGATGCGTTTAAAATGGTCGATATCAATAATAAGCAGGGATAGAGGCTGATGTCGGTACCGGGCTTGTTCACCAAAGCGGGCAAGGTCACTGGCAAATTGACGGCGGTTGTATAGTTGTGTCAGCGGGTCAGTCGCAGCTTGGCGCATTAATGCTTGTTCTTCCGCCTTACGCTGACTGATATCCCACATCACCCCAGCGACCACACCTTGAGGCTTATTTTTCGGATCATTATTGGTGGTGATTTCTACCCACGTATATTCACCATTATCACGTTTAACCTGTAAGTCCATTTTTAGCTCGTTGCCAGCGGGCGATAAAAAATGGCGCACCCGCGAGAAAAACGCTCGACGATACTGAGGATGAATGCGGCGCAGCCAGTGTCGGCTGGTGTAGGTACGGGAGTCACGAATACTGCTGGCAGCACTGTCACCGATGATCTCTGACGAGCACCAACAGATACCGCGTTGAACATCCACTTGCCAGGTGCTGCAGTGGGTATTGTCTTTAATGATTTCGATTTGCCGTTGTTTAGAAAACAGCTCGTTTTTTAGCACTGTACTGGCGATGAGATGTCCCGTGGCGCGCAGCAAGGTCACATCACTTTCTGACCAGCGTTGTTCACGCTCGCAATCATCAAACCCTAGTGTTCCCCACCATTTATTATCGACAATGATGGGGATGGTTAACATCGATAAAATGCGCTGTTGTGTTAAATAGCGTTTGAGCCAGGATGAGGGTAATTGATCAGTAATGACAGATTGATACTCGCCACGTTGTCGGCTTTCTATCAGCTCGCGGTACTCGGGGTGAGCGAGGCTAGAGCTAAAATGATTGAAGTGGGGGAGACGAATTTGCGCATACTTCTTCTCGTTGGCCCATTCAAAAACATAATCTTGCAAAATATCGCTGTCGCTGAGTGCTAATACTTGAAACACCCACACGCGACTCACTTGCGTGACAGCTCCAATTTCAGCGAGCAAGTGATTAATATTGGCAAGCCTGTCGTCACCACTGACCAGCATGTCTGCGCCGCGTAGCACAGCCGACAGCAGGTCGACATTCAGCTCAGAGAGCTGGTGTCTATCAAGTTCAGGTTGGATCCCGGTTAGGATGGTCATGCGATAGTCCGTTATCTACAAAGTCACCACTTTGTTGAGCGTAGCAGGCGCGTGTATAAATAGTTAACACAGAACACATTAAATATTCAGTGTTGTGGGTCACGTTTGCGTTTAGTCGCACTCGCTCTGTTAGTAAAAATAGACATAATCATCGCCGCAGTGGAATGAGTGCTGCGACAGTGTGAGTGGCTAACACACCTTGATATGGAAATAAGTATGAGAAAGTCAGTGGTAATAAAGCAAACCCCAACCCGTTTATGTGTGAATGATGACTGTTACACGATGCACAATATTGTTGATGCCAGCGTTGAAGAACTCACGTGGAAAGATCACCTGCTGAGGATGTTGGGGTTAGGAATACTAAGCGCGAGCTTTTTGTTTTTTATGTTGGTCGGTGAGCTGCCTTACGCGGAGTATTTGCCTGCAGTGGGCTTTGCTGCAGGCGCGTTGTTAGCTTTGCTGACAAGCGCAAAATACGTGCTACGCATTGAATATAACCACCAGGATGACACGGGCGTGCAATGGCTGACCATCGCCAAAAGCGGAAAGAAAACAGATAAATTGCTTTTTGATCAGCACGTCGCGCAATTAAAGCGGTTGTTAATCTCATAGCCATGCCGGTGGCGATGTTTATCGAGCGGATACACGAAGGGCCTGCAATTTAACAGGCCCTTTTTACTTGTTGATCGCGTTATTTATTGATTGCGCGAGGGCGGCCGTTTTCATCAATCGCAACATAATTAAAGGTTGCATGACTAACCTTGTTGCGATCGCCAATCTCATCATGACTGACGGGCTTAACCCAGACCTCAAGCTCAATGGTAATCGAGGTATTGCCGATACGTTGGCACGTGCCGTAGCAGCAAACCACATCGCCGACACTGACGGGCGATTTAAATGTAATGTCGTTGACAGAGACAGTGACAACGCGTCCACCAGAAATCTCTTTGGCGAGAATTGCGCCGGCTAAATCGAGCTGGGACATGATCCAACCACCAAAAATGTCCCCATTGGCGTTGGTATCGGCGGGCATGGCTAATGTACGAAGCAGCAGTTGGCCACGTGGGCAGTTGTTTTTATTGTCAGGCATGGTTCTCTTCACATCTTATCGCAAAGGGGCATGCACCCCCTTTTTTATAGAACAGACAAGAATTGTGACCGCTAACACAGCATTTGGGCAAGTTTTTATTGGTCTGAGTTGCTCTCTTTGGGCATATGGCGATAGATATACACCCCAGTTGCAATCATAAACAGGAAGGTCAGGATTAAAGTGCCGAAGACCTTAAAGTTCACCCAGGTATCAAGCGGCATACTATAAGCAACATAAATGTTCACGCCGGCTAATAGGGAAAAGAACCCAATCCAGGCCCAGTTAATGGTGCGCCACACGCGTTCTGGCAGTGTAATCTCTTTGCTGAGCATATTCTTGATCAAAGGCTTACCCATCGCCTCGGACACCGCCAAGCCAATGGCGAATAAGACATACACAATGGTGACTTTCCACTTGATGAAGTTGTCATCGTGAAAAAATAGCGTCATGCCGCCAAATATGGCGACCAGAACGGCGGTGATGATTTGCATCTTTTCAACGCGTTTATACAACGCCCAAACCAGCACAACTTGCACTAGGGTGGCGATGATCAGTGCACCGGTTGCCATATAAATATCGTAAAATTTGTATAAGGCAAAAAAGATAATTAAAGGGATAAAATCAATCAGTTGTTTCATAACGCCGCCGCGTAACTAGGTGTATTTAAGCTAAGTATGTACGCAGTGTACCCAAATGCGCAGAGAGGGGAAACGACAAGGCGGAGAGAGAAAAGATAACAAGGTAGGCGCCTTGGCAGGGGGGGTTGCCAAGGCGCGTTGAAGATTAAATCCAATCCCAGCCGAACACCAGTAGCATCAGTATCGGGCAGATAACACGAACATAGCCTGGCCAGATTTTCCAAAACCAGGTTTCGCCAAGCTCAGGGCTACCTTGCACCAGCTCTTTCAAGATTTCGTTGCGGTGCCATAGCCAGCCTGCAACCAACGCAAACAGCAGGCCAAGGATAGGCTGTGCGTACTCGGTGGTGACGGTAACCACCAAGCCAAACAGATCGCCAAAGTTGTAAACAATCACCGCCGAGGCAATGGTGATAAGGCCGCCAATCCACCATACCGCTTTCTCTCGTGATTGACGGAATTCCTCAGTAGCACAGGCTACAGGTACTTCAAGCAATGAGATGGCTGAGGTGAGGGCGGCAATGACCATCAGCAAGAAGAAGGCAAAACCGACAAAGATGCCCGCTGTTCCCATGGTGTCGAACATGGCAGGGAGGACACTGAATACTAGTGTGTCACTGCTGAGGAGCGCGCCTGCATCGCTGTAGATAGCCACGCCATTGTGTTGGGCAACAAACATGGCAGGCATGATCAATAGCCCCGCAATAAAGGCGATGCCCGTATCCAGCAGTGCTACTTGTGCAGCAGTTTTAGGAATGTTGGCGGTTTTGGACAAATACGAGCCGTATACCATCATCACGCACACACCCAGAGAGAGTGAGAAAAACGCTTGCCCCATGGCACTCACGACCAGCCCCGGCGAGAGGTGCGACATATCTGGGATCAGGTACATCTTCAGCCCTTCCATCGCGCCAGGCTGAAATAAAATGTAAACCACCATGATCACGAACAGTAAAAAGAGGACGGGCATTAAACGTGACGACCAGCGTTCGATCCCGTTGGCAATACCATTACGGACCACCAAAATCGTCGGCACCATAAAGCACAGCATTAATGCGAGGTTACGGGTCTCGCTAAATGACTCTAACCATGCTGCCGCATCGGTAAAGCCTATTAATGCAAGTAAGGGGGAGACCATATAGCCCACCAACCAACCGGCCACGATGGTGTAAAAGCTTAAAATGCCAGTCGCGCCGAGTAAGCCGACTAATCCAAGTAACCGACCAATCCATTTTTGTCCACCGGATACGGCTGACAGTGAGCGAACGGGGTTTGCATTGCCATAGCGTCCAATAGTGAGTTCTGCTATCAAAAGGGGATACGCTAGGACAAAGACCATCAGCAAATAAATAAACAGAAAAACGGCGCCGCCGTTTGAGGCTGTTTGCGTGGGGAAACCCCAAATGTTGCCGAGCCCAATCGCAGAGCCGGCTGCCGCCAAGATAAACCCTAATCGGGATGAAAATTGTGCGCGTTGTGTGTTTGCCATACCTACTCGATATCGTATTCGATAATTAATTGATTTTTATGGGCGCATACTCAGTTGCTCCCGTCAGGTGCTCGCTCATGGTGTAAACTAATAATTACACTATGAGACGAGTGGTTCCCTCTACAAAGACTCGTAAGTAAACCAGTTTATGCGTAGAATTTGAAGATCACGCCGTACGTAATGCCATCATATCGCCACATTTCCCCATATTCTCTCTCCGTGTGATTACTTAGTGTGCATCGATAAGGTGAATCCGCTGCCTATAGTGAGTATCACAGTGGCTTTCTCTATCGCAATTATTGATTTAACACATTGTTAACATTGCTGCTTTGGGTCACGTTAAAATGCACCTTAAGGTGCACTTAACATTATACTGGTGTGGCATTTATCACGATTTTTACGCCACTTGTCTTTTTCTAAAGACAAATCATGGCTTGCACCGAGTGGCAAGCTAGGCAGAATAGAGAAAGCGAGAGAACACGCTTTCGTCAGTTATTATTAAGGTGTGCAATTAGGCATGGAAAAAGTCTACGAGATCGTAACCTTACTGTTGCTCCTGGTCTATTGGTTAACCATTGCTGGGGTGACAGTCCGAGTGGTATTCAAGCGCCGCGCGCTGGGTGTATCGATCGCTTGGTTAATGATCATTTATATCCTCCCGATCGTGGGGGTGATTGCCTACCTGCTATTTGGCGAGCTTAACCTTGGTAAGACGCGTGCAATGCGAGCAAAAGCGATGTTTGAGCCATATCGTCAATGGCTGCTCAGTTTGCAGGCGTGCCCTGCACATCGTCCTCAGCATATCAATGAACAATCTCACCATGTCAATCGACTCTGCCATGCCCGAATTGGTGTGCCGGAGCTCACCGGCAACCAGCTGGCGTTGCAAACAGAACCGGCCGATATTCTTAAGTCGATCGCGCTTGATATTCGCCAAGCGCAAAAAAGCGTCGATATGGTGTTTTATATTTGGCATCCCGGCGGCCATGCCGATGAAGTTGCGCAGGCGGCCTGCGATACGGCCAAACGTGGGATCCCCGTGCGTATTATGCTGGACTCTGCCGGCAGTAAAGTTTTTTTCCGCAGCAAATGGCCACATGCAATGCGTGAAGCCGGCGTTGAGCTGATTGAAGCTCTTGCCGTGAATCCATTTCGGATGTTCTTCCGTCGCCTTGATATTCGCCAGCACCGCAAGGTGGCGATCATTGATAACCATATTGCCTATACTGGCTCGATGAACATGGTGGATCCTCGCTTTTTCAAGCAGGACGCGGGGGTCGGGCAATGGGTGGATGTAATGGTGCGGGTCTCGGGCCCTACGGTACCCGTTCTAAGTAGCGTGTTTGCGTGGGATTGGGAGGTGGAAACTGGGCTACGCGACTTGCCGTCATCGCCAGAGTGTTTGCTGATTGAAGATCACCAACATGCCAATCACGCGGTGCAAGCTATCCCGTCTGGACCTGGCTTGCCAGAAGGGATGATTCAACAAGTGCTGACTCTGGCTATTCATCAAGCAGAGAAGAGCATTGTGATCACCACCCCGTACTTGGTGCCAAGTGAAGGTCTGATGGTGAGCTTACAAACGGCCGCGCAGCGTGGGGTGTCAGTCACTCTGATTATTCCCGAGAAAAATGACTCCTTGATGGTGGAGTGGGCGAGCCGCTCGTTTTTTGAGGATTTAATGTCAGCAGGGATAGAAATCTACCGCTTCGGTGGTGGGTTATTACATACCAAATCCGTGTTGGTCGATGAGCAGTACTGCCTCGTGGGTACGGTTAACCTTGATATGCGCAGTTTATGGCTGAATTTTGAGCTCACGCTGACCGTCGACGATCCCGAGTTTTGTGCGAATATTCATGCGCTACATCGACACTATTTGGCACAATCGACCCGCATTAGTGCGGACGCTTGGCAACAAAGACCGGTCTATCATAAGCCGATTGAGCAGTTCTTTTACATGTTTAGCCCGCTGTTGTAAGGGGGGCTGAGTCGCTGGGCGAATTCATTTACCGTATGCAGTATTATTGAATAAGTATTTGTTTTTGCATGGGGTGATGCAACAAGAATGTAACCATCTATGATCTTAAGCAATACAAAGCTGGATAGTCCTCCATCCCTTATGGCTAAGCACTATAATAGGGAGTGCCCCAAGTCGAGTGATAGGAGGCTAACATGTCTATCCATTCACGTAGTTATACTTTAAACACCACCCCCGCGCGTCAAGCGCATGTGCGGGTGATCCCCAATGGCAATGTGACGGTGCACATCGCCGACGAGGAAAGCCCTCATCTCGCTGAATTTGATGAAGTGACGTTTCAGCGCAAAGGAAAAATCACCCAGTTATTGGCTGAGCATATTGAGCCTGGCAAACACGATAATTGGGCGTTACCTTTGAACCATCGCGATGCCAACGAGCTCGCGACATTGATCGATCAAGCTCAAGAAGAGTTTGAGATATTAATGCGCGACCTGAGCTAACACCCTGACCCACCAGTGCGTTTACTGGTGGGTCTTTTTTATCTTCATGACGTGCGGTCTGACCGTATTGACTCCCCGTTGTCTCAATTGTGCGAATTATCAATAAACCCGCTTGTTAGCACTGTTCAATATGCATCCTTTTGAAGCACACTAATCGCAAGTCCGCCACACGCGTGGCGAGATGCTAACAGGTGGCTCATTCTGGGCACGCAATACGCTTGGTCAGGGTGTGTCTGGTACGCAACCTAAACCTGTTTTTGTTGAGTGGTAACGGTTGAGCGACAGTTGGTAAACACAACCGTAGAGACGTCAATGGTGAGCGATGAACATACAATCATGCCCAACCTATATAACGGTATTTTGCGCGTCGACGCGCGTACTCATTCCCTTCGTGGTGGTATTTGTCTCTGTGCTCGCATTAGACAGCGCACAAGCTTCACTTCGTCTTCCTGTGTCTCTGACCCTCACGGTGGGCGATGCGGAGCGTATCACGTTTGATCGCCAACAATTAGATAGATTTCCTCACATCGATATCAGTACACACACGCCTTTTACCGCCGGGTTGCAAACCTTTCGAGGAGTCAAACTATCAACATTGCTTGAAGCCGCCAATGTCTCGCACTATCAAGCATTGACGCTTAATGCGATGGACCGCTATCAGGCACGTTTACCGCGGGATGTGGTGACACGCTATCAGCCCATTATTGCGTTTGAGCGCAATGGTAAACCGATGACCATTCGAACATTAGGGCCACTTTGGTTGATTTACCCTTTGGATGATTACCCGCAACTGCAATCCGATCGCTACTACGAGACGATGGTTTGGCAGTTAACAGACATTGAGGTTGAGCCTTGAGGAGGCATGAATGATGAGAAGTAAGCAATTGAAGATCATGCCTGCTAAGCGCGTGATCTTGGTTGGCTGTATCGCCTTAATGGCAGTCGGCGTGGTGTTGACGACGCACAAGATAACCAGCTTATCGGATCGGTTAACCAGCAGCCAAAGCAAACTTGTATGGTACATGCTTAGCTTGTCCAAAGAGTACGATGCACTGATGACGTTGCTGGCACGCTATCAAGGCGGAAAGAGCAGCTTTGATAATGTGGCGGTGCAGCATGAGATCTTGTGGAGCCGCTTTCCTGTCGCGATCAATATGGCTCGCGAACACACCGCATCACAGCCCAACCCTAGGATGTTGCTTAACGCGATATATCGCGATCTTCAGGCGAGCGAAGCTAGCTTCTATGCCTTACGCTTTTCTACACACAATATTGGTGACGTGATGGCGCGCTATCGCCAACAGCGGCAACAGCTGGAAGACTACTTTGCGCAGACACTGTCATTGCCAGGCAACGGTTATCGAGAACACACACGGCTTCTTAATCAACTTGGGCAGCTGACCACCATGATGACATTGGGGATGATGGCGGTTGGTGCGACGGTTCTGCTGCTTATCGCGCATGACGCGAAACGATACTACAAACTCGCCCGAGAGGATCAACTGACTGGCCTGAATAATCGACATTGGCTGTTTGATTCCTTGAACCACCGCTTTGCGACCTCGACAGAAGGGGTGGCGATTTTAGTGATTGATTTGGATGGTTTTAAGGCGATAAACGATACGCATGGGCATGATGTGGGTGATGTGTTTTTGCGCACACTGGCAAAGCGCTTTGCTGATGAACTCCCTAGTCATGCCGTTATCGCGCGATTAGGTGGCGATGAATTTGCGGCGATAATTCCCTATCAAGAGGCAAATATGCCTGGTGAGATAGCGACGACACTGGTCAATATTGCGCAACGACAATCGGTATTGCTTGGCCACCGGTGCAAAGTGTCAGCCAGTATTGGCCTGGCATTCGGGCAAAATAACATCAGTGGTGAAAGGCTACTGAGGTATGCGGATACGGCGATGTATGCGGCAAAACATGGCGGTAAAAACCAATATCGTGTTTACCATGACGCGATGCAAGCATCTGACCACCGACTGCACAGTCGTGGCGCGCGTCGACCAGCGCTGGAGAGCGACGACAGCAATGAAACACAGACTGATCAGGGTGATGCATTTAAGGTTTCGCTCGCGACAATCCGCCAAATCAGTAAACCTAATGCGCGTGAATGACGCTATCGCGAGCGTTAATAGGTGGGTGACGTGAAATGGGCAGGCAATTCTGCCCATTGTGGTAACTGGCGCCGTTTTATTGTTGCGTCGCCGCTTTCATTTCATGGACAAACTGCGTGAGCGTATGGAGCATCTTAGGTACATCATGTTGATGGTGCTCGATGATCTTCACCACCGCCGAGCCAGAAATGGCGCCTGCCGCCCCGGCGCTAATTGCCGCTTTGACTTGCTCAGGGGTCGAGATGCCAAAGCCAAGCAGCGGACGCGGTGCTTCATGATGATGCAAGGTGCCGAGTAAGTGCTCAACAGGCGTTCCCGCCTTGGCCTCGGCCCCAGTTACCCCCGCGCGCGACACCAGATAGGTATAGCCACGACCGAGCTCCGCAACCTGAGCTAAGGTTGCATCGTCTGCGTTAGGCGGGGCAATAAAAATCGGATCAATGCCCTGCGCCAAGGCTTGTTCACGAAATGGCGCAGATTCAGCAATTGGCACATCTGCCACGAGCACCGAATCGACACCCACTTCCGCGCAGCGGGTATAAAAAGCGTCAACACCACGTGCGTAGACGAGGTTAGCGTACATCAGCAGCCCAATCGGCACGTTAGGGTGTTTTTCGCGTATCGCTGCCAACATTTCAAAGCAGGTATCGGGGGTGGTGCCAGCCGATCTTGCTCTAATGGTTGCATCCTGAATGGTCGGCCCATCGGCCAATGGGTCAGAAAACGGCATGCCGAGCTCAAGCGCGTCGGCACCGCCCTCAACCAAGGCATCGACCACGGCGAGTGATTGTTCTGGATTTGGATCCCCCAAGGTGACAAAAGGAACAAAGGCACCTTGCTGTTTGGCATCCAGATTTGCGAACATCGCTTGATATCGAGTTGATGATGCCATCATGACAGCTCTCCTTTGCCTTCTAAAATGTCATATACAGTAAAGATATCTTTATCACCACGTCCGGATAGATTCACCACTAAAAGCTGCTCTTTGTCCGGCTCCGCCGCCATCATCTTTTGTGCATGGGCAATGGCATGGGCCGACTCCAGCGCGGGAATAATGCCTTCGTTGCGCGCAAGTGATTGAAACGCTTCTAAGGCTTCATCGTCGGTGACCGCCGGATATTCGGCGCGACCAATGGCGTTAAGGTGCGCATGCTGAGGCCCCACCGACGGGAAGTCTAACCCTGCAGACACTGAATACGACTCTTCCACTTGACCATATTCATCTTGCATTAATGGGGACTTCATACCGAAGAAAATACCGGGTTTGCCGTGCTTTAAGGGCGCGCCGTGTTGATCGGTATCGAGTCCTTTGCCTGCCGGCTCAACACCAATTAAACGCACGTCTTTGTCATCGATAAAGTCAGCAAACATGCCAATCGCGTTTGAGCCGCCACCCACACAGGCGATCACTGCATCCGGTAAGCGACCTTCTACCTGCTGAATTTGCGTGCGGGTTTCCTCGCCAATAATGCGTTGAAACTCGCGCACAATGGTCGGGAAGGGGTGCGGGCCCGCCGCAGTGCCGAGCAAATAGTGTGCGGTATCATAGTTGGCTGACCAGTCGCGCATCGCTTCGTTACATGCATCTTTTAACGTCGCTGAGCCCGCATGTACTGGGATCACAGTGGCACCCATCAGCTTCATTCGAAACACATTAGGGCTTTGGCGCTCAACGTCTTTGGCCCCCATGTAGATGCGGCATTTCAGCCCCAAGAGCGCACATGCCAATGCGGTCGCCACACCGTGTTGACCGGCTCCGGTTTCGGCAATGATCTCTGATTTGCCCATACGCTGGGCAAGCATCGCTTGGCCCAGTACTTGGTTGGTTTTGTGCGCTCCGCCGTGTAGCAAGTCTTCACGCTTAAGATACAGCTTGGTGTTCGTCCCCTTGGTGAGGTTACGGCAAAGCGTCAACGCGGTGGGTCGTCCGGCATACTCTTGCAGCAGGCGGATAAAATCGTCTTTAAATTTCGGATCGTCTTGGGCATCAATAAACGCCTGTTCGAGCTGATCCAGCGCAGGCACCAGGATTTGGGGCACGTACTGACCACCAAATTCGCCAAAATACGGGTTAAGCTTGCTCATAATTATCCTTTTACGTCTTTAACTGGGGGCCGAGATACGTTGACTGTCTTGGCGACATCTATCCTCTCAGCCAAATCAATCATCTCGGCAAATCAACTATCTCGAAAAATCAATAGCGGCGAAGAGCGCGGAACGCCGCTTGTAACTTGTTGGCATCTTTCACGCCGGGCGCATGCTCGACGCCGGAGTTAAAATCCAGCCCGAGGCAGCCCTGTTCAGCCGCTTTGGCCGCATTCTCGGGGGTGAGCCCGCCGGCAATCATGACTTTGTCTTTGGCGGTTTTAGGAATCAGGTGCCAATCAAAGGTTTTACCCGTGCCGCCAGATTGTTGGCCGACTCGACTATCGATAAGGTGGCGGTCAGCATTCACGCCGTCTAAAGCCGGTGCGACATCAGAGACACCGTGCGCTTTCCAAATTTCACAGTGCACAGGGAGCTTTTCGCGCAATGCTTGTAGATACGCTGCGTCTTCATCACCATGCAGTTGCACCGCGTGAAGGCTTAGCTGTTGGGCATAGTCTGCTACGGTGTCCAGCGCATGATTTTGGAACACGCCCACATAGCGCAGCGGCGCGCCTTGCTGTACGCGCTCGGCCACGGCGGGTGTCACCGCGCGCGGGGAGTGCTCAACAAAAATAAGTCCGCCGTAGACAGCGCCAGCGTTATAGGCGGCGAGGGCATCGTCGGCGGTGGTGAGCCCACAGACTTTATTTTCCCCCAAGATCACTTTACGTAGCGCGAGGGTCAGATCAGGTTCTGCCATTAATGCACTGCCAATTAAAAAGCCATCCGCGTGGTGGGCAAGATCGCGCACATGACGATGGCTATGAATACCACTTTCTGAAATCACGATCGCTTTTTCGCCCACTTGTGGTGCTAAACGTTTGGTCCGCTCGCGATCGATGCTTAAATCACGTAAATTCCGGTTGTTAATGCCAATCACCACTGCCCCTAAGGCATTGGCACGCGCGAGCTCGTCTTCGGTGCTCACTTCAGTAAGCACGCCCAGCTTTAGCGACTCGGCTAAATCGGCCAGCTCGCGGTATTCGGCGTCGTCGAGTACTGACAGCATCAATAAGATCGCATCGGCTTGATAATGACGCGCGAGGTAAACCTGATAAGGGTCGATAATAAAATCTTTGCAAAGCACAGGCGCATCGACTTGTGCGCGCACGATCGGCAAGAAGTCAAAACTGCCCTGAAAGTGGTCCTCGTCCGTCAGGACTGAAATGGCCGCGGCAAAGGGTTGGTAGGCACGGGCGATACTGGCTGGATCGAAGTCTTCTCGAATCAACCCTTTTGAAGGCGAGGCTCTTTTGCACTCCAAGATAAACTGTGAGCCCTGTGCAGACAGCGCAGCACGAAAATCGCGATCACTGAGCGTTAGTTGGTCGATAAAGCTATCCAGCGGCTGAGTGCGCTTGCGCGCAGCCACCCAGCGTTTTTTGTCATCGACAATGCGGCCTAAAATGGTGTCGTTGAGGGCTGAGGTGGTCATACTGCGCTCCTTTGTGCTAACGCTTGCATGATGGTGTAAGGCTTGCCCGACGCCATCACGTCCAAGGCCTGTTGTGTGTTTGCTTTCAAATCTTCTTGTCCGAATAAGCGTAGCAATAGTGCCACATTGACGGCCACCGCGGCTTGCTGGGCGTCTGTGCCTTTACCTTGCAAAATCGCGCTAATTACCGCGCGGTTTTGCTCCGGTGTGCCCCCGGCAATGCTGTCCAGCGGGTGTTGGGATACACCAAAGTCGCTGGGTGTCAGGGTGTAATGTTCAATTTGGGTCGGGGTGATTTCTGCCACCGTTGTGGGGCCGTGGATAGCCACTTCATCCAGACCGTCACCATGAACCACGGCCGCACGGGTCATATTGAGGTTTTGCATGGTTTGTGCAATCGGCGCAACTAAGGCTTGGTTATACACGCCCATCAGCTCGATGCTAGGTTTCGCTGGGTTAATTAACGGCCCAAGCAGATTGAAGATGGTGCGGGTTTTCATCGCTTGGCGCACGGGCATCGCGTGTCGTACGCCGGTGTGGTATTGCGGGGCGAATAAAAAGCAAACGCCCAGATTATCCAAGGCCTCGCGGGCGTGGTCGGCAGGCATCGCCAAATCAATGCCAAAGGCGGCGAGTAAATCCGATGAGCCCGATTTGCTCGACACCCCGCGGTTACCGTGTTTGGCCACTTTAACGCCACAGGCGGCGGCGACAAAGGCGGCCGTGGTTGAAATATTAATGGTGTTCGCGCCATCGCCTCCGGTGCCAACGATATCGGCAAACGGATAACTAGGGCGGGGGAAAGGTTCGGCGTTGTCAGTCAGTGCTTTTGCCGCGCCCGCGATTTCTTCAGGCGTTTCCCCTTTAATCTTCAATGCGGTTAACGCAGCCGCTAATCGTGCTGGCTCGAGCTCGCCCTGAATGATCGCACTAAACAGCTGCTCGCTTTGCGCTTGGCTGAGTGACTGTTGTTGGTAAAGCGTCTCTAGTAGTTGATCCATCACTGTACTTAACCTCGGTATTTGTCTGTTCGAGCTCCGTGCTTATCTGGCACGTGTTGTTGTTAGCGCTGATGTTGTTGTTAGCACTGATAGTAGCCACTCGCCCAATCGATGGTGTGGGTGAGCAGGGCGGCGCCTTGTGCGGTCAAAATGGACTCTGGATGGAATTGATAACCGACCACGTAGTCGGTATTGCTCACCACCGCCATTACTTTCTGATCGTCGCCATCAAACACGGTGGCGATGACATCCAAGCTGGCAGGTACCTCAGTCGCCACCAGTGAGTGGTAACGGGCCACGGTGAGTGGGGATGCCAATGGGCCAAATACCGCATGCTGTTGGTGATGCATGGCCGAAGCCTTGCCGTGCATGATGGTGCCAGCACCGGCGACTGTGCCGCCGTAGGCTTCGACGATCGCTTGCTGACCCAGGCAAATCCCCAGCATCGGCACTTGGCCGCGTAGCCTCTCAATCAACGCGGGCATACAGCCGGCATCGGAAGGCGCACCTGGGCCGGGCGAGAGCACCAGTAGCGGCTGGGGCAGGGAGCGAATATGACGAACAATCGCCTCGGCCTCTAAATGATTGCGAAACACCGTGACTGGGTAACCCAGTGCGCGAAATTGATCCACCAAGTTGTAGGTAAAGGAGTCCATGTTATCGAGCAGGACGATGTCCATTAGCGGGGTACTCATGATTGGCCTCCTTGGTGGGCGGTTTGAATCGCGTGGATCACCGCTTGTGCTTTGCCGCGGGTTTCGTCCGCTTCGGCTTGAGGGTCAGAATCAAACACTACACCCGCGCCGGCTTGCACGGTGGCAACGCCGTTTTCAACGTAGGCAGAGCGGATCACAATACAGGTATCCATCTCACCCGAACCGGTAAAATAGCCCACGGCCCCGCCATAACTGCCGCGACGGCACTGTTCGGTGTCACGGATAAGTTGCATCGCGCGAAGCTTGGGCGCACCGGTGAGCGTGCCCATATTCATACAGGCTTGGTACGCATGCAGCGCGTCTAGATCGGGTTTCAGCTGACCCACCACCCGAGAAACTAAATGCATGACGTGGCTGTAGCGGTCGACTTTGAGCAAGTCGGCGACATGGCGGCTGCCGGGCGTGCTAATTCGCGCCACATCGTTGCGGGCCAAATCGACCAGCATCATGTGCTCGGCATTTTCTTTCTCATCATTGCGCAGCTCAAGCTCAATGCGGCTATCCAAGTCGTGATCAATGTCGCCTTGGGCGGTTTTCCCGCGTCGGCGCGTACCCGCGATGGGATAAATCTCAACCTGATTAGTCGCTTGAGTATATTTGAGGGCGCTTTCCGGCGAGGCGCCAAACAAGCTAAATTGGCTATCACGCAGATAAAACATATACGGGCTAGGGTTGCCGCGCTTCAGCGCCCGATAAGCATTGAGCGGCGAGGGACAGGCGAGGGTAAAGCGGCGCGATGGCACCACTTGAAACACATCTCCGGCAATGACGTGCTTTTTCAGCGCGTCAACTTGCTGACAAAAATCTGAATCGGAGACCGAAACCGCAACGCTGTGATCGGTCACTACGGGCGCTTCTGGAAGCGGCGCAGGCGATAAGCAGGCTTCTTTGATGCTTTGTAAACGACGCGATAAATCCACATAGTGAGCGCGGGCGTTATCACCACCAAATAAGGTGCCTTGTAAGCGCGCTTGGCGGTGCTGGTGGTCAATCACCAGTAAGCTTTCCGCGACATAAAACAGGTAGTCGGGGCAGTGCTCTGTGCCGTCCACCGCCGGTAGCGTTTCAGTGCTGGCCACCAAATCATAGGCAAAAAGGCCACCGACAAAGAGCGCATCGTCAGGTTGGTTATCCAACGCGATACTTTGTTTGATAACACGCAGGGCATCAAACACCGACGCTTGGCGCAGACGGGCGTCTTCATCCAACAGCGCGCCATTGTCGTTGGGATGGCGGAACGTCAACGTCAGGGCGGGAAAGTCTCCATCGTCGGCCTGCGCTACCTCACAGGCAAGGGCTTTCAGCGCTGCGCTCTGGGCGATGCTCTCCAGCAAATGACTGCCATTATGGGTGAGCGCTTGTAAGGTCACGCGCTGTCCGCGGCACTCAACGCGCACGGCGGCATCGACCAGCATCAGGCTTTTAAGGTTGCGTTTGGAGTCAATCTCTGCCGACTCCAACAGCATGCTATAAGGCTTATCTTGGCACACGGCGGCATATAACTCAGTCGGGTCGGCGACATAAGGCACCGAGAGTTGGAGCGTATCGAGCTCGCCATGTTGGGGATCATGAGTGTTCACAGCTTTCTCCCTGCCGCTTGCACAAAGGGGGTGAGTTCTTGCATCAGCTGCGCGAACATATCGCCGGTTAATGCTTGGTGGCCGTCTGACAATGCTTCGCTTGGGTTTAAGTGGCTTTCCACAATGATGCCATTCGCGCCCACGGCCGCCGCGGCGCGTGATAGTGGCGTCACCAGCTCTCGCACGCCGGTCCCGTGGCTTGGGTCGACCAACACAGGCAAATGGCTGCGCTGCTTCATCAAGGCCACGGCATTCAAATCCAAGGTGTTACGTGTGGCGGTTTCGTAAGTGCGAATGCCGCGTTCACATAAAATCACATTGGGGTTACCTGCATCGACAATATATTCCGCCGCCAGCAAACATTCTTCGATAGTGGCGGAAAGCCCACGTTTTAACAAGACAGGTTTGCCCGTTTCGCCTACCGCTTTGAGTAAGCCATAGTTTTGCATGTTACGTGCGCCAATTTGCAAACAATCAATGTACTCGCACACGGCGTCGACTTGACTAATTTCCATCACTTCTGACACGGTTGGCATGCCAGTCAGGTCACTGGCTTGTTTGAGCAGTTTTAATCCTTCAACCCCCATGCCTTGGAAATCATAAGGGCTGGTGCGAGGTTTAAAGGCGCCGCCCCGTAACACACGTGCGCCGTGCGTTTTAACGCGCTCCGCCACGGACAATAGTTGTTGTTCGGATTCCACCGAGCAGGGACCTGCCATAACCACGAAGTGTTGACCGCCCACGGGTACATTGCCGATATGCACCACGCTGTCATGCGGCTGTACATCACGGCTCACACGTTTGTACTTGGTTAAAATCGGTTTGACTTCCTCAACCAGCGGATTAGCCTCAAAATGGCATTGTTGCAGCACACGTTCATCACCCAGCGCGCCCAATACAATGCGTTCCACTCCCGGCATATAAAGCGGTTTTAAACCGCATTGCTCGATTTTATTGAGGAGGGCTTTGGCATCCTGCTCGGTGGCTTGGGGCTTAAGTACAATAATCATCAAATATCCTTTTAAACTATGGTTGCCGGTTACCGTGGCTGAATGCGTGGTGGCACGATAACGCGTGATGGCAAAACTGAGAGACAAAAACGCCCGCATCAGTGGCGGGCGTTGTGAATAAGGTAGCTGTTTATACAGCGCGTCACACCGCCCGTGAGGAGCCGTGCCACCAAATAAGCGCAACAGAGGTCATGGATGTCGCCAATACACTCACGGCCTGTTCGGCAGCTGGTGCAGTGTGAATCGAATGTGATCTAGACGCGGCGTTGAAATACATGCTGCGAGACTCCGTTGTGACTGTTACCCTTAGCGCCATATCGCTCCCCGAGACTGAGAAGTGGTGCGCGTTAACTTGTGTACTAGTAAACTGATATTTTGCTTCTGTGTCAACGGGGAAATCGAAAAGAATGCAGAAAAAGTGCGGACTAAACACACGATAAAAAAGAGCAAAGATATTCACCGTGCTCGCGAGCGCTGGTCAACTTGGCGCATTCACATCGACTGAGCCCGCATGGCGCGTACTCAGCCTCAGGCTGATATGGCGCAAACCGACAGTGCCAAGGCGCGAGCACATTAAGGAAACCCGGTACACCATGATCATTGATTTACATAGCCATACCACTGCCTCCGACGGCCGCTTATCGCCAAAAGACTTGGTGCAGCGCGCGGTCGAGCGTCGCGTGGGCGTGTTGGCGATTACCGACCACGACACCACCGCCGGGCTGGTAGAGGCGCAAGCAGAAATCGACCATCAAAACTTGCCCCTTACACTGGTCAATGGCATTGAAATTTCGACCTTGTGGCAGAACTTTGATATCCACATTGTAGGGTTAAATGTCGACCCCCAGCACCCGGCACTAACGGCATTGATTGCCGAACAAGCTGAGCGACGCCAACAACGGGCTGAGCTGATTGCTGAGCGGTTAGAGCGCTCGCACTACACAGGGGCGCTCGCAGGTGCGCGCGAACTGGCTGGCGATGCGCCGCTGACCCGTGCGCATTTTGCGCGCTGGTTGGTCGAGCACGGTCACGCGAAAACCATGCAGGCTTGTTTTAAGCGCTTTTTAACCCGAGGGAACACCGGCTATGCACCACCGAACTGGTGTTCGATTGCAGATGCGGTTGCGGCGATCCATGAGGCCGGTGGGCAGGCGGTGCTTGCTCATCCTGGCCGATACAAGCTCAAAGCCAAGTGGCTGAAACGATTACTGGCTGCGTTTTCTGACGCTAATGGCGATGCTATCGAAGTCGCTCTTCCTCAGCAGTCGCAACAAGAGCGTCGTTTGCTGGCCGATTACGCGCGAGATTATGGATTGTTGGCCTCGCTGGGATCGGATTTTCATTATCCTTCGCCGTGGACAGAGCTGGGCCGTAATTTATGGCTACCCAAAGATAGTCAGCCGGTTTGGCATGACTGGACGTGTTTAGAGGCGGCTGAACAAAACTGGCAATCAGTAAATCAACTAGATAGCGACAAGCCAGACGCGTTACAATAACGAAATACGTTATATTGATAGCGATAAGGATTATCCGGTGCGCAGACCATTCACGCTGGATTTGCGGTGCGCATCCCCATGGGGTCAAGCTACAGCAGGAGGAACCATGAGTCAGTTTTTTTATGTCCACCCAGAGAACCCGCAAGCGCGGCTGATCAAACAAGCGGTGGAAATTGTCCGAAACGGTGGAGTGATCATTTATCCGACCGATTCGGGCTATGCGCTTGGCTGTCAGCTTGAGAACAAACAAGCGTTAGAGCGTATTTGCCGTATTCGCGACCTCGATAAAGATCATAACTTCACCTTGTTGTGTCGCGATCTGTCTGAGTTATCACTGTACGCACGGGTCGATAACGTTGCATTTCGCTTGATTCGTAACAATACACCTGGTGCGTATACGTTTATTTTCAAAGCGACTAAAGAAGTGCCAAAACGTTTGATGAATCCAAAACGGAAAACCATTGGCATTCGTGTTCCAGATAACCAAATCGCTCTGGATTTGCTCGAGGCGCTGGGTGAGCCGCTAATGTCGACCTCACTGATTTTACCGGGTAACGACTTTACCGAATCCGATCCCGAAGCAATTCGCGATCATTTAGAGCACAGTGTGGATTTAATTATGCACGGTGGCGTATTAGGTGAGCACCCCACCACAGTGGTCGATTTCAGTGAAGGCATGCCTGAGGTTCGCCGTCACGGGAGTGGTGATCCCGCCCCGTTTGATTAATGCCTGACTGCGGGTGAACCAACGCATAGTGTCGCGCGTAATTACCCATGCAATGTTCTTGTTCTGATGTTGCGTCAACCTGTGGTTGACCTTCCATTCCCGCCCAGCCACCTTGCTGGGCGTTTTTTTGTCCAGGTGTTTTGCGATTGACTCAGCCACAACAGCTGATATGCCGTGAACGCGTGAAACTGTTTCTCTATCTCTACGCTTATTGGTATCATTAACGGCTGGCTAACTCATTATCGTTAGCTCTTATGCCAATCGTGACAGTGATGACGCCTGTGAAGGCGACAGTAAGGTAAAAAACATGAGCGAAAAATTACAGAAGGTGCTAGCGCGTGCTGGCGTAGGTTCACGCCGCGAAATGGAAGGATACATTCAAGCCGGCCGGGTGAGTGTTAATGGTGCCGTCGCCAAACTGGGTGACCGCCTTGATGATCCCAGTGCATTGGTGCGTGTTGATGGTCATGCGGTGCAGCTTAATGCGCCTTCTGAGTCTGTGTGTCGCGTTCTTGCATACAACAAGCCAGAGGGTGAACTGTGTACGCGAAGCGACCCAGAGGGGCGTCGTACGGTATTCGATCGCTTGCCCAAATTGAAAGATGCGCGCTGGGTAGCGGTTGGCCGTTTGGATGCCAATACCTCAGGCTTAATGCTGTTCACTACCGACGGTGAACTAGCGAATCGTTTGATGCACCCAAGCCGCCAAGTGCAACGTGAGTACATGGTGCGTGTGTTTGGTGACGTGAACGAAGATATGGTGAAAAACCTTGTTCACGGCGTAGAACTAGACGATGGCGTGGCGCGCTTTGAAGATGTCGTTTATGCGGGCGGCGAGGGGATGAATCACACTTTCTATGTGGTGATTACCGAAGGGCGCAACCGTGAAGTGCGTCGTTTGTGGGAAACCCAAGGTGTGACCGTAAGCCGTTTGAAGCGTGTGCGTTACGGCGATATCTATCTTGAAAAAGATCTGCCGCGTGGTGGTTGGCGTGAGATGGATCTGAAAGAAGTGAATTATCTGCGCGAAATGGTAGAGATGAAGCCAGAGTCGCAAACGGTTATCACGCCAGATGATCAAAAGCGTAAAAAGTCGCGCCAGAAGATCCGTCGTGCAGTACGCCGTTACGAAGAGCGTATCGATAGCAATGATAAGCCGAAGAAAACACGTCAGGCTCGTCGGGGTAACGCACCTGCGGCAGGACCGAAAGGCGGAAGCCCGAAAAAGGGCAATCAGCGCTCGGGCGCGCCGCGTGGTAAAGGCAAACCAAGAACGCGTAAGTAAGTCTGCGTGATGTTCGCTATGTTCGCTAAAGCCCGGCCATGTGCCGGGCTTTCTATTTCTGTGTGACGCTCTAACTCGTCGCGCTCACTATAACAGTTGCAGCCTTATTATCCGTCGTATCGGTTGGCCTCTTTTACTTCAGTTATGATAATGATTATTGTTTGTGTTATCTTGGAGTTTATTTACAATTTTGTCGATAAAAGGATGTGATGACAACGGCATTAGCACCAGAGCAAACCGCACGCTTTGATCGTATCGAGCGGGTTCTAGACTTTATCCACGCAAACCTTGACCAACCGCTTTCTGTCAGTGAGTTGGCCGCTCACAGCTGCTGGTCTCGCTGGCAATTGCAGCGCGTGTTCTCGGAACAAACGGGCGTGAGTGTGGCGCATTATGTGCGTGAACTAAAACTTAGCTATGCCGCCAAACAGTTGCTCTCTCGGCCCGATAGAGTGATTGATATCGCGCTGTCGTTTGGGTTTACCTCAGAGGCGAATTTTTCCCGCGCATTTCGTCAGCAGTTCGGGGTGAGTCCTCGTACGTATCGCCAGCGGGGGGTGATGGATGGTATTCGAACACCACTGCATATTACGACACTGGCGACTCCCAATCCGTCTTGGCTGTCGGTGCACATTCAAACGCGATCATCGATCACGCTGGTGGGGCAGACGTCGCCTATATTAGGCTTGTTTGCACCTGAGCCCGATTTTACTGACGTGGTGCCTAAGCTGTGGCGTGATGCGCACGAGGCTGGGTTGATTGATGTTGGTCAGCCAAGCATTGGTGCGATTGATGTGGCCAGCGCTGATACACTTCAAACCCCGTTACCCTACCTCGCCGGTCAGCAGCGAGATGCGCCGTCAAGCCTACCTTTAGCCACGTGGACGGTGCCAGAGGCGACCTATGCGGTGATTACGCATTTGGGGCCCGTGAGTGAACTGCCTAAGACCTTGCATACCTTTATCTATCATTGGTTGCCTGCCTCAGGGTACCGATGCACGGATGGTATCGAGCTTGAAGTCTATCCGCCTGGATATCAACCAGAAGCCGATGACGCGGTAATGACGTACTGGATCCCGCTGGATTGTCACCATCATGCACCAAAATGAACAGTATTCACCATGCACACCTTTAAAATGCGAATGATTCCGGTTTACGTTTAGTTTGCATTGAGAGGAAAATCATCATGGATATGGGTTGTGCACGCGTGCAGCAGGTTGCCAGATGGCGACTGTCCCCGTTAGCGATGGCGGTTATGGGGAGCTTGATGCTGCCATCAGCTTATGCCGAGTCGCAACACGCCGAGATGGAAACCATACAAGTCTTAGGCGACACCTACCGCAATACGGCCACGAAAACAGCACTGGCACCAGAAGAAACGCCTCAAGCGGTCACTGTCATCGACCGAGAGGCCATCGAACAGCGCCAAGCCAGTTCACTAAGCGAAGTGGTGCGCTATACACCGGGTGTAAATACTGAGCTGCGGGGTGGGGCCGTCACGCGACTCGATCTCTTTAATATTCGTGGTTTTATCAACTATCAGAACTTTTTTGATGGTCTCGCGGTACCTTACAACACCTGGAATTTACAGCCACAAATCGATCCGATTGCGATTGAACAAGTGGAAGTGTTCAAAGGGCCGACGTCGGTGTTATACGGGAATATTCCACCGGGTGGGATGGTGAATATGATCGCCAAGACACCGCAACAAGAGGCGGCGCACCGTGTGACGATGAGCACCGACTCTGATGCACTGCGTGAAGTGTCTGTTGACAGTACTGGTGCGATTTCTGACACCCCATTGGCGTACCGGATGGTGGCGCTGGCACGACAAAAAGATGGCCAAGCGGGCGATTCGGAAGAAGAGCGTTATGTCGTCGCCCCATCGCTAGATTGGCGGGTGTCGCCAGATACGTTGGTGAACGTTAATCTTTATTACCAAGCGGATCCGGCGGCGGGCATTTATACCTCATTGCCGGCCAACGGCTCGGTATTGCATAGTGACCAAGGCAGCCTTTCTAGCGATAGCTTTTCCGGTGACAACAACTGGAATACTTATGATCGTGAGTTTCTGATGCTGGGTTACAAGGTGCAGCACCAGCTCTCATCAAACTGGTCGTTACTGCACTCGGCACGCTACACAGATGCTGATTTGCTGCAAAAAAATATGTACATCAATACACGGTTAGTGAATAACGACAACTATCGTCAAAATACGTTTGATGGCCGCCACTACCCGCGTAACGCGTACCTGACAGATGAAACGATCGAATCCTGGGTGGTGGATACTCAGCTTTCTGGCGATGTGCGCTGGGGGGCGGCAGACCATTACACCTTGCTAGGGGTTGATTATCAGACTATGTCCTCGGACGTGGGTTACGATGACACTTACGCTCCCGGTTCAGTGCCGGATATTGATATTTTTGATCCCAATAATAACCAGGTTGCTCCGAGTTCACTCAACTTCATTTATCAAGATCAACATGACATTGAGGTCACGCAGACTGGGATCTACGCCCAAGACCAAATCCTGTGGAACCAATGGGTGTTATTGGCTGGCGCGCGTTACGATGAATATGAGTTAAAGGATGACCAGCAGACACTTTATGCGGGGTCACCGAGTTCCTCTGAGAAAAACATTCGTCACTACAATTTGGCGTTCCGCGCCGGCGCCATGTACCAATTTGATAACGGTATTTCCCCTTATCTGAGTTACTCAGAAAGCTTTGAACCAACCGATATGGATAATCGGGGTAATGTATTCGACCCTTCCACGGGTAAACAATGGGAAACCGGCCTCAAGTACTTGTCACTAGACGGTAGCACGGGCGTTAACGTGGCGTTGTTCGAGCTTAAAAAGCAAGACGCGCTGGTGAATGATCCCAACGACTCATACGCGAAAATTCAAACCGGTGAAATCCGCTCTCGTGGAATAGAGGTTGAGTTTAATCATGCACTTAGCGTAGAGACGGATGTGGCCTTAACTTATGGCTATATTGATATGGAGATCACGGATGATCCTAACCTGGAGGGCAAGACCCCAGTTTGGGTGCCAGAGCAGACTGCCAGTGCGTGGCTGAATCACCAGGTCAGTGCGGGGACACGCGTGAGTTTAGGCGCACGGTATGTGGGTGAGTCACAGGGTAACGCCACCAATACCTTTACGGTGCCCGACTATACGGTGTTTGATACCGCGATTAGTTACGATCTTTCGCAAGCATCACCGTCGCTATCAGGCGCAAAATTGTCCCTATCTGCGACAAACTTGTTTGATAAAACCACTTACAGCTGTTTTGATGAATTGAACTGTTGGTATGGGGACGAACGCAACATCAAAGCCAAACTCAGCATCGATTTTTAAATCGGTTTGCTAAAACGAGCGCCCCCAGCCATGGGGGCGCAATGCTTAGCGCTTAGGTTGTGCATCAATACACTGGCCGTGCTCGCCAATACCTTCTGGTGCCATCAAATACAGGTAAAGTGGCATAATATCGAGAGGCGTTTTGAGCGTGTCAGGGTCTTCTCCTGGGAAAGCGCTCGCGCGCATACTGGTGCGGGTACCGCCTGGGTTGATGGCGTTGACACGGACCTTGGTATCAGACATTTCATCCGCCAGCACTTGCATTATGCCTTCGGTCGCGAACTTAGAAATCGCATAGCTGCCCCAATAAGCACGCCCTTGGTGGCCGACAGTCGATGTGGTAAACACTACGCGAGCATCGTTAGACTTTTTCAATAGTGGCAACAGGGCTTGCGTCATGAGCATGGTGGCTTTGACATTCACCTGCATCACATCGTCATGAGATTTTTCATCAATCTGATCGAACGGGCTCAGCACACCGAGAAGGCCAGCATTATGCAGCACGCCGTCTAAGCGCCCGAACTGCTGTTCAATGGTGTCTGCCATATCCAAATAATGCTGACGCGTGGCACCCAACATATCCAGTGGGATAATCGCAGGCTGTGGCGCGCCCAAAGCATCAATTTCATCGTATACTGCTTCAAGTTTTTTCACGGTGCGGCCGAGAAGGATGACGGTGGCGCCTTTCTCTGCATAGCTAAGCGCGGCTTGGCGACCAATGCCAGCGCCCGCACCGGTCACCAAAATCACACGCCCGTCAAGCGCGTTTGAGCTTACTTGGTAGTCCACGATATAAATCCTTATTTATTGTTAAACGTAGATTATTGTAAGGTTGCGGGTAAGGTGTGACAACCAAGTGCGTGATGTACGGTTAACGGCATTGCCAACATAGCGACAAAAAAGAGGATACAACATTGGATTTCATTGCGGATTATGGGCTTTTTCTGGCAAAAGTCGTCACTTTCTTATTAGCGGCATTTGTATTGGTCGCTTTAGTGCGCGCCGCGAGCGACAAAGGGGGGCAAAAAGGTAGCCTAAAGCTCACTGACTTAACTGAGCGGTTTAAGCATTATCGTCAATCGCTAGAGCAGCACTTGTACAATGAATCGTCGTTAAAAGCGCGAGAGAAAGACGAGAAAAAAGCCAAGAAGAAAGAAGAAAAGGCGCAAAAAGCCGCAGCCAAAAAGCAAAACGAGCCATCGGCTCAACGGGATCCACAATTGTTTGTGATCCACTTTAAAGGCAGCATCGATGCCCGCGAAGTAGAGGCGTTACGAGAAGAAGTCACGGCGATTTTGTCGGTAGCAACCGAACAGGACGAAGTCTTGGTCAACGTCGAGAGTGGCGGCGGTATGGTGCATGGCTACGGCCTAGCGGCGTCTCAGCTGGCACGCTTCCGTCAAGCAGGCGTGCCCTTAATCGTGGCGGTTGATAAAGTGGCCGCAAGCGGCGGGTATATGATGGCATGCGTCGCGGATAAGTTGATTGCAGCGCCGTTTGCGATCATTGGCTCGATTGGGGTGATTGCCCAGCTGCCCAACTTTAACAAGTTGCTTAAGAAGAACGATATTGAATTTGAGCAGCTGACCGCCGGTGAATTTAAGCGCACGCTAACCATGTTTGGTGAAAACACTGACAAAGCGCGCGAGAAGTTCAAAACGGAACTGGAAGAAACCCATGGCCTGTTCAAGGCGTTTATCAGCGAATACCGCCCGTCTCTTAATGTCGATAAGGTTGCCACTGGTGAACACTGGTTTGGTAACCAAGCATTGGATCTGGGATTGATTGATGAGGTCTGTACCAGCGACGAGTATTTGTTCCAGGCGGCGAATAACGAGCGAAAAGTGCTGTCGGTGTCTTACCATCAGCGTAAAAACATTGCTGAAAAGCTTGCTGGCGCATCCGCGGAGGTGGCAGATCGTGTGCTGCTAAAATGGATTAGTCGTGGTCAGCGTCCGTTGGTTTAACTCACTCCCGAGTGCTGCCTGTTAGCGTTGGGCGATAAACAACGGAAGAAAATAGCGGTAACAGGCGCACGATAATGAGCGAAATAGCCATAATAATGTGAGCCAAGCCAAAGATTACCGCATCCATTTAGCTATTTTGCGTGCGGCAATGGTAATGATTAGCGCGTTTTTGCCGGAAACCGGCATTAAGAACAATCGGGATATTACCATCACAATTGCTTAACAATTGTGGAAGGGACGAGCAATCAGCGTGTTTTGCTGCGAATTTAGTTGATATTCGGCTAGACTCGCTCAATATTGTAAACAGATAGCGGCACTCCGGCATGGAAGTGCAACGCAACGAATTTTCGACAGTTTTAGCGCAAAGGGCGTCAATTAGGTCATTATGGGCAAATCTCTCGTCATCGTGGAGTCCCCAGCAAAGGCGAAAACGATCAATAAATATCTCGGCAAAGACTTCGTGGTGAAGTCGAGTGTCGGGCATGTTCGTGACTTGCCAACTGGAGCGACGCAAGGCGGTAAAAAGGCCGCACCTGTGTCCACGAAAGGGCTCAGCGCCGAAGAAAAAGCGCGAATTAAAAAAGAAAAAGAACAGAAGGCGCTCATCAACAAGATGGGCGTTGATCCTTACAATGGCTGGCAAGCAAAATACCAAGTGTTGCCCGGTAAGGAAAAAGTCGTCGCCGAGCTTAAGTCACTGGCTGAGAAAGCCGACAACGTTTATCTCGCAACGGATTTGGACCGCGAAGGGGAGGCCATTGCTTGGCACCTGCGCGAACTCATCGGTGGTGATAACGACCGCTTCAAACGCGTGGTCTTTAATGAGATCACCAAAAATGCGATCACACAGGCGTTTGACGCACCGGGTGATGTCAATATCGACGGTGTCAACGCACAGCAAGCACGTCGTTTTCTCGACCGTGTGGTGGGCTTTATGGTCTCGCCGTTGCTGTGGAAAAAAGTGGCGCGAGGCTTGTCGGCCGGTCGTGTGCAGTCGGTCGCGGTAAAGCTGCTTGTTGAACGTGAGCATCAGATAAAAGCTTTTATTCCCGAAGAATTTTGGGATGTGCACGCCGACACGCTCACACCGAAAGAGCAGGCGCTGCGACTGCTCGTGGCGCAACAAAATGGCAAAGCCTTTAAGCCGAAAAATAAAGATGAGGCAATGGCGGCGGTGTCGGCGCTTGAGCACGCCAGCTTTGTGGTGCGTGATCGCGAAGATCGCCCCTCAACGAGTAAGCCCTCGGCGCCTTATATCACCTCAACATTGCAGCAGGCGGCAAGCACGCGTCTCGGCTTTGGGGTGAAGAAAACCATGATGTTGGCGCAACGCTTGTATGAAGCCGGCTATATCACTTACATGCGTACCGACTCGACCAACCTCAGCAAAGAAGCGGTTGAAGCGGCTCGTGGCCATATTGCCAGCGAATACGGTGAGAAGTACTTACCAGCGTCGGCGAACGTGTATGGTGCCAAAGCCAATGCCCAAGAAGCGCACGAGGCCATCCGGCCTTCTGATGTGGGTGTCAATGCCAGTGATTTGCAGGGGATGGACCCAGATGCGCATCGTTTGTACGACTTGATTTGGCGCCAGTTTGTGGCCTGCCAAATGGTACCGGCAAAATATGACTCGACGACCTTGACGGTCGATGCGAGCGATTACACCTTGAAAGCAAAAGGGCGCACACTGCGCTTTGACGGTTGGACTCGGGTACAGCGGCCTTCAGGTAAAAATGAAGACCAAACCTTGCCAGCGGTTGAGGTGGGTGAATCACTGACACTCGACAAGCTTGATCCGAAACAACACTTTACTAAGCCACCCGCCCGTTATACCGAAGCGGCCTTGGTCAAAGAGTTAGAAAAAGCGGGCATTGGTCGTCCATCGACGTACGCGTCTATTATTTCCACGATACAAGACCGCGGTTATGTGCGAGTTGAAAACCGTCGCTTCTATGCTGAGAAAATGGGCGAGATTGTCACTGATCGTCTCAACCAAAGCTTTGCCGATTTGATGGACTATGACTTTACCGCTCGTATGGAAGCGTCGCTCGATAAAATTGCCGAAGGTGAAGCCGACTGGAAAGCGGTGCTTGATGATTTCTTTGCGGATTTCACCGCTGAGTTAGGCCAAGCCGAGCAGGATGAAGACGAAGGTGGAATGAAACCCAACAACATGGTGATGACAGATATCGACTGTCCAACCTGTGGGCGTAAAATGGGGATTCGTACCGCATCGACTGGCGTGTTCCTCGGTTGTTCGGGCTACGCATTACCCCCGAAAGAGCGGTGTAAAACCACCATCAACTTGATGGACGAAGATGGTATTGTCAATGTGCTCGAAGAGGACGTTGAAACCGCTGATCTTCGGGCGATGAAGCGTTGTCCGATTTGTGAAACGGCAATGGACTCTTACCTCATTGATCAGCATCGCAAGTTGCACGTGTGTGGTAATAATCCGAGCTGCGAAGGCTATGTGGTTGAAAAAGGGGAGTTCAAACCCAAAGGCTACGATGGGCCTGTGGTAGAGTGCGACAAATGTGGTAGCGACATGGTGCTGAAAAATGGCCGTTTCGGTAAATACATGGGTTGCACCAACGAGGAATGTAAGAACACGCGTAAGATCCTCAAAAATGGGGACGTTGCGCCACCGAAAGAAGATCCGGTGCACTTCCCAGAGTTGCCATGTGAAAACTCGGATGCCTATTTCGTGTTACGTGATGGTGCCTCTGGCCTATTTATGGCCGCGAGTAATTTCCCCAAATCCCGCGAGACACGTGCGCCGCTGGTGGAGGAGCTTCATCGCTTCAAAGACCGCATTTCGGACAAGTTCAAATACCTTGCCGATGCGCCGCAGGAAGATCCCGATGGACGTCCTACTGTGGTTCGTTTTGCACGTAAAACCAAAGAGAATTACGTGCGTAGCGAGGAAGATGGCAAGCCAACGGGCTGGTCAGCCTTCTTTGTTGACGGTCAGTGGGAAGTCACTGATAAACGCAAGAAGAAAGCCAAAGCCTAATGGGCGTATCACGCCAATGATTTAAACCCGCCGCCAAGGCGGGTTTGTTGTTTTAGGGCAAGCACGCCTTTGCTTGATCCGTCCCAATATCTCTTCGATAACAGTTGTTAAAATCTCGCCTTTGTCTTTTTCCGCTGAGGCGTTATGGAGCTGCATCAACTCGTTAATACACTAGGCCAAGATTTAAAACACCGTTATGGCGAACGTGTCCATAAGCTGACGCTACATGGTGGTTTTAGTTGCCCCAATCGTGATGGCACGCTCGGGCGGGGCGGTTGCACCTTTTGCAATGTCGCATCCTTTTCTGATGAAACCGCGCAGCACCAATCCGTTAGCCACCAGTTGCACCAACGTGCGAAAGAGGTAGACCGAGCACGTCGTTATCTGGCGTATTTTCAAGCTTATACCAGTACTTATGACGAGGTTGCGCGGTTAAAGGCCTTGTACGAGCAAGCATTAGCGCGTGAAAACATGGTCGGGCTGTGTGTCGGTACACGGCCAGATTGTGTGCCCAGCCAGGTTTTGACGCTGTTGGCGGGTTATCGTCAACAAGGATTTGAAGTGTGGTTAGAGCTTGGTTTACAAACGGGTCATGATAAGACGTTGAAACGCATTAACCGTGGCCATGATGTGGCGGTTTACGAGCGAATCACTCAACAAGCCCGTGCAATGGGTATTAAAGTATGCACGCATTTGATTGTTGGTCTGCCCGGAGAGGGCACCACCGATCATCAAACAACGATTGACCGGGTCGTGAGCACAGGCACCGATGGGATTAAACTGCACCCGCTACATATTGTCGAGGGTAGCACCATGGCGAAAGCGTGGCGTGCAGGGCGTCAAAGCGAAATCACATTAGAAGACTACGTCGACAGCGCCAGTATGATGATCCAGCGAACGCCTCCTGAGGTGGTGTATCATCGCGTGTCTGCGAGTGCACGTCCACCGACGTTACTGGCCCCTTCATGGTGCGAGAATCGCTGGCTAGCGATGACCGCCATCGCTAACCAGCTGGACAAACACGGTGCACAAGGGGCTGCGATCGGCACCTCTTTTATCGCGCGTTAGGCTCTGATTGTGACGAGGAAAGGCCGGGAGTGAGCCGGCGCAGAAGCTGTCCAATATCTTGCAGCATCAGATATAAACAGGGCACCAGAAACAGCGTTAGCAAGGTGGCAAACATCACCGCAAAGCCAAGTGCGACGGCCATTGGGATCACAAATCTTGCTTGCAGGCTGGTTTCAAACATGATGGGCAACACCCCCGCAAAGGTGGTGATAGACGTCAGTGTGATGGCCCGAAAGCGGGCACAGCCTGCGTCGATCACTGCTTTTTTGATCGCAACCCCCGCATGACGCGATCGATTAATATAATCCGTCATCACCAGCGCATCGTTGACCACTACGCCTGCGGCGGCAATCAAACCAAAGGTCGACATCATACTTAAATCAATATCAAACCAATAATGTCCCCAAATAGCCCCCGTTAAGCTAAAAGGGATCACAGACATGATAATCAGTGGTTGCGTATAGCTTTTTAAGGGCACGGCCAATAACGCATAGACCACAATCATCCCGGCAACAAAGAAAAGCTTTTGTTCATCTTGCTGTGCTTGTTGTTCTTCAATCGAACCACTGAGTTCACTAGTGACATCCGGATAATCGGCCAATACCTCTGGTATGACGGATTGTTGAATGGTTTCGACTACTTCATTGGGTTCGACTAACTCTTCATCAATCGCGCCATAGACATAAACCGTTCTAAATCCTGCTTCGCGGCGCAGGCTACTTACACCGGGTTGTTGCTCCAGTTTCACCACATCGCCCAACATGACTTGTTGACCGGTGGGGGTGGTGATCACGGCATAACGCAGTGATGAAAATGCCTCCCGCGTTAATTTGGGGTAACGCACCATGACTTTTATTTCTTCACCGTCACGGATTAGGCGTTGGGCTTCCCCGCCATAGAAACTCCCTCCTACCTGTTGAGCAATGGTGGTGAGATCCAGCCCCAGATCATGAGCCACGGGCGTGAGGGAAATGAGCACTTCCTGACTGCCTGAATCGATGGATGAGGACACATCGAAAAGACCCGCTTGCTGGTTAAGGCGCGACATTAAAGCACGTCCGGCCGCATTGAGTGTGTCGATGTTGGGCCCAAAGAGGAGAAAGCCAAACTCATCACCTTGTTCTCCACCATTCACGTCATCTTGAATGGTGAGTTTTTTAACTCCTGGGATCTCCGGCATCGCCTCACGCCAGCGCCGCGACAATTCGAAGGTGGTAAAGGGGCGCAATGTATCATCGACTAAAGGGATCACCAGTTGTCCTGAAGTTCGCCCTTCATTAAATACGAGCGTGTCTTGAACCATGGCTTGGCCCGTCTCGGCTTCTGTGGCGTTATCGACGCGGTAGACCATGCCTTCAATGGCTTTGAGTGCGGCAATGGTTTGCTCACTCGAGGCGTTATTGTTCATCTCAAGGCGAATATTGGGAAAATCATGCGGGACTTTGGGCGTCGGCACCATACGCACGTGGCTGGCAACCACCAACGAAATACTGATAGCTAATAAGGCAACAAACAATGCGAAAGCCGACCAGCGCCAACGTACCGCGAAGGTGACGGCGCGGCGGTATGGTCCATTGACGAAGCGATGGAATTGCCGATTAAAACGCTGGCGGAAGCTATTTGATTTGGGCGTGGAAAAGTGGGTGTGCGCCAAGTGAGCGGGCAAAATAAGCTTCGACTCTACCAAGCTAAAGATGAGACACAAGATGACGATTGACGCGATGCCAAAGAAAAAGGCGCGTTCAGGGCCGCTCGACATGATAAAAGGTGCAAAAACGGCAATGGTGGTGAGCACGCCAAACGTGGCAGGGGTGGCAACACGCTGCGCCCCGGCGACAACGTTATTGACGCCGCCACCTTTGTGCTCCACTTCGGTATAAACACTTTCGCCGATAACGATCGCGTCATCGACGACAATCCCCAACACCATAATGAACGCAAACAGTGAAACGATGTTAATGCTGACCCCAATCACTGGCATTAGCATGACCGCGCCAAGAAAGCATACGGGCAAACCGATAAGCACCCAGAGGGCAAGTTTAAAGCGCAAAAACAATGTCAGCAGTAGCGCAACCAATACCGCTCCTTGTAATAAGTTTTTCAGCATCATATCAAGGCGGGCATTAAGGTAGTGTGTCATGTCGACCACCGATTTGAGTGCCAGCCCGGCGGGCAATGCTGCGTTTTTGTCTTGTATGTAGTCTTTGACGGCGTCGGCAACGGTCACCATATTTTCGCTAGCGGTTGCATTCACCGAGAGAAAAATTGCGTTCTGCCCCGAGTACTTAAAGTAACGCTCGCCTTCGGTAAACCCGTCTTTGATGGTGGCAATATCCTGCAGCAATAATCGACTGCCATTGGGGCCGATTTTAATTGGGATCTGGCGAAACTCATCACCGCGATAACGCTGGTTCTCGACGCGAATTGCAATCATACCGCTGTCGGTACGTACTTCACCGGCAGAGAAGTTGGCGGAATAGCGGGCAATGGCGTCACTCACCTGATTAAGCGTGAGGTTATACTTGCGCAGAATACGGGGGGCTACCTCGATGGCAATCTCGTAGGTAGGGGCACTGAGCTCCACCAAGGTGACGTCCTTGAGTTGGAGGAGTTCGTCTTCAATGTCCTGTGCCGCGCGTTTTAGCTCAGTGAGCGGCTTATTGCCTACCACTGCCATTTGAATGACGGTTTGGCGAAACTCCACTTGCGCGACATTAAGCGGTTCCATCGACGCGGGGAGATTAGAGAGGGCATCGACCTCTTGCTTTACGCGGTCCAGGACGAGATTGAGATCTTCCCCAACATCCACTTCGATTTCTACTTGACCAAATCCGCGCCGCGCGGTTGAAACCACCGATTCGATCCCGGTGACATCTTTAATGGCTTCCTCCACTTTAACTAAGATGCTCTCCTCTACCTCTTGGGGGGAGGCGCCGGGATAGTCAGCGGTAATATGAATGTAGTTAATCTCGATGTTAGGGAACATCTGTCGCTGAATGAAAAAGTAACTGGCAACCCCCATGATGAGTACAAACACCATGATCAGGTTTGCAGCAACCGGGTTGTGGGCAAAATAGGCAATGAGCCCACGCGTTGGCGTGTCAGCATTACTCATTTTCACCCTCCGGCGATACCTGCGATGCCACGCGAACCGTCATGCCAGGCTCGGGGAATTCAGGCAGCGTGGTAACCACTTGGTCATCATCGCTTAAGCCTTGGTCAGCGTAGATATACTGGCCTTCCGTTCTCACCACGCGCAGTGTACGCGGGGTGAGTTTTCCTGCTTGATCGACGACCCAAACTTGGCGATTGTTCATCAAGGATTGCGGAAGCTTAAAGACGTTCTCCAACGTTGCCCCTTTGAAAGTCGCCTCGATATAACTGCCAAAGGGTAGGGCAGGTTTAGCCGATTGGGTGCCGTAAGGATCATCAAGGCGCACTACAACTCGCATCATGCGGGTGCTTTGCTCCACGATGCCTAGATCGCGCACGAGTCGTGCTTGGCGTTGAGTCGGTTTGCTGCCGTTGCGGGTAAGCTGAACCTCGATCCCCGCTAATGGTGTGGGGAGAAAGAGTGTGTCGAAGCCAGCAATAGGCAAATGCACTTCCGCAGCCTCGATGCTATTAAGTACCCCCACCGGGCTTCCTGCGTTAATGTACTGCCCAACCCCGACGTCTCGCGACACGACGAGCGCATCGTAAGGGGCGGTCACTTGGCAGTTTTCTAAGTCGCGTTGTGCGCGCTTTAATGCCGCTTGTGCCGATTTTACGCGGGCTTTTGCACTGAGTACTTGTGGCTTGCGTAAGTAGAGATCGGTGACTTGTGAGGATGGAAGGCTTTTGGCCTGACGTTTTGCCACCGCCGCCTGGGCTTGTTCTTCTATCAAGGACGCTTTTGCACTGGCAAGGTCGGCTTCGGCGCTCAGTACCGCGGCTTGATAGTTATCAGGCTCAATTGAAAACAGCACATCACCACGTTTAACAATGCCGCCAGCAACGAAATTTGGATGCCATGCGACCACTTCACCGGACACTTGGGCAGAAAGCTGTGTGGTCTCTACAGGGGTGACTTCACCGTGCGCCCGTAAAACTACTTGATGTTGAGTTGGGTGAACAACGCGTGTCTCAACAATCGGTGGGAGCGGGGACGCAGCATTTTCTTGAGTAGCTGTCTCTGTTGCCGCGATGGCGGTATAGCCAAGATAGCCAAGACCGAGAATAACAAGAGGTAAAAACCAACGTAGTCCTTTCATTGATGCCGGGATCCTTTTTCGCCATGGCGTGGTGGTGTGTTGCGCTATGGGGGGCGCTTAACGCTTCATTGACTAATTTATCACGCGAATCTGTTGATTGAATGACAGGTCAACCTAACTTTTGATGCGCATCAGTTTTTCTATAACGGCGAGTACGCCTCAATATGCAACAGCGATCGTTGTGCGGTGATGCAAAAAGCCCTCAATCGCGAGACAAGGCTTTGTCGCGGGGGAATACCGATGACGTAAACACAGTTGTAGTCGTGGTTATTTTTCATAATAAAATTACATAAACCCTAAATTCTATGCATTCTTTTGCCGTTTTTGACGATAATAAAATTTATTTTACGTAAAAAAATACCCTCCTCTATCCATTTTCTTCTCGTTAATTTTGTAAGAAAAATAAGGTTGGCGACTTTTGCCGTTTTTGACGTGATTTTCTATCCATTTTTTATGATATTTATTTCATATTATTTGCATGAAAGTACTTGCCTGCGGGGACTGTGACTTTTGGGTTTTTATTTAAGGTGTTGTTTTTAAGGGTTTTTGTTTTTTTAGTGGATAAGATCTATGTCATAAAACGGTCAAAAACATGCTCTAGTTCATATTATTCGCATTAAAAATTAAGTCGTGATTGATATTTTTCTTTGCGTAATTAGTCTGAAGGTGTGGTTACACGAAATGTGTAAGCAGCGGGGGAAAGCTGAAATACGTTTCTCAGCTTTCAAATCGGTTTTGCACTCGATAAAACTTAATAAATCAACGAGGCAAAGCCCGTATCTTGCAGATAGCAGGAGTCTTTCATGAATAAAATGTTTAGCGTATCGACATTAGCTGCAGCTGTTTTTAGTGCGGTGGTGGCGGCGCCAGCAATGTCACAAACATTATCCTCAGAGACATCACCTTTTTTTACTGAATCTACCTTAAGTGGGAATCTCAATTTTTGGATGCGATCCCGTGACCGCGCAGGGACAGATGCCAACGGCAACGATACGGCCAAAGAAACCAACCTTGACCATGGCTCTATCTACGCAAATCTTGCCTTTAACTCAGGCTATGCTGCGGAAGTGGTTGGACTTGATTTGATGGCCTTTAGTACCTTTGATATGTGGCAAAACGGTAGCCCGGACCACGAAATGAACTTTTGGGGCGTGAATAACCCCTTTGATAAAGAGCCAGATGATAGCGAATGCACGGGCGCATGGGACGAAGAATGTACGGACAATGGTGTCTCTCTGGCTACTGCGGCGGCTAAGTTTAAATTTGGCGAAAACGTAACGGCGAAGCTGGGTTATTTTCAGCCTTCAGTACCAAGCACGATTGGTATTAACTGGTCGTTTGCGCCGGGCACTCATGTGGGTGGGGAGTTAGGTCTGAGTGTCGATAATCTTGATCTGGGCCTTGTGGTCTCCGAGCGCTATAAAGCGCCTTGGTTTAAAGAAACCTATGAATTTCAAACGACCGATGGTGAAGACGCTGGTACCGCCTATTCGTTAGGGGCGCGGTATACATTGGATAATGATGTTTCTATCGATGCGGCTTATGGGGCTTTAAGTGACGGTGACCGTTGGAATGCCCATCTCAAAGTCAAAGGCACCACTGAGGGTGGCGTGTATTGGTCGCCGCAACTTTATGTGGTCGATGATGATGAGCAATATGATAGCACGGCATTCCAGCTAGCTATGCTTACCAGTATGTCATCAGGGCAGTATTCATATCGAGCAGAAGCCACCTATACCGAAGCCGACTCCGGCGATCCTGCCAAGGTGCAAAACTTAGCGTATCGTTTGACGAGTCAATATGGTGGCTCGAACGGTACCTATGACATTTGGTGGAATAACCGTTCGGACTTTAACCACGATGAAGAACTGGCGGTATTTGGGTCGTTATCGCGTGATTTCTCGGATATTGGTGCAAAAGGCTTTAGTGCAGGCTTTAACGGCGCTTATGGCTTTGGCTCATCCGCCAAGGGATACGATGATCTAAAAGAATACTCTTATAGCCTGTTTGCGAATTACGCCATTCAAACGGGTGCACTTAAAGATGCGAAAGTAAGCTTCTACTTCACGCAGTACTTTAACGATACCGATGCGCCGAGCTGGAAAGGGTATACCAATCTATTCCAAGACGAAGATGACTTTAAGTTAACCTTAGCGATTCCTTTTTCCATTAAATAAGGTCTTTTTTGATACTGTCTTTTAGCTGAGCCTAGCGCTCAGCTTTTTTTTATCTGCTTTGCAATCAAATCACATAAGGTGGCCAGCGCATTTTGGTGAGCAACACTGGTTTGGGTAAATCGCGCTCTGGGGTACAAATGCAGTCAATCAGTGATAAGCTTCTCAAGCTGATGATAAAGCGGTCGGATGTCTTATCACTGAAATAGTACTGACTCGATAGTCCGTTCTATGATACGTGCGAACACTTCTTTCAACTAAAAATAGGGTTACGTATGGAATGGTATTTAAAAGTGCTGCGCAATTATGTCACTTTTTCAGGGCGCGCCCATCGTCGAGAGTATTGGATGTTCTTTCTGGTTAACTTTTGCATCTCCTTGGCGCTAAATATTGTCGCTGAAGCGACGGGGCTGGTGTTGCTGAGCATTGTGTACTCATTGGCGGTACTACTGCCAACCTTAGCCGTTACATCAAGGCGCTTGCATGACACTGGACGTTCTGCATGGTGGCTGCTGATTTCATTCATTCCTATTATCGGGATGATTGCGCTGCTAGTGCTTTGTGCATTGGAAGGGGATCAAAATAACAATCAATACGGTTCTAACCCTAAGCTTGCGGAAGGCGTCTAGTAAGGTGGTGTGATTTGTTTGCATGGGAACTGCTGGTACGATAGCCAACTAACTTGAGTCAATGTGTCGCTCATGCCGACTCACTCGTGTTTACCAGCATTCTTTTTTACCTTAGGTGCCACATGATCACACTCGAGCCCTACCAATTAGTTGACGCCAGTTTCTCTCCTTGGCGTCCTATTTACTTAGACGTTGCCCAAGCCCTGTCTGACCATATCTCGACACCTCCTATTGAGGTACTGCATTTTGGTTCAACATCAGCCAAAGTCGGTGGCAAAGGGATCATTGATTTATCTATTCTTTATTTCCCAGGAGAGCGAGAAAACGCGATTACCCATCTTTACGCGCTAGGCTTTCAAGATCAGCACAGTAAGCAGCCGTTTCCCGAACACCGCCCTCGTAAAGACGCCTCTGTAACCTATCAAGGTGAGCGGTTTTTGATTCATGCTCACGTGATTGAAAAAGACAGTGATGAGCATCATCGCCAAATGGCGTACAAACAGTATTTGCTCGATAACCCTAGTGTACGCATTGAATATGAAAACAAAAAGCGCGCCATACTCGCTCAAGGTGTGCGTGATCAAGATGCCTATGTCAAGCAAAAAGCTCCTTTTGTAAAGGGGGTTTTGGCGGAACTTTAAAGGCGCATGTGCAGCATGATTCACCTCTATCGTTCTGCCTGCTTTTCAACCACTTGAGTCAAAAAGAATAAAAGGGCTATTGACCTCGGGTTAAATTTCATTAAAGTACACCTTCGTTCGCAGCGCAGTCTGCGGACCATGGTGCTACCACGCATATCTGCGTTGCCCTGGTGGTGGAATTGGTAGACACAAGGGATTTAAAATCCCTCGGCGTTCGCGCTGTGCCGGTTCAAGTCCGGCCCGGGGCACCATAGCACTCTCGTTATCCCTATCTATCTTCTATCACAAATAAACGATTCTTATTCTGTCTAGCCTCAAGCACAGAGAGCTTAGCGTCTTCTGATATGCAATAAGTCGCTACGAATAATTGCATAATCGCCGATAGTTTAAGCATGCTGACAAGCGGTAATAGCGCTTTGTGTCTTTGCCGCGCTCCGGTAGGATAGCGTGAGGAGGGCGGCATGAATCTAACCCAAATTGATGCGTTTTGTGCAGTCGCAGAGACTGGCTCAGTGTCTGAAGCTGCACGTCAGCTGGATGTGAATCGTTCACGATTGAGTATGGCGATTAAAGCGCTCGAGCAATCACTTAACGCTGAATTGTTCTATCGCACCGGTAACCGTCTGACACTGTCGGAAATCGGCAAAGCCGTTTACAAAGATTTCGAGAGTATATCGGTCACCGCGGCCCGCATTCGTCGTACGTGCGAGCAAGCGAACGCGGGCTTTAATGCCGAAGTGTGGATCGCGCGTGATGATGCGATCCCCGATCAGCTTTGGCAGGACTGGGCGCATCAGCTCAATAAGCGCTTTACGGCGACGTCCTTCAACCTAGTCTTGGCCTCGAGCGGTGATTTGGCCAATTTGGTTGAAACCCAACAAGTCGACTTTGCGTTTGGCGTGGACTACGAGCGCATTGACGATCCGCGCATCAACTATCAGCCGTTGGGTAAAATTCGCATGATGTCGGTGTGCAACAGCGAGCACCCGTTGAGTCGACTGCGTCGGGTCAGTGATGATCAACTGCGTAATGCCATGCAAGCGGTAATGGTCTATCTCAATGAAAAAGACAATCCCGAGCTACAGCCTTTCTCACGCCGTTATATTGGCTTTTCGAGCTTTGAATATATGCTCAATACCATCTTACAAGAAGAAGCGTGGGGCGTGTTGCCTGAGCCGCTGATCCGGCAATACTTACGAGAACAGCGCTTAGCGGTGATCAAACACACCTATGGCTTAACCCAAGAAGACTACTGCCTATTCACCGCCTCAGGGATGGCCGAGCATCCTGGGATCCAATGGCTGAGTGATAGCATTACCAATTACTTGTTTGATTTCTAAATGTGCGCCTCGATGATTGTTTTTCAATGCCTTGCAATACATGTTAAGCAAAACTTAACCTAGGTTAAAAAGTTTAAGATTTTCTGAACAATCACTGAGCGCTACAATGTTGTCACTGAATTTCACCGAGCATCATTATGACCGCATACACGCGTTATCTTCCTTTTTCATTGGCTGTGTTAGCCTGTTTAACCCCTTGGGTGAGCTCGCCGATTGCATTGGTATTGGGTTTTTTGCTGACCTCCCTAGGCTGGGTGCCAAGTGCAATTCCGCTCACGAAAATCACCAAAAAGTTACTGGCTTATTCGATTGTGGGTCTGGGGTTTGGTATCCCGCTGCACGAGGCGCTCGCCGTGACAGGCGATGGGATAGGGCTGATTATTGCCACCATTGCAGGCACGCTGATTTTTGGCACATTACTGGGCAAACTTATGGGGCTGGATAAAAAGACGGGTCACCTGATTGCCTCAGGCACTGCCATTTGTGGCGGCAGTGCAATCGCAGCTGTCTCGCCCGCTATCAATGCGGATGATAAACAAATTGGTCTCGCGTTAGGCACGGTGTTTGTGTTGAATTCATTGGCGCTGTTTGTGTTTCCTATGGTTGGGCATGCGCTGGGCTTAGATCAGCACACGTTTGGAACCTGGGCGGCGATCGCGATTCATGATACATCATCGGTGGTGGGCGCGGCGTCCGCTTATGGTGAGCAAGCACTAACCACTGCGACCACCCTCAAACTTGCGCGCGCATTATGGATTGTGCCAGTGGCGTTTGTCAGCGCACTCATGTTTCGCAGCCACGCTAAAAAAATCACGATCCCTTACTTTATCGTTTTTTATTGTCTAGCGATTGGTATCAGTGATGTCTTTGTCCAAGCGCAACCCATCTATGAGGTGATTTTCGCCATCTCAAAGCAAGTATTAGTGGTGTGTTTATTCTTAATCGGCTGCAGTATTTCTGTCACCCAGCTACGCACGGCAGGCCCCAAACCCTTATTGTTTGGTGTCGCGCTGTGGGTGATTATCTCCTGTACATCGCTTGCTTGGCTGCTGCTAGCGGCCTAGCCTCCGTCGTTGCCTCAGGTTCACTCATGCGGCGTGTCCTGAGGCAAACGTAATACCGCGACCAACAGAAACGCACTGAGTGCCGCACCAAACTGCCACCATCCTGTGCTGGTTATCGCGAGGAAAAGCTGCAAGCTAATTGCCGCGAGTAACACGCCTTTTCTCATCTTCTTAGTCCATAAAGAATCTAAATTTAGATTTAGTATGCGTAAAAGTTATATGCAAGCAAAATGCGATTTAGCGCTATCTCATAACTAAAATTTGTTTAGAACACTCACTGTCAGAAATATTGACAGTTATTTTTATGCATAAACTATTGAAATAAAACGCCTTTAATTTTTCCCGCAGCAGGGTGGTGAAAATGTCAGCAAGTTCGTGTTTGTAAAGCGGCGCAGTAGCACCAAGAATATGTGCGTGTTTTCTACTTTTGGTGTTTTATGTCTTCTCAAAACGTGATCAATGAAAAGTCAGTATTAGTGTTTTCGGCCCTTCTCGCATTGGGGTTTGCCATCGCCGGCCTTGCCGTTGGATGGATTGCTGGCTCTTTAGTGATTATGTTCGACGGTATCTACTCGTTGATTAGTCTAGTGTTAACTTTGTTGTCACTGGGCGCGTCGTGGTATATCCACTCGCGTTACGCAAGGCCGATCACACGTGCGCTGCTGACACCGCTTGTTGTCGCCATTAAAGGCGCCGTGATTATGCTATTGGTGAGTTATTCTCTGTATGAAGCGGTCTCCTCCTTGGTCGAAGGCGGACGTGCGGTTAACCCGTCATTGGCGGTGCTGTTTGGTATTGTCAACGTGGTGGGTTGTGGTTACGGATGGTGGATGATTGCACGCAAAAACCAAGCAGGGCAAAGCCAGTTGGTGGAGGCGGAATCGCGCCAGTGGCAAATGGATACCTTGTTAAGTCTGGCGGTCACCTTAGGCTTTTTAGGTGCTTGGTTAGTGGCGCATTCACCTTGGTCGGATTATGCGGTTTATGCAGATCCTATGATGATGGTATTGATGTCGTTCTACTTCATCAAAGTACCATTTATCATGGTGCGTAACGCGTTAAAAGAGCTCGCGCCTGTTACAGTAAAGTGGTATCGCACCCGCTCAATAGCGTAATAAGAACACGACACAATACGGACTTAGCCAAACGATCCTATATCCGTGCAGGGATCGGCATATACTGAGGCGGCGTTTAGCCGCCTTATTTATATTACCTTATGCACTATAACTTTTTATGTTGGTGTTTATATCAACACAAATACTGTAGGCGATTTCAACGTAGTGTGAAGAAATATATTTTGCTCTCTATGCTCGTCTGTTGAGGTGTTGGCAGCAGAACGTCGTGATGGCGCTTACACTGAAAAGTAACCATAGCGCTGCGGTAGAGAAAGAATGTTGCATATAGCGAAAGCGGAGTTAAATGATCTAGACGCCCTCACCGTGTTATTCGGCCAATACCAGCGCTGGCTCGCGATTCGTCCGCCGCTCAGTCAAACAAGGGCGTTTACCGAGCAACGGTTGTGTGAGCAAGACACGTGCATACTGACCGCTTCTCGCCAATCCTCCATGGTGGGATTTGTCCACCTAACGCCTTTGTATTCGCTCGCGAGGGCGCGCCGTGGCTTAATTATTAACGATTTGTACGTGCAGCCAGACTCACGGCGACAAGGTATCGCACGGGCATTAGTCTCGCACGCTCTCAAGGAGGCTCGTGCCCGCCAAGCCGCTTGCTTACTGCTACAAACCCATCAGAGCAACCATGCCGCTCATCATCTTTTTGAATCTTTTGGTTTTATTTGCGACGTTAGCCAGTACTATTTTCTGGACGTAACCGATTAACGGGTTACGAAAGGCGTAGCGAATGGCGTACGATGTTGATACCCAGACGGTCTCACTCACGCAACCTTGGTTGGCGGGTGAGCACGCTGGGCAATGAGCTTGGATTAGTAAGCCACGCCAATCCGTTGGCGATGGTGTGTGCCTTATCGAATAACTAAGCCTCTACAACGCGAGTTTAGTGAGGTAGTGATGGCTTAACGTCAGTGAGCGTGCCAGTGGTTTGGGTAGGGTATCGATTTCGAGGCTATCAAGCAGGTTTTTCACATGCAGCCCAAGTTCGGTATCACCACTTATACTGAGTTGGCGCTGGAAAAACAGCGTATCCGGATCGCAATAGTGAGTCGCCATTTTCAAAAACGCTAACCAATCTCCCTCGATACTGGCGTCTTCCTCCCCAGACAAGCGCACCAATAATTGGTTGTCTTCGTTCAGCGACACGAACCAATTGGCGTTGAGATCGCGCAAGCCAATGCGAATGGTACGGCCAGCAAGAAAGTCGAACTCGTCCTCTGCCAGCGGCACCGCAAAAGCGGTATTCATGACTTTGGTCAGCACCTGAGCTTGCAGCCCATGTGGTAACTGAGTGATGGCTTTTAGCCCTGGTGTAATCAGAGCTGGCTGAGGCAGTGGCAGGGCAAGGGGTTGTTGGGTGATTGGGTTTACGAGCATTTGGCTTTCCTTTGGTGCCAATGGTTGAATGCCACTAGAGTAGCGAGGTTGAATGCTCCGCCATTGGATCCGAGTCAAAAATGAGAGGAGTTTTTGTGCCAACAGCGTCATTTATCGCGATTTTTATCATCATGGAGAAGTGAGCTTGATACACATCAACCCCCCACATTGGCAACGCCCTTATCTTAGCCGGACAATCATAAAATGGAATGCAATGTTATGGAGCTCCTTTGTCCGGCGGGCAATATTCCGGCGGTTAAAAAAGCGATCGAACATGGCGCCGATGCGGTGTATGTCGGCTTAAAAGATGACACCAATGCGCGCCATTTTGCGGGGCTGAACTTTACCGACAGCAAATTGCAGCGTGCCAGTCAGTATGTACATGACCACGGCAAAGACTTGCACGTTGCCATTAATACCTTTGCCCATCCTGATGGTTGGCGTCGCTGGCAATATGCGATTGATAGCGCCGCCGGTAATGGTGCCGATGCGCTGATCCTTGCCGATATGGCCTGTTTAGATTACGCCGCCAGTACCTACCCCGATTTGGATATACACCTTTCTGTTCAAGCATCCGCCACTAACGCTGGGGCGATCCGCTTTTATCAGCAGCAATATGGCGTTAAGCGAGCAGTATTGCCGCGGGTGCTGTCTATTCATCAGGTTAAACAACTAGCACGCGATACCGATGTCGACTTAGAGGTATTTGCCTTTGGCAGCTTGTGCATTATGGCCGAAGGGCGCTGCTATTTATCGTCTTATCTTACCGGCCAATCGCCCAATACCGTGGGCGCTTGCTCACCGGCGGCATTCGTGCGCTGGCAAGATACTGAGCAAGGGCTGGAGTCGCGCTTAAACGGGGTCTTGATTGATCGGTACCAAGCTGATGAAAAAGCGGGGTATCCCACCCTTTGCAAAGGTCGTTTTTGTGTCGACGGTAATCGCTATCACGCACTGGAAGAACCCACCAGTTTGAACACCTTAAGTGTCCTGCCTGAGCTTTATCGCGCCGGGATCAAATCGGTCAAAATCGAAGGTCGTCAGCGCAGCCCGGCGTATGTGGAGCAAGTTGCACGGGTATGGCGTCAAGCGATTGATCGCTGTATCGCAAACCCCGAGGCGTTTGATATTGCGCCGGATTGGGCGCACTCGCTCGATAGTCTTTCTGAAGGGGTGCAAACCAGTTTGGGTGCTTACCATCGCAAGTGGCAATAAGGAATTATGATGCAATTTTCTCTCGGGCCGATCCTGTATTACTGGCCCAAGTCTGAGGTTGAAGCCTTTTATCAAGCAGCGGCTGATAGCCAAGCCGATGTGATCTATCTCGGTGAAACTGTCTGTGCCAAGCGGCGAGAGCTGAAAACCAAAGACTGGATCGGGCTTGCACGTGAGCTGGCCGAGTCTGGTAAACAAGTGGTGCTCTCGACCATGGCGCTGATTGAAGCGCCCTCAGAGCTGAGCATGCTAAAACGCTACTGTGACAATGATGATATTCGCATTGAAGCGAATGACGTGAGCGCGGTGCAGTTTTTAAGTGAGCGTCGGCAGCCCTTTGTGGTGGGGGCCGCCATCAATTGCTATAACCCGCAAACATTAAAGCAATTTGTTGACCTTGGCATGACGCGCTGGGTGATGCCGGTGGAACTTTCGCGCGACTGGCTGGTGAATATGTTAAACGGCTGCGATGCACTGGGTATTCGCGACCGGTTTGAGGTGGAGGTGACTGGCTATGGTTACTTACCACTGGCTTATTCAGCACGCTGTTTTACCGCGCGCTCAGAAAACCGCGCCAAAGATGACTGCGAACTGTGCTGTATCAACTATCCCAATGGGCGGTTAACGGAATCCCAAGAGGGTCAGGCCGTATTTGTGCTGAACGGCATTCAAACCCAGTCCGGGCAGTGCACCAATCTCATTAACGATTTACCGTCGATGCAAGGGCTGGTGGATGTGGTGCGGTTAAGTCCACTGTCGCTTGACACCTTGCACTGGGTAGACAAATTCCGTGCTAACCAAGCAGGCAATAACCCGCAACCGCTCAACCACGATTGCAACGGCTATTGGCACCACTTGGCAGGCATGACACAAGTTCTAGGCTAAACGCATAACAAAAACAGCCTGCGTAGTCGGGTAGAGAGGTGAGGGTATGTTGTATTTAGAGTTCTTGTTCTTACTGCTAATGCTGTATATCGGCTCCCGATACGGGGGCATTGGGCTGGGCGTGGTCTCAGGGATTGGCTTGGTCATTGAAGTGTTTATCTTCCAGATGCCGCCAACGTCACCGCCTGTGACCGTGATGCTGATTATTCTTGCGGTCGTCACCTGTGCCTCTATTTTGGAAGCGGCAGGTGGCCTTAAGTATATGCTGCAAGTGGCCGAGCGATTATTGCGTAAAAATCCAAAACGCGTCACCTTGATTGCGCCGTTTGTCACCTATGCCATGACCTTTATGCTTGGGACCGGTCACGCGGTGTATTCCATTATGCCGATTATCGGTGATGTCGCGCTGAAAAATGGTATTCGTCCGGAGCGCCCAATGGCGGCGGCGTCGGTTGCCTCTCAAATCGCGATTACAGCCTCGCCGATCTCTGCAGCCGTGGTCTATTACCTTGCCCAGCTTGCCGATATTCAACATGACATTACTTTAGTCTCGATTTTGTTGGTGACTATCCCCGCCACCTTGTTTGGTACCTTGCTGATGTCTCTGTACAGCTTGCGCCGTGGCAAAGAGCTGGATGACGATCCGGATTACCAAGCGCGCTTACAAGACCCCGAATGGCGTGAGCGAATCGAAAATACTACAGCGACCTCGTTAGATGAGGTATTACCCCATTCCGCGCGCAATGCGGTGTTATTGTTCATCAGTGCCATCGTTACCATTGTGATTATCGCGATGTGGCCAGAGATCCGCACAGTGGCAGGGGAGAGTAAGGCCATCAGCATGTCGGTGGTTATTCAAATGATGATGCTCTGCTTTGGCGGGATTATCTTACTGGCGACCAAAACAGATCCGCGTAATGTGCCGAATGGCGTGGTGTTTAAATCTGGGATGGTGGCGGCCATTGCTATCTTCGGGATTGCTTGGATGTCAGACACTTACTTCCAATACGCGATGCCGCAATTTAAGTCGGGAATTGTGGAGATGGTCACTCAATATCCGTGGTCTTTTGCACTTGCCTTGTTTATCGTGTCAGTGGTTGTTAATTCGCAAGCCGCGACCGCACGGATGATGTTGCCGGTGGGTCTTGGGTTAGGGCTCGATCCTGCGCTGCTTATCGGTATTATGCCGGCCGTGTATGGGTACTTCTTTATTCCCAACTATCCTTCAGATATTGCGACCGTGAATTTCGATGCATCCGGCACCACCAAAATTGGTAAATGGTATTTCAACCATTCATTTATGGCGGTCGGCTTAATTGGCGTGGTGAGCGCTTGTGCGCTCGGTTATGTATTAGGGCAGATTTTTATCGCCTAATACACAAAAGGATTTAAAGGACACAAGGATGCAAGTGAGATGTGCCTCGGTTGAGGACTTGGATGCCATCTTCGCCCTGAATGTACAAATTGGTGACATGCACCATCAACATGCGCCGCATCTGTTTGCAACGCCTGGCCCAAGCGGTCGGGCGTTTTTGCAGCAAGCGCTGCAAGAAGCGGATAAGTACTTTTGGGTGGCAGAGCATCAAAACAAAGTGATTGGCTTTTTGTCGGCAAGGCTGGAGTCGTTTGAACACATTCCTCATCTGGTCGACGATCCCATGTGTCATGTGAATACCATTGTGGTTGACCGTGATGCGCGAGGAACCGGTGCAGGTAAAGCGTTAATGGCGGCCTGTACCCAATGGGCGAAAGACAATCATGCCACTGTGATTAAACTAGAAGTGATGACGTTTAATCAGGATGCGCAGGCGTTTTACCATGCGCTGGGGTTTACCCCAGACTCTATCACCATGATGCAAACATTGAATTGCGAGCCGGAGGAGCCAGCACAATGATTGATAAAGACACCGTGATGCGGGTGGCACGACCCACCGACAATTTGGCCGACATTACCAACATGTATTGCGATGGGCTGGGGTTTGAGCTATTGGCGACGTTTTCTGGCCATAATGATTTTGATGGCGCCATTATTGGTCACCCACATCATAACTATCACCTTGAATTTACCCATCGTCGCGGCACCCATGTCGGTCCAGCACCGTCACAGGAAAACCTGTTGGTCTTTTACTTGCCGGATCACGCTGCATGGCAGACTGCGTGTCAACAAATTGAAGCCGCTGGGTTTAAACCTGTGCCGAGTTACAATAGCTATTGGGATAAAGACGGGCGTACCTTTGAAGATCTGGACGGTTATCGTGTGGTACTACAAAACCGTGAGTGGGCGTATTAAAAACTTAGCCTTGCCGTGTGTCTATCTAATTGACGTTTTTTGTGCGACAGAGTAAAAAACATGGAAGAACTTTTTAAAAAATATAATGCTGCATGGGATGCACTCAATCCACGTGCAATCGCCGATCTATATCGGCTTCCTTGTGCAATATCAGATTCAGATGGGGTAAATGTTTTTTGTGACAATCTTTCACTGACTAAAAAACTGACAAAAAATTGTGAAGATATGGCTAGCTTCGGATACCTAGAAGCAAAATTCAACATACTAAACCAGCACTCTTTGGATACTGATCAGGTCGCTGTCACTATTGGTTGGCGCATTAGAACGGCAAGCCAAGATATAGAATTTCGCGCTTTGTATATTTGCCATCAAATTGAAGAAAAGTGGTACGTATACAGTGCAAACGTCTACCGAGGAAGCTTTAATAACGCCTACACAACAGGCGATTAACACGTTTAGCTCGACGTAGTATGCTTGAACAGTAACATAGCGGTTTTTGATTGTACCGCTACGTCACTGCTTGTTAGTGGGCCAATACTCCCCCGTTGAATGAAGGGAGCAGAGGATGATTACTTAATCGCGTCCGCTTCTTGTTTTTGACGTGCGCGATGTGCCGGACCAAAGCAGAACTGAATTTGATCCGCGCTCGGTGAAGCGGGTGTTGTGGTGCCATCCAGCCAGTCATCCCAGCTTTTCACAAATTTATCGGCGAGCTTCTCCGCCGCACTTTCATTCCACAGCCCACCTTTAAAGGTCAGTTCCATCACATTCACAGTGATCTCAGTTTTGTACTGATCTTTAGGCGCACCTTTACCTGAGCTGTGACTGCGCTCCATCATCATAAAGGTTTGCTGAATACCGACGACAATGTCCGTCCCAGTCGCGTTCATGGTGTTTTGGACAAACAAGGTTTTGGTGTTTTGGGTATTCACTCGGCTAGTACACGCCTTGGCAAGGTTCACAATACTGTTTTTAATCAGCGGAACATCTTGCTCAGTGATCCCGTCATAGAGGCCAACGACTTTATCAATCAGAGAGTTGTAGTTCTCTTCTTCGTAATGCACCGTGGTGCGCTCTGATTGGGTGACATTAAAAAAGGGCACTTTAAGAATGGAGCTCACAAACTCCTGAAACCCTTCGGCATTCTTGTCATTATCTGGGTCCAGCGGATTCCAGCCGGTGCGGCTTTGAGCTAAGCCTAAAATGCTCGATACCGCATTACCGGTAGACTCGGTGAGCAAGCGAACAATTTCACTGTGATTGCCAGCGCTAATGGCATCATCCAATTTCTTACCTTGCGCTGATTCCGTTTGCGCATTTTTACCGGCACCGATGGTATTCTGACCAGATACTGAGCTGTCGCCATCGCGTGGTACCGCAAAGAGCGCGCTGTGCTGCAGTTGCTGTTGGTTAGAGACCAAACTTTGGTGGCTATTCAACCAAGTATCAAATTGAGATGTCAGGTTTTGTGCATCTGAAGCGTTCATAATTGTGTTCCTAATTGCGACAATGTGAATCGTGATTGAGTGAGCTTCAATCGCTTAGGGCAACAACAAAATTCTGCCTGCAAAACTAGGCTAGCTTGCTTTGTTTTATTTTCCATCAGTCGATGAAGACAATTCTCTGTGGGGGATGGAGTTTAATCGCTACACACTGAAATATAATGCCTTTTTCTTGACGTCGATTTGACGAAGTCATGCTGCCATTGTGTTTTGGTGGCCATACAAGGTGTTAGGAAAAGGAGTGTCTATTTATCAATGCATTAGCGGTGTGGCATTAAGCGTATGCTGACTGGTAACTCTGGTGTCAGCAATCACAGTAATTGGCAAAACAGATTAGCGCGGATGTCTAATGCCTATTAACGTTGTATTAGTCGGGACAATCAGACACTTCGCCTGATTGCCTATTAACGCAATGCGCAAGCTGATTCGCTGTGAAGAAAGCTTGTCGAACAATAAGAGCAAGGAGAAAGCAATGTCTCAACAACGCTCAACGTCGGGAGGGCAGTGCCCTGTCATGCACGGCAGCAAAACCTCGGAAGCGATGGCACACAAAACCTGGTGGCCAAACGCGCTAAACCTCGACATTCTTCATCAACATGACAGTAAAACCTCCCCCTTTGATGATGATTTTGATTATCACGCCGCGCTTAAAACTCTCGATATCGATGCATTAAAAAAGGATGTGAAAGCGTTACTGACCGAGAGTCAGTCTTGGTGGCCCGCCGACTGGGGACATTATGGCGGCTTGATGATCCGCATGGCATGGCACTCCGCGGGGAGCTATCGCATTGCCGACGGCCGCGGTGGCGGTGCGACCGGTAACCAGCGTTTTGCGCCTTTAAACTCATGGCCGGATAACGCCAATCTCGATAAAGCCCGCCGCCTGTTGTGGCCGATTAAGAAAAAATATGGCAACAAAATAAGCTGGGCAGATTTAATTTTGCTGGCGGGGACGATGGCGTATGAATCGATGGGCTTAAAACCCTATGGATTTGCATTTGGCCGCGAGGATATTTGGCACCCTGAGAAAGATACCTACTGGGGCGCAGAGAAAGAATGGCTGGCGCCAAGTGATGCTGAAAACAGCCGCTACTCTGGTGAACGCGATCTGGAAAACCCATTGGCAGCGGTGATGATGGGGCTGATTTATGTCAACCCAGAAGGGGTGGATGGCAATCCCGATCCGCTTAAAACCGCGCAAGACATGCGTGTCACCTTCGAGCGTATGGCGATGAACGATGAAGAAACGGTTGCACTCACCGCAGGTGGCCATACTGTTGGTAAGTGTCATGGCAATGGCGATGCGGAACAGCTCGGCCCCGAGCCGGAAGGTGCAGCGATTGAAGAGCAAGGCTTAGGGTGGAACAACCATCAAGCGCGTGGCATTGGTCGCGATACGGTCACCAGTGGCATTGAAGGGGCGTGGACCACCCATCCCACGCAATGGGATAACGGCTACTTTTATCTGTTGTTTAACTACGAGTGGGAATTGAAGAAAAGCCCTGCGGGTGCGTGGCAGTGGGAACCCATCGACATCAAAGAAGAAGATAAACCTGTCGATGTGGAAGACCCCTCTATTCGTCGTAATCCCATCATGACGGATGCTGATATGGCACTCAAAATGGACCCAACCTATCGCAGTATTGCGGAGCGTTTTTATCAACATCCCGAGCAGTTAGCGGATGCCTTTGCTAAAGCCTGGTTCAAACTGACGCACCGCGACATGGGGCCTAAATCGCGTTACATCGGCCCAGATGTGCCAAGTGAAGACTTGATTTGGCAAGACCCTGTACCGGCAGGACGCACCGATTATGACGTCGCGTCGGTAAAAGCGGATATTGCCAACAGTGGCCTGACACTGGTAGAGAAAGTGACGACCGCATGGGATAGTGCGCGGACTTATCGGCAATCTGATAAACGAGGAGGGGCGAACGGCGCGCGGATCCGTCTAGCGCCGCAAAAAGATTGGCAAGGGAACGAGCCGGAGCGTTTGGCGAAGGTAGTCAACGTGCTGAGCAATATAGCCCAGAAGCATCAGATTAGTTTGGCCGACACCATCGTGCTGGCAGGCAATCAAGGCATCGAAGAAGCCGCAAAAGCGGCTGGCGTCCCCGTCGACGTTCCCTTTGCGCCCGGTCGTGGTGATGCCACGCTTGAGCAGACTGATGTGGCTTCGTTTGAGGTGCTAGAACCGGTTGCAGATGGATTCCGCAACTGGCTGAAAAAAGACTACACCGTTCAGCCTGAAGAGTTACTGCTCGACCGTGCCCAATTGATGGGACTCACGGCCCCTGAAATGACAGTATTGCTGGGTGGTATGCGCGTACTTGGGACCAATTATGGCGGTGCGCCGGAAGGTGTACTGACCGACCGAGTGGGGCAGCTAAGTCATGACTTTTTTGTCAACCTGACAGACATGGCGTATCAATGGAAACCCGTCGGCCGCAACCGCTATGAAATCATTGCGCGCGACTCTGGTGCGGTGAAGTGGACGGCAAGTCGCGTTGATTTAGTGTTCGGTTCAAACTCTATTTTACGCGCTTATGCTGAGTTTTACGCGCAAGATGACAACCAAGCCAAGTTCGTACACGATTTCGTGGCGGCGTGGGTGAAAGTGATGAACGCTGACCGCTTTGATCTTCACCACTAGCCGATGACTTAACCAAGACAAACTGTGATCGCCAAGCCGCCTTTTATTGAGAGGCGGCTTTTTATTTGTCTTAAATCAAGCTCGGGGTTGGTTCTTGTCGTGCTACAGGCAGGGGTTTAGTACAGTGAGCTGAGTAAATTCCATCCAATTCTTTTATCTTTATCATCTGGCGGAGTGAATTATGCTAGAACTGCTCATTGGGCTAGTGGTAACGGTGGCTGTGGGCTACTTCATTGTCAAAGGTTATCGTGCTGCAAGCACCTTGCTAACCGCAGGGATTTTATTACTGATTATCACTGGGTTAATCGGGCACAGTGTCCTACCGGCTAAACTAACGTCGACGGGCAACCTGTTTACCGACTCGCTTGAATACGTAAAATACATGCTGCAATACCGGGGTGGTGGCCTCGGGATGCAAATTATGTTGTTGTGTGGCTTTGCGGCCTATATGTCGCACATTGGTGCCAACAATGTGGTGGTGAAACAGTTCTCTAAGCCGCTATCGGTGATCAAGTCACCTTATGTGCTGCTCGTAGCGGCCTACATCGTGGCATGTTTGATGTCGCTGGCGGTCAGCTCTGCAACTGGGTTAGGTGTCCTTCTGATGGCGACCTTGTTCCCGATGATGACTGCAATGGGCATTTCTCGTCCTGCCGCCACCGCAGTGTGTGCGTCACCTGCTGCCATTATTTTGTCACCCACGTCGGGCGATGTGGTGATTGCGGCGGAAAAATCCGGGTTGCCTCTCCATGTGTTTGCGGTTGAAACCGTATTGCCAGTCTCTATTTGTGCAATCATCGTGATGGCCGCCGCAGCATATTTTTGGAACAAATACCTGGATAAAAAAGAAAACACGCCGATGGAGCGTGTAGATGTCTCTGAGATAGAAACCCACGCGCCTGCTTATTACGCAGTGTTACCGTTTTTACCCATTATTGGGGTGTTCCTGTTCAATGGGCAAACCATCAAGGGGCTGTATCTTGATATTTATACCATCGTGGTCTTGTCGATCTTCTTGGGGGCATTGGTGGACTTTGCGACCAAAAAATTTGATGGCAGAAGAACGCTAGAAGATCTCGATGCCTGTTATGAGGGCATGGCGGACGCCTTTAAAGGCGTCGTGATGCTGTTGGTGGCTGCTGGTGTATTCGCCCAAGGCTTGATCTCGATTGGTGCGATAGACAACTTATTGGGCTTGGCGGAAAGCGCCGGCGCCGGCGGCATCGCGCTGATGATGTTGCTAACCTTGCTCACTGTCGCGGCAGCAATTGCGACCGGCTCGGGTAATGCGCCTTTCTATGCGTTTGTTGAACTCGCGCCCTCGTTAGCCGCGAAGATGGGGCTTAACCCAGCGTTTTTGATTATCCCCATGTTGCAAGCGTCTAATTTAGGTCGCACGGTTTCGCCTGTATCGGGAGTGATCGTGGCGACATCTGGGATGGCAAAACTCAGCCCGTTTGAGGTGGTTAAACGCACCTCGGTGCCAGTTCTCTGCGGATTAATCACCGTGATTATTGGCACGCTTGTATTGGTGCCGATGATGGCGTAACGTCACAAGGTATGGAAAGCCCGCGTGCAAGTGCTCGCGGGCTTTTTTAATTGTATTGCACATAGGCCAACACGGTTTGGAAGAAAACAACATGACTACCCCGACTAAAATCACTTTTTTCTCCACCTTAACGCCCATGGTGGCCGCCGGTGTTAAAACCATCACCATTCGCGATGAATCCGAAAGTCACTATCAACCTGGTTCGCGCGTCGCGGTACATCAGCTAGAAACCGATCATTATGTGTGTGACATTGTGATCGACAGCGTTGCTCCGCTTGCTTTCGAGGACATTAATGCCCGCCATGCTGAACAAGAAGGGATGTCGCTGACTGAGCTGAAGGCGCTGATTTTGCAAATCTACCCAGAACGTCCTCCGTTGTTTGTGATCGATTTTCACCTTGCTTAATGGCTCGCTCTTATTCGCGGCGAGTGGATTGACAGTGCGCCATGAAAAAAGCGCGCGATAACACGGACGCATCGCGACGCTTGGTGATTTCTCAGACGATTTTGGGTTGACCATCCGAGGCGGTGGCGCCGCCATCAACGGGGAGGTTAACACCGGAAATAAATGATGCATCGTCACTGACAAGAAATGCGACCGCAGACGCGACTTCTTCAGGCTCTGCCGGACGACCTAGTGCGATACGTTCATTGAACTTTTCCCGCACCGATTCAGGCCAGCCATTGGTCATGTTGGTCTTGACCAAGCTAGGACAGACGGCATTAATACGCACGCCTTGAAGGCCGTGATCGAGTGCCATGGCACGCGTTAGGTTCGCAACCGCCCCTTTTGCGGCACAGTAAAAAGCCGCGCCCCAATCACCGCCTAGGCCTGATACTGATGCCGTGTTTACCATTGAACCTTTGGTTTTAATTAACTCAGGCATGGCGTATTTGGCGCAAAAAACCACACCATCAATATCTACTCCTGATACTTTCTCCCAGTCAGCCAGAGTGCCGTCAATGACCGAACCAGGCGTATGCACCCCTGCGTTATTGATCAGCATATCTAGCTGCCCAAAGTGGGATACCACTTCTTGAATCATGGCTTCTACCGCTTTTGGATCTGACACATCGACAGAGAGCTTCAAGACGCGATCAGCATCGTATTTTGCTGCAGTGTCATTTAATGCCGCTTGGTTCCAGTCTGCAATGGCCACTTTGGCACCTTCTTGATAGAGGCGGTCGGTAATGGCTGCGCCAATGCCGTTTGCAGCACCGGTTATCAATGCCACTTTTTGATTAATACCTTTCATAGTTATCTCCATTATTTAGCTTATCTATTAGGCGAATACCGGATCCATACTGCCGGCCTCACGAGGGGCCATTAGCTTGTAGTTGTCACTATAATCGACGGGAATCGCGATCACGGCGGGTCCTTCGGTGTCCATGGCTTGCTTCAATTTGCTGGCAAGTTCTTCTTGGCGTGTGACCGCAAAACCTTTGGCACCAAACGCCTCGGCGTAGGCTTTAAAGTCAATCGGGCCGAATTTCACACCGGAAAAGCGCTGATATTTTTTGACCTCTTGCATCTCTACCATGTTGTAGGCGTTGTCCACCCAAATAATGTGTAGCAAGTTGCATTTGAGGCGCACAGCAGTTTCAAGCTCCATGCTTGATTGCATAAACCCACCGTCACCGGAAACGGACACCACTTTGCGATCGGGATTGAGCAAGCTAGCACCAATTCCCCAAGGAAGGGCGACGCCCATGGTTTGTTGGCCGTTCGAGACCAACAATTGACGGGAACGGAAGCAGTTGAGGTAACGAGCAATCCAAATGTGGAAACTACCCATGTCCAAGCACAAGGTTGTGTCTGGGGTGATCACATCCTGCATCACTTTGATTAGGTGTAACGGATGCAAAGCAAACTCTTGGTGTGAATGGCTATAAGCACGAATCGCTTGACGTTGGTGGGCGACTTCTTCGAGCACATCGACGGTGGTAGATGGCATCAGCCAGTGATGATCGAGCTGCTCGGTGAGTGCTTTCAGGGTTGGCTCAATTTGGCCAACGAGCTCAACGCTGGGGCGATAGTAATGCTCGATTTCCGCAGGCTCGACATCAATATGCACGATGTCTGTGTGTTGGGTATTCCAAAGCTCAGGATCGTATTCAATCGGGCTAAAGCCAATGGTGATGATAAGGTCTGCATTTGCGAGCAATAGATCACCGGGCTGGTTGTTGAACAAACCCACCCGACCCGCAAAGCGCTGGTAGTAGCTGATATCAACAGTACCTGCCGCCTGATAGGTGCCGAGAACGGGTAATTGGGTACGGTTAAGCAGAGTACGAATAGCGGCGGCATTCTCGGGGCGACTGGCTTGCAAACCTAGAAGGAACACCGGATTTTTCGCCGCTTTGATTTTATTGGCCGCTTCGCTGATGGCTCGCGTATCTGCCATGCCGGGCTGGGCGGGGAAGGTCGGTGCGAGAATATCGCTTTCAACGCGTTCGTTGAGAATGTCCATGGGCAGACTGACAAAGGCAGCGCCGGGGCGGCCGCTTTCTGCTGAGCGGAAGGCATTGGCAAGGATCTCAGACGCAGCAGTGCTGGCTTGAACCTCGGCGCTGTATTTGGTGACGGAGCGGAATACGCTCACGGTATCAAGGCTTTGGTGGGTTTGTTTTTGATGGTCGGCCCGTTTTACCGCGCCCCCTAATGCGACCAAGGGATCGCCTTCTGAGGTTGCGGTTGCCAGACCAGTGACCAAGTTGGCACAGCCTGGGCCAGAGGTCACCATAGTCACACCCGCCTTACCGGTAAGACGGCCGACGACGCCTGCCATAAAGGCACCATTCGCCTCGTGACGAACGGGAATCATCTTGATGTTGGTGTCTTCAACCGCGTCAAAGAGACGGTCGATTTTGGCGCCAGGAATACCAAAAATGTATTCCACACCTTGGCGCTCTAGGTGATTTGCAATCAGTTGTGCGCCATTGTCCCACTGTGTTTTTTTAGTCATGTTGGGCTCCTCGTGAGGTTGTCTCCTAATGGGAGGTGATATTATTTTTCTGCTTGTTCGATAGCGGCGTGTATGTTGTCCGGCGTTAAATTCGCGCCGAGGAAGCTGGCATTGGTGGGAAGATCAATGACCAGTTTAGAGACCCGTCCAATTTGCAAGGTGCCACAAGCTAATTCGTAGTCTTGGACATGGCCACCGCCTTGGCGTGTGTCAGTGATAAAGTGCTCGTGATAGCCAGCGACATTGATCCCTTGGGTATATTGTGGGCTGCGAAAACCAGCAATCACGCCATTGACATGGTCAAAGCGAAACTCAGGTTGTGCCGCGATGGCCTCAAGCATAGGTTTGTACGGCGGAGTTTGTTTGGGCACAGTGCGAGTGCGCACATGCTCAAAGGCACCATCGATACGAACCGCACAAAAAATGTTATCGCTTGGCACCAAGCTATCGATGACATCATGCAGCTCTTGGCGCGACATGGGGTGATCAAAAGACTGGCTGATCTCTGGCTTGAAGAAGGTCATGACCGCAAAGGGGGTCTTTTGGTCCGGGTCGGCATGACGCGCCGAGCCATCACCGCGCAGCTGAAATATGGTTTTATCAAAGGCGATGAGCTCACCGTCGAGTTGGTTGAATGTGCCGAGGCCGAAATCGCCATGTTTGAGGAGATCGGCCATGGTGGTGTCGCCCTCGTAGATGCCATCAATCAAGGCACTCATCAGGGAGGTTTGATAGATTTCGCCTTCACCCGTGTGTTGGTGATGCTCAACGTAGGCGGCCGCAATGTGCTCGGCACAGTGGCAGGTTTGGGTGCTCATAAAGCGTCCTCGTTAACCGTATTTAACGACCGTTCTGATAATCAAACGGTTCGTTGCGTGAAACCTATAGTTATGATGCGAGCTGACGTGAATAGCATCCAATACAAAAAAGGTTGGCTTTGATATCGAAAAGATATGGCACATAAAAAACGTGGTAAGATACTGAATATCAGAGACTTCTCAGAGGTAGAGTCATGGAGCTAAGGTATTTACGGTATTTTGTAACGGTGGCAGAGTGCCGACACTTCACCCGCGCAGCCGAAAAATTGGGCATTGCGCAACCACCACTGAGTCAACAAATTAAAAAGCTAGAGCAAGAGGTGGGCGTGCCTTTGTTTGAGCGTTTGTCGCGTGGGGTGGCGCTAACGCCGGCCGGTCAGGTGCTTTATGATGATGCGGTGAAAATCTTGGCGCAGTTAGATCATGCCGTGCAGCGGGTCAAACAAGTGGCGCGAGGAGAGCGGAATCAACTTCGGCTTGGGTTTGCCAGCTCGACAGTGGTGAGCCAAGCCGTGTTAGAACTTGTTCGACGATTACAGCAAGCCCATCCAGAGATTGATTTTCAACCAATAGAGCTGCCTATGCCTTCTTTGGTGGAAACCTTGCGCCAGCAGGATGTCGATCTCGCCTTTCTTCGCCTGCCGTGTTATGCCAGTGAACACGTGGCGCACACGCCGCTGTTTCCTGACCCGTTTAAGCTAGTGGTGCCCGCTAATCATGCCTTTGCCAAGCAGCAAAGCGTGACGTTGTCACATTTGGGCGGTGATCCGATTATTCTGTTTCCGCGTGATATTGGTCCGGGATTACATGATGCTTTGGTGGACGCATTAAAAGGAGCAGGACTGGCGCCCTCGAATGCCTCGTTGGCACCGCAATTACATTCAGCAACGGCAATGGTGTCAGCGGGGTTTGGTATTGCCTTGGTACCTGAATCATTGACCACACAGCTGAGCGATCATGTCGCTGTCGTCGCGGTTGAAGATATGCCGTTAGTCAGCCACGTCGTACTCGCGTGGCAGCGCACCAATACCGCTCAGGGTGTGCGTCGGTGTATTTATACCGCACGTGAACAAAGTGAACGGTTAGCGTCAGAGGCCCTCATGGGCGACTAAGATTGCTGAGCTGCACGTTGCAGAAATTCCAACTGCATTCGCTCTTGCTCACTCATTTGATAGGGCTCGTCGGATAACTGTCCGGTGTCAAAAACACCGAGTGAATAATGATCCTGTGGGCTGATGCCAAATTGTGCCCGCTCACCGGGATAGCCCGACATACGCTCAATCACCACGTCTTTCAGTTGCCATTCATCGCCATAGCCACGCATCGAGGCTCGAAAAGCGCGTAGCTCTAGCGTTTGCTCGCCCTCACTGAGGCGTGTCTTATTGGTTAATACCGCAACGGGTTGGTCGTCAGCAGTAAATAGATTAGCACGTACCCGATAAATACCGCCTTTGTCGATATCCAAAACGAGCGGGATAACCATATCCGGCCCGCGGCCGAAAACTGGCTTCACCCCTTTCACTTCCGCAATGGGCTGATAAAGGCGAAAATCGGCGGTGAGCACATCGTCGCCCCCATCAAAACTGAGGGCTGCTTTAAGACGAAGCTCGACAGGCCAATCGGCTTCGGGCTCAATGCTCCACTGTGTATCTGTGACATCGAGGTGGGTCAATTCCCGATTAGCCTCGACATCAATGACCGACAAAGTCGCGTGATTAAAAGAGGCAGGGGTGACCAGTGAGGCTTGGATTTTTTCTGGATAAAAGTAGCGGTATTGGTTGAGCTTTAATGCCGCTTTCACTGAGCCATCGAGAATTGGCATTGGGGTCGAGATATGTTGATTCCAGTGTAAATACGGGCTTTGTTTTGATGGAATGGGGAGCGAGTAGCCGGGGTGCTGGATTTGTTCTGCATAATCGGCGGCAATGTAGCTGAGTGTCGGCGCCATCGAGGTTTTCATCACATCGGGCTCGGCAGGTTGAGCTTGTGCTTTGTGGCGCGTGGTATTAGAAAGGGAGGAGGCGGCTTCACGCATATTCGGGGGCGAAGGTGTGTGGCCACGTTCGGTCGTCGTTTGATGTGTCAGCGTGTCTGGTGCATCTAGCCATAAATACGCTGTCGTTCCCATTGATACGACCAAGGTTACTGCGAGCAGCAGTCTAGTCATAGTAATCCCTAATTAATGTGTTACAGCCACGGTAGCACAGGAAAGAAAAGCGAATAAATCCAACCTGCTGCCCTTATCTCGATGAAAGGGCAGCTTTGTTAATCACGTCACAGCCTGTCCGAAATCATTGTGGGAGAGCATGAACCAGCTCCGACAAGGTGTCACGGTCTGAATCACGGACATAACGGTACTTCTTACCAAACCAGCCATCTTCGTCAATGGTCTCGACAGCGATACGAGACTGATCGCCGAGCTTAAGCTCAGGATCGGTGGCTGTTACTTTGCCTTTATGCCAAGGATTAAAGATAGTCAGATGGCTATACTTATCGCCCATCAATAGCGGGTAGTGTGAGGGCATAAAGCGTCGAACCCCTTTGTGGACATAATCTAATTGCCCATCAAACTCAATGGCGGTTGAACAACTATCAAATGCATCGACATCGGCGGCACCACAGGCCGAGTGGGCGGCGACCACGCCATCGTCGCTGCCTGGTATAAAGGGTGATGTCGCCCCTAAGAAGTCAGAGCCATTGCCCACAAAACGAATACGCGGTACACGGTTATCAGGCCACATGGCGAGTTGGCGCGCGTTTGCCACTTTCAAGTCGTTCAGTACGCCGATATTGTCTTTGCTGGGGAGTTGTCCCATCCACAGTGACACGGCTTTTTTCATCGCATGATTTAGCCAACCACCACCTTCAGCAACATTCACCGCGATGTTGGCCAGTTCAACGCCGCCGCCTGCGCCTGCAAAGTCAAAGGTGCCGACAATGTTGAGTGGCTCGAGCCCTGCGTTATTCAGCCAGTTTGCTTGGTTGTCTAACAGGTAGCGTGCCACCAAGTCGCCGGTAGAGTGGGTCACTAAAATGCAGCCGGACAGACAGGTTTCTTGCTCGGAAAGCGTTTTTAATGCAGGCCATAGATAGTCTGATGCAATCTTTCCTTCGATCCGCTCGTGAGCGGGCCAATCGACACGGGCATCAGCATGCTGTAACCAGTAGTTTTGCCAGTAGTTTGAACCATCTACGGCTACTTGATCACGATCTGGTCGGCTTTGTAGTTGATCGGGTTGAAAGCCATGGATTAAAACGACTTTGTAGGGTCCTATGGCTGCAAAACTTGCAGCAGAGAACAATGCAGAGAGGATGAAGAGTGTTTTATAAATATATTTCATTATTGTTGCCAACCTGTTTTGAGTAAACACTCAGTATTTATAGCTGATTATAAACTCATTGCCATAGTAATAAATGGGTCAGCAAAAGAAAATTTAAACGAAAAAAAGAAGAAAGCACCCTATCCACACCCTTGTTTTGTATAGTAAATGACCGTATTTTGTGTGAAAATACATCAGCTGAACCCAGTATTAACCATATATTCTAAGGGGTTAATATTTTTATGAATAAACGGGTTAATCACATCATTTCTTGAAATGTGATCTTGTTTCTAAATAAAACGATGTTTATCGCACTAAATAACTGATTGTTTTATTATTAAAAGAAAAAACTATGATTTATTTCGACAATGTCGCAAGGAAACTCCACAACGATCACAAGTCAACTCGAATTGGATTTCGCGAGACGCTTGTCCTTGAGTGCCTTCTGCAGCACGCACCGCAAGCCGTCAGTAAGCAGACGCTGATCTGTTATAGCTGGGGGAGTGAGTACATTGGTCAGACGTCGCTGGCTAAATCAGTCAGTGCTTTGCGGCGCGCCTTGATCGCAATAGGTGCAGACGCTTCATTGGTGGTCACGGTCCCTAAGTATGGCTACCGATTAACACAAGGCATGATCGCTCATCATACCGCTGAGCCCGCATGTAGTGAGGTGGATGACGTTACGCCATTACCTCAACCTTCCCTCCCTCAAACAGGGCGATCCTCACACCCTCAGCCATCAAGTCAGGCTCAGCGTAAAGTGCCTCTCTACCGGCAGTGTTTGTTGATTGCGATAACACTATTGCTGTGCGTGGCAACAAGTGTGTTTGTGGTTGGAAAAATGAATGGATGGCGGTGGAGTGATTGGGTTCAGCGAGGAGGGTTAAATCAAAAGCGTGTTGGGGCGCTTTACGTGTTTTACCCGCCCGGTAGTGAGCTCGGCTTTTCTATAGAGCAATTTTTAACTCATAGCCAGTGTAACTGCCTTGTTTATATTGAAAAAAAACACAAGTACTCCACCTTTCTTTTTGTTTCAAAGCAGACCCATCGGAGCACTTTTATTCGATACTCTCCGCTCAATATTATTCATGCGACACAAAAAATAGATGAATTTCTTCAGCAGGAAAAATAATACGCTAGATTCATAAGCAACAACTAAATTTATTCTCATGCCTAAACATGATGTTCTTGATAGGCCAAAAAATAGAGCCTTAACTCTATTTTCATCGCCAGCTTCCTCCTTTCTATTATTGAATGAAAATCACATTGAATATTTGGTGTTTTTTTGAATGCCTAGCGGTAACTTTATGAAGTTTAAAAGGAATTAATTTCAACGCTTTTCATTATTTTTTATTGAACCGTTATGAAAGGGTAAGGGCAGCGACGACCATGACAGTCGCACTATGACTCTTATTTAAGGTTCAATAAGGAATACGTCAAATGGCTAATACAATACGAGTAACGGCGCTCACTGTGTCCAGCTTATCAGTACTGGTTTATGCTGGGCTCGCGCAGGCAAATATTTACCCTGATCAAATTGTGCTCGATAACTTAGGTGATGACCAATGTCGCGCGAATTACCGCCCCCTTACTGCCGATGAAGCAAGCACACATCGTCATTTTCTGATGGATCGCATGGGACAGTGGCAGATTTCCGGCCTAGCAGGTGATTGGGCCATTATGGGCAGTGGATACAACGGTGAAATCAAGCAATACGGCCAGACGGCCGATACTTGGTGTTATCCAGAAAACGATGAGGGCGAAATTCCTCATTATGCTGCCAAAAGCATCCCTGAGGGCACAGAACTTGATATCCAGTATGCACTCGTGAATAACCGCAGTGAGTTTGTTAAACCACTGAGCTATCTCGCGCATTATCTCGGTTATGCATGGGTAGGTGGCAACCACAGTGACTATGTCGGTGAAGATATGGACGTCTGGCGCTCAGGTGACAAGTGGCATATTCGCGGTAATAATGACGGGGGCTGTGATGGCTATCGTTGTAGTGATAAGACCACTATCACGGTCGATAATTTTGCTTATACCCTCAATGATAGCGATTTTTGGCACGGTGATGTGGTCGAGTCTGATCGCCAGTTAGTTAAAACTGTTTCCGCGGTAGCACGGAATAATACCGATATTGATCAACAGGTTGTGGTCGATCTTAAAGTCGATGAATCCACCAGTTGGGAAAAAACCAACACCTATGGCTTTTCACAAAAAGTGGAAACTGAAAACAGTTTTGATTGGCCGCTGGTGGGTGAGACCAAGTTAACCATTTCTTTTGAGGCAAACCAAAGTTTTGCCAGCAGCAATGGCGGCGCGAGCAGCGAGCAAGTGACCTTGCAAGCACGTCCTTTCGTCCCAGCACACTCAGAGATCCCTATCCGTGTTGAGTTATATCGCTCAAGCATTTCGTATCCTTATCGCTTCGGCGCAGACATCAGTTATGACGTTAACTTTAACGGTTTCTTGCGCTGGGGCGGCAACGCATGGCACTCCCATCCAGACAATCGCCCTACACATGACCATACCTTCACCATGGGCCGCAGTAGCCAGCCGTCTGCCGATATTGCCTATCAGTGGCATCATCGTTATATCCCAGGTGAAGTAAAATGGTGGGACTGGAGTTGGGCCATTGAGAAATACGGCCTACAGAGTATGCAATGGGCAACAGGCAAAAGCTTACGTCCTTTCTACTCCCACGTATCTGGCGATTTCTATGCAGAGTCACAATACGCGGGCACCATCGAAGTCGGACAAGCCAAATCGTTTACCTCTCACCACGCTACGCGCAGCAAGCGGTCTGCGCCCTTCATGGCAAGCCATGATCGCGTAAATGGGGTGGAGCTCATTTCCAACTTTGATTCGGATGAGTTGGCCGCACTCGGATTTGAAAATGCTGAACTGACGATTAAACCTGCTCAGTAAGCCGAAAAAGCAGGCAATCAGCAAACGTGCCGCACCCAAGAGGTGCGGCTTTTTTCAGGTGGCGGGTGGAGGGCGTCCGACCTCAAGAACTTGTGCGATAGTTGCAGAACAGTGCTTTCATAGACTAATTTATTGGCACAATATTGACGCGTTGAATTTGCTCACGCCTCTTGCTTGCTGCTCAGTGCTTTGATGTGGCGAGCGGGTGTCCCTCCGTATAGACTGTCAGGCGGCACGTCGTGCTTAACCACCGAGTTGGCGGCGATGACGCTGCGTGCCCCGATCGTGACGCCCTGACAGATAACCACATTGCCGCCAATCCACACATCGTCTTCCACCACGATGGGTTTGCACCAGGTCTCCCACGAGCGGCGGCTTTGATAATCGAGAGAGTGGGTGGGAGTGTAAAACTGGGTATTGGGGCCAATCAGCACATGGTCACCGATAGTGATCGGTGCGCCATCGAGCATAGTGACATTCATATTGATTAAGGTATTGCTGCCAACCCGAATGGTCTCACCAAATTCACAATGGAACGGCGGTTGGATCACCGAACCTTCGCCGATAGCACTTAATAACTCGCGCAGCAGTTGCTGCCTTGTCGTCGTCTCTATTGTTTGATTGAATGCCAGTAAGGTTCGTGTGGCATGGTCTCGCCTGATATCAATGGATCCATCACTGTCGTCGAAGACAAGTCCTTGGCACATCTTTTCCCATTCAGTCATGGTTTCTCCTTATTAATCGTGAACAGTGATACAAGACCAGTCATGACGGCATTATCTCAGTTTGTGGGAGCGTGAAAACAGAAATCATTCCTTAAGCGTTTTTCCTCTTTCTATTATTTTCCTTCTCCTATGGAAATCGAACAAAAAAGCGCCACTCGGCAGTGGCGCTTGGTAGCATTTTTTAGTGCTTAGTGCTTAGTGCTTAGTGCTTAGCGCTTAGCGCTTAGCGATCAGCGAAAGTAAACACGCACATCGGTTTGGCTTCGGCTTCCATCGCCCGTGAGCAGTAGGTGCAGACGTTGCTGATCACGTAAATCGACCTCGATATACTGGTTGCTGCCCGGCACGTCTGAAACGGCTTGATTTTGCGCTTGCGTTGGCCAGTAATCCTCGGCGGCGAATACGCTCAGATCGCCCGCTTCACCGTCCGCCATGACCCACACTTGCGCTTTGGTTGCGCCTTCAGGCACATCGGCATACAGGTAGCGACGTTGATAGACGCTGATGCTATTGGGACTCGCGGCGTTAAGTTGCATCGGGCGCAAGTCATCGGTGCCTGCTGGCGTTTCAGGCTGTGGTTCTGGCGTTGGCTCGGGTTGCACTTGGCCTTCCGCATTCACTTTGACGGTGACATCGGTAAAGTCACCACGCCCGGTGACACTTAAGGTATAGCGGCCTGGCTCTACATCGTTAAGGGTCACGGTTTCATTACTCGTCGGGTTCCACTCGGTGGCGTCAAAATCGTAATAGTGCGCTTGACGATCTTTCGCCACGTAGAGATCGGCATTGCCCTGTCCTTCAATGCTAAATGTCAGCGCGCTAGCAGGTTGGGTAAGGTCAATTTGATACAGGTGCTCACTGTAGGCTTGTCCACTAATGGTGACGGTTTGACCTAGAGACAGGGTTGTGATGTCTGGTTGTTCTGGTTCTGGTTCTGGTTCTGGCTCGGGATCAGGATTTGGATGAGGCGGCTCGCCGCTATCTGAACTATCCAGCGTGGTCAGCCATTGTGAAAATGCGGGACCATACTGTTCACCATAATCCTTTACCAAGTTCGACCATTTTTCAAAGTGTCCAGCTCGGCCGGCTGCGAGCAACGCATTGATAGCTTCTGGGTGCTTTTCAAACAAGAAGCGTACCGCCAAATAGCCCCAGCGATACACGCGGTTCACATCATGCTGGTAGGTGGTGGCAAAAATGTCACTGAGTGAATAGCCGCCTTCTTTGCCTAAGCGTATGGCGTCGGCATAGTTGTCGCCATGGGCCATATACTCCGCAAAGCCTTCAAGCCACCACACCGTATGACCGTGACGAAGCACGTCGTTGAAATCGCCGTACATATTAAAGCGGCCATCCAGATAGTGAACGTACTCGTGCTCAAGGTTCCAAATGGAAAGCGATTGACCATTATCATTCCGGTACGCGATAAAACGGGCTTGGTTATCTGGATCGGCAGGATTTCCTTCTAGGTATTGGCCGCCATTATCGGTCGAGTTACCAAACAAAAAGGCTGAATAGGTTTTGTAGTCCGATGGGTTATCAAACACCACGACTTCAACGCTGTCGTTCAGATCGTCGGCGACCGCTTGATAACCTGAGTTCACGGTTTGATGAAAGGCCACTTCTTTATCGTGCAGGCTTTCACATGCCTGCTGCGATTGCGCTTGTGTCATGCTTTGTGAACGAATAATGGCCGGGCCGTCACATTGATGGCGATAAGGCACCACTTTGGCTTCCAGTGTTGCTTTGGCATCAGACAAACCTAATTCCGTCACCTTGTCGGGAGCGTAAGCATCCACCATTTCTGCCATGCCCACCCATACGGCGTCGTTTGTGCCGCCTAGCGGGAAACGCGGTAATAGATCACGATAATGGCTAATCACACGATCTCGCACGCTGGCTTGGGGGGCCATCAATAGCCGTCCCATTTCGCGGACGGTGTTTGATACCAATAACGCCCCATGGTCGCTATTGGATAGCTGAGGATGATTGACAATGAACTGATAAAGGCGGTCAATCAAGGAGAGATCGGCGGCGAGCACATCGTAAAAGGCTTGACGAGACTGGTGACCCGCCATGGCGCGGAAAAGGTTGTTGAGCGCATCGGCGTAACGGCGGTCGTCTAGGCGGTCTGGGTTGAGGTTTTCCAGCAGTTGAATTTGTAGGTCTAGAGTCTGCGGCAAGCGCTTGATGCTATCGGCCATCAGCGTTAAGCCATGCAAGGCATCAGTTTGGGCGCGACCTTTTGCCGTGGCGTAAGGCGAGCGTAAAAATGCATTGATGGTATCCGCGAGGCGATCGTCTAGCGCATCAGAAAAATCAGCGTTCGCTTTGTCACCGTAGAAGCGTACATAGTAGGCCGCGCGCACGTACTCGGCTAAATTAGCAATTTGGCGAGCTTGGCTGTCATCACCCTGATAATGGGTAATAGTCTGCGATAAACGCTGTGCCACTTTACTTACAAAGGCTTCTTGGTAGAGATTGTTATATCGAATAGACGCGGTGTCGTACCAGCTGGTAAAGCAACTGCGTTCAGCACTCATAATGGCTTGGAGCGGTGTGTTACTGGCCGCTAAATCGGCAATATCACATTGAGCATCAGCCCATGCACTGGTGCTACTAAAGGCGGCAAGCGCAATGAGTGCCGATAGAGTTTTGGGTCGGGAAGGAAATAGTGTATACATTTCAAGCTCCTAGATATGATTAGGCGGAGCCGTTATAACGATTTTCCCGACACTATTGGTTTAATGAGCCTAAAAATTAGGGCTTGGTTCCGTTTTCTTTTTAAAGTCTGCTAGTGACGTATCACTGCGGGTCTTTTTCTCGCAGGTGTAGTTTGGCGATCCGTTTCGTCACTGTATACACGCGCTTTAGCGACTCGGTCCACTCCATCTCGATACTAAAAAGTTGCAAGCGGTTGGCGTCATGCTCTACCAAGCGCTCGGCTTGATGGGCGAGCACTTTATCCAATAGCGCGTTAAGCGCACGTTTGGTATGCAGTACTTGTTTCGCGCGTTTATTATCACCACGTCGAATGGCATTCACGCTATCTAGCAGCGCATGTGTGACTTTTTCTTGAATATTATCAAGGATTTCACGAATATCATCACTGATATCGATCTCAGCATGCAGTGATTTATCCATGATGGGCACCAAGGTGTCTTCAATCAGATCAGCAATGCTCTCAAGCTGATCGGTCATGCTAATTAGGGTGATCTGTCGGTCACTCTGTGCTTGCGTGAGAGGCTCTTTACGCAATCGACCGAGATAAAAAAGCACATGTCCGTGCAAAATATCGACTTGATGCTCAAGCTCATCGATTTTCTCTAACGCATGAGTGGCCGCTTCTCGCTCTTGCTGGGAAGCTAATTTTGAAGTGAGAGGCGGGAGTGCATTCATCATATTGCAAACTCGGCGTCCGATGCGTCCAATCTCGAGCTGGGCTTGATCCATGGCAATATCGGGTGTCATCAGCAGTTCTTTGGAGAGATATTTCGGCGAAACAATAGGTTGTTCACTTGGTGCAGGCTTACGAGTTTTAGGGATGATCTTCTTTGCAAGCCAAACAAACCCGCCGACAAACGGCAACATGACCAATGTATTTAAGACGTTGAATAGGGTGTTGGCATTGGCAATTTGGCGAGGCAATTCCGCGCCTAAGCGCTCAATCCCCGTGAGGTCAGGATGACTTGGCGACAGTGCGACGCTCCAATCACTCAACACACTAATCAATGGAAGCCATACCAACACCCCGATAATGTTAAACAGAATATGTACGCTGGCCGTTTGTTTAGCCTCTCGCGATTTCCCAATCGCGGCGAGAAGAGCGGTCACACAGGTGCCGACGTTGGCACCCATTGCTAATGCGATCCCGCCCTCAAGGGAGATAAAGCCTTGCCCCGCGAGGACGATGACAATCCCGGTTGTGGCAGATGAGGACTGCACTAGCGCGGTAAACAGGGCCGCCAGTAGAATGGCAAAAAAAGGATTGTGCATTTTCGCCATGGTATCAATAAACGGCTGATAATCGCGCAGCGGTGACATTGCCTCACTCATCACGTTCATCCCCGTAAAGATCAATCCCAACCCGAATAGCATTTTACCGTATTGCTTGGTTTTATCGGCCTTGGCGGTAAATTGAATAAAAAAGCCGACGGCAACCATCAGATAGGCGGCTTGAGTGATTTTAAAGGCGACAATTTGGGCGGTAATGGTTGTCCCGATGTTGGCACCCATGATCACGCCTGTTGCTTGCGCGAGCGACATTAACCCCGCAGAAATAAACCCGATGAGCAGCACAGTCGTGACAGAGGAAGACTGAATGGTTGCGGTCACCCCGGCCCCTGTGAAGACACCGGCGACTCGGTTAGTGGTGAGTTTGGCTAACAAGGCTTTAAGTCGGCTTCCAGCGGCGTTTTTTAGTGCTTTGGACATTTTATCCATGCCGTATAAAAACAGCGCCAGGCCACCGAGCAGCCCCATTAACATTGTGAGGGTATGGAGCGAAGACGCGTCCGTGTTCGCTGCCCATGTGAGGGAGGGCAGCAAAAATAAGAGGGTGGCCAAAAAGCGCCACTGCCAAGTATGACTCAACGCGGTTAGTCGCATTTATCGCCTCTACGTTGCTAGATTATGACCAATAATCATTAACATAGATGCAATAAAACTGTAATGCGAGTGGCGCAGTGACGTTAGGTGAGGCATTGACGGGAAGAATCGCTAGGGGATCACACTCTTAGAGTAACGTGAGACGGTGTTAACTCAAATAAAGCGGCCGACAAAAGGTCGGCCGCAGAGCACTTAGCCTTGGCAGCTGCCTTGATACTGCCAAACCCATTGGTTGGTGAAAGGGTCTATGCCCCAGTTATCTTGCGTGGCCTGGAATAGATGCCCTTGATATTGAACGGAGACGCCTGCTGGATAATAGTTGTATCCACCCCAAGTCGGCATATTGGTACAGCGGTTGGTATCTACCCCGCGATCGTCAAGGCGTGCTAACACGTTGGTCGCATAATCACGCGCCCCCACGACAGTGACGTACAGATCCATGCCCTGAATTTGGCTAAAGCCACAGTACTCTTCGTTGCCCGCATTCGTTGAGGCGCAGTCGTTATCATTGACGGTTGCAGGGCGACCTACCGCGGCATATAAATCTACTTCGCCGTGACCACGATAGGTTTGCAGCCAAACAGTGCCGCGAGGCGCATTGTGTACCACGAACTGGTAACCAGTGCCCGCGGGCCCTTGGATTTGCACGGGCTGATCGAGTGTCAGTGGCAAGATTTCTGGATCAGGTTGTGGCTCTGGGTCTGGCGTAGGGTTGCCTCCCGTTCCTTGGCAACCTTGGGTTTGAATGCCCACTTCGGCAAAGGCTTGGCTTACTGCTCCGGCTGGGTAGTTAAGGTCTTTAGCGGCTTCGCAAACCCCATTCGCACCTTGTTGGAAACTGGAATTCGGACGCCAATAAAGCTGATTCGCTGTCGCAAATGCTTTAAAGGCCTTTTTGATATTCCATTGGTCGTTGGTGGCGAGATGGTAAAACGCTTTGTTGAAGATACCTGAGCTAAAGTGCACGTCGATGCCAGAGTAATAGCGGTCGACATGACCAATGGAGCGTCCATCTTGGCTTGGGTTGATGAAATAACGCATAGCTTCGCTATGTTTCATCACGTCTTCACCCATTTTCCAGTTAAACTCACCAAATACGTACTGTCCCAGAGCCGCTGCGGCGACATCCGAGAAAGACTCATTCATCCCACCGGACATGCCTCGGTACTCAAGCCCTGAGTTTTGCTCGGTAAAACCATGGCTCACTTCGTGAGCAATGACATCCCAAGTGGTTAGGGGATACATGCTGCGATTACCGTCGCCAAAGGTCATTTGCCTGCCATCCCAAAAAGCATTGCCATAACCTTGGCCGTAGTGGACGCGCATGGTGAGCTTTTGTCGAATCGGACGTATACCGAGCCAGTCTTGGTACATATCAAATACTTTCTGGCCAAAAAACTGCGCATCATTCATTGGCGCATAAGCACCGTTGACTTGACGGTAGGTGTTTTGTGGGCAATTAAACTGATGAACCTCTCCGCCCCATTCGCGGTTATTCATGTTTAATGTCACCACGTTGGGGCTATCCATTTGGCAGTAGCGGTTGACCTCAAAACTGCCTAGCTGGGTATTGGGACCGAAATTAAATCGGCCGCTCTTTTGGTTACCGCCGGGGCCACCCGCCTCTAGGTGCGCGATGCCCTCCCAGCTGTCAAGAATATCGCCAGACTTCGCATCAATAATTTTGATTGGACGCGATGGATGACCATCGTCGCTGGCGAGGTAGTCGACTTTATAGACCAGGCGGGCTGTTTGTTGTTTATCCAGCCAGACCAAAAGCTCTGTGTTCGCATCGGCTTGATGAAAATGCTGACTGCCTTGGTGAGTCTGGCCTTGTGCAATCGCGATAGCCTGCTGTTGATTAATCATGGGGAGTGTACCACCGATATCTTGTTCGATATCAGTGACAACGTCACCTTTAACGCTGGGCGCAAAGCCGCGTGCGGCGGTATTTTCAACCACCGAATAACCGTAAACGGGAACGCCATGATGTAGCTGCTGCTTGCGCACTAAGGCTTTGTTGCCCACTTGTAGGCGTGACTTTTCACGAAAGCTTAATGCTGGCGATGACGCCACCATCGTGCGAGGTTGATCATCATTTAATGCCGCGCTCAAATCTAAGCTTGAGGCGTCGACCACATTGGCAGCCTGAGCAGGTATCGCTAATGGAAGGGTTAAAGCGAGTAGCGTTTTACGCATAGTGTCCTCTTCATACTACAACGAGTTAAAAATCCTTGGTTACTATCCATCGTGTGCGTCTCAAGCGGGTTTTTGAGCAGTGATAATGAGGATTTGGTTCAAAAAGTGTCTAGAAAAGTGGAACTGATGTTCGATTTTTACGTTATGTGCACAAAATAAAAGACATCGCTAGCGTGTGTTAAAAAATGATTTAAGCGTTGTAATTTCGTGACTATGCTAGCTAGGGGATTCGATATCGGGAGTAATACTGTGAGTCACTCATATTGGCGGCTTTTTCAGCGGATGGTGTTATTAGCCTTGTGCCTAACCGTGACGCCTGTGATGGCAAACCAACAGGCTTGGCAGTCGCCTGATTATATTGTTGAGGCATTTTATCGTATCGCATTTCAGAGCGAGTATGTGCAAGGTGAACAAGGCGTCCGCAAGTGGGATGGCCCGATCCGCTATCATGTGGCGCATCCGATCAGTGCGAGCCAGTTACACGACGATCTTGTCACATATCATGTTGCACATCTGGAGACGCTAACCGGGATCGACTTTATCCCAACGCCGACTCCGCAGCGTGCCAATCTAACGATTATGTTCACCAATCATGAACGTTTTTTAGATGATGCGCGCAAGCAATTTGCCAATGCGGATGTCTCCCCGTTACAAGATGCCGTTTGTGCTGCCAATTTTAGAGTCAATAAGCATGGTGCGATTCGTTATGCAGCGGTCGTTATTCCCGTTGATTTGGCGCGATCCAAAGGGAAGCTAGTGGCCTGTGTGGTGGAAGAGTTGACCCAAGTGATGGGACTGCCGAATGACGATGACCGGGTTTTTCCATCGATTTTTAATGACCGCACGCCACAGCAGCTTTTGACTGGGCTAGATGGCTTATTGCTCAGGCTGTTATACCTCGACGAAATAGAAGCCGGGCAAGATTGGCAGACGGCACAGACCATCATTCAGCCAGTCGTTGAACAGTGGGCTCGTGATGGCACCATCGAGAATGCACACCGAAGTGTAAAAACCGGTGAGCTTTATCGTTTACTCGGCTGGTAGCCCACCGATAGAGCGAGCTATTTATCCATTGGTTTGCTCAATAACACAAATTGTTTAAAGTGATTTAGACATTTCGCCAACTTCGACAACACTTAAAGTACTGGACAACAGATTGTCATGACGATTAAGGGAGGCGACATGGAGTCGATCACCGTTAAAGATTATATGAATAAACGCCCGGTAACCTTTTCACCGGATATGCCGCTTTCCAGTGCACTGGAAAAACTGCTCCGCAGTCAGCAGACCGGTGGACCTGTGGTGGATGCTAACAAGCGTTTGGTTGGTTTTATTTCTGAGCAAGATATGTTGCAACAGCTATTGCGCGACAGCTATCACTGTCAAGATTCACACGCCGTGGCTGATTGCATGACCAGTAATGCCTTGGCGGTTGAATCTGAGGATAGCATTATCAAATTGGCTGAAATGATGGCGCCGACCAAACCTAAACTGTACCCCGTGGTCGACGAGGGCAAGTTGGTGGGTATTATCACCCGGCGGGATGTCTTAAGAGCCATCAGTATGCAAATGGGTGAATGTCTTACCCATCCTGTTTGAGGTTTGTTTATTGCGCACCTTACAAACGGGGTAAGGTGCGCTCATTCTCGTATTGATACCCGCGTCGCTTCTTTTACTCTCTCCCTACCTTACGACTATCTCGCCGCGCTTCATCGCTGCCTAAGTACAAAAACCGAACGAATTGTGGTTGTTTTTCATTCAGTCTTATGTGCTGGCAATTCAATTTTAATCCTGCCTATTTAAGTAGTTACTTGCCATATGACGATATATAGTTCGATTGTTGGTGCTTGTTTTACGTTTTTCTGCTATTGTGCCGCCCGTTGGTAGCGGGCAGTTATCGCGAGATTGAGGCGTAAAAAAGCCCAAGCGCGGCAGCAAAACGATAAGCAGGATGCTGGAGTATCGTGAAGTGTGGCTAACCCGTATTGACGTTAATGTGAACGTAAATGAGGTAAAACAAAGGTCAAATTAAACAATCAGGGAGGATGAGGTGAGAGAAACAAAGAGGTTATATGTATCAACTCAATTCAATTGGTGCGCTAGAATCATTCCTGATTGCCATCGGTGTCCTTTTTTTAGGCCATTTTGTTAATTCAAAAATTCCCGCATTGCGCAAGTTTAATATCCCAGAGCCGATTGTGGGCGGGTTAATCATTGCGTGTGTTATATCTGTATTACATTACAACGGTATCGATTTTAAGTTTAGTCTGCCACTAAAAGATACGTTTATGTTGATGTTTTTTGCTACCGTTGGTCTGGCAGCAAATTATAAACAATTGGTAAAAGGTGGTTTAAAGGTATTTTGGTTTCTTGCCATCGCATCTGTGTACATCATTATACAAAACGCCATTGGTGTCAGTTTTGCGTCGATGCTTGGCTTGGATCCTCTGATGGGACTGGTCGCTGGCTCTATTACCCTGTCCGGCGGGCATGGTACTGGCGCGGCTTGGGCACAGATATTAACCGATGAGTATGGTATTCAAAGTACCCTCGAAATTGCCATGGCGTCGGCAACACTCGGCCTTGTGATTGGCGGTATCATTGGTAGTCCAGTTGCTCAGCGTTTGATTAATAAACATCAGCTTGAGTCTGAATATGGGCGTGGCACCACAACACACGAAAAATATCCCGAGCTTGTGACTTACAATGAAAATGAAGAAGATAAAGTGACAGCGAAGAAAGTCATTGAAGTCTTATTTATTTTACTACTTTGTATTACGGGGGCTCGCCATTTATCTGAGTGGGTAAACGGGTTTAATATTGAATGGCTCATGGTGCCTGACTTTGTTTATGCTTTATTCTTGGGTGTGATTGTTACGAATACGCTAGAGGTCTTTAAACTTAGAAAGCTAGAGTCAGAAACCGTGGATATGGTAGGGACTGTCTCTCTATCTTTATTTTTAGCGATGGCGCTGATGACGCTCAAGCTGTGGAACATTCTCGACTTAGCGGTACCATTTTTAATTATTTTGGCGATTCAATCGGTGGTTATCGGTTTATTCAGTTATTACGTCACGTTCAAGCTGATGGGGAGCAATTATACAGGGGCCGTTATTGCTGGCGGGCATTGTGGTTTTGGCCTTGGCGCCACCCCGACCGCGGTAATGAATATGGGCTCAATTGTGAATCGCTTCGGCCCCGCGCCCCAAGCCTTTATGGTGGTGCCGATTGTGGGGGCTTTCTTTATCGATATTGTTAACCTCCTAATATTACAGGGCTATATTTTTATTATCCAATAGGCGCATTGCGCTCAGCCATCATGGCTGGGCGCATCTTTTTCCTGCTGTTGTGCGGCGTTTGGCAAAACAAATGAGAGTTGTTTCGATAAGCGCTTGACTCTGGAGTGGGCTCCAACCCTTATACTGACCACAAGATAATGACACAACGACCAAAGAAGGAGTCGATTATGTGTAAGCATTGTGGACATCACCACTGTCATCAGCCACATCACCAAACGGTTTCTCAGTCTGCGCAGGCGGTAACGAATAGCTGCCAAGCGTCGAGCTGCTGTGCAAGTCACCAAGACGGAGAGGGTAGTGCGGGCGATGACGATCCCGACAGGCCTCACACCTCGTGTAACGATACCTGCGAGAATGCATCTTCGGCGTCATCCCCGTCATGGTCCTCTGTAACCCATGAGTGGGGGGTGACCGGTATGGATTGTCCAAGCTGTGCTGGCAAACTTGAAAAGGCGATTCATGCCACGCCGGGTGTAGAGAGCGCACAAGTGCTGTTTGCGACTGAAAAGCTACGCGTCGCTTTGACTCACGAAGCGCCAACAACCGATACTCGCTCTGCGATTCAGCAAGCCGCGAAAAAAGCCGGTTTTCCGCTGGTTCCCTTGAATCAAACCGCCACTACGCCTTCTGGCTGGCTGAAATGGCGTGATGACGCTCTGCTGTTTGGCCTAATGGGCATTATGTTGGTGGCTTGGGGACTAGATTACTGGTCCGCTTCTTTATCCGATTGGTTGTTTACTGCTGCGACTGTAGTTGGACTGGCACCCATTGTGCTTAAAGCGGCTCGGCTTGCCCGCCAAGGATCGCCATTTTCGATAGAAACCTTAATGAGCATTGCAGCCATTGGGGCCCTGTATCTGGGAGAAACCACGGAAGCGGCCATGGTACTTGTGCTGTTTCTTATTGGCGAGCGGCTAGAGGGATATGCCTCTACACGTGCCCGTGATGGTATCCAGTCACTCATGGCGTTAGTGCCAGAAACCGTGACGCGGATTGATCGTCATGGTTCGCGTGAGACAGTCGCGGCCAGTGATCTAGAGCCGGGTGATCGGATTGAAATCAGTGCCGGTGAGCGGCTCCCCGCGGATGGGCAACTGATGGAAGGTGCCGCCAGTTTCGACCAAAGTGCGCTGACAGGTGAACCTATTCCCGTCGATATCGACGCGGGTGATACCGTGATGGCGGGCAGCTTGGCAACTGATAAAACCGTACAGCTGACCGTGACATCCGCACAGGGCGAAAATGCCATTGACCGTATTTTGCGTCTCATCGAGCAGGCCGAGTCGAAAAAAGCGCCGATTGAGCGATTTATCGACAAATTCAGTCGTTGGTACACGCCGGCAATGATTGGGCTCGCCGCGCTGGTTGTGGTGATTCCACCCCTGTTCTTTGCCGCCAGCTGGCAAGAATGGTTATACCGAGGGTTAGCGCTATTGTTGATCGCGTGCCCATGTGCGCTCGTGATTTCGACACCTGCGGCGATTACTTCGGGGCTTGCCACCGCGGCACGCCGTGGTGCTTTGATCAAAGGTGGAGCAGCGTTAGAGACACTCGCCAGTATCAATGCCGTCTCATTGGATAAGACAGGTACCTTGACCGAAGGTAAACCCATGGTGACCGATGTGCGCGCATGGCACGGTGATAAGAGCGCTCTGCTTCAAGCGGCGACGGCGATAGAGCGTGGCAGCCACCACCCCTTGGCGAAATCCTTGGTGTTGTATAGCGCCGAGCGTGGTCTATCGGTACCGGATGCCTCGCATATTCAAGCGAATGCTGGTCGCGGCGTGCAAGGCATGGTCGAAGGACAGTTAGTCAGGTTGGTTGCATTGGATAAAGTGGCAGAGTCGACGTTAAACCACGCACAATATCAAGAGGCCCAATCGGTGGCCGAGCGCGGGGTGACGGTTGCGGTTGTGCTCATTGACGAGCAACCACAAGGGATGATCGGCTGGCGAGATACACTGCGACATGATGCGCGAGAATCCATCGAGCAATTGCGCGCTATGGGTATCCAGCCTGTGATGTTGACCGGCGATAACCCGACCTCAGCCGCTGAAATTGCCCGCGAACTGGATATTGATTACCGCGCGGGGCTACTGCCGGAGAACAAGGTTGAGGCGGTAGAAGCGCTGGCGGAGCAATATCGTATCGCCATGGTTGGCGATGGCATTAATGACGCACCGGCCATGAAAGCGTCTCACGTGGGTGTTGCAATGGGAAGTGGTACCGATGTGGCGCTAGAAACGGCTGAGGCGGCATTGAGTCATAACCGGCTGGTCGAGTTACCAAGAGTACTGCAACTGGCGCGAGCGACCCAAGCGAATGTACGGCAAAACATTACGATCGCATTAGGGCTTAAAGGGGTGTTTTTGGTGACGAGTGTACTCGGTATCACAGGACTTTGGGTCGCGGTGCTGGCTGATAGCGGGGCCACGGCGTTAGTCACGCTGAATGCGCTACGCTTACTTCGTGACCCGCGCTAAAAACCAGGGCAAAGGCTGTCTGCTTTTGCCTTTATAAAGTGATAACGATCTCTAAATTCTGAAATCTGTAATATTCAATATGGTAATAGGTCGATGGTGGTCACACAAAAGGCGTAAAATTTGGGTATCCTAACCACATAACCAATAACGCGTTGATGCCTGCTCACGTAGGCATCACATTGATTCTAATGCGGATGATACCATCCAGCGAGGAGACGAATGATGTCTGATACCCCTGTATTTCACCTTGGCGTAACAAAAGCGGATCTTCAAGGCGCAACCACGGCGATTATTCCTGGCGACCCTGCGCGCGTAGAAAAAATTGCTAACTTGATGGAAAAACCCACGTTTCTCGCCTCACAGCGTGAGTATACCTTGTACCTCGGTTGGCTTGATGGCAAACCTGTGGTGGTTTGCTCAACGGGTATCGGTGGCCCATCGACCTCTATTGCGGTTGAGGAGTTGGCACAACTTGGCGTTGGTACCTTCTTGCGTGTGGGCACGACGGGGGCAATTCAGCCTGACATTAATGTCGGTGACATGATTGTGACCACCGGCTCTGTACGCCTTGACGGTGCAAGTACGCACTTTGCACCAATGGAGTTCCCTGCGGTGGCCGATTTTGACGTCGCCACGGCCATGAAAGCCGCCGTTGATGAAGATGGTGCGACGGTTCACACTGGCGTGACGGCATCCAGTGATACCTTCTATCCAGGTCAAGAGCGTTACGATACCTTTAGCGGCCGTGTTGTGCGTCGTTTCCAAGGTTCAATGCAAGAATGGCAGGACATGGGTGTGCTGAACTTTGAGATGGAATCAGCCACATTGCTGACCATGTGTGCGAGCTCCGGCCTGCGAGCGGGTTGTGTGGCGGGCGTGATTATCAACCGCACACAAAAAGAGACCCCAGATCATGCAACCTTGAAAGAGACGGAAGCGCGCTCGATTAAAGTCGTGGTAGAGGCTGCACGTAAGCTTCTGTCATAAGCGAGACTTCGTTATCCTACCCAAACGCGGTGCCCTCGGGCACCGCGTTTTTTTATTGCCGACCGTTTAGCGAACCTGTCCTATTGCTTCGCGCAAGCGTCTAGCTCGTTCTTACCTCAATCGTCCCGCCCGCTGCGATAAACCAGTCATAAAGATGAGTACGCAGGTTGGCCAGTTGATCAGGGCCAATCAAGGCTAAGCCTAAATCGGTGGCACGGGTAATATCGTGATGCCTTAATGGACGGAAGCTCACCAACATCGCGCGCGCCTGAAGCCCTCCGAGCAAATCACGCAAGGACTCCAGCTTGTATAGGGTATCGTCGCCGTCGCTCGACATGCCTTTGGTTTTGCATTCAATAATATGCAGCTTGTTATTCACCACCATGGCGACATCTAATTCATTGCGCACCTCGCGCTCACCAATTTGGCGATATACCTGTAAAGAGAGGGCACTGTCTTGGATGGTGGGAAGCTCCTGTTGGATGGAAGTGACAGTGTGGTGCACGTAGCTTTCTAGCCACTCCCCGTTGGCAAAACGTCGCGCTTCTTCACAGCTAAATGTCAGCACCCCTTGCTCATAACTGGCTAAGCCGGCATCCGAGAGGTCATCGAGAAGAATACCAAGCTCGCGATAACCTTGCTGCTTCTCACTAAGCGCGACGTCTAAACGTTGCTCTTTACGACACGTGGTTGCGAGGTAGTTCAAAGTGGCTAGGCCTGGACCGAGCTCATAGGCATTGCTGGCCCACTTTTCTCCCAACCGGTAAATGTCATTGGTTAAACAACCTGAGACTTGGTCATCTTGATGCTCACAGCGCGCGCCGAAAACCGTTAAATACTCAGTGAGACTAATATGGTCTTCCACTTGTTGCTGGGGGAGGCCGTCAGGGTACAGCCAACAAAGCTCGTCGCTATAGGGCTCAATTACATAGCTGGGCCACTGATAGGTACGAAAGACTTCATAAGCGGAGAGTAATTGGTGGCGCAGGCCACAGCTCGCATTAAAAAGGATGTCTTCAGAAGCGCTGCTGAGCTGTTCTGCCAGTTGTTTCACTTGGCTTTTTACTTCACGAATATTGATATCGTCCGAGATTTCAAAAAACTCGGTTTCAATCCCCTTGGGTGCCAACACACGTGTTAAACGCTCAAACTCCAGATCTTGCTCCAGTGTGCCAATGAGTATCAGCTTACTCACAGGCAATTGCTGATGTAAAACAGGGGTGACGAGACGGACGGGGTCAGAGTCGATGATTCCTACATGAATAGCCATAATTGCTCCAGGCGGGCTACGAGGCGGCATTAGGCCGCTTAATTATCAGTATAGTTGCCAGCCTCAACAGGTGGCGTAACTATTAATATCCGGCCTCGCGGTCAGGCTTTCAACCATTCGCTGCGTAAATAAGTGTAATTTTACACAGCGCTGACGTGATATCCGTCCTGTTAACTCCGCAATAACCGTGCCTTTCACGTGACAGTGCCGAGCTAACCCTGTGTAACCGCTTTTCTTCCTTTTAGGCGCGACTTTGCTTAAGTGCTTGCTGGCGCAGTGTTTCTGTCAAACTATTGAGCTCAGGCAACATGCGTCGAATTAAGTGTAGCTGTTGCAGCACCATGCTTAGCGGCGCGTTATCAACAGGCGCATACGAAGGTGATTGCGATGCGGTAGCGTCATTGGCGTGGTGCTCATCAATGCTCACAGGCTCGCCTGCGGGTGTCTTGGTGCCAGTGGATGGTACTTGGGTGGGTAACTCTGCTGGCAATGCTTGACCCAAACGCTCAGTCAGTGTGTTAAGTGATTGATGAATCTCACGATGGAGTTGCGCCATTTTTTGGTGATTAACTTCATCATCCATGCGACTACGGTGCGCGCCGAGGGCCGAAATATAGCTCAACATTGCGTTGTTTAAACACAAGAACCGGAAGGTCTCTTCGATATTGGTGCGATAGCGTCCAGGCTCCACCAGCATGTTACTGATAGCGGTGGTGAGCTCGGCATCGGCATTGTGGGCGTGACGTCGAGCGATACGATAAGCCAGGTTGTCGCGCTTACCGACGCGGTATTGCGCAATCACATGAGCAAGATAGTCTCGATTGGCTTGCAAGGCTTCGGTCATGATCCCGCGCAAACGGTGTGCTTGCCAGTCGGGTAACACGTAACGGACGGCCGCGACGGCAATCAAGCTGCCAATGACGGTATCGCCAAGGCGGGGAAGAATAACAGCGAAGCCTTGGCCGAATTGGCTAAAGCACATTAATACCAACAGCGTAATAAACAAGGTTGCGAGGGTGTATTGCACGGTGCGAAATGCGAAAAAGAGCACACCGGTGATCACCATCAACGCCAGTTGACTGCTGGGATCTGGAAAGAGATAGAGCGCCGGTACGCCCAAGAGTAGACCGGCGACGGTGCCCAATACTCTCTCTTTAAGCTTACTGCGGGTGGCTGAATAGTTGGTTTGGCACACGAACTGAATGGTCATCAAAATCCAAAAACCGTGCTCTAGCGAAAGCCCTTGGATCAGGGCGTAGCCGGTCAATAACGATAAAGATAGGCGAACAGCATGACGAAACCGCAATGATTTGACCGTGAGCTGTCGACGAATGCGGTAAGCCATTTCCCCCAACGAGTGTGCATCAGGGTCGGCCAGTTCACTTTCTTGCAGATTGTCCGTGCTGGCTAAGTGGCTCAAGCTGGCGAGTTGTTGTTCTACTGTTTCCAAGTTTTTGTAGAGAAAATCGAGTTGCTGCAGAAGCGCGAGGCGAGTGCTGTCTTGCTCCTCTTGTGCCGACAAATAGGCCATCGACTGTTTGATTGCCGTGAGCGCTTGCTGGCCTGTTTTCGGATGCTGGTAGTGTGTACCGATTGACATGGCTTGAGCGACATCCCGGCAGGCTTGAGCTTGCGCGTTTAATAAGGCTTCAAAGCGAAAGAGGATATCGGAATGGAAAAAATGCGCCGCTAGATCTTGGTAACGATAATGGGATGAACTCACACGCTCGTGAATATCTTGGGCAATGAAATAGGTTTGTAGCAAGGTTTGATGCCGCTGTGTGAGTCGGCCACGCCGCGCGCGTGTCAGCAATGACGCTTTTGCTTGGTTTAGCGCCGCAACCACTTGGGCATTTTGGTTAGCGGCGGCGATACGCGTCGGCTGCGGAACCAGTTCAGCCACCGGATGAAATAATCGGGATTTGGTTTCCATGTACGTCGCCGTTTGACGAAAAACCGCCGCGAGCCGGTGCTGCACAGGGCGGTGAGGCCAAATGAGGATCCATACTAGCGATAGCAGCCCATACCAGAGTGCGCCTGACAGCAGCATCATAGGTTGCAACCACATATCACTGCCTTGCTCCATCCCCAGCATGGTATAAACCGCGAGAAGCAAAGAGGCAAAGGCAATGGTGCCATAGCGCTCACCGATCGCACCCAGCATGATAAAACCGAAACTCGATAGTGTGAGGCCAATGGCAAATAACCAAGGCGTGTCGTAAAGCAGTTCGACAGAAAAGGCGGCGACCGTGAAGCAAACGAGTGTGACGCCAAGTGCTCGTATCCGCCCCCAAAAGTGGTCATCCACTTCTGCCAACGCCGAGGCAATCACGCCCAACACCAGCGGTGTGACAATATCCGTACGGTCTGCATACCCCGCATAAAGCGCTACCCCCATTAGGGCGATAAGGACGCGAATGCTGTCATTAATACGATGGTTCGCCCAATACTCACGCACAGCGAGCGGCAGGAAAGGTAAACGTGGCAGAGAAAGAGACATAAATAACGGTGATCGGCCAACAATGCTGGCAAGATAGCAGAAACGGGACCAGAAACTAAGCCTCAATCGGGTATTTTGTCATGGATTAAGAAAATGGTTGCGGCAGGTCAATTTCGTGTTGTCAGCGCAGTGCGTAGGCAGTGGCATCTCTCTAGTGAATTGATTTATCGAGCCTTGAGAAGTAGCATGCCAAGCATCTTTTTAGGGCACAACGCGTGCGCTATTCGCTGAATAACGTTGAGATATGAAACTTACGGCCAATCGTTGGGCACAATGGCTTGTTTATGGCGATCATTATAGCCTGCAGTTAGAAGATGATGGTTTATTGCTGGAGTCTCGCCACCATCGCCAATACATTCCTTTCTCAGCATGGGACGGGCAACTTCGGGTGTCGCGTGGTTTGCTTTGGGGTACGATTTCGCTGACCGGTTATACCGATGAGGGCGACCCACTGCCATTCGAGGTCTTTGGCTTGCCATGGGATCACGCCCAACAGGCGGGACAAACTATCTATCGCCACTATCAAGCCTATATCGCCCGTTATCAAAAACGGCTGGCAATGATACGCCCCAGTTTACTGGCTGAGCTTGATGCACTGGTGAATGCGCCCGGTTATGCACGTGTCACACAATTACGCACCGCGCAGCAAACAGTATTGAATAAGCTGGAAGGCGAGGGGATACCCGTCTCATTCTTAGCCAATTTGGACGAAAGCCTTGCCACCACGTTAGCGCCTGTGTTGCAGGCCGATTCAAGCTGGCTGAAAGCCCGCAATCAACAGTGGCAAGCGGCGATGCTTAATCAGTGGCAAACCTGGTTTGATCAGGTTGAGTCGTCGCCTTTGAATGCGGGACAGCGCGAGGCCGTGCTTACTGATGAATCTCATACCTTGGTGGTGGCTGGGCCCGGAAGCGGTAAAACCAGCGTGTTGGTAGCACGCGCCGCCTACTTGATTGAAAGCGGTCAAGCCAAGCCTGAGCAGCTTTTGTTGCTTGCCTTTGGTCGAGATGCCGCCACCGAGCTCAAAACTCGGATTAAGACCAAAACGGGCCATGAAGTGAATGTAACCACCTTCCATGGTTTTGCCCGCCAGCAACTTGCTGAACACCAAGGACAGGCGCCGATTATTTCTCCACTCGCCAGTGATGAGACGGCGAAATCGGCATGGCTGACCCAAACACTCGCCGAACACTGGCAACAGTCCTCTACCCGTAAAGCATGGGACAAATTACATCAGCAGCACGCACTACCACTTGATGATAATGCTGAGCTCAGCGCCTGTGCCCATGAAAACCGGTTGCACACCTGGATTTGGTCGCGTCTTTCTCGAGTGATCCAAGCCAATACCACCAAGCGCGCCCTGACCGATAGATTGGCGAGCTTTGATGAGCAGAGTGCGTTAAAAAATGAACTGGCGGTGATTTGGCCGTTGTACCAAGCCTACAAACAGGCGCTAAAAGCGGAGAGCGCTGTTGACTTTGACGGCTTGATCGCAAAAGCCACCAAGTTGTTTCAGCAGCGAAAATTCGTCACGCCTATTCAGTTTGTGATGGTCGATGAATACCAAGACATCTCCCCGGCACGGTTGGCGATGCTCGAGGCACTGTGTCACGGTAAAACGGACAGTGAAACCCAATCACCACGCGCCTCCTTGTATACCGTGGGGGATGATTGGCAAGCCATTTATCGCTTTGCCGGTGCCGATGTTAGTTTAACCACCGAGTTTGCACAGCGTTTCGGTGACAGTGAAATTTGCTGGCTGACCACCTGTTATCGCTACCCGTCTACCTTGGGAGATGTGGCACAACAATTCATTGGCCAAAACCCTAAACAGCTCAGCAAACAATTAGATTACGCGCGAGACAAGGCATCGACGAAAACACCCAAAGCGATCAAGGTGATCACTGACGATAAGCTAGAAAAGACACTGGCAAGCTTAGAGAAAAAGCATGCTAAGGCGGCGCAAGCTGTGAGTGTGATGATGATTGGTCGCACGCATGCCATCCGTCCTGACGCACTAGAAAGCTGGCAGAATGCGTATCCTTCATTGGCGCTTCGCTATACCACCGCACACGCCAGCAAGGGCCAAGAAGCCCACTATGTGTTTATCCTCGGCATGGATGATGGCGTATTTCCCGCCAAACCACGCTCGCTTTCACTCGATGAGGCGTTACTGGGAAAAAATGAAGAGCCGATTGAGCACGCGGAAGAACGACGACTGTTTTATGTCGCCCTGACACGCGCACAAAAACAAGTGTGGCTAGTACACCAAAAAGGCCATGCCTCATCATTTGTTGAGGAGCTCAAAGGGTATCTCTAGAAGGTGTATAACCCACACTGTCAGCGAACGACTCACAGCGTGGGGCAAGCACTACAAACGCTCGTCTAAATAGGCTTGATAATCGGGGATTTGAACATCCACCTCTTGCCCGAACAGCGGGGAGGTAATCAGAAAGCGGGCGGTTGAGCGATTGGTGGCAACGGGAATGTTCCAAACCGTGCTGACACGCAGTAGTGCTTTGACATCTGGGTCGTGTGGCACGGCATTGAGCGGATCCCAAAAGAAAATCATCGCATCAATTTTTTGTTCAGAAATCATCGCACCGAGTTGCTGATCGCCACCCATTGGGCCGCTGATAAGCGGAGTGATTTTTAATCCGGTTTCTCGCGCAAGAATATGCCCCGTGGTGCCAGTAGCATAAAGCTCATGCTGACTCAGTATCTCTTTATTTTCTTGTACCCACTCGCTCAAGGCGTTTTTGTAGTGATCGTGCGCCACTAACGCCACGTGTTTACGCGCAAGCATGGTGCGAGACGTTTGCTTCATACCTATCATCCCTCGTTAACAAGGTGGTTGCTATCAAACTGCGTGATGCAGCATTTACCGAAGCCTAAATCAATCCGGCGATGAAATATATCGTACAACGGTCAAACTCCGACGGTCACTTGTCAGAATTATCACATTATCAATAAAAAAATAGCCAAGCAGATGAAATAACATCTATTTTTTCACCCACTTGTTAATCAAGCACGCAAAAGTAGCGCGACAACCCGTCCAAGTAGCAACAAAAAGGCTACAGTTAGGTAATCAGGCAATGGAAGTGCCTAGTCATGCAGGAGTGTTTATGAGCAAGGAGTACGCGTATGTGGGTGACACTGGATTTTGAAGCATCCGGTTTGTCGTTAGTGTCTTACCCGATAGAGGTCGGGTACGTGTTACCAAATGGCGACAGTGATAGTTTTTTGATTGACCCTTCCACCGCCAGTGGCCATTGGAACCACTGGGACAAAGAAGCCGAAACCCGAATTCATGGGATCTCCCGCGAGCGCCTTTTTAGTGAAGGGATGAGTGTGTTAGAAGTATGCCAGCACCTTAACCAAACCCTTGCCCCCTTTGAACATGTATTGTGCGACAGCCAGTGGGATCTGTTTTGGATGGGGCGGCTTTACAAAGCCTGCTACATGCGTCCTTCATTCACCCTAATGGAGGTGAATCAATGGCTAAAAAAGCACAGCGATCTCGATCGGCGCGATTTTAGTCGCGAAATGGAGGCTTTGGGGCCGACACCGCATCGAGCAGAAGAAGATGCGCGGCAAATTCGTCGCGCCCTCGATAGCTTGTTAAAATAGGGGTTCTTTCAGCACATTATCGGGATGTCATGACAGCACCTTCAAGCCTTAGGTTGGCACAATTCAACCTGTCTCTAGCCGGACGTCAGGCCGGTGACATTAAAGCACAGATGTTAGCGCCCACCCCCAGCCGACAAATTAGAAATCTCGCCGCGACCCTACAACGAGTGCGTCCTGATGTGGCGGTGCTTTGCGAGTTTGATCATCCGGGCAGCGGTGGCGACGATGGTGCGCTCGCCGCATTTTGTGAGCGGCATTTGGCTCAATCGCAACACGGTGAAACGCCGATTGATTATCCGTATCGCTATTTGCCGGCCACCAATACAGGCTTAAAATTAACGGTGCCGGTCAGTGAGCACCAACGCTTAAATCGTGCCCAGCAATGCCATGGCTTTGGCGACTATCATGGTCAATTTGGCTATGTGATTTTATCGCGTTACCCCATCGAAGATGCCGCAATTCGCACTTGGCAGCACTTTGCGTGGCATCAATTGCCTCGCCATCAGCTTCCTACGGAGTATTACACCGAACAAGCACAGCAGGCGCTGCGTCTCGCCTCAAAAAACTTGGTGTCAGTGCCGATACGGGTTGGCGAACATCGAATACAAGTGGTGGCCTGTCATCCCTCACCGCCCGTGTTTGATGGACCGGAAAAGCGTAACTGGCGTCGCAACAGTGATGAAATTCACCAACTGATTGGCCTTTTAGACAACGCCGATTGGCTGGTGGACGACAAGGGCGTCCACGGCGGGCTTGCTTCCGAGACGCCGTTTGTGGTGATTGGCGATTTAAATGCGGATCCGAGCTATGGCGATGGGGATAAGCAAGCCATTGGCGCTTTGCTCAATCATCCGCGTGTGCATCCAGAGGTCGCTGTCGGCGCACAGGTGCCAAAAAGTGAGGCGGCACTGTCTCACGCCTTTCGATTTATCGATGGGAAAGGGCGAGCAATCGCCACCCACAACGGCGGGCTGCGCCTTGATTATGTCCTACCTTCGCGAGAGCTCGCGGTGCAAGCCTCCGGCGTATTTTGGCCTGCGCCTGATGATGCCGACTACCCACTGATTTGTGATAAAAACGGCCAAGAAAATGCGCGTGCTCACTCCGATCATCGTCTTGTTTGGGTCGATGTGGCGCTGAGTTAGCGAGGCTGCGTGTCCAGCGCCACGCCTTCACGCTGACACGCGACTTCTGCAAGGCGCTTAGCTTGTTCGTCAGGCTTTAAAAAGCAGCAGGTTGAGCAATAACTGTGATCATCGACGGTAAAGATCCGGCAGCAGCCGCCGCGTAGACGGAAGCTATGGGTTTGCAGCACGGTTTGGGTGTCATTCGGGTCGTAGACGGTCACATCGTGAAAGCCACTGCGCTTACTATAAAGTGGGGTGCCGCGTTGATGGACGATAGATAGAGCTGCGTCACGCGCGGCTTGCTCACAATCACGATGTTTACCCACCATCAAAAAGGCAATACAGATTGAATCGGCAACCACTTTCCAAAGTGGACCTTCACGCATGCCACTTTGCTCCGCCACCGCGTCGACGATGGGCGAAAAATGCCGTAACAAGGCACCATGTAAAATAGCCTGCCAATCCTTTGCCGCTGGCTGTTCCCAACCAATCAAGGCATTGAGATAAAAGTGCGGCTTATGATAAACGAGCTCTTCGCCGTTCGGCTTAGTGACGCGGGTAGGCTCGTATTTGACCTGCCAATTATCCAAGTCCAGTGCGGGGAGTTGCCCAGCTTGTAGCCAGCTTGCCAGCACTGGAAGCAAAAATTCATAGGCATAGGCGCCAATAAAAAGTGTGCCCTGGGCGCGGTTATCTGCATCGCCATAGGTGGCGTTGACGGCGGAAAAACACTGCGTCAATCCGTGCTCAGTCGTGAGCTGTTCTTGAAGTGATGTGCCCACTACATCATCTGGGATCACAGACAAGCCTAAAGCAGCGGGGAAAGGGGACAGTGCAACCGTGGCGGGCAGTGGTAACACATCAACGCTAGGATCGGCCGCGTTCATCAACACTCCTTTATGATAGGCGCCAAAAAAGCGAAATTTAGCATGTACGGCAATCAATTGTAAGAGTGATTCGTATTTAGGAACGCGAGTGGCGACGATGGCACGAATAACACGCCAGACGTAAGCGGATGGAGCCTGAGGGAAGAGAGGCGAAAACTCGCCTCTCAACACTCACTGCCATTATGCGGTTGAAGGAGGCTGGACTTGATAGCGTCCAGGCTTGTGGTTCATGGCCAGCACGAGATTGGTGGTAATCGCCGCGGCGACAGATAAGGCTATCAGCCATGGGTCAACGATCATCAGCGACAACACCACAATCGAGCAATCCAACGCCATTTGTACTTTCCCAGCGCGAATACCAAATCGTTGCTGTAAGAACAACGCCAAGGTGTTAAATCCGCCCAAGCTGCATTGATGGCGGAACATCACCAGCATGCCCATGCCAATTAAGCCGCCGCCAAACAGCGCCGCATACACAGGATGAATGCTGTTGATAGTTAATACGGCGCTTAGATGATCCGCACCGAATGAAACGATGCTGACCGCAACCAAGGTACTGATGGTGAAGCGTTTGCCCATTTGGGTGTAGGCGAGCCAATAAAAAGGCAGGTTGATCACGAAGAAAAGCTCACCAAAGCTGAAATCGGTGATCCGTTGTAAAAAGAGTGCTAGCCCAGCGGTACCGCCGGTCAGTAACCCCACTTGATTGAAAAAGAAGATGCCGAGTGACACCAAACTACTGCCAATCAGTAGCGCTAATGCGTTTTCACGCTTGGAATGATTTCTATCCATATTTGCGCTCTATCCCTATTAAAACGACCGCTACACCATACGCCGTTGTTCGGATAGGTCGAGTCAAACGCTCGTTTGATAACAAGTGAATAACAACTCAATGCGTACATTATCATTTACGTTGTGGCTTTGATCACGATAAAAGTCGGTGTCTACAGACCAAAGTCTAATCCACATTGTCTACAATATTGTTCTATTCTGGCTTTATTGAAGTTTTTAGGCGGTGTTTATGTCTTTATTGTCGACAAATGATCAATTTCTCGATCAGAGCGTGCAAGCGGCGCAGCTTGAGTCACGAGAGCCCACCAAGTCAGCCAGTCTGACCGAGCAACTTATCGAGGCGATTGTCACCGGCACTTATCCAGCGGGCACCAAGGTATCGGAAGCGGGGTTGGCTGCTGCATTTGGCGTCAGCCGAGGGCCACTGCGTGAAGCCATGATGCGGGTCGAAGCCTTGGGGTTGGTAGAGCGCGTCCCTCATGTCGGGGCAAGGGTAGTGACACTCACGCATCGTCAACTGGCTGAGATTTATGCGGTGCGAGAAGCGTTAGAAGGTATGGCCGCAAGACTGGCTTGCGCGCACATCACCGATGAGGAAATTGAGCAGTTAAGTGCAGTGCTCGACACCCACCATGCCTATATCGAACGGGTGGAGGGGGCGGCGTACTTCCACCAACAAGGCGATTTTGATTTTCATTATTGCATCATTAAAGCCAGCCACAACCAGAAACTGATCAACCTGTTGTGTGGCGAGTTGTACCACTTGCTGCGGATGTACCGCTTTCAATCGCCCCGGGCGCATTCTCGCCCCCAGCAAGCGTTACAAGAGCACATGCAGATTTTGGCGGCAATTCGAGAGCGCGATGCCGAGTTGGCCGAAATGCTGATGCGTCGTCATATTCAGCGCAGTCGCCAACTGATTGAACAGCAAATTACCGATTAACTAATCCGCTAAGCCATGAGTTCACAAGGAGAATGCTATGAGTGCAGGTGCACGTTTTCGCCAAGCGGTGCGCAACAATATTCCGCTGCAAGTCGTCGGTACAATCAACCCCTATTGCGCCAAGATGGCAGAGCGAGTGGGGCATCAAGCCATTTACCTCTCTGGAGGTGGAATTGCCAATGCCTCTTATGGCTTACCGGATTTGGGGATCACGACTCTCAACGATGTGTTGGAAGATGTCCGCCGGATCACTGCAGCAACCGACGTGCCCTTACTGGTGGATATTGATACCGGCTTTGGCGGCGCGCTCAATATTGCTCGCACCATTCGCGAAATGGAGCGGGCCGGTGCAGGCGCGGTACATATGGAAGATCAAGTGGCGCAAAAGCGCTGCGGTCATCGCCCTAACAAAGAAATTGTCAGCCAAGCCGAAATGGTCGACCGCATTAAAGCCGCGGTGGATGCGCGCACCGATCCTGAGTTTGTGATCATGGCGCGCACCGACGCCTTGGCGGTGGAAGGTATGGACAGTGCTGTCGCCCGCGCCAGAGCTTACGTAGAAGCAGGGGCGGACATGATTTTCCCCGAAGCCATGCAAACACTCGAGCAGTACCAAGCCTTTGTTGAGCAAGTAAAGGTGCCGGTACTAGCGAATATCACCGAGTTTGGTCAAACCCCACTGTTTACCAGCCAAGAGCTGGCGGGTGTCGGGGTCAGCATGGTGCTGTATCCGCTCTCTGCGTTTCGTGCCATGAACCAAGCCGCCCTCAATGTGTATCAACACTTGCTGGATGATGGCCACCAGAAAAACGTGGTCGACACCATGCAAACCCGTGATGCCCTCTATGAATTCTTGGGGTATCACGCCTACGAACAACAATTGGATCGCTTATTTGGAAAAGAGTGATCACGAACGTACACCCACAGTGTGAAAACGTCGGTTACACCACTGGAATTATCGCCACGTTCACGGATTCATGCAGCGGTTGAATCTGATGGCATCAAAGGAAAGGAGCCAATCATGACAAATGTCGCCGTCGCACCCAAAGACAAAGCCATCTCCGGCGCGGGCCTTCGTGGTCAAAGTGCCGGCACCACCGCCTTGTGTACGGTGGGACAAACCGGTACTGGATTAACCTATCGCGGTTACGACATTACCGATTTAGCCAATCACGCCCAATTTGAGGAAGTCGCTTACCTGCTACTCAAAGGCCAACTCCCCAATCGCCAAACGCTCGCCGACTACACAGAAACCTTGGTCGGCAAGCGGGGGTTACCTGACGCCTTAAAAGCGGTGCTGGAGCGAATTCCTGCCAATGCGCACCCCATGGATGTGATGCGTACTGGTTGCTCGATGCTGGGTAACTTGGATCAAGAAACCGACTTTAGTGAGCAAGCGGATAAAACCGATACTCTGTTGGCGATGTTGCCGGCCATTATCTGCTATTGGTACCGCTATTCGCATGATGGTGTGCGAGTCGATACCTATCAGCCGGAGGTGAAAAGCATTGGCGGTTACTTCCTCAAAATGCTCACTGATGAAACCCCGTCGCCACTGCATGAATCCGTGATGCATTGCTCGCTGGTGCTGTATGCCGAGCATGAGTTCAATGCCTCGACCTTTACCGCGCGTGTGTGTGCGTCCACTTTGTCCGATTTGCACTCTTGCATTACCGCGGCCATCGGCAGCTTGCGCGGCCCATTGCATGGCGGTGCCAATGAAGCGGCGATGGAGATGCTCGAGCAGTGGCGAACGCCTGACGACGCTGAAGCCGGGCTAATGCAAATGCTCGCCAACAAAGACAAAGTGATGGGCTTTGGCCATGCGATTTACCGTGAATCAGACCCCCGCAATGCGCTTATTAAGCATTGGTCGAAACAGCTTGCCGAAAACGCACCGGACGCTTGGCTTTATGACGTGTCTGAGCGGGTTGAGCAGGTGATGAAGCGCGAAAAAGGCTTGTTCCCCAATGCCGATTTTTATCACGCCTCGGCCTACCACTTTATGGGGATCCCGACCAAATTGTTTACCCCGATTTTTGTTATGAGCCGAGTAACGGGCTGGGCGGCGCATGTGTTTGAGCAGCGCGCTAATAACCGCATTATTCGCCCCAGTGCCGATTACGACGGCCCTGAGCACCAAGATTGGCTACCTATCGATCAGCGCCCCTAATCAGCGCGTATTCACCCGATTGAAATCACAGAAGGAATTGATCATGAGCAACAACGTAGAATTGAACCAGCGCCCCGACCCCGATGCCTTATTGGTGCAAATTGCTGATTATGTCGATAGCACGCCGATTGCCTCGGCAGAAGCCTACAACACCGCCCGTAACTGTTTGATGGATACCCTTGGCTGTGGCTTACTGGCGCTACGTTTCCCTGAATGTACCAAACACCTGGGTCCACTGGTGCCGGGGACGACTGTGCGCCATGGCGCGCGTGTGCCGGGCACCTCCCACGAGCTTGATCCGGTCACTGCCGCGTTTAACATCGGCTGTATTATTCGCTGGCTCGATTTTAACGATACTTGGCTCGCCGCCGAGTGGGGCCATCCGTCCGATAACCTAGGTGGAATTTTGGCCACCGCCGATTACTTAAGCCGTGTGGCCGTGGCCGAAGGCAAACCACCACTCACTATGCGCGATGTGTTGACCGCGATGATCAAAGCGCATGAGATCCAAGGCGTGCTCGCCCTTGAGAATAGCTTTAACCGCGTCGGGCTGGATCACGTTTTATTGGTGCGCGTGGCATCAACGGCTGTGGTCACCAAAATGCTGGGCGGTAATCGGGAGCAGATCATTGATGCCGTCTCACAAGCTTGGGTAGATGGTTGTGCGCTGCGCACTTATCGCCATGCGCCGAACGCCGGTTCACGCAAATCGTGGGCGGCGGGCGATGCCACCTCCCGCGCGGTGCGGTTGGCGATGATCACCATGAAAGGTGAAATGGGCTTGCCGTCGGTACTCAGCGCACCCAAGTGGGGCTATTACGATGTGCTGTTTAACGGTAATCCCTTTAGTATCAAACAAGACTTTGCCAGCTACGTGATGGAAAACGTGTTGTTTAAGATTTCCTTCCCAGCGGAGTTTCATGCCCAAACGGCAGTGGAAGCGGCGGTGACCTTGCATTCACAGGTGAAAAACCGCGTGGATGAGATTGAACGTATTGAAATCACCACCCATGAATCGGCCATTCGCATCATTTCTAAAGAAGGGGAGTTGGCTAACCCGGCTGACCGTGACCACTGTCTGCAATACATGGTGGCAGTGCCGCTGCTATACGGCAATTTAGTGGCCGAGCACTACGAAGACGCCTTCCATCACGCCGACCCGCGTATTGATGCGCTACGGCAAAAAATGGTGATCAAAGAAGACCCGCGTTATAGCGCGGAATACCTTGAAGCTGACAAGCGCTCGATTGCCAATGCGATCCAAATCTTCTTTACCGATGGCAGCAGTACCGAACAAGTCGCGGTGGAATACCCAATTGGTCACCGCCGTCGTCGCGAAGAAGGGATCCCTGTGCTGGAGCAAAAATTCCGCACTAACTTGGCGACCCGGTTCCCGCAAGCACAGAGCGAAAAAATCGCTGCCTTGTGTAGCGACCAGGCCGCGCTGGAGAAAACCCCGGTGCACGCGTTTATGTCGCTGTTTGTGATTAACTAAGCACGTTATTAAACACGTTGCTTGCTAACTCATCGCTCGCTCATGGCGGGCGATAAGGAGCCGCTTATGCAAGAAGCCAGTTATCAACACCATGCGGATTGGGCCAACCGCGATCCCGAGGGGTTTTGGCAGGCGCAGGCCAAACAGCTAGATTGGTTTACCTTTCCACAAACCATTCTTAGCAAAGATGACAATGGCATTGAGCGCTGGTTTGCCGATGGCACTATGAACACCGCGTATATGGCGCTTGATGCTCATGTCGAGCAAGGTCGAGGTGAACAAACTGCACTTATTTACGACTCCCCGGTTACCGACAAAAAAACCACCTACACCTATGCCGCGCTGCGTGACTACGTGGCGAAAGTTGCGGGCATGCTGGCAGGGCTAGGGGTTGAAAAGGGGGATCGCGTGGTGATTTATATGCCCATGATCCCAGAAGCGACCGTAGCCATGCTCGCTTGCGCACGGCTTGGGGCGATCCACTCGGTAGTCTTTGGTGGCTTTGCCCCGAATGAGCTGGCGGTACGGATTGAAGACGCGGAGCCCAAAGTGGTGCTCACCGCCTCATGCGGCATCGAGGGCGCGAAAACCTTGGCTTATAAGCCGATGGTCGATCAAGCCATCATGGACAGTCGCTACAAACCTGACCATGTGGTGGTCTATCAGCGTGCCATGTGTCGTGCCAATTTAGATAATCCGCGTGATGCTGATTGGGCGGCGCTGTTAGCTGAAGCCACCCCTGCGCCGCCGGTGCCCGTTAATGCTACGGATCCTTTGTATATCCTTTATACCTCCGGCACCACGGGCAAACCCAAAGGTGTAGTGCGTGATAATGGCGGCCATGCGGTAGCGATGAAGTACAGCATGAGCGCGATTTACAACGTCAAACCCGGTGAAGTGTTTTGGGCCGCATCGGATGTCGGCTGGGTCGTGGGGCACTCGTATATTGTGTATGCCCCTTTGCTACACGGCTGCACCACGGTGATGTTTGAAGGCAAACCCGTCGGCACACCGGATGCGGGGGCGTTTTGGCGCGTGTGTGATGAGTATAACGTCAGCATCTTGTTCTCGGCGCCTACCGCCTTTCGGGCGATTAAAAAGCAAGACCCAAACGGTGAGCACCTTGCGCGTTATCCGATGACATCGTTACGCACGGTGTTTATGGCCGGCGAGCGGCTTGACCCGCCGACATTGGAATGGGTAGAAGAAAAGACCCAGCGACCCGTGGTGGATCACTGGTGGCAAACTGAAACCGGTTGGGCGATTGCCGGCAATCCATTGGGGTTAACTTGCTTTGCGACCAAGCCTGGCTCGGCAACCATGCCAAGCCCGGGATATCAGGTGTGTATCCTCGATGAAATGGGCGACCCTGCGGCGCCAAACCAGCAAGGATATATTGCCGTGAAGCGCCCCCTGCCGCCCAGCTGCCTGCCCACGGTGTGGCGCAACCACGATCGCTTTGAAGCCGGCTATCTCAGCCAGTTCCCCGGTTACTATGTCTCTGGTGATGGGGGCTACATGGACGAAGATGGCTATGTGTTTGTGATGGGACGGATAGATGACGTGATTAACGTCGCGGGTCACCGCTTATCGACCGGAGAAATGGAAGAAGTACTGGGTAGCCATGAAGCGGTCGCCGAATGTGCGGTGGTGGGCATGCACGATGAGCTCAAAGGCCAATTGCCGCTTGGCTTGGTGGTACTGAAAGATGGTTTTGTCTCTGTGAGCGGGGAGATAGAACAGGAATTGGTACAGCGTGTGCGGGATCAAATTGGCGCGATCGCTTGCTTTAAAAAAGCGGTGATCGTCGATAAGTTGCCCAAAACACGGTCAGGGAAAATATTACGTCGCATTATTCGCCAAATGGCGGATGGCGAGGCTTATCACGTGCCCTCGACGATTGATGATCCGAGTAGTTTGGAGACCATCGCCTCGGCGCTTTCACACTAAATGCAAAGGCTGTGAGTACTATCGACAACGCGTGGCACCTTTGTGTGCCACGTTTTTTATTCGTTTACACGTCTACACCGCTTAGGACTCATCACCGTTGTGGGCTTTTTGACGCATTTTTTGTTGATACATCTTGGTATCCGCTTCATCCAACAAGTCATCTAAACCGCGGTGCGAGGTGGCTGAGCTGGTCGCAATGCCTTGGCTAAATGAGAGAGGATACGTGTGCCGGTTGATTTGATTAAATCGTTCAACCACCCCAGCAAAACGCTCGAGGGCATTCTCCGCTTCTTGACGACCCGCACCATAGAGAAACACCACAAACTCGTCCCCACCAAAGCGGGCGAACACATCCGATTCGCGCATATTGGCGCGCAGCAAGTTGGCTAAGTGAGATAACGCGATATCCCCTTCAGCATGGCCGTAGGTATCATTAATCGCTTTAAAGTTATTTAAGTCCAAAAAAGCTAATGAATAGGGAGCATTAATTGACTGGCAATGCTGTACCGCTCGGCTCGCCAGTTGCATAAAACCGCGTCGATTAGAAATGCCTGTAATGTCGTCAGTGTAAGCGGTATGTGCCGATGACAACTCACTTTCCGCGAGTAGCGCCAGATCTTTTAAAAAGCGCACGTCCTCTTGGCTAAAACGTCTTGGCTGGGTATCAATAACACAGAGTGTGCCGATATTGGTGCCATCACTAAGAGAAAGCGGGTGCCCGGCATAAAAGCGGATATGCGGGTCACCAGTCACCAAAGGGTTATCGGCAAAACGTGGATCGGCACTGGCGTCTTGAACCACAAACGGTTGACTACCCAAAATGGCATGGCCGCAAAAAGAAATATCGCGGGAAGTTTCGCGCACAGTCAGGCCAAAGCAGGATTTAAACCACTGACGATCGTTGTCGATTAAGCTAACGAGGGCGATCGGGACGTTGAATAAACGTTTTGCTAAGCGAGTGATACGGTCAAAGCGCTCTTCGTCTTCGCTATCTAGCAGGCCCGTCTCTTCTAGTTTTTTTAAACGCTGATCTTCATCTTGTGGCTTAATGGGACTGAGCATTTATACACTCCTGTTGCTGGCTCTCTAAACGCTGACTCTCTAAATACAGTAGAGGCGCTAGACAGAAGTGTCTAGGTCAGAAGACGACATAGGTCGCCTACTGACACAAAAGTGCGATAGCGCTTGCGGCTTATTGCACCAAGCAGGCAAACCCTTTCAGGTAAAAGCCTTCAGGATAAGCACTGTGAGTGGGATGATCCGCCGCTTGTGCAAAGCGTTCGATAAACTGCACGTTCTTACCGGCATCTAACGCCGCGTCCGCGAGGATCTTTTGGAACAGACCCGCATCCATCAAACCCGAGCAAGAGTAGCTGAGCAGCACACCGCCTGGATTAAGCAGCTGCATCGCCAGCATATTAATGTCTTTATAACCGCGGCACGCGCCATTAAGTTGTGACTTCGACTCGGCAAACTTAGGTGGGTCCATCACAATCACGTCAAAGCGCTCGCCTTGTTCGCGATAAGTGCGCAGCAGCTTGAACACATCGGCATTGACAAATTCCGCGCGGGTGAGATCAAAGCCGTTTCGCGCCGCATTGGCTTTCGCTTTGTCGAGCGCAGGCTGTGACACATCGACATTAGTGACATGTTTGGCATTGCCTTTTTGCGCATACAAGCCAAAGCCGCCAGTATAACAAAAGCAGTTCAGTACACGTTTGCCATCCATGTATTTCACCGCTTGTTCGCGGCTATCCCGTTGGTCGAGGTAAAAACCGGTTTTGTGGCCGTTGGTAATATCGACTTCAATCGCCACGCCATTTTCTTCGATGATGACAGAGGCAGGCGGCTCCTCACCGTGCAGTACCCCCACACGAGGCTTGAGACCTTCTTTTTTACGAATGGCCACATCGGAGCGCTCATAGATATGACAATCTGGAAACTCGGTGCGTAGGGCGGTGACCAGATTATCACGCTGGGCATCCGCGCCGGCGCTGAGCAATTGGCACACCAAGTAGTTATCGTATTTATCCACGGTAATACCGGGCACACCGTCTGACTCGGCGGCTAAGAGACGATAACCGGTCAAGCCATCACGCTCGGCGAGCATGGTACGTAGCGGTTTTGCCGCACGAATACGGGCAAGGAAAAAGTCACTGTCGATGGTGGTTTTTTCAAAGCACCACATGCGTACCCGAATTTGCGATTGTGGCGAGAACGCGCCAAGGCCTAAAAACTCGCCTTGATGATCACAGACAGTGACAGTGTCACCTAAACCTGGTTTTCCTTCAATACGGGCAATGCCGCGCGAGAAAATCCAGGGGTGGCGGCGTTTGATAGATTTATCGCGGCCTTTGGCGAGATACACAGTGGCAGTCATGATGGTGTCCTAACGAGGCAAAGCAAAAAAGGGCGGGTATTGTCGAGCAAGGTCAGGGGGATTGCAATAAAAACGCGCCCAGAGAAGGGCGCGTGATTACAAGCGTGAGGGGGGTAGACTCAGGCGTTTAGGTACGAAGCCCTGCCACTAAGGTTTTCAGCTGATGAGCTTGTGCGCCCAGCTCGCTGACTTCGGTGGCAGAATCACGCAGCATTTGTGCCACTTGTGTGGACTGACTGCGTACCTGTTCGACGTCTTGTGAAATTGTGCCCGCGACATTGCCTTGCTGTTCGGCAGCGGCCGCAATCTCGGTGCTGCGATCGGCGATGGTGCCACTGCGCTCAGCGATTTGGCTGATTTCGGTATCAATTTCTTGCACCGCTGCCTCGCTGGCGGACGCATTTTCAACCGTGCCTTCCATCACGCGGCGCAGATCCGCGGTATGCGTTTGCAGTGATTCAATCATAGACTGAATATCAACTGTTGACTCTTGGGTGCGACTGGCCAGTGTACGTACTTCATCGGCCACCACCGCAAAGCCGCGGCCTTGTTCACCGGCACGTGCCGCTTCAATCGCCGCATTCAGCGCCAACAAGTTGGTTTGTTCACTGATGCCATTGATGGTGGTCACCACGGTGCCAATTTGCTCGGCGTTTTTGCTCAGCTCGCTGACTTTATCCGCTGCTTGGGCAATTTCGCTGGCAAGGCCGTTAATCGCGGCCATGGTTTGCTGGACTTGCTGACGTCCTTGGTTCGCCGCTTCGGTGGCCTCTTGCGTTTGGGTTGAGGTGTCCGTGGCATGGCTGGCCACTTCGCGAATCGAGCCTGCCATTTCTTCGGTGGCACTGGCCAGTGAATCAAGATACTGGCGCTGACTCTCACCCAAGGCTTCACTCTCATCGCTACGCTGCTGCAAGCTTGCTGACAAGCCATCCATCATCTCAGCGCTTTGTTGAATCGCCTTCACCAAGCTTTGCTCGCGCTCAAGCACTTTATCGATAGTGACGGCAATTTGGCTAAACTCATCACGAACAGGAATAAAGTTCATTCGGTAGCTCAGCTCACCATCTGCTAGCTTTAATAAGGCTTGGTTCATGGTGTACATCGCGCCGCCAATAAAGGTCATGGTGTAGTAAATCAGTACTGCAATCACCAGAACCATACCGATCAGCAGGCTCCAGTCGGTGGCGCTCATATGGCTAAACAGTGAGCCGTCAAGTTGATAGACGAGCTCATTACCATTGAACGTAAAACCGGTTTGCTGGTTATTGAGCAGGGTTTGTACCTCGCCTTTCGGGAGGTCGTATTTATCAACCATGGCTTGAATGGCTTGGCCTTCCGCTTCCATCTTGTGTGCCACACGGGTATCCGAGGCGGCATCCAAGGTAAGCGCAATCACAACCATTGCGAGCAAGGGGAGGAAAAAGATAAGGTAAAATTTTTCTTGTAGCCGAAGGTGGATAAAATATTTATCAATCCATCGAAACGCAACTTCTTTCATGACGCCATCCTGTCAAACGACTTGTCTCATGTAGCGTTATACAGGTGTCGTTTTGCAATGGGAATATAGGAGAGGTGACAGATGTCTCAAAAATGTGTCAAAGCCTATGTCACAGGTCACGTTCAGGGGGTTGGCTTTCGTTATCACACCGCCCATGAGGCGTTGAAGCTCTCATTAACCGGATACGCGAAGAACCTGCCGGATGGTCGCGTTGAGGTATTGGCTTGTGGACGCGAAGAGTCAGTGGATTCGTTAATGGCCTGGTTAGATAAAGGGCCCCCGACGGCGGGCGTCGATCGGGTTGATCAAGAGGACGCGGAATGGCGCGCCGTTGATGGCTTTGCCATCTTGTAGCGCCTTAATAACAGGTCTCAATAGAAGAGAGCCTAGAGCCAATCGTTACATGCGCCGCGAAGGTGTGGCGGCGCTTGATCTATTGGCCTCGCGACTTGTCAGCTTCGGTACTTGTTTGCCTCGGTGACTAGAGGCATTTCGCGGGCTTGGGTAAGCCTGCCAGCTTGGTAGCCTGTTTTGCCGGGCCTTTAGGGAACAGCTTAAACAAGTATTTGCTGTTACCTTTCTCTGGGCCGTATTCTTTTTCCATCGATTTAACCAACAAACGCACCGCCGGTGAGGTGTTGTACTCTTGATAGAAATGGCGGACGAAGTGAATCACTTCCCAATGGGCTTCGGTCAGCGCAATGTTTTCTTGTTCGGCAAGCAGCGGTACCAAGGCTTCGTGCCAATCATCCACATTTTTTAAATACCCTTGCGCATCCGTCGCAATGGTTTCACCTTCATACACCAGCATACTTTTACCTTTGTTCGTCATCTGACCGGACGTTATCGCTTTGATTGAGGCTGCAAAGCATAGCGAGCAGGGCGGGCGAGTGCAACTGGCGTTCACTGTGCCTGATGTGGCGCGCTTCACTGAGTGGGTGCGCCATTCAATCACACGCTTTTAGGGATAAAAAAGCAGCCATAAAAAAAGCCGGCGCATGCCGGCTCTTTGTGACTTACGGTTTAAAGCACGAGGCTTAGTCGTCGTTCATAAAGCCAAGAATGCTCAGCATATGCACGAAGATGTTGAAGATGTTCAAGTACAGCGACACGGTGGCGCGGATGTAGTTAGTCTCGCCGCCATTAATGATGTTGCTGGTGTCATACAGAATAAAGGCGGAGAAAATCAGTACCGCGATGGTGCTGATTGCCAAGCTCAGCGCTGGGATCTGCAAGAAGATGTTCGCGACCATCGCCACCAGTAGAGCAATCACACCCGCGACCAAGAAACCACCCATGAAAGAGAAGTCTTTCTTAGAGGTAATGGCATACGCCGATAGGCCTAAGAACACCATACCTGTGGTGGCAAGCGCCTGCATCACAATTCCTGGGCCGCTAGACAGGCTCAGGTAGTAGGTCAAGGTTGGACCGAGTGAGGCACCCAGTAAGCCGGTGAACACGAAGGTCCATACAATACCGGCGGAAGAGTTCATGGTGCGTGGTAGCACAAAGAACACGATCGCCAACGCACCTAGGGTCATACCTAGCGACATCATTGGGCCGATGCCGACAGCGATAGCGATAAAGGCCGCGATAGCACTGGTGATCAGTGTCATCGATAGCAGTGCATACGTATTACGTAGCACTTTGTTTGTAGATAACGCACTCTGCTGTGACTGGCTGTGCGAAACGATACGATCGTTCATAACGTTCTCCCGGTTGGGTTAACAATCCATTTTTATATACGACAGTTATGTGGGCAGTCGTTCACTTTTTCAAGCCACCCACGTCCTTAACCTAAACCACGACTGGCTTTTATAAGGTCAATAATACCTTATCCGCGCTTAACACCGATGGTGAAGTTGTAAAAGGATGTTAACCCAGCCCTTTAAGCGCGAACAAGGTAAACTTTGTTACATCAACCACTTCCACCAGACGAACACCGCCAAAAAGCCGAATAAATACACCAATCCAGTAATGGCTAGCGCACGCATCGCTTTGCTCATGGTCACTTCAGGCGGCAAGCGGTGCTTGGTCACCAAAATATAGTTCAACAGAGCGAAAAAGGGCGTGGTGACAAATGCCGCCACCATGGCGAAATCAAGCATGGTCAGCAGTGCGCCGGTCCAAAACGCCACAATCGCCAGTGCCAACACCGAGATCAGCATCATCCAGCCTTGTGCGATGCCCGGGTGCGCCTCGGCTTCTGTTTGTTCACGCAACAAGCGTTGTGATTCTGATACGACCCGCGCATAGCCATCAATCACGGTAATGGTGCTGCCGAAAATACAGAAAAAGGCGACCACGGCAATCAAATAGCGCGACCATTCACCAATGGTGGCGGCGTACAGGCCCACTAACTGATGCGAAAAGCCGATACCCGATTGCTTTAACTCCACCCCGCTGCCGTGCAGAAGCAAGGCACCGAGTGATAAGAACACAATCGCCAACAGCGCGGTACCGATGTAACCGACGTTAAAATCAAACAGCGCCGCTTTGGCGTTAATCGGCTCAGATTGCGCTTTACGCTTGAGCCACACCGAGGTGATGCTAGAAATTTCAATCGGAGCGGGCATCCAACCCATGGTCACCACAATAAAGCCGATGGCGGCGACAGACCAAATTGAGGGCGCATTGAAGTTGGGTTCAACCGCGACAGGATTCCCCACGGCAATCGTCACCGCCACTAAGGTGGCGCAAGTCAGCGTCGCCATGATCACTTTCGATAAGGTATCCAGCGCTTTGTAATGCCCCGCAATCAAGATGACTAAGCAGGTGGCCACAATAATGCTCGAGAGTACCGTTAGTGAGAGATCAAACGGCACAAAATAGCTGAGCAAGCTGGCACTAAATAAGGTTAAGGCCGCGGTGTTAATCACTCCAGAGACCGCACTTAACGCGACAAACAGCCACAAATAAGGCCGACCTAAACGCGCATAGCCTTCGACCAAGGTTTCACCGGTTCCCGCGGTGTATTGTACGCCTGCTCGAAAAAAGGGGTATTTAAACAAGTTAACGAGCAGGATCAATGCCGCGAGTTGCCAGCCATAAATGGCTCCGGCTTTGGTCGAGGCAACAAGGTGAGAGCCGCCTACAGCTGCCGCGGCCATCATGATGCCAGGCCCCAATGCGCGTAGACGTTGCATCACCGACAAGCTAGATCCTGCCTGATGCGAAGAGACGGTTTGCATGTGTGTTTCCTATATTGTGGTTGCGTTGTTGTGTTTGCTTTGTTTTATGTTTTTTAGCGCTATTGCTTTTGTTTTTCCATTGAGGCTTATTTTTATCGCTTTACCTTCAATGATTTTGTCAATAGCCACCCATGAATATCATATGAGCCAAACGTGTCAACCAATCTTGCCAAATTTGTTAAGCGCAGGCGTGATGCAGGGTGTGAATGATAGACACCACCAAGGTGACACAAAAAGAGAGGGATAAACATCCGACCATTGTCTGAGAGACAAGACACAGCCAAAAAGACAGTTTGTAACCCTCGATAACCACTCAATAAGTGTGATCGAGCGTCAAATTCTGCTGGAAATGAGAGTTTAATCACACTAGAATGCTCGCCCAACATGTGCTCTTTGCGCAGCGATAGCCAAAGAGTGACTGTGTCGCGATTTGCGGCTGAAGAAAAAGCGTCCAAGGTCGGGCCCACCTTCACCGAACCCGCGGTACGATGTAACGCATGATGGAACCTCTTGCCACCCCGGCAGCGTGTCGTACTCATCCGTACCGCAAGTGCAACACAACGGCAAGGTAATCTATTTATGCAACTCCTCTATAGTGCGGCAGGTCTGGTCGCTCTGTTTCTGTGCGCGTGCGCATTTTCCACCAACCGCAAAGCGATCAACTGGCGAACAGTGCTAGGTGCGTTTGGCCTGCAAGCTGGGTTTGCTGCCCTGGTGCTCTATATTCCCTTTGGTCAAGCCATGCTAGGGGCAATGAGCAAAGGCGCGGCGAAGCTGCTCTCCTTTGCCAACGAAGGTATCGAGTTTGTGTTTGGACCTCTGGCGAACGATGGGTTCATTTTCGCTGTTAAAGTACTGCCGTTAATCATTTTTATCAGTGCGCTGATTTCTCTCCTTTATCATCTCGGCATTATGCAGTGGGTTATCAAACTCCTCGGCGGCGGCATACAGCGATTACTCGGCACCAGCCGCGCAGAGTCTCTGGTGGCAACCAGCAACATCTTTCTTTCTCAGGGCGAATCTCCTTTGGTAGTTCGCCCTTTTCTTAGCAAAATGACCCGCTCTGAACTCTTCGCCGTAATGGTCGGCGGCATGGCCTCAGTGGCCGGCAGCGTACTTGGCGGATATGCCGCCATGGGCGTGGATTTGAAATACCTGATTGCCGCGAGCTTTATGGCCGCGCCCGGTGGATTATTAATGGCCAAAATCATTGTCCCTGAGACGGAAACACCGGCTGAGCAAAACCAGGTGGAGATCAGCGATAGCGACCAAGCGAACGCGATTGATGCCTTGGCCAGCGGCGCGATGAACGGCATGAAAGTCGCGGTGGCCGTGGGTACCATGCTGGTGGCCTTTATCAGTGTGATTGCGATGCTAAACGCCGGACTCGGGAGCATTGGCGAGCTGCTTGATTTAGAAGGCTTGAGCTTAGAAACTCTGTTCGGCTATTTATTCTCACCCCTGGCATTGCTTACTGGGGTGCCGGTGCATGAAGTGTTTGATGTCGGTAATCTATTAGGGCAAAAGATTGCACTTAATGAGTTTGTCGCCTTTTTATCCTTTGCCGATATCAAAGCCAACCTGTCGGTGCAAAGCCAAGTGATTGTGACCTTTGCCTTGTGTGGCTTTGCTAACATTGGCTCAATTGCCATTCAACTTGGCTCGATTGGTGCCATGGTGCCCGAACGCCGCAAAGATGTGGCAAGCTTAGGCGTGCGCGCAGTGATTGCCGCCACCTTTGCCAACCTAATGAGTGCGGCACTGGCGGGTATTTTTATCGCGCTATAAACACTGCGCAGTAAAGAGACTCAGCTAACGTGTCTCAGTTAAAAGCAGGGCGATTGGCGGCAAGCTAATCGCCTTTTGCTAGCATGTTCGCCAAGCTGATCATTGATTGAGCGAGCAGACAAAAAGCGGCAAATAAAGGGTTTACAAGCCACAGCGAACCCAATAATATACGCCGCGTTCCGGAGAGATGGCTGAGTGGTTGAAAGCACCGGTCTTGAAAACCGGCAAGGGTTAATAGCCCTTCTAGGGTTCAAATCCCTATCTCTCCGCCACATACCGAAAAGCCGCTGCTTAGTCAGCGGCTTTTTTGCGTTTATCCCCCTACAAATCCCCAAACCCTGACCGCGCCAACATTTTAGACCCCTTTGCCTAAACACATTACCCAGCATCTGATAACCTAGCCCGCAAAAATCGCCCTGTAAGGCCTTTTGGACGCCGCCAACCAATGGCGGTAGCGTGGGTGTTAAAGCGCATTCCTTTAGCACTGCGGCGGCTGTCACCTCGTTCCCACGCTCCCGCGTGGTAACGTGTTAGCCAGTAAGGCGAGCAAAGGTGCGGTAACGATTTTAGCAAATCGAAGATGTGCAGTAATACAGTTTTATACAGCGCTTACAGTAGCAAATCTAGTTGCCATAGCAGCATGGTGCCATATCCGTATTTAATCTAGTATTATTGGGGCATCTGATATGAGATCTTAAAGGATATTTATGAGTGTGATTATTTTTGATAAAACTAAAGATGGTGTTATTGATAGTGTTGTTGCAACAGGAAAAACTACATATAGATATGCAATTGATAACCTTTATCCATTAATTGACCGTTTCTCTGCTCAACGTAAAACTCAAGATAAAAAGTTTTATGCGCGCTTAGAGCGAGACATTCTTGATAAATGTCTTATGCCTCCCCTAACTATTGCTTTCGTTGAGCCAAATTTCGATAAAAAAGAAGAGGAAGAAATTGCAGAGTATATAGAGAATAATATTAACGAAGGCTACGTCTTAGATGGTATCCAACGTTTAAGTACCTTAAATAGAGCAAAAGACGATGAACGGTTTGACGATTCTCAGCCTCTGTATTTGAATGTTATCATATCGCCGAGTGAAGACAAGCTCTTATATAGGATGATCACTCTAAACAATGGTCAAAAGCCAATGACACCGAGACATCAGATAGAGATCCTCACTCAAGAGTTGTTTGATTTCTCTGACGTAAATATAGATGTCCAAACAGAAAAAGAACGAGAAAAAACGATCGTCAAAGGTTCCTTTGATTTGGGCGATTTATCAAAGGCATACCTAGCCTTTCTTACTGGTAGTGTCAATAACGACAACAATAAGATTATTGGTGAAAAAATGGACCAGATTATTGTCGGTAGAATTATGGATAAACAGCCGACAGAGGAAGATATAGACTTTAAGCAAGTTATCAAACAGATAGAAATTCTTTCCAAAAATGATTCGACAAAGAAATGGTTAAAAGTTGGGAATAACTTGATCGGATTTTCTGTAGGAATAAAATCTTCGTTTGATTTTATTACTAACATTACTCCAGATGAGTTTGCTGAATCAATAGACTTATTTGAGGTCGCGTTCAAGTCAATTAATCCATCAAAAGTTAACTTAGGTAAATTTAGACGTGAGCTTTCTAAGAATTTCATTGAAAATTATGCTGAGCTTTCGTCGTTTGACGAAATGGAACTTGTTGAACACTTTATGGAACTGACATCATAATGCCGTTGTATGAAACTTTTAGCTATAACGATAATTTACCGTTAAAGATTTATCGTCAGCTCCCAGAAAAATTGAAAATTGTTGGTAATAGAGATCCTGAAATATTACTTATATTGCGATTGTTATCAGGGAATGTAGAGCTAATACATAACTATACAGATAAAAAAATTAAAACTAGAATGAACTATTTTTCTAGTTGTTTTACTAAATTTAGTAACTGGAAAAAGGAGTTTCCTTTGTATTTTTCTGAAGATACGACTGCTGATGATCTAGCATCTTTTATCGATAATACTAGATATATAAATCGGAAGTTTTATTCCGTTGTGCTTGCTGAACTTTCTCAGTTTGTTTTGCACACAAATAAAAAATCTCATACATCAGCATTCATATATGTTTATAGAGTTTTAGAGAAAATATCATATGCATTTCCTCTGATTTATACCTCGAAAACGCAGGACTTCCAGAAATCATTCACTAAGTTAAAGGATTTGATGGTAGGGGACAACGAGAAAAAAGAGTTAGGTTTTTTCAAAACTTTTATAGAGATGTTGTATAAAGATGATAGCATTTCTGATACTTCAATTGACATAATGTTTTCTTCATCTGACAGTGAGGTGAAAAGGCAAATGTTTGCGGAAGTAAAAAAAGTCACTCCGCCCAATGCTATTCATGGCGATACAGATGAACCTGATATGTTATCAATAAAGTACTGTGAGATGGGTAGATTTATAATCAGTGTTCGAAATAGGTTTTTTCACAACTTAAATGGTGGAGCTACGAACATTGAAAGTGAAAAGGTAGTCGACTCAGACGAGTTGTTTTCGTTTATAAACCCGGTGGCAATGTATTGGATTGCTATGGTCTTCTTACAGATTATATCGTTCAGTCTATCAGAGTACCAAAACCATCGTCGAGCGGCTACTTTATCACAAGATAATTAGGTTCCCGCTCTAAAAAAACTACTCTTTAGTTGGTCGACTGGTCACAAGATCAACAAGATGATCATGACAATTATCGATTTTTATTTAGCCACTAAAGCCATCCAAGTGTGCACCTATCGCTACAATTAAGGGGCAATCTAATCAAGAAATGGCACCTCAGCAGTCTAGTGAGTTCTTGATTCAGCTACCCTCCGAATCATGTTACATCAGCGCCGACGATTAGTTTTTTAGTGATAAAAGTAAGAGAAATAAGCCGTTTTTGTGACAGGGAAAACGCATGAAGATCCGCGCCATGCCTGGGCTAGCGATTTAATGACTTAGTTGTCAATTAAGACTGAAAACCGTGCGTTGCACCATGTTTATTCATAAAAACGAGTGAAAATAAAGGATCAATTTGTTGATCATTTTCAGTGCGATTTAATGGTCTCCTAATGTTTAGGAGATTAAAAATGACAGAAGAAAAAAGCCCATTTATGCATTTCGTTTCCATCAAAGATATTCGCCAAGAAGGAAAGGTTGAACATACGTTATCAGATATTATTTTGATAACGATCTGTGCGGTTCTTTCTGGCCATGATACCTGGAAAGGCATTAGTGATTATGGCCGTAAGCAGCGCGATTTCTTATTACGTTTTGGCTTTTCAGGTGAAACGTCACCGTCGGCAGATACGATCGCAAGAGTGATGGGAGCCATCAGTCCAAAGGCATTACAAAAAGCCTTTATAGAATGGATGAAATCGTGTCATGAATTAACGGATGGTGAAGTGGTTGCCATTGATGGAAAAACACTAAGGGGCTCATATAATCGAGCAACAGACCAAGCTGCTATTCATATGGTTAATGCGTTCGCAACCGCAAATGGAGTGTGCCTCGGACAGTCGAAAGTAGACAGTAAGACAAATGAGATTACTGCCATCCCTAAGCTGCTGGAATTGCTCGATATTTCAGGTTGTTTGATTACCATAGATGCTATGGGTTGTCAGCACAAAATCGCACAGAAAATCATTGATAAAAATGCTGATTATTTGCTTGCCGTTAAAGGAAACCAAGGCAAATTAGATAAAGCGTTTGATAATTATTACCGCCCGGCAATGCTTCAAAAATTTGATGGTGATAGCTACGCATCACAAGAGAAATCGCATGGGCGTTTAGAAACACGATGTGCACTGATTAATACCGATTTAAGTGTATTAGGTGATTTGGCTTATGATTGGCCTGAACTAAAAACGATGGGCATCATGGTGAGTGTTCGACAAGAAGGAAAACACGCCGAAGAGTCTGATATTTCAGTGCGCTATTATATAAGCTCAAAAGCACTGACAGCGAAAGAGCTTCATGATGCCACTCGCTCGCACTGGTTAATTGAATCGATGCACTGGCAACTTGATGTTGGATTAAAAGAAGATGCTTGCCGAATAAGAGTCGATGATCGAGCGGAAGTGTTTGCACGAATAAGGCAAATGGTTTTGAATTTATTAAAGCAAGAGAAGAGTTTCAAAGCCGGCATTCAACGCAAGCGAATGATGTGCGCGATGGACCAAGAGTACCTCGCGACCGTGCTGGGAAGCCTTTCATGACGGGGATGTTCATGCGTTTTCCGTGGTTTTTGTGAATTTTTTGGCACTGCTTTTACAGTTTTTTAGTAGGATTTGATCATCACGCATCGTTAGCACCGCTATTGAATCTGTCTATGTCTAGCTCGTTCTTGGTGAAATTCACTAGAGCAGAGGGAGCGATGCGTACCTAACTGATTGTTTTAACTGATATTTATGAGGGAATTCGCTAGCCTCCGGTATTAAAGGCCGCACCTAAGTGTGGCAGATCTTCAAGAGGGGGAATCCATGTCATTCGTTATGTTTCTCAGAGGACTAAATGGATATCGAAGTATTTAAAATTGTAGTACCTCTCGTAGGTAGCTTTTTGGGTGCAGCGTTTGGTTCTTACTTAACTTTGTCTCGGTCTAAGAAAGAAAAAATTTGGGATGAAAAGAGGGAACTCTACAGTAGGGTTATCATAGCTTTGGAAGATATATCGTATTGGGCTGAGCAAGTTCGTTCTGAGCATTGTTGTGAATATACTAGTCGCCCAGACTCTAATTTCGATGAGTCCATGAGAGATATCCAAAAATTAACAGTTTCAGGCAGGTTAGTAATGAACGACGAGTTTTATAACCTTCTAGTCTCTGTAAACAACTCTCTACGAGCAGAAACTTTCAATGTACATGAAGCCGCTCAAGAAGAATTTGATAACCCACAATCAGATCACTTGTTTAGACATGCAGTAAGGGTTCGTGACATTGCTGAAGAGCATTTGCCTAAGTTAGTAAAGGCAGCAAAGCGGGATCTGCCAAAACGAACATAACAATGCAATTATGTTCGCCACAGCAAGCTGTGGCCGGACCTCCGTTACGGCGCTTCGCGCCTTCACTGCGGCCGTATATTGCGGGCATTAGCACTATTCTCTAGCTATGGAGTAATTTAATGACCAGAGTCGGTATTTATGGCTATGAATGTACGAAAATATATGAGTTTTACGGGTGTAGAATAGTCCCGCTATACAGTCAGTTCAACCAAGTTAAGAAGTTAGCATCGGATCAGAATTGTTATCATTTAACGGCATTCTTAGAAATATCTGACGAGTGCCCTTATGAATTAAAGTCTTTAGTCTTTAATTTAGAAGCCGTACTGTCTTTTATCGACCACAAGGACGTTATAATCACAAATCAGTTACGAAGTAATGAAACTTATGACTGTTTAGATGATGACTTCCCCAAAGAAGTGCAGGGGCACTTTAGGCAAAATGGCGGTGGTTGTGTAATCATGAACGATGCATTTAGTGAAAATTCACGTGAAGTTTTCATACGCAAATCTTTAGATGTTCTGTTATCTGAAACTACACCGGTAAACACAGCTTTCAGAGGTGCCTTTTTTAGGTGTATTGAGGTCTTTAGAGGGCGTGGCAGTTTTATTGATGTATCGTATTATCTGCTGTTTTCGGGACTTGAATCATTTTGCCGAGCAATTCTAGATGACTATAAATCTAAAAATTGTGCGACACCGATAACTCAAGTGTTGGTTGGTTACGGCTCAGGGCGAGATCGCGAACGTTTTTTGACCAAAAAAGGATCGGTTTGACGATCACCTCTGGCTGTGATCATATAGGCCGATTCTAAAATAGTTCGGGATAGATACCGTGGATATCGATACATTTAAAGACTACTTCAGTGCCGTTGATGATAACCGTCAGAGTGCCAAGATAACCTACCCACTATTTGACCTGCTCTTTGCTTCATTGTGCGCCGTTATTGCGGGTTCCAAAGGATGGTACGATATTCGGGAATACATCCTAGGCCACCATGATTGGTTTAAGCACAACGGCATGTTTAAAGACGGTATTCCTGCCGACGATACTATCGCACGTGCCATCTCCACGATTGAACCGAGCGCCTTTCAAGCTTGCTTTATCGATTGGATGAAAGCCGTCCACCAAATGACGGATGGTCAGGTGGTCGCGATCGACGGCAAAACCCTAAAAGGCTCTTACAACCGTGAAGATAGAAGCAGTACGATCCACATGGTTAGTGCGTATGCCAGTGAAAATCATCTGGTGCTCGGTCAGCTCAAGACAGACGAAAAAAGCAATGAAATCAGTGCTATTCCCGAGTTAATCCGTCTGCTCGACTTACGTGGTGCGCTAGTCACCATCGATGCCATGGCCTGCCAAACGACGATTGCCAAGACGATTCTTGAGCAGGGTGGCGATTACTTATTAGCGGTGAAACAAAACCAGGGCAAGCTAGCGAACGCGATCACCGAGGCATTCAGTGAGCAACGTCGAACCTTCAATGACGATGTCGAGTTTGAATATGGTCACGGTCGTATTGAATCACGTCAGTGCTATGTGCTTGATAAAGCGTGTTTATCAGGCGACTTTACCCGTTGGCCATCAATGCAAAGCCTTGTCATGGTTGAGTCTTTGCGTGTTGAAAAAGGGCGTCCGATATCGCTGGAGTATCGTTACTATATCAGCTCAAAATCACTGACTGCCGATGAGGCAAGCCGTGCTATCCGCTCGCATTGGGGCATTGAAGCCATGCACTGGGTATTGGATGTCAACATGGGTGAAGACGCCTGCCAAATTTATAAAGACAATGGGGCCGCGAACTTTGCCTGTCTGCGACACATGGCCTCAAACATGGTGCGGGCTGAGCCGACCAAGATCAGCTTGGTGGCCAAACAGAAGCGCTGTCTCATGAATCCCAGTTTCTTAGAAAAGGTTTTAGCCGCAGGCATACCGGCGATGGTTGAAAAATAAACACTCATGCGCTCGCCCTGGGTTACGGCTTTGATGTAAAGCAGGAAAATCTCGACTCCCACCATAAATCAGTAATGACATATGTCCATTTACGAAACGCCTTGTTTCATAATGGACAGCTTGAAAAAACCACTAAAAATGGCGACACCTTCAAGTTAACAGACTATTTTTCGCCTTTGTGTAGGCTCTTGCCATTGGTATTAATCAAGTTCATTGAGTTTGATGATGGTTATTTGAACTGGAATTGTTGGTTAGATCGTCAGCCATTTAAGGGGCGTAAGTAAATAGTGCTAACACATATGAGCCCTTCTCCGGTCAATAGGCAATAGCATTTTTTGGCTGCGCCAGCAGCCAATGCTCTCGAACAACAAAGTCGTCTACTTCGCTCTGTCATTTCCGCCATTATGTCATTGCTTACGGCAAACACATATAGAAGGTCTCTTACTGCGGTCTCACCGCTGCCTGCCAACCATGTGACAGGGCTATTAGGCATTATACCTCGGTACCACTCTCCTGAGTGGCAACGAATTCTGGGCTAGTTTTTATCACTAGGGGATAATGTGAACGCCTTAGTTGTGCGCACTATTACAATGTTATGTGTAATCGAGGGTTCAGGGAAAGAATGAAAGTACTTATATCAGGATCCCATGGGTATATTGGTAGCCACGTGACTAGGATGTTTGTCGAAAGTGGCTTTGACGTTTCAACTTACAGCAGGTCTAGCGGTGTCTTATCTCCTGAACGGAAGCGATCAGATTTCTAAGGTTACTTTGATGTCGTTATAAATTGTGCTCGTCCACATTGGTCAGAATTTTCGCCGGAGGAAATAGCTGATATAGAGTCCAAGCTGCTAACGCAGCTGGATAGACTAGCGGCTGACGGTGCGACAAAAATCCACACATCGGGCGTTTGGTTATTTGGCAACGCTTCTCACAATGACCTCAAAGAATTTAGGCTTAAGCCTCTAGAGGCGGTAAAACCGGACACAGTTACAATAGGCTACGCTATCAAAAAGAAGTGGCATGTCGTTTACTGTCCTAGTTTGGTTTATGGTGGAGAAAACTGTCAGCTAAAGCGAATTGTAGATTCCTTATCTGACCAAACTCTTCAAGTAGCGGTACCATCTCAAGGTTATAACCAATATGTCCATGTTAATGACATCGCTCGGTTCTATTTGGTACTAGTCCAAGGTAAACGTCCGGCTACACAACACTTTATTGCTGAGACTAAGGGGTATAGTCCCGAAGAGTTTTCTCAGTTGCTACTAGACTTTCACATCGTAAAGCAGGTTCACAAAAGCAGTTGGAGTGACTTTAAGAAATGCCATGGCTCTTCGGCAGTCGAAATTGAAATGCTCAATCTTAACCTTCCAATTAGTCCTTTTTTTGAACAGACAGAGTCATTAAGGAAGTACATAGAAAATTACACATAACAAACGAGTATGTCGTCAATCGCTAAATTTTAGCGAGATTTTTATCCCACATCACGTCGTCTTTGAGCATCGAATTTAAGATCACTACCATCTTCCGTACAAGGCAATAATGGCGACTTTTTGTAGTTAATAAATGCATAAAGAGAAAAGTGGTGCTTGGCGAGATCAACGCCAAAAAATTGAGTGGACATGGTTACCTCCGGTATAAAAGGCCGCACCTAAGTGTGGCAGATCTTCAAGAGGGGGAATCCATGTCATTCGTTATGTCTCTATTACATCGATTATGTAATCTGTTCAAAATAATGCATAAATTTTATGTACGTTTCATAAGTACACATAGAAGGATAAATTATGAAATGGCTAGAAACTTTAGTCTCAAACTTTAGCAGTAAAAAAGAAACTGTTGCGGATGAGCTACTACACACTCCTAAAAATTTGTATTCTCGAACTTTAAGGCGAGCAAAAGGCAGGGCTTTAGCATATTTGCAGTTGGCGAATAGAGATTTTAAGTTCTCAGTGCAAGCGTTTAAATTTGTCGAATCCTCAACATCTACGATTTCTACGAAAGAGCTGAAACATGGCGTATTATTTTTGCAAAGTCATGTACGCTCTCTCGAAAGTAGAAAGTCTTATTTGGTTATATATGCTGCATTACTTGCATCCTTTATAGCACTATTCAAATTACTAGGGATTATATACTTGGCTATAGTAGTTGCGGCAATCGTACTTCCTGTAGTTGCAAGTGATAGGGTGTTCATGACTCACCGAGTTCACCTCCTAGAGGATCTTGTAACCTATTTACAATTGGTTATCGATGAACGTGAAAGCGATACATAACAAGTGCTTAAAGGGGATTAAAAACACTGGATCATTTTTGTTTTTTTAATTTTTGGTACTTAAGTTGGCTTTTTTACGAAAGTAGCGTTTTTTCAGCCCCTTAAGCCAACGTTATGAGGGAGGTTATAGTGTCGTCAAAGATTGATGAAATGAAGAAACAGTTATCGAAATTGGCTGCCAAAGGTGACCTTCTTTACTACGCCTTGGCTGATCTCTCTGGATCATTGTCTGACGAATACAAGAAAGTATTGGCAGAGAAGAAAATAGACCTGCCTTCGTTCGAAACTGAGTACGAGCCATGGTATTCGGAAGCTCTTCTAGTCGTGAAGCAAGTGCTTCCCGATCGAGTTGATGATTTCGTAAAGCAGTACAAAAATGAAAAGCGAAAAGAGATTGATTACCTCACGTACACGATATCTGACGCACTACTGGGTTTAACAACGCGACGGAATGGAAGCGTAGTAGCTGAGCAGGGTAGTGCAATTCCAAAGGTGCAGATTCAGGTGTCAATCTTAAAGTCGGCGGAGAAGCGCTTTGAAAGCGCACTCTTTAATATTTCTGAAGTCCTGCAGTCCGATATATTTGACTCCGAGCTTGATGCTGCAAGCGAACTTTCTAAAAAAGGTTTCCATCGCGCGGCTGGCGCCGTTGCCGGTGTCGTACTAGAGAAACATCTCGGCAAAGTGTGCTCAGCGCATAACCTGAAAAGTCGGAAAAAACATCCTTCTCTTTCGGATTTTTATCAGTTACTCAAAGAAGCGGATGTTATTGATGTCCCAAAGTGGCGTTTTATTCAGCATCTCGGGGATGTTAGAAATCTTTGTGATCATAGTAAGCATAGAGAACCCAATAAAGATGATATAGATGAGTTGGTGGAAGGAGTTGGGAAGGTAATAAAAACTGTCTTCTAAAAACTCATAACAATCCAAGGCAGCGGGACATATTTTGCTTCGCTGCGCTCAAAGCGCAAAATATGCCCCTGCTAGGGGCGTTATACCGTTTTTAGGCTCAGGAGGGCATTTGGATATTTTTAATAATCGAGAGTTAGCTACAGCTACTCTGGTCATTGTTGTCTTCATTTGGGCTTCCATAAAAAGTAAGGAAGTTCTACCGGCTATAGAGTTAGTCCTAAAATCTTTTTGCCAAAAAGCCATACTGATAACCACAGGCACTCTGCTTTTATATATTTTAATTGTCGTATATTTACTTTATAGCATGGATGTTTGGAATGTAGGACAACTTAAAAATACGATACTATGGTTTGTGTTTATTGGCTTTGTTCAGCTTATGAATACGACTAAGATCACCGAGCCGAAAGAGTACTTGAAAGCATCGTTAAATTCTCAGGTTAAGCTGATTGTACTAATCGAGTTCCTAGTAGCATTTCATTCCTACGGTTTTATAACTGAATTATTTCTAGTAACGACAGGTACACTATTTGCGTGTTGTAGTGCTTTTGCTAGAGGTAAACCAGAGTATAAGCAAGCACAAAAAATATCTGACTATATTTTAGCCATAATGGGAGCTTTTATTTTCATCGACTCCATCTTAAATATATATAATGAGCCAGGTAAGTTTGTCAGTGTTGATACATTCCGGGATTTCTTGGTTCCTATGTTGCTGTCTGTATCTTTACTACCATATGTGTATGTATTTTATTATCTTTTGGCTTACGAGAGAGCGTTTGTTATAACCCATATCTATACTGACTCTAAACGACTTCAACGGTACGCAAAAATACGCTCATTTGTTGCCTTCAAAGGGAAGCCTAGTCTTATCCATAAGTGGGCGATCTACTCTTGTACTCCAGAGTTTGAGTCAAAAAAAACGATCCGAACTTCAATAGATAAATTCAAAGAGCAGCAGCGTGAATCAACGGTATAACAAATAAGAATAAGTGTCGCGCAGCCGACACTTTATTTGGGTGTTGAATAAGACCGTTGCTTTATTAAGTAAATAGCTCGAATGCGGATCAGTAGGCGCTGCGTCTAGCACTTTTTTCAGCGCGAGAGCAGCCAAGAAGTAAGCGGATACATTGTTATCTTAAAAATGATGCTTGGTGAAATAAACACTACAAAATAATTGATTAGACATGGTTACCTCCGCTATTAAAGAGCGCATCTAAGTGTGGCAGTTCCTAAACAGGGGGGATCTATGTTATTAGTTATATCTATGCAACTACTTGAAGCGATAAAATATTCATACATATTGATGTCGTCAATTGATTAAATATAGGGTTACATATGTCAATTCAAAACCTAAATGCTGGCGATATTGTCGTCAGCAACTTCGGTGTTTATCAGCACTGGTCTTTAGTTTCAGACGCTTTGTGTGAAAAGGGTCTGCCTATGCTTATTTCTGCAACTCAGCGAAATGGTACCGTTCAAGAAGAAAACTGGGATGTAGTAACCCAAGGTAAACATACCTATCCAGCTAAAGTTACTTACGACCGCCCAGTACCAGAGGTGCTCGAGCTCGCTCGTTCTCAAATTGGACAGTGGAAATACTCATTAACAGACCGAAACTGTGAGCATTTCGCTAAATGGGCAACAGGATTAAAAATGTCTTCGACTCAAGTTGTTGCTGGTGCAACTGGTGCTGTTTTGGGTGCAAGCTTAATTGGTTTATACTCAGAAAATCCGAAGTTTGCTAAATTTCTCGGTGGTTCATTAGCTCTGGGTGGTTTAGCCGTTTTAGCTACTAAAGCCGTTGAGGAAAAATAGGTAAGACAAACGGCTATTTCGCCAATCACTAGAGGATGGCGAGGCTTTTACCCCACATCATTCCTCCTCTGAGCATTGAGCCTAAGCTCACGTTCATCATACGCACACAGGCAACAATGGCGAATATTGCTCATCTTCGTTAGGCGTTAGTGACGCTAACACTTATATCAATTTTCAATTAAAACACTATGGAAAGTAATAATGAAATATAACAATCCCATCAACCCAAATTGTATAGATAACTTGCTGGGTGAACTATGGCTCAATGAGGACTCTTTAGTCTTAGATGTTGGTTGTGGTAACGGCGAATTAATTAAAAGCGTTTTAGAAAAGTTTAACTGTCGGGCGGTAGTCATTGAAATTGATGAAAGGGAGATTGCTAAAGCCAAGGAAAACTTGGAGCCTTATTTAGATAAAGTCACCTTTCATAATGCAGCATTCAAAGATGTGGAACTGCCTAGGGGCGTATTTGATGCGTGCTTTAGCTTAGGCTCTACTCATGCTTTTGGCGATGTTGGTGAAGCTTTAGACCATGCATTGTCTGACATGAAGGCTCTCATAGCGTCTAATGGCGTAATTGTACTTGGGGATGCGTATTGGCGAAAAGAACCAGATAAAGAGTACTTACTCGCAACAGGTATTGATCCGCTAGAGTTACGCTCAAACCTTCAAAATATAAAAGCAGGAAATCAACTAGGCCTTGAATGCGCTTATGTCGTCCATTCTTCTTATCAAGATTGGGATACGTTTGAAAGCTCGTTTTGGCTAGCTGCTGAACGCGAGTTGATGCTAGACCCTGAAAATATCGAGCTATTGGATAAAGTAAAAACGAGACGACATTGGAAAGATGCGTATTTGAGGTGGGGGCGAGAAACAATGGGGTTTGCTCTATACCTGTTCATTCACGCTACATCCCAAAGCATCTAAACAATGAGTCTGAGGCTCCCTCGGTCTGAACCAGAGCATGAGCCGGGCACACTTAACGCCATGGAGGGCATAACATTATGAGACCGAGTAGATTTAATCTCTCTGCGTTGTTCGTTGGGGCGATGGCAACATTTGTGGGGATTGGCGTGGCGCGGTTCGCTTACACACCAATTATTCCTGCACTCGTAGAAGCTAACTGGTTTACGGCCACGGAAGCGGCATACTTGGGGGCCGCGAATCTGCTCGGCTATCTCGGTGGAGCGATTGGCGCGCACACCCTCTCTGAGCGATACAAACTCCGTTATGTGCTTGGGGGGGCTTATATCGCAGTCGCGTTAAGCTTCTTTCTTTGTCTGAGCCCGATCGGCTTCGTGTGGTTCTTTATCTGGCGATTTGTGTCTGGTTTTGCCGGTGCAACCTTGATGGTGGTCGGTCCCTCTCTGGCACTCTCAAGTACGCCTGCTTCACAACGACCAGCTACTGGAGCGATGGTTTTTACCGGTATCGGAATTGGGGCTTTTTTGTCGGCCACCGCGATTCCGTTATTGTTAAATGTAGGGCTTGTTTTAGCCTGGGTTGGGCTCGGCGTACTTGCTGCTGCGGCTGGTCTTGTCGCCGATAGGGCGTTCGCAGGCTTGAAATCATTACCAGCTATTCCCCATGCAGGAAATAGGTCAGAGGGCTTAACCGCTGCACAGAAATGGAGCATCGGAATAGTCATGGTGGCGTATGCGATGGATGGAGTCGGCTTCGTTCCCCATACGGTTTTCTGGGTAGATTATCTTGCACGTGAAGTCGGTATGGGGCAGACCATCGCGAGTTTCCAATGGGCTGTTCTGGGTGTCGGTGCTGTTTTCGGACCTTTCATTGCCGGGAGGGCGGCCAAAAAGTTCGGTTGGCACGGGGCTCTGCTGTCAGGGTTTCTGGCAAAGTCTATCGCTACGGCATTACCGGTTATATCGGTATCGATGGCTAGTATTACCGTTTCATCCTTTGTCGTCGGAGCCATGATCCCCGGCATTGTTGCGCTCACAGCAGGACGGCTTTCAGAGATTATGGGGCCTGCTGGTCACAAAAAGATATGGGGTATGGCCACAGCCATGTTCGCTGCATTTCAAGCAGCAGGTGGGTACGCTCTGGCATTTGTCTACGGCTTTCTTGGTACCTATGAACCTTTATTCAGCATTGGTGCCGTTATTCTGGCGAGCGGCGTCCTCTTGCTATCAACCCGATATCTTATCGTTCGAAAAGCCACACAGATGGAGAACAATTGATATGGAACTGTATCTGAACACAACGTCGCCTTATGCAAGAGTTGTCCGAACCTGCGCGATTGAAAAGCAGTTAGATGATGTGAAGCTCATCTGGGTAGATCCTTGGGCGGATGACAATGCGTTGCTCACCGTCAATCCCAACGGAAAAATTCCCGTGCTTGTAACGGATAGGGGAGAGGCTTTATCAGAATCCCTTCTCATCGCGTCATACTTGGACGGGCTTTCTTCGACGAACAGCTTGCTTGGTGCACCCAACTATACCGATGTCCTTGCTCTCTCGGGGCTTAGTCAGGGCCTTACCGATGCAGCTTTTATGACGGTTATTAATCGGAAGCACTTTGGGAAAGAGAGCGATAGTACAGTACTCGGAGTTCGTCGACAGAATGCCATTGTTAGGTGCCTTCAGACGCTGGAGGATAGGGTGAATACTGATGTTATGCAGTCCGACATTAACCTTGGCCAGATTGTTACTGGCGTTGCGCTGAGCTATATCGATTTTCGATTACCGGAGTTGCAATGGGGTGAAAGCCAGCCACTCCTCGCTGACTGGTTAACGAGATTTTTAGAGCGTTCAAGTGTCAAAGAAACGGCCTTCGCGGTTTAATCCGCATACACCCATGCACCTGACTTTCCGTCCCATCAATCTTGAAACCGATTTTGCTTATTGCGTAGCTGCACGTCGGGACGCTTTTGTGTGTAGCTTTGGCTCCGATGAGGGGTTTGAAGACTTTCTAACTGGCTATTATGAACGGGTGAGTGAACGCATGAATCAGCCCGAGTGGTTTTATCGGCATATTTTTGTCGATGGAGAATGGGCTGGGCAGCTTGAATTTCGCAGCACGTCGCCGGAGCCTGAGACGGGTTATGTGCATCTAATCTACCTTACACCTGTTTTTCGTGGTCGAGGGTTTGCCCCTTTGCTGCAGCACTATATCGAAACCACCTTAACAAACGCGGGGTGCCGCCGAGCAATGCTTTCTGTAAGCCGTGATAACCATCGTGCGTTAACCTTTTATCGCCAGCACGGCTGGGAATTTGTTCGCGCCAACCCCAAACATGCGAAGACCGATTTTTATCAGTGTTGGTTGCCGGCGTAGATACTTATTCGCGCCAATATGCGATTATGGCGCGATAGAAGGTTTCAGTAGGCGAGTGGTTTATGACACTGATATGCCAGTCAAAAAGGCTCAATGTGCGACAGTTTACACTCGACGATGCGCCATTTATTGTTGAGCTGCTTAATGAGGCGTCGTTTATACGCTATATCGCAGATAAAAAGGTGCGTACTGAACAAGATGCAGTAGAGTATCTCCGTCACGGGCCGCTCGCGAGTTATCAAGCACATGGCTTCGGTTTAAATCTGGTGGAACGGCGGGAAGATGGTGAGCCCATCGGTATGTGCGGTGTGCTTAAGCGCGATGAGTTGGCATATCCAGATTTAGGCTACGCGTTTTTATCGCGTTCTACCGGGCAAGGATACGCCACAGAAGCCGCCGAGGCGGTGCTTGAAGCAACCCTGTTAGCGAGCGGACTAAGTACTGTTCAGGCGGTTACCTTACCGGACAACCAACCCTCAAACCGCTTGCTTGAAAAGTTAGGGTTTCGGCTGCAAAGCCAAATCATGCTTTATGGGCATCGCAACAATCTGTATCAATATACCCGCGTCTGAGCGCCATGAGATGTTACTGAGCACTGTCACCCTGAACGGTGACGCGGTGCAATCGTCTGGGCGCGTCACCATAATCGGTTATCGCGTAGTGCTGGGTAGCGCGATTATCCCAGATTGCCACCGAGTGCTTTTGCCAGCGAAAGCGAACGTGATATTTCGATTGGCGTGCTTGACTAAACAGTGTCGCAAGCCGTTGTTGGCTAGCCGCCACTGGCCAATCGGCAATCGCGCGAGTAAATTGCTCGTTAATAAATAGCACGTCTTGGCCGGTTTCAGGGTGGGTTTGCACCATGGCACGGCGAATGGGCGGGTAGTCTTGAGCGCGTTTCGAGACAACACTCTGGCCGTCGGCGTCTTGATGATCGTAACGGCTGCCTTCAAAGGCGTGTAGCGCGTGAATGGTGTCGAGCTGGCGTAGCTCGGTTTTTTCTTCGTCGGTTAGATCGGCCCATACTGCTGCCATGTCACACCAAATCGTATCCCCGCCATGTTCTGGTACATATTGGGCGTGTAAAACCGAGCACTTGGGCGGCACCGCTTGCCATGTCATGTCGGTGTGCCAATAGCTTTGGCTGGGTGGATTACCGCGGCTGGTTTCAATCACGACCACTTGCTCGTTGTCGGGCAGGTGCGGAAAAAACGGGTGAGGTGGCTCAAGCTCGCCGAAGCGTTTTGCCAGTGCGACATGGTCGTCGGTCGAGAGAGGCTGCTCGCGAAAGAAAAGCACTTTGTAGCGTAAAAATGCTTGATACAGCGCCGCAAACTCAGCCTCGGAAAGCTGGGGTAGGTCGATATTATCGACTTGCGCCCCTAACGTGTCGCCTAACGGGGTTATCTTCATTTGAACCATACCTTACCGCCAATGAATTTGTAGGCTGGTGTGCCTCGCACCAGGGTGTCACGCGCAAAGGGCTGTTCGCACTGAGGGCAGTGACACGGCGTGGTGGTGGCATCCTCAACAATCCTTTCTTTAAAGCACTTCACCAATGCACCTTTGCCGCCTTTGCGGTATTTAAACAGTGGCGCATTACAGCGTTTACAGAAAATATCGATGGTTTTGGTGGGGCCTTTTTTATTCGGTTTTGCCATTTTTACTGCTCGAGCGTCATTACATGCCGAAAACTTGATAGTGACGAGTCGGGCGTAGGCTGTCAATCAGCTATCGTTTGATGACGCTTTACGTTATTAACGCAATGCGTTACTATTGGAGGGATGATTCGATCGTTTAAGTGCAAAGATGTCGAAATCGTTGATTATCACTAGGAGGTCGCTCATGCGTACTGTAGAAGCTGTCACACCGGGCGAGTTGCTAAAAGAGGAATTCCTGACTCCCATGGGGATTTCGCAATATCGTTTGGCTAAAGAAATCGGAGTGCCCGCACAGCGTATTGGTCAAATTATTGCTGGTAAACGGGCTATAACGGCTGATACAGACCTGCGTTTATGCCGTTTTTTTGGATTATCGAAGGGCTATTGGCTGCGTGCTCAAATCGCCTATGATACTGAAATTACTGAACATGAGCTCGAAGATCAGCTGAATAGTATTCGCCCATGGACAGAAGTCTCGATCATAAACAAAAGCCAGCACGTATGATCGTGTTGGCTATCGTTCCCGCCCCATAGCCGATGTAAGTGCAAGGGGGCTTTTTGCTTAGTTCGCGATTTTCACGCGGATTTTGCTTTTCGCAACACTGGTGAGGTTTAAGGCGGCCATTGCGGCTTTGGCTTGTGTCTCGTCAGGCATGGTCACAAAAGCAAAGCCTTTGGATTCGCCAGTCTCTTGGTCCAGCACCAGAGTGCATTCGGTGACATCGCCGTGTTCAGAAAACAGCTGACGGAGTTGGTGTTCGGTGGTGGTGCGTGCAAGGTTGCGAGCTAAAAGTTTCATTGTTGTCCGTTTATATCGAGGTAACAGCGCCGATTGTGTCAGTAAAGAGGGCCACGACCAAGCAATAGTTTGCCTTTGTTGCCGATGCGTCTTGCGCAGGCGCCGTTTTCCTGACGGTTATGCGTCACTTTCTCCTAAGTCGTGGTTAATCTTATCCAGCAGCGCAATCAGGTGCTGGGCTTGCTCATCATCAATGCTGGGAAACTTGCAGCGGATTTTCTCAGGGATAGCAGCGGCTTGGTGCTGCAGCTCAATGCCTTTGCCCGTGAGGGTGACCCATCGCTTTCGCTTATCGTCTTCGTCTTTCACGATGGTGAGCAAGCCTTTATCGCTCATCTTTTTCAAAATCTGCGTCATTGCGCCACCGTCGATCCCCGTCTTCTCGACTAACGTGGCGATCGATAGTTGATTTTCTTCCCACAGCGCCATCATCACCACATATTGCGGATAGGTGAGATCAAGCTCGCTCAACCAGGTTCGGTAGGCGCGCGAAATCCCATTAGAGGCTTTATACAAGCGGTGGCAAATTTGGCTATTGAGCTGTAATTGGGGATAGGTCATGGCTTGTCATTGTCTGTGTGTCTAATGAGCATTTTATTTTGTACGCAAAGTATTTGCAATGCTGGGTCATGCGATCTAGTATTTTGCATGCAAAATAAATAAACCTGATGCAAGCGGCTTCACCGCACCTGCTGGGTGCGAAGCAGTGAGCCGCAAGCGGACTGGAACACAGGAGAGTGAAATGAAAGAGCTACAAAGTGTTGCCTATACAGCAAAAGCGACCGCTACGGGAGGCCGCGAAGGGTCTGCAAAATCCGATGATGGGCGTTTAGATGTTGCGCTTTCAACCCCCAAGGGGCTCGGCGGGAACGATGGTGAAGGCACCAACCCTGAGCAGCTCTTTGCTGCCGGCTATGCGGCCTGTTTTATTGGCGCGCTTCGTCTAGTAGCGGGTAAAGCAGGCGTCACCTTGCCGGAAGACACCCACATTAACTCAGAAGTGTCGATTGGTCCCATTGATGGCGGTTTTGGTATTGCGGTGAAATTGGCGGTATCGGTTGGCGATCTGGATAAAGAGACCGCGCAGTCATTGGTCGAGCAAGCACACCAAGTATGCCCGTATTCCAATGCCACGCGTGGCAATATTAAGGTTGAATTGTCAGTGATTTAACCTAACTGGCACGCTATGATAGGGAGCGCTGTGTAGCAGGGCTCCCTTTTTTATGCCCGCTTTTTTATGGAAGCAGCACGTTGTTCGGTGCTCCCTAACTTCGAGTGCTCAGCATTGACCGCAAAGGCTATTGACCACGAAGACTATTGACCACGAAGACTAACGCGCAAGCCCTATACCAATAACAAGGATGATGAAAGTTAACATGCCAGACGCCACCACCAGTAAGCTTATCGAGATAAGTGTCGCCCCGCTAACGAATGAAGACACAGAGGGAGTTCGCCAGATATCGTTACCTGACCAACAAGTAAAGTTTGCAGGGACTGCAGACGAATTTCTTGCCGAGGACAGTGAGACCATTCACCGCCATGTGATCAAGCGAGCGGGCAAGACGGTAGGCTTTTTTAAACTCGATATCGACTATGCGTCTCAGTATGACTTTTGCCCGCCAAAGACGCTGGGTCTGCGCATGTTTGTGGTGGATGCGCGGTATCAAGGGCAGGGATTAGGTACCGGTGCGGTTAAAGCCTTGCTGGCGTATTTACCCTTTGCTTATGGTGATTTCAATTGGGTATATCTGACCGTTAACTGTCGAAACCCGGCCGCTAAAGCCTGTTACCAAAAAGGTGGCTTCACCGATACAGGCGAGCTGTATTGGGGCGGTGCGGCTGGCCCTCAGCATATTATGTCGGCCGCACTGTAATTGCGCGCGGTTTAGTGACCAGGGATGACTGACTGAAAAGTAAGTGTGAAGGTCAGTCCACTCTGGGCATTAGGGGCGACGCTTATCTGTCCATTTATATCTCGCACGTTATTGGCGGTAATCGCGAGCCCCAAACCCAGTCCGTCGCCGATTTTTTTAGAAGTGACAAACGGCTCGAACATGGTCTCAAGAACGTCTGTTGAGGCACCACAGCCGTTGTCACTGACCGTCAGCTCGACTGTCCTTTCGGCAGGCGTGACCACAAACACCAAGGTCGGCGCCGCGGTATTTGCCATCGCATCGCACGCGTTAGACACCAAGTTCCCCAATATTTGTAATAGTCGTTGTCCTTCACCCTCAATCAGGGGCGTGTCGTGAGGCATCCGCACTCGCACATCAATGTCTGCCAACTGAGCTTGATACACACGCAAGGTCTCATTGAGGGCATCAGCCAGCGACACGGGATGGAGATGCTGTGGTTTGCTGTAGGCAAAGGTTTTTAATTGGCTAGTCATATTGGTCATACGATCAATCAGCTTTTGCACCAGCTGGTTGTTGGCTTTAACTTTTTCTGTCTCGCCGCGCTCAGCAAGCAAGGTGTTGGTGGTGAGTAAGGTACGAAGGCCGGTAAGTGGCTGATTAAGCTCATGAGTAATGGCGCTCGACATTCTCCCTAAGGCGGCCATTTTGCTGGTTTCAATCAGTTGCGCTTGTGCTTGTTGCAGCGCTTGGGTGCGCTCTTCCACGCGTTCGGTAAGTGCTTGGTTCATCTGCTGCAGTGACTGTTCGGCTTTTTTACGTTTGCTAATGTCAATCAACGTCGCCAGGTAGTATTGCTCATCATGCCAAGGAAAGCGGGTGAGCGAGAAAAGCGCTGGAAAGACGCTCCCGTCGCTGCGACGCGCCATGGTTTCAACCGCATTGAGCTCGGCCAGTTCATTGTGCTGATCGAGGTTTTTGAGCAAGGTGAGGGTGGTGGAATGGGGATTGCCGGTATCAAATAATTCCCAAGCAAAAATGCGGTGATGATTGTTTTCTGGCAAGCCAAATAACCGCTTGGCCATCGGGTTGAGATCAAACAGCGCTCCTTGCTGATCAATTAACAGTAACCCGACTTGTGTTTTATCGATCATTTGTTTAAGTCGGCGCTGCGACTCTTGCAATAAGCTTTGAATACGCTGCTGGTGACGGTGTTTTTGCCGGCGTTGTTGACCGATAATCAACAGCAGAATGACCACGAGCAGTGCGGCGGCCACTCCCCATGCGAACAGGCTTGCCGCGCCTTTGATAGGCTTGTAGGGCGTAAGGTAGCTCACTGACCACTTTAGATCGTCCAGTTTTACCGTGTGGCCAAGAAAGGAGGTGGCATTCAGCCGCCACTGACTGGTGGCGGTACTGTTGTAGAGATAACGCGTTTCCCTGTTAACCGTCCGTGTCTTATCGTGTTCTGGCGTTTGTGTCGCGTTCTGTTGAAGTGCGTTCTGTTGAACTGCGTTCAGCTGGGCTGCATTCAGCCAGTCTGCGTTGTACTCGCTGCTGCTTGAAAGGAAAAAGCGCTGTTGTCGATTTTGCAGCAGAATGATGTCTTGACTGGTAATGGGTTGTTCGGTGAGAAAACTCAGGTCAATCTGCACCACCACGATAGCGGCGATGTTAAGCCCCTCAAAAACCGGGGCGGATAAATAGTAGAGTGGGCCATAGCCTTTGGTTTTATTTACCAATGATACGCCTTCACCTTGGTGCAATACTTGCTCGACGATCGCCAATCGATCGGGGCGGCTAAAGCGTTCATCAATCAAGCTCGACGCCAGCACATCGCCTGATGTGGAGAGCAGTGTCCAGCCTTCGGTATTGGCCGCTTTGTCGAGCTGTGTGAGTTTTGCTTGGAAGGCGGCGGGGTCATGCTGCTCGCCCTTTACAATCGCCAGTGTGTCAGGATGGTTGGTCAGCAAATAAGGCAGATGATAGAAGCGTCTTAATGCACGGCGGACCTCACCGATGTAGTCCAAAAGCTTGTTCTGCACCTCAGTATGATGTTGTACGCTTAACCACTGATAAGCCGCTTCACGGCTGATGCCATATGAGAAAATCACCAGTATGCCGACGAATACTAATCGAGCCCATGTCGTCTTGATGCTGGTTTCTTGGTGGCTGTGGTGATCCTGATGCATAACACACTCTCATTCTTATTCTGTTTTAGACTGCGGTGCGCCGAAAAAATGTTAAAGCAGTGTGATGAGAAAGTGAGAGCTAGCTCCTTTTCTGATCGGTGGCTTTTGCTACCGTAATGAAAAACGTATCACGGATGAACCCTCATGATTGCTGAAACACCCCCACGCATTGCCTTGATTGAAGATGACGATATTGTTCGCCAGACCACCTGCCAGTGGCTAGAGCTGGCAGGGTTTGAGGTGGCAGCATTTAGTCATGGGAAAGCCGGGTTGGATGCCGTGCTACAGCACCCGTTTGATGCGGTGGTCAGCGACGTCAAACTCCCTGATGTTGATGGATTATCGATCCTGAGTGAGCTTGAGCAGCACCAGGTGGCCACGCCTGTGTTGTTTATTACCGGACACGGTGATGTTGATATGGCCGTGGGGGCGTTGCAAAACGGGGCGTTTGATTTTATCGAAAAACCTTTTGAGCCCGAGCGTTTGTCTCAGCGTGTTACCGAGGCGGTTGATACTTATCGCCAGCAAGCATCGACGCAAGAGCGGCAAGCGTATTTAGCACGCATCAGCGGGTTAGAAAAGGTATTGATTGGGCAAAGTCGTGTGATGCAACAGTTACGTGAGCAAGTGGCAAAACTGGCACGCATTGACACGAATGTGATCATTTATGGGGAAACAGGCTGTGGCAAAGAGCTGGTGGCGACCAGCTTGCATAATGAGAGTGTACGTCGTGGACAACGCTTGGTGCCGATTAACTGCGGCGCGATCCCAGAAAACTTGTTTGAAAGTGAGCTGTTTGGCCATGAAGCGGGGGCGTTTACCGGTGCCAATCAGCGTCGGATTGGTAAGCTCGAATACGCGCACAAAGGCACCTTGTTTTTTGATGAAGTAGAGAGCATGCCGATGAGCATGCAAGTAAAGGTTTTACGTGTGCTTCAGGAGCAAAGGGTTGAGCGAGTGGGAGGAAATCAGTCAATAGCGATCGACACGCGGGTGATTGCGGCAGCGAAAGAAGATCTCAGTGGTCATGAAACCTTTCGGCAAGATTTGTACTACCGCTTAAACGTGGCACAAATTCATATTCCGCCCTTGAGAGAGCGTGACGATGATGCGTTAATCTTGTTTGAACACTTTACCCGTCAGACCAATCCGGAGACACGCTTGGCCAGTGAAGCCGATCGGCACGCCATTTTGTCTTATTCATGGCCGGGTAATATTCGCGAGCTGCGCAATGTAGCAGTGCGGTTTGCCTTGGATGACAGTATTTCAGTGATGGAAATCTTATCGAATCGTCCCTCATCGACCATGGAAACCATCCAGTCGGATGTCCCGCTTTTAATCCAATTGCATAATTTTGAGCGCAAGGTATTGCATGAGTGCTTGGTCGCCCATCGAGGGCGAATTCATGAAGTGATGGTAGCTCTCGATTTGCCTCGCCGTACCTTGAACCAAAAAATGAAAAAGTTTGGCTTACACCGTGCTGATTATACCTAGATGAATCGGCAAAAAATTGCTCAAGGCGAAACGCGCCGCGTTTAAGCGTTGATCACACTTTGGTTACATTTTGTGATGACTGACTGCCTAGTGAGGCGCTATCATCAGCAAGATTTTGCTTATTGGCCCAGCCATAAATGAGAAAAATCTTGCTGATTATCCATGGCCTCTTCTTATATTTCCTTTTATAACAGGGACATAAGATTTGGCACTCCCTTTGCTATCCATGCTTTGCTGTTAACAAATCGTTTTATTTGTGTAAACCAATAATACAGCCCTACATGGAGAGTAAAGATGAAGATCAATCAGCTATTTAAAGCACTGACGTTTGCCGCGGCCTCGTTTAGCCTCGCCTCGACCGCTGTCGCAGAAGACCGAAGCTATATCCTCGCAACGGCTTCAACCGGTGGCACCTACTATCCCGTTGGTGTCGCCTTGGCGACGCTGAGTAAGGTCAAGCTGGCGCCTAAGCACCATTTTTCGTTGTCGGCAATCAGCTCCGCTGGCTCCGGCGAGAATGTGAAGCTACTGAACGAAGATGAAGCGCAATTTGCGATCTTGCAGGGCTTATATGGCGCATGGGCCTGGTCCGGCGAGGGGCCATATGCTGAAAGTGGCCGCCAAGATCAACTGCGCTCTGTGTCTATGCTTTGGCAAAACGTTGAGCACTTTATTGTGCGCAGTGAGCTGGCAGAAACGGGCACCGTGAGTGATTTGAGTAACCTTGAAGGTGAAAAATTTTCGATTGGTAAGAAGAATTCAGGTACCGAAAACTCAGGTCGCCAAATTATGAAGGGACTCGGCGTGGATCCGGAATCCTTTAATTTGGCTTACATGGGTTATGGTGGCAGTGCCAGCGCACTACAAAATGGCACCATTGATGGCATGAATACCCCAGCGGGGGTGCCAGTTGGCGCGGTTACCCAAGCGTTCGCTGCACTGGGAAATGATATCTCTATCCTGTCTTTTACTGACGAGCAAATCAAAGCGGCTAACGGTAAATACAACCTTTGGACCAAGTACGAAATTCCTGCTAATACCTATCCTGAGCTGGATAAGCCGGTCACCACCATTGCTCAACCTAACTTCTTGGCCGTGCGTAAAGATCTTTCCGATGAGGATGTGTATCAGCTCACCAAGGCTATTTACGAGAACTTGTCTTTCCTTCAAGGCATTCATAAAGCCACCAAAGCGATGGCGATTGAAAAAGCGATCGCTGGTTTGCCTGTGCCGCTACATCCAGGTGCAGCACGCTATTACCAGGAAGTTGGTATCGATATCCCGTCTGAACTGGTAATGGAATAAGGCGATAGCGCTCCGGGATAGCTCGGAGCGCCTATCGAGATCAAATACTGCATGGAAACGCGGATACTGCTTGGAGTAAAGGGATGAGCGAGCCAAGAGAGCACGAGCCTGTTGAGCAAGGGCCTGATGAAACAGCGCTGGAGAAATTTGAATTACCCACGCGCGATGATTTTCCGTGGGTGACCACCACCATCACTGTGCTGGGCGTGGTGTTGTCTGTATTGCATATTTGGTTCAATACGTTATCTACACTACCGGAGTTATGGATTTCGGCGACCCACTTTGCGGGGTTTGCGGTGATTTGTGCACTTTGGTACCCGGCACATATCTCTTTGAAGCGGAATAAAATAGCGCTGGCGGTCGATATTTTTATTGCGTTAGGTGCAGTGGCTTGTCTGTTGTATATCCCTTATGCCGAGGACGCGTTGTACGCGCGTGGGGTAAAATTTGTCACTGCCGATTGGGTGTTCGCCAGCTTAGCGATCATCATCGTGGTGGAGCTGATTCGTCGTACCATGGGATGGTTTATTCCCATTCTGATTATGGTGTGTTTGAGCTATGTCGTGCTGTGGGGCGAGTGGGCGTCGGGGATTTTTCACTTTCCCGGATTGAGCCTTGAAACCCTTTTATATCGCAGTTACTACTCCTCGGAAGGCATGTTTGGCGCGATTACCCGGATTAGCTGGACGTTCGTGTTTATGTTCATTTTATTTGGCGCCTTTCTTGTCCGCTCTGGGGTTGGAGATTATATCATCAACGTGGCCCGTGCGGCCGCGGGTAAGATTATTGGCGGGCCGGGTTTTATTGCGGTGATTGGCTCTGGGTTAATGGGGTCAGTGTCAGGCTCGAGCGTAGCGAATACCGTATCGACCGGGGTGATCAGTATTCCTTTAATGCAAAAAGCCGGTTTTCCGTCGCGCTTTGCTGCTGGGGTCGAAGCATCGGCTTCAACTGGGGGGCAATTAATGCCGCCCGTAATGGGGGCGGGGGCGTTTATCATGGCCTCGTACACCCAAATTCCTTACGTTGACATTATTGCTGTATCACTGGTTCCTGCGCTGATCTACTTTCTCTCTGTGAGCTTTTTTGTGCGCATTGAAGCAAAGCGCAGTGGCGTGCAAAAGATTGTCACCACCGAGGACTCTTTATTGATGGTGCTTCTCCGCGGTTGGCATAACCTTATCCCGCTTGCGGTGCTTGTCACCTTGCTGATTAAAGGTTTCACACCCACCTATGCTGCCGGCATTTCGATTATTTCTGTGATTTTCGCTTCCTGGTTTTCCAAAGAGCACCGGATGGGGCCGAAAGCGATCATCGAGGCCTTGGCGCAAGGGGCAAAAAATATGGCCACCACTGCCATCTTACTCGTGGGCATTGGTTTGGTGGTGAATGTGATCAGCACCACGGGTATCGGCAATACTTTCTCGCTGATGATTGATGGTTGGGCGAACGGTGATCTGTTTATGATGCTGGTGCTAATTGCTATTGCCTCGTTAGTGTTAGGGATGGGATTACCAGTGACCGCTGCCTATATCGTACTGGGCACCTTGTCGGCACCTGCTCTGTATAAGCTTATCGCTGAAAACCAATTGTTGGAGCTGCTGGTATCAGGCCAGCTTCCCGAGCAAGCCAAGGCGATATTTATGTTGGCTGCCCCAGACAAACTCGATCTTTTAAATGCGCCAATGACCATGGAAACCGCGCAGCAAATGGTTGCCTTAGTGCCGGCTGACTTTATGGAAACCTTGTTAGAGCAAAGCTTAGGGCTGGAGGCCGTCAGTTTGGCCCTGCTCGCCGCCCACTTAATTATTTTTTGGTTATCGCAAGACAGTAACGTGACCCCGCCGTTTTGTTTGACGGCATTTGCCGCGGCCACCATTGCTAAAACCCCACCGATGCGCACGGGGCTGATGGCGTGGAAAATTGCCAAAGGCTTGTATCTCGTGCCTTTGCTCATTGCTTATACCAGCCTGGTCAGCTGGGATATCGTCTCGGTGTTAGAGGTCGGCTTTTTTGCCATTATTGGCACGTATGCCTTAATTGGCGCGATTGAAGGGTATCTTGAAGGCCCGATTAACTGGCTAAGCCGCCTTTGCTTATTAATGATTGGTGCTTTGTTAGTGTGGCACGATATCCCGTTGTGGCTTCGCTTAGTGAGCGTCGTTGGGTTTGTGGGCCTGTTTATATACAGTGGGCGCAAGTATCAGTTGCAACAATCTCAACTGCCAGTGTCATGAGGCGTATATGAAATCTGTTTATGATTATGTGATTGTCGGTGGTGGTATTGTTGGCGCATCCACAGCCTGGCAATTAAAGCAGCGATACCCAGATTGCTCCGTATTGCTGGTGGAAAAAGAGGCAAGCGTTGCCCAGCATCAAACCGGGCATAACAGTGGTGTGATCCACGCGGGTGTCTATTATCCACCAGGCAGTTTAAAAGCCGATTTCTGTAAACGAGGAGCGGCGCTGACCGTTGAATTTTGTGCCAAACACGATATTGCAGTGGAGAACTGTGGCAAGCTATTGGTCGCAACCAACGAGCAAGAGATGGCTCGGATGCGGGCGCTCTATGAGCGATGCTTAACCAATGATATCGACGTGCGCTGGCTGGATGCGGCGGAGCTTCATGCTGAAGAGCCCAATGTTAAAGGCTTAGGTGCCATTGCGGTGCGCGCGACCAGCATTGTTGACTATCGGCGGGTGACAGAGCAAATGGTGTGTGAGTTTGAAGCGCTCGGCGGTGTCACCCAACTCAGTACAGAAGTGATTGGGGCCAGTGAAGCGGCTGAACAAGTCACTCTCCATTGCCGAGCAAGCGGGGAGCCGCTAACGATTCATTGTCAGTTTGTGGTGACATGCAGTGGGTTGATGGCAGATAGAATGACCAACATGATGGGGATCCCAACTGCGTTTCAAATTATCCCTTACCGCGGGGAATACTATCAACTTGCGAGCCAGTACCAAGGCTTTGTTAATCACCTTATCTATCCGATTCCCGATCCCGATTTACCTTTTTTAGGCGTTCATCTCACGCGGATGATAGACGGCTCCATTACGGTTGGACCTAACGCGGTGCAAGGCTGGAAGCGTGAAGGCTATGGCAAGGTGAATGTCAGTCTAAAAGATACCTGGCAAATGCTGACCTTTGCTGGGTTTTGGAAAGTCACCATCAATAATCTAAAAGCCGGCTTGGTTGAGCTGAAAAATTCCTGGTGGAAGCCGGGTTATGTCAAGCAGGTGAACAAGTATTGCCCAGCGATAAAAGCTAAGGATTTGACTCCGTATCCAGCGGGGATCCGTGCTCAAGCCGTGTTAAATGACGGCACCTTGGTCCATGACTTTCTGTTTGCTGAGAGTGCGCGGAGTTTACACGTGTGTAATGCGCCATCGCCAGCCGCCACCTCTGCGATGCCGATTGGTGAATACATTTGTGACAAGGTGACGCAAAAACAGCAGTGGCTCAGCAATGATGCTGATTAGCGCTACATATCGGAAAGTGAAAGCCAGCGCCTACACTCGGCCGCTGGCTTTTGCTTTGATTACTGATAACCGACTGTGAATGCTTGCTGCAGATGCTTAGGTGTTTCGGCTTCATCAAGCATAGCGACCGCGAAGTCTTCCATCGAAATGCGAGATTGTCCGTCACTATCTGTCACTAAGGTGTCTGTCCCCAATGTGTACTGACCGGTGCGAGTACCAGGTGCGATCATGGCGGCAGGCGAGAGGTAGCTCCAAATCACATCTTGGCTGGCTAAACATTGCTCATATTGCACTTGGCACGCGCGTGCAATCTCAACGGCTGAGGCGGGGAGAAAGCCCTTTGCGTTTAACACGGTTTCACCGTCAGTGCCCGGAATCATCAGTCGAGCGGCACCGCCGACAATCAGAACGCGCATTTGATGATGTGCTGCGCCTTGGACGACGGCTTGGGTTAACACGGGTAACTGTGCTTCTTCGCCTGTCGGTGGGCGTAACGCCGTAATGGCAAGATCATGATCAGCCATTACCGATGCCACCTTGTCCGCATCGTTCAAATTGACGGCGACAGGCGTTACGCCGTCGGGTAGCTTGCTGAATGCTGCCTCGTTACGTGTCACTGCCGTGACCTTATGCCCGCGTTGCAACGCTTCTGCCACAATTCGACTGCCAATATCGCCCGTGGCACCAAATACGATTATATTCATTGTGTTAGTTTCCATGTCATGACTCCTGTGTGTCCTTGTGCCGCGCGATAACCAGTAAAAGGATGCGGCTGTCATACGGTTGTGGTTAAACCATGCTGAACTGATTAAGTTATCATTAATTATTTATCTTAATATAAAGATAAATACCATTAATCTTTACGTCAAGATAAATGTGTGGTTTTTTTATCTAGGAAAAAACTGGGGGATCCAATGGATATAGCGATCCAGCAAGGATGGCCGCTTGAGCAAGCACAAAAAGTGGCTGAGCTCTATGAGCAGGCGTTTGGGATGAAGTTCGCACGGGCAATCCCTAATCAGGCAGCGCGCGTGGCGATGCTATCCCGATGTTTTGTCCCAGACTTTTCGTTTGCTGCTATGCAAAACGGCAAGGTGGTGGGGTTGGCCGGGTTTCAAACCCAAGCCGGCGCGTTGACACAGGGTATGGGCGCAAAACAACTGATCGATAGCTTGGGGCTCATCAAAGGTACTTGGGCCTGTGCAGTATTGGCGCTGTTTGAGCGTAAAGCGGCACCCAATGAATTGGTGATGGATGGCATTGCTGTTGATAGCGCGGTACGCGGGCAGGGGATTGGCTCCCAATTATTGGATGCCATTATGGATTATGCCCAATCGCATGGCTTTGAAAGCGTTCGGTTGGATGTGATTGATAGTAACCCCAGAGCCCGCAAGCTTTATCAAGCCAAAGGCTTTGTCGCCACTAAAGAAGAGCGCTTTCCGCACCTAAAATGGTTAGTCGGCTTTTCAGGCGCCACCACCATGGTCAAGGCGCTGAACTAAAAAAACAAGAGAGACAAGGATGTTTATGATTGAAACACGTCGACTAGTGCTGCGTGACATGCAGCCAAGCGATGAAGAGGCGTTTGTTCACTTAACGCAACACCAGAAGTACCAGCGTTTTTATAGCGAAACGGACTGCCAGCCAGAGACATACCGATACTTACACGCGCGCTTTATCGAACAAGCCAACGCAAATCCACGCGTGGCTTATCAGTTGGCGGTTATCTGCAAGCAATCAGAAAAATGTATTGGCACTGTCGGTTTAAGGCTTGAGGACAACCATCAAGCATCCATCGGGTGCGGCTTAGCTGTGGAGGCGCAAGGCGCGGGGCTAATGAGAGAGGCGGCTGTCGCACTGGCCAACTTCGGTTTTGAGTGTCTGGGCGTGCATCGGTTATACGCTGAGACCATTTACGATAATCTCGCTGCAACCAAGCTTTGTCGTTCACTTGGCATGCGACAAGAGGCCCATTTTCATCAGCATCGTTTCTTTAAAGAACGGTGGTGGGATACGGTGGTTTACGCCATATTACGACACGAATGGGAGCAAGGATGATGAAAAAAGCACTGCTTGGCGCACTGATGGTGACACTGCAAGCGTGTACCAGTGCGCCCGTTGATAATGAAACGACCGACGCTGCAGAATGTGTCGGTAGCACGGCTTTGCCAAGCGCATGGGCAGATAAGTTTGTAGCCGTGGACGATCCAGCGCTACTGGCGGCGTCGCTGGGTCAGCCATTGGAAGGGAAGCTTTGCCAAGGCAAGGTATATCAGGCGACTGAAGGGGTAACAGTGTATCGTGCGTGGAATAGCACCAACCCGCATAGTCAGTTTGGTCACTGGTGGGCGTTATCACAACCGTCTGGCTTGGTGGCGGATTATCGCCAAGACTATGAGATTTGTTATCAATGGTCGCCGCTCGATAAATTGGTACAGTGCACCTTGCAACCAGGCGCCAAGATTGTGGTGGGTAATGGTCAAAGCGCGAAATGTTCCGAGTATTTAACCTATCCAACCTCAAGTGCCCAGCAAGTTTATCTGCAAGAGGCGGAGCAAGCGGTTCAACATTGTCAAACGTTTGATGCGGTGATGCGTTGGCAGTGATGCGCGGCAATCAACCATTCAATCACTCCTGTGTGGCGAGCAGGGCGCGCTAAGGCGGCGGATGATAGGCGGCCAATAAGTGTTTATTTTTCAATATCAATGAGATAGCCTAGTTCTATTATAGGACTTGGAACAAGCACATGGAATTAGTCGTCCCCGCACTCAATCACCAAGCAGCCTTTACACGTTTTTATGATGATTTTGTTCAGTTTGACCCCGACAATGCCGATTACTATCGGCCGGGGAAAGACGATTTCCCCACTTACGTGACTCGGTTAACGGATGAGTCGTTGGGTAAAAACCTTCGTAAAGGGTATGTGTCGTGTAGTCATTTTTGGCTGCTTGATGCTGAGCAACAAATCATTGGCGCGATTCGGATCCGTCATCACATCAATACGCCATTTCTAACCCAAGAAGCTGGACACATTGGCTACGACATTGCGCCATCATATCGTGGGCGCGGATGTGGCAAGCAAATGTTAGCCTTAGCACTGCCCAAGGCGAGAGAGCTAGGGATCACTCGCGCTCTAATTACCGCGAATGAAGACAATATGGCATCGCGCAAAGTAATTGAAGCCAATGGCGGCACGTTGGAAAACATCATCAATGGTGAAGTGTTCAATGAATTATTGGCGCGGTACTGGGTGGATATTAATGGATGATTCCCCGCGCGTAGACCAACTGGACAGCGATCGTCTGTTGCTGGTGGCACCCAATATGACCCATCAGCCTTTCATTTTAGAAGCCGTGTTGGAAAGCCAGCACACCCTTGCGCCTTTTATGGATTGGCTTCCGCACGCGTTGACCGAATCGAGCTCGATTGAAAACACCCAACAAGCGATTGATGACTTCGACATGTTTATCAATGAGCTACGCTACTCGATTTTTGAAAAATCGACGGGGCAATTGGTGGGTGTGATCAGCTTAATCATCCGCAACATCGCGATTCCTTATTTTGAAATAGGCTATTGGCTGCGGAGCTCCAAAGAAGGCCTTGGCTATATGAGCGAAGCGGTGCGAACGCTAGAGCAGTACGCGTTTAATGACCTTAATGCCAAGCGTGTCGAAATCAAAACTGCCTACGAAAATACACGTAGCCGAGCGGTAGCCAAGCGCTGTGGGTATCATCAAGAAGCGATACTTATCAATGACCGTATCCTGCCGAGCGGCGCGATTTCTAGCACTGTGGTTTATGCAAAAGTGGCGGCATTTGAAACAGAGGAGAAATAATGACCCCTGTGAATACTTCCGTGGTCTCGGGCGTAGCGCTCTCTCGTATTGACGGGGAGACAAAAATGCTACTGATGAAGCGAGTGAAAGGTGGCTTCTGGTGCCATGTTGCGGGTTCGATTGAAGCGGGTGAGACCGGAGTGGACGCCATCGTCCGTGAGTTTAGCGAAGAAACCCAGATTGCGGCGGCTGATTTATATAACGCGCAATTTTTGGAGCAGTTTTACGAAGCATCGGTGAATGTGATCGAGCTTATCCCTGTATTTGTGGTGATGTGTGATGATAATCAAGCCATCACGCTTAATGAGGAACACACCGAGTTTCGCTGGTGCTCACTTGATGAGGCAAAAGCCTTGGCGCCGTATCCAAATCAGCATGCCGTATATGATCATGTTTGGACTTACTTTGTTGATCAGCCCGTTAACCCGTTATATCGCGTCAACTTGCCTAACCATCAGGAGTGAACCATGAGAATGGAACGCTTTTTTACTCAAGATGACACCATATTGCACGGTGACACGGTTTCCTTGATACCAGCTAAACCTTGATTATAAGCTGGCGCGCTACCGTGGTTAAATTCGCGTTTTGCAATATCGTCACGTAAAGTAGCGCTTTTATTGACGAGCGCGTGCTCGAGTTGCTGAGAACCCTTATGGATACACAACCCAATAACCCGCTGCACGGGTTAACCCTACAAACCATTTTGACCCGTTTGGTTGAACACTATGGTTGGTCAGGCCTCTACCAACATATCAATGTGAACTGTTTTTCTAATGATCCTTCGATGAAATCATCGTTGAAATTTTTGCGTAAAACGCAGTGGGCGCGCGATAAAGTCGAAGCCTTGTATATTGATACCTTTTGCTAAGGGTAAAATACACGGATTGGCTATCGGTCGGTGTTTATTTTTAAGTGATTGATTTTAAGTAACTTTCGTTAAGGTGTCGGGGTGCTGTCGTGGTAATGTCGCCCCCATTTTGCATAGTGTCGCTAGGGAAGAGCACAAAGGAGCAAGGATGAACGTGAAAGCACTCAGAGTTCAAAAAGGGTGGTCGCAAGACCAATTAGCACAATTTAGTGGGTTAAGTGTTCGAACGATTCAACGTATCGAACGCGGCCACAAACCCGGATTGGAGTCGCTGAAATCGTTGGCTGCTGTGTTTGATATCGACATTAGTGATTTGCAAAAGGAGACAGACATGCAGGCAGATACTTCAATGAGTCCAGAAGAAAGAGCGATTGCCAATCGCGTCCGTGCCCTCGGCGGGTTTTATTCTCATTTGACGCGCTATGTGGTCGTGATGGCGATTTTGTTTATTATCAACTGGCAAACTAACCCAGGCTATTATTGGGCTTGGTGGGCAGCAATGGGATGGGGGATTGCAGTGGTCAGCCACGGCGTCAGTGCTCTGGGCATTGTCGATCTCTTTGGTGATAAGTGGGAAAAACGTCAGATAGAGAAGCGACTGAACGCGCGGTCAAAGCGTTAGTCGCTACCTGATAACGCCGAGCGAATGTGCCTCGGCGTTTTTGTTTTTCACCAACAAACACACATCTTTACTGAGATGCCGCTTGTCGCTGCTGGAAGCGCGTTGCGTGCTCGACTAGGCCCTTAAACAGCGCACGCTGACAGCGAAGATAAAGCAAGAATTCTGGATGCCACTGTACCCCCAGTGTATAAGGGCGGTTGGGCGACTCAATGGCTTGTACAATGCCATCTAAATCACGTGCGCTTACCGTCAAATCCTCGCCTAACGCGTTAATCGCTTGGTTGTGTAGGCTGTTTATTTTGCGTCTGCCTTGCCCCAACCGTTGCTGTATATGGCCGTTGACATCACGCAATATACACAAGGTTTTCATCGGGAACACTGTCCAGCGATGAGAGGTTTTTTTGCGTTGCTCGCGCAAGCTTTGGTGCAAGGTGCCGCCCAAACAGATGTTGAGAAGTTGCGCACCACGGCAAATGCCCAGCAAGGGCTTTTGGCTAGCCAATGCGCTTTTGATAACTGCGCTCTCTAGCGCATCGCGTTCAGAGTCGTAGTTGGGTTTCACTTCGGGCTCGGCGGCGTACAGCACAGGCTCGACATCGTGCCCGCCAGTAATCACCACGCCTTGATATGCGTTTGGATCCAGCGCGGTGCCGGGGTGTAACTGTAACGGTTTGCCACCATAAAGTTTGACTGCCGCGGCGACAAAAAAACGTGGCAGCCTTGCGCCTTTGCTCGGGCCGGTTATTGCGATGACGGGTTTATCCATAAATTGTGCACCTTTTCCGCCCAATTATTAACGATACGCACCAATGGGTCGTTGAGATAGCCCAAATAGGCTTTGCAGCATGTTTCCAGTCGTGCAGGATCGGCGGCGAGTTTTTCGACTTCCACCCAATCGTTCCATGCTTCGTGAATGCCCCAATGGGGTCGGCTGACTTTGCTGTCCGGCAACCGATAATGAAACGTTGGCCGCGCTTGTGTGAGCCCATCATCAATCACTTTATTCACTCGCTCAGCATCAAGGTGAGTGAATAAGGGCAGCATATCTAGCGCACGGTTGCGTGTAGGATTATCAATCAGATAGTCGTCGATTAGGGTATCGAGATCCGGCCAATAATCAGCGGCTAGCACGCGTTCAATATATGCTTTCGGGAAAGGGTCGACATAGTTGGTTAGACGCCGCGATAAATCAATGTCGGCCCGTTTTAAAAGCCAGTCATACAAACATAAGAATGCTTTTAAATGAGCACAAATCGTTTTGGCGGTTAAATCAGGCAGCTCTGGGTTGAGCTGCATGCCAAACGCATAAACTGGGCTGTCTTCGGTTCCTTCGGCACCTTGTTGACGCAGATGAGCAATGAGTTGGTCAACCTCTTGCAGGCGGTCAAGTGGCAGAGGAGGGCCGACAATTTCCACGGGGACAAAGGCTTTTGCCGCCCATGCCAATAGATCTTCGGCGGATTGATCCAGTCGGTTGGTCACGGTGTTTTCACTACGATCGCTTTGTCCTAAGCGCTTTAGCTTGGCATAGTCGAGTTCTACTACCCAGTCTCCGGCTTTGTCTCCGCTCAAGCGGCGATCATATCGACCCCCTCGCTTGATGTGTAGGGAGAAAAAATCCGCCACTAAACGCGTAATGGTATCCAGCTCTAAGCCACTGAGCTCTATCTCAACGCCTACGCGACGCGTTTTCCCCTCAGCGTTGGTGATCTGAGGCGGTGTTTTCAGTGATGAATCTGGCGCATCCATGGTTTTTTAAGCCTCATTTTTATCAACGATAGGTAAGAGGTGGGGATAAACCTTTGACACTTAAAGGTCTGAGGGGATAAATAATAAACACCTGTTCAGTGGTGTCGAGACCACTGAACAGGTTGATGCTTAGCCATTAACAACGGCATCTGTGCTGTTTTCTATGCGTTCTTGTGCCCAGCTCTCAAACGCCATGCGCTTGATTTCATTGAGAGCTTCGCTGGGTAGAGGACTCTTTATACCAACTTGAATCGTGTCATCATGGTACAGATATAGTCGAGATAAAAATTGCTCAAAGGGTAAGGAAGCTTCCCCGTATTGCTCTCCTTTCCCTTGCGTTGACACCACCACATCGTGTCCCCAATCTTGACCACTATCGTTATTGGGGTTGTAAAAATAAACCCGCATCACGCTGTCTTGGTCAAGGGCGATACGTATCAAGGTGATCGCGTGCCAGCCGACAAATCGGCCCTGGCTGCTGGTGACTGCGATCCCAACCGGCTGGGGGTGTATAACGGGAATATTGCCGTTATAAAGCGGATGATAACTGCGATAGAAGCGCTCGATAAAACTATCAAACTCTTTCAGTTGTCCTGTTTTAACGTCAACGGCAATCATGAACTCACGCCCCACGTACCAACCATGAAATTCTGGATTGATCCACTTATGGGGGTCTTGCTCTCGGTTGACACAAAGCCGGCCCATTTCGATGTAAAGTTTATCCAAATGCGGCACCAGAACGACTGACACAGGGTCAGTATCGAATGGCAGTGCGGTACTCAGCCCCTGTAAGAGGGTGTGAGAGTCTAACGACTGTCCTTCAAAATGCATGCGTAGGCTCTGATTACAAGCAACTTGAACGATACAGTTGAGTAAGTAATCAGGATCATTATACGCCCACATGGATATTGCACGTGCCGATTGGCAAGTCGGGTTGTTGCCTTGGGCCACACCTAGCGGCTGGCCAAGCACTGACATGACACCCGCTAACAGATGAACGCGAGCGGGGAGTTGCTCACCAAAGGCCAAGGTCAGTGTATGGGCGACGTCTGGGTGTAGGTTGAGATGAATCTGACGCCACAGACTCGGGGCGACAGGCGCATCGAACAGAACACCCCGTTCAAGCATCATTGCCAAACCATACACAGCTTGCGCGGTTTGCGGATAAATGGCTTCCTGGATCAGTGTGTGCACCAGCTGACGATAGGTCACTAGGCAGTCTAAGCCAGTATTACTTAAACCTAGCGCGGTGGGGAGAGTGTCGCTTCCCTCATTGTCCAGTAACCATCGTAAAAATATGGCGTGGTAATCAGATGCTAAACCGACATCATGCATCGCACGTGCAAATCCCAACGCCTCTTGTTGTAAAGCATTGCCGTCCATTGCATTCAGACGCTCACAGTACGCGTCCAACCCCGGGTCGTCATAGCAGCCCTGGGTTGGGCCGTATAACGCACTGACAAGACGATCGATGCCGAGCTTAGCTTCACCGAGGTTAATCTGCTCCTGCGACACCAAAATAGAGATCTGATTGATCATCGCCTTAATTGGATTGACCTGAATGGGGCGCTGCGCGAGTACACGCCAAACTTCATCAACCAGCTCACTGAGAATGGTTTCATAGCCCAAGTGGCTGAGAATAAAACGATATAAAGTACTAATAGCGGGCGCCGTTGCACCGAGTCGAATACGGTTCGACTCATCGGTAAGACCCATTACGAGTGATAAATTGAGGCTTAATACTCTGGCAAGAAATTGATGTGCTTCTTGTTGGGAAAAAGGCGGGGAAGAGAGCTTCCCCTCGACGATAGCCAGCATTCGAAGCTGGCTGAGACAATCTAGCACCACGGTGGCTTTGTCGGCATGCGCGAGGGTATCTGGCACGAGATTCGGTACGAGATACTCGGGCTGCCCCCAATCTGTTCCCTCAAAAAGGCCTGCCTCAGTGAGAGTGACAATCCGTGAGTACAGTTGATTAATGCCGTCATCCTGTGCCAATACACGCCCACAAATATCAATCACGTGAAATTGGTGGCGTGCCTTGGCGATGGAGCTTACTTGATCAAGTTGTTCAACGGCATGATCAAGCTTATTGAGTAAGCTAGACATAGAAATCAAGGTCTTCCTGTGCTTTTAATAAGTCACGCATAACATGCGGGTCGTCACCATAAAAGTGTAGCAAACCCCAGTGTGTGCCAAATGCACTTCGTTTAGGCACTTTCCCCTCCATAGGCGACTGCAGCTCATGAAACTCAAAGTACTCGTGATTCTCGGTCTCTTCAGGTATGGCCAGCTGGCTTACCACTCGGCGTCTTGGATATACCCCAAAGGTACCGGCGACGCCTTTGGCATCTTTGATAGGCGTTGGGAAGAAAGCGTTGAGTTCTTCGTCAGTTGTTTTAGGGTCAAACGCTACCACCATCGCTTGATAGCAGTTAAAGTCATAAACACGTTCAATAATTTCAAAGCCTTGGAAACCGGGTGGGCGGTAGGCTACTTCACCGAAGTACATCTGGCCATCGTTAGTAACAAAGTACTCTGGATGGATAAAGCCGAAATCAATATCAAACGCTTCGATCAGCTTCTCGATTTCCTGGGTTACTTTTTCCCGATATTTTTCCAACTCGGGGGAGGCCGGGACGAAAACAGAGTAGCCGAGGGTGACGTACTCGGAGATGTTTAAAAACTGGATTTTGCGGTTTTTAATGAATGCTTCGACAGCAAACTCCCAACCATCGAGGTGGCTTTCCATTAATAGCGGGAACTCTTCATCGGAAACACGATCGAGATCATCAGGCTCACGCACCATCCAATGGCCTTCGCAGCCTGCTTTGTCAAAGGCCTTGAGATGGATTGGGTCATTTGGGTCGCCGTCAAGTTTCAGCAAGGCTTGGTTAACCCGGCGCAGGAAACGTACCACGTCGGATTTATCTTGCGCTTCTTCAAAGATCCCAACCCGAATACCGCCGATTTGTGCACGGCGTTTCATTAAGGATTTATCGCGGAACAGAAGAGACTGTCCCATCAGCTTAGGGTTTTTGAGCAGCACGGCGTTAATGGCGCCGGCCCACTCTACGGTTTCTTCGAACAGAGGAATCGCCACATCGACCCCCATTTCTTGCAGGGTGGTGGCAATTTCAAAGGAACGGTCATTGAGGCGCTCAAAGTCCCAAGGAAGGTAGGGGATATCATGCTCTTTGGCATACTCTTCTGCCCATGTTGGGGCAACAACGACATATTTACGATCGAAACGGCTAATCGCATCAATTGCATTGAGGCTCCATCCTAGAATGGCGACGAAGCCTTTGTTTGGATCATAGTCAGCCATATTGCTTCCTTTTACGTCGAATGTGTTTTGTCACTCTCACATAGCTAGGTCTAAATAGTAACCACTTGCCCCTGTTCCTCTGCTGGAAGTGTGCGCTAGCTAGCTGGGATCAGTAAGAACAATGAATTGTTTCATTGACAAAGACTTATTTGCTTGAGCTCGTCTGACAGGGGCGGGGGTGGTCGAAAAAGTGTGAGATTGATTGTTAAATACCTCTACCTGCATTGGTTAAAAGCTTGTAACTTATGAGCAAAAAGCACATAACGTCATAATGACAAGCAAAGTACAATAAAAACATAATTTCAAGTTATTCAGGGAGTGAAGTATGGCAAAGCGGGTAGTGGTATTAGGTGCAGGCATGGTAGGTGTCTCTGTGGCATGGCACCTTTTAAAGCGCGGGTATGAGGTCATCGTGGTCGATAGGGTAAGCCCCGGACAAGAAACCTCATTTGGTAATGCCGGGATTATTCAGCGAGAGGCGGTTAGACCCTACGCATTTCCTCGCGACCTTGCCACCTTATTGCGCGTATTGCCGAATCGCTCGGTCGATATTCGTTATCGTCCTACGAGCGTTATCCGAGCCGCCCATCCGTTATTACAATACTGGCATTATTCCAGTGAGAGTAAATACAAACAATTGGTGCCAGAGTACGCGGCGTTAATTATGCAGTCGTTAGACACTCATGAGGAAATGATTGCCTCCGCGAACGCAGCGTCCTTGATTCGTAAGGAAGGTTACCTCAAGCTTTTCCGCACGCAAAAAGCCTTAGATGATGAATGCACGCGTGCCGCCGCAGATCGTGCCAACTATGGCGTTGACTATGAGGTGCTAAACGCAGCACAGATCGCGGCGATGGAGCCAAATTTAACGACTTCGCTGGCGGGCGCGATCCACTGGAAACAACCTTGGACAGTCACTGACCCAGGCGCTTTGGTCAAGGCCTATGCTGACGATGTGATTGCTAAAGGCGGCGAGATTAAACGCGCGAACTTGCAGGCATTGAAACAAGCAGGCGAGCAGTGGGTTATCGAAACCGATGACGGTCAGTTACATGCTGACCAAGTCGTAATGGCAATGGGCCCTTGGTCCTCTTACTGGTTGCGTCAACAAGGTCTAGAAGTCCCTTTGTTTACCAAGCGTGGCTATCACATGCATTACCAATGCGATGAGAAAAAGCCACTTAATCACTGGATTATGGATGCGGAAGTGGGGTATTTGCTGGCACCTATGCGTGCAGGTATCCGCTTGACCACGGGCGCAGAGTTAACCGCCTTGGACGCCCCCACGGATCAAAGCCAGCTGCAAGCAGCAGAGCATGAAGCGAAGGCTTTATATCCTATTGGCGCGCGTATTGATGAAACGCCGTGGAAAGGTGGACGTCCGTGTATGCCGGACATGAAACCGGTGATAGGTGAGGCGCCGCAACGTAAAGGGTTATGGCTTGCCTTTGGTCACGGCCACCAAGGGTTTACGTTAGGGCCGGTCACCGGGAAATTATTAGGGCAAATGATGGATGGGGAGGCCACGGATGTGGATATGCAACCCTATCGTGTCACCCGATTCGGCGGGTAACCCTATGATGAGGCATGAGTTGCACGCGATGAAAACGCGTCACCGCGCGCGACCCATGATGCACTCAGAGGCATAATAGCGACACCGCTAAGCAGAGCGTGCAACGCGCCAGTGGCGTGGGTGAGGGAGGCGCGGCAGCAACAGTCCTGCGATTACAATGACAATGCCCACCACCTGAAGTTGGCTCACGGCTTGTCCCATCAAAAACGCGGTGAGTACCGCGAACACAGGCACAAAGTTAAAAAAGAGTGCTGCATTGGCAGAGCCGAGATGGCGCACGCCGTTGAGCCAGAGTAAGTAACCGGCGACGGTACCCAGCACACCGATATACAGGAGTTCGGAGACGGTCAGCGGACTTGCAGTCAAGACTTCGCCAAATGGATGAACCTTTGGGGTAAGTGCACACATGATGCCAATCACAGTCGCACCACTGAGCATGCCCAAAAACGTGTAGGGGATCACCGGCATCCAGCGGCCAATACCTTGGCTGAAGAAGGTGTACGCACTCCATGCAAACATGCCAGTGAAAATCATCTGATCGCCTTGGTTAAAGTTTAATTGGCTGAGCATCTGCCACTGCCCATTGGTGATCACCACGAGCACGCCCGATAAACTCACCACCAAGCTGAAAACTTGTCCCTTACGCGGCAATGCGCGAATCGCGATACAGGCGATAAGTGAAGTCACCAACGGGCTGAGCGCCATGATTAATGACCCATTGGTCGCTTGGGTATACTCGAGTCCGGTGAACAAACAGAGGTTAAGGCCGCCAATCCCCACAGCGCTGACGGTGGTTGCCCACAGCCATTGTTTAGCGCTGAGTGTAGGGATGCGGGTACGGGTGAGCTTGAGATAAAAGCCTAGACAAATCGCGGCGACGGCAAAGCGCCAAAAGACCAAGGTGAGCGCATTCACTACATTTAGCGCATCTTTACCTATTGGAAACGTGCTACCCCAAAAAAAGGCACATAAAATGAGAAGGGCAACGGCTTTCCACAGTGAAGCAGTAGTTGTCATAGCAAGACCTGACTTGTTGAGTGATGGGCGCTAGTGTATAAGTTTCAAAATATGAATAAACCGGCAATATCAGAACGGTAGATTCCAAATATGAAACCTAGCTATTCGTTAGACGATTTGCGCTGTTTTTGTACTGTGGCGCAGTTGGGGAGTTTTAAAGCCGCGGCGCAGCAGCTTGCCATGCCGCAATCCACCCTAAGTCGTCGTATTCGCCAGCTTGAACAAGATCTTGCTCTGCGTTTACTCAATCGTGATGCACATCGTATCTCGCTGACTCAAATTGGTCATCGCTACTTTGATCGTGCCGCAGGATTGTTCGATGAGTTGCAGGCACTCAATGATGATCTCGTCAGTGAGAAACATCACCCCCAAGGCAAAATTCGTATTAGCGCACCGATCAATGCCGGTAAGCAGTTTTTACGCCGCGTCTTTTTCGACTTTATGCGTGAGTACCCCGAGATTCAACTGGATCTTAACTTTTCCAATAGCTTGATAGATATTGAAGCGGAAGGCATGGATGTGGTGTTTCGGGTCGGGAATCCGGTAGTAGAAAACTGGATTGCACGGCCGCTCACCGATATTCACTTCATTCTGTGTGCCAGTCCTGACAGTGATTATCACGACGTGCGCTCACCCAATGATCTGAGTGGTCAGCCGGTGGTGATTTGTCATCCGATGACGGTTTGGGAGCTCACACACCATCAAACGGGGGAAGCGTTTGATTATCAAGCCACCACGGGCATACGTGCCGAAGTGGATGAAATTCAAATGTTAACCCATGCCGTGCAAGCCGGATTTGGCATCGGCTATATTCCTGATTATTCCGCGCTACCTTTGATAGAACAGGGCGAATTACAGCGCGTGTTGCCGCAATGGTGCAGTCGAGCGCGTACGCTATTTTTGCTCTATCGAGACCGAGAACAGGTGCCTTTGCGCGTTCGATTGCTGGTGGAATTCGTCCTCGCGCGTTTTACATCCTCTTAGCGCGTAATCAGGCATAAAAGGACTGATTTCCGATATAAAAGGGGCCACGTTTCAGTGGCCCCAATGGGTACGATTTACCATTTAATCACCATGATGCGTGTGCGCTGGCGACAACTCGGTGGATGCCGGCGTGATGGTTTTGGCCAAGAACAGATACATGGCAGGCACCACGAACAGGGTGAACAAGGTGCCCAATGTCATCCCACTGGCAATCACCAGCCCCATAGCAAAACGGGCGCCAGCGCCGGCGCCTGAGGCAATCAAGAGCGGGATCATGGCAAGCACCGTCGCTGCCGTGGTCATCAAGATAGGGCGTAAACGGATGGCGGTCGCTTCTTCAATCGCCTCACGTTTGGTCCGTCCTTCTTGCTGGAGCTGATTGGCGAACTCGACGATCAATATCCCGTGTTTAGCAATGAGACCAACGAGAGTGAGCAAGCCAACTTGAGTGTAAATGTTCAAGGTAGTAAACCCTAGGCTGATAAATATCAGCGCGCCACAGACACTCATTGGCACGGTGACCAAAATAATGATCGCGTTTTTAAACGACTCAAACTGCGCCGCTAAGATCAAGAAAATCACAATCAAAGCAAAGAAGAAGGTCACGACCAGTTGCTGGCCCTCGCTCATAAACTGACGTGACTGTCCGGCATAATCAACACTAAAGCCTGCTGGCAATTCTGTCGCCGCAATCTCTTCGAGCACACCCAGGGCTTCCCCTAAAGGCACGCCAGGGCGAGGTACACCGGAAATTTTCACCGCATTCAGCTGCTGAAAACCGCGTAATGCTTGAGGCTGCACACTTTCTTCTAAGGTCACTAACGTTGACAGTTGAACCAATTCGCCGTCTTGGTTGCGGGTATAAAACTGGCGCAATTGTTCCGGTGTGAGGCGTTCATTTCGCGCCACTTGGGGGATCACTCGATAAGAGCGGTTTTCCAGTGAAAAGCGTCCCGCATCCGCCCCGGATAACAATGAGCCCATATCCGCGGCGAGCTGTTGCATATCGACGCCCATCAAAGCCGCCTTTTCACGGTCGATCTTGACCGTTTGTTTGGGGCGGTCAATGCTCAAATCGGTATCGACAAAGATAAACCGCCCCGTTTGCATTGCTTTGCCCACGATATTGTTCGCCACTTCATTAATCGCTTCAAAGGGTTGTGTTGAGCCGATAATAAATTCAACCGGTGTGCCGCCGCCCGGAGACGGCAGTGAAGGGGGCACCAAGGCAAAGCTACTTAAGCTCGGTTGGCTGTCCATAAAGGGCTGAATTTCGTTTTCCAAGATCGCTTGAGTGCTGCGCTCTCGCTCATCCCATGGCGCAAGTACAATACCCGCGATTGCGTTATTGGTGCCGCCAGAGCCATTGATAATAAAGACGTTGTCGATTTCTGGTACATCGTCAATCAGACGGTTTAATTCATCGGTACTGGCAGACAACGCATCCAGCGTGGTTTGACTGTCGGCTTCGAGTATGGAGAACACAAACCCTTGGTCTTCGGCGGGCTCAAGCTCAGAAGGACTGGTGATAAACAAGAAATAGCAAGACACTAAAACAATCGCGCCAAACGTGAGGATCACCGCATTGGTATTCAACAAGCTATGGAGTGTGCGTTGGTAGCGATGATGCAATCGGTCAAACTGCTTATCCAGCCAATGCTCAAGGGAGCGTTCTTGGGTCGCTTTGTCCGCTTGATAGGGCTTGAGCACATAGGCACACATCATGGGCGAGAGCGTAAGCGCCACCACGCCGGATAAGATCACCGACGCGGCGAGGGTAAAGGCAAATTCAACAAACAACACCCCGGTTAAGCCACCGACAAAGCCGATGGGCAGGAACACCGCGACCAAGGTAGTCGACATGGTGATAATCGGCCACGCCAGCTCGCGCGCGCCTTCCAGGGCGGCTTGTGTTCGGCTTTTACCTTCTTCGATATGGCGGTGCACGTTTTCAAGCATGATAATCGCATCATCAACCACCACACCAATCGCCAGTACCATGGCAAGTAGTGTCAGTAGGTTGATGGAAAATCCTAACAGCCACATTAAAAAGAAGGTGCCGATGAGCGATACGGGGATCGCGACCGCAGGAATGACCACCGAACGTAACGACCCTAAAAAGCCATAAATCACAAAGACCACTATGGCTAAGGCGAGAATAATCGATATCACTACTTCATCAATGGCGTTATCAATATACTCGGTTGAATCATAGGCGATATACGCTGACAACCCTTGAGGTAATTGGGTGGTAATGTCGGCATCCCACACCTGATTCACCGCCTCAATTACATCCAGCGCATTGGCATCTGGCGAGACTTCGATGCCGATAAAGGTGGCATCGAGCCCGTTAAAGTTCACCGACGTTTGGTAACTTTCCGCGCCGAGCTCAACGGTCGCCACATCACTCAAACGCACAACAGATTGGCCATCACTGCTGATCACCAAATCTTCAAATTGTTTCACGTCATGAATGTCAGTGGCGGCGTTCAAATCAATCGCCACGTCTTGGCCTTTGGTGCGCCCTAGCGTCGCAAGCACATTATTGCTGCGCAGGGCGGTAATCACATCCGTACCGGTGAGATCGTACGCGGCCATTTTGACCGAGTCGAGCCAGATTCGCATGGCAAAACTACTGGCACCCAACACATCAGCACGCTGCACGCCGGGAATCGTCGACAGTTGTGGTTCGACCACCCGGACCAAGTAATCGGTAATTTGATTATCAGTAAGGACCTCAGAATAAAACGCAAGGTACATCGCTGCGACCGTTTCCCCCACCTGCAGGGTGACGACGGGCTCGCGGGCATCATCAGGGAGCTCCGAGCGCACCTTATTCACCTGAGCGGCAATTTGCGTGAGTGCTTCATTCGGGTCGTAATCAAGGCGTAAATAGGCCTCGATGGTGCTCACACCGGCAGTTGAAGTCGAGACTAAGTAATCAATCCCTTCTGAGGCAGCGATTTCACGCTCCAGCGGCGTGGTGATAAAGCCTTGAATCAGGTCGGCATCTGCACCGATATAAGTGGTAGAGACACTGACCACTGCATTTTTGATCTCGGGGAATTGCCGCACATTCATGTCGGTGATGGCGCGTAAGCCGAGCAAGATAATGAATAGGCTCACTACGGAGGCCAAGACGGGTTTCTTGATAAAGACGTCGGTAAATCGCATCGAATCGCTCCTATTGATTCACAACGTTGGGATCAAGATCTTCGCTCGGCTGAACACGCTCATTGTCACTGACCTTGATGTTGCTACCGTTACGGAGCTTTAGGAGGCCGGAGGTAACGATACGGTCACCGGGTTGAAGGCCGTCTTTAATCACAATCATGTCACCGCGGCGCGCGCCCGTTTGCACAAAGCGCTGTTGTACCGTCAATGCATCGTCTTGCTCTTGGATCACGAATACCGCGTTGCCATACGGATTAAATTGAATCGCGCTTTGTGGTGCCAGCAAGACATTTTGCGTTTCTTCACCTTGATCAAGGCTCACGCGTGCGAACATACCTGACCGTAAAACGGCATCTGGGTTATCAAAGGTGGCTTGAATGTCGACACTGCGACTCGATGGCGTCACAACCGGTGAAATTGCAGTCACTGTGCCGGCAAAGACCTCGTCAGGCTGTGCGCTAATCGTGGCAGAAACGGTTTGACCATTTTTCAGCGTGCTGAGTTGCTGCTCGGGTAGGGTAAAGTTTAGGTGAATCGGGGTCACCGACGTGAGTGTCGCAACCGCTGTCCCCGGGGACATTAATTGGCCAAGACTGACGTCTCTGATCCCAATGATGCCGTCGAAAGGCGCGGTTAATGACTTTTGCTCAATGCGCGCTTTTTGGCTGTCGACAGCGGCAATCGCTTGTTTGGCTTCACTTTCTTTACGTTTTAGCTCTGACTCGGAGATGTTTTTATCTCTAAATAGCCGCTGATAACGCCGCAGTTCAAGTTGTGCCAGTTCTGCCACGGACTCGAGTCGACGTAATTCTGCCTCATCAACGCTGGCATCTAGCGTGAGGAGCAATTGTCCCTTTTTCACCGATGTCGCGTTATCGAACATAATATCGTTGACAATGCCGCTTGCCTCGGTGGTTAGCTGGGTTTCATTAATGGCCGCAAAACTGCCAATAGTGGTCTGTTGTTCACGCCAAGGGTGGGTTGAGACTGTGGTGGCCGTCACGGTGACCGTAGGGGCAGGCATGTTGTCAAAGAATTGGTTCATAAAATGATTGCCTACTGCTTTGTAGGCAAAAATTCCCCCAAAAACGAGCCCACATGCGACTAACATAATAATCAAACGTTTTATCATAAAAATCCCTGAACAGAGTTGCTATCACCACCCTTGGCTAACAAGTACAGACGAAGGCGCAAAAGGTCGATTAAACCAATAACAAATATCGAACTGACCAATACAAACCTTATCACTGTTTGGTTCATTAATTGCGAGTAAATTGATGATCTTGTGGTATGACGCAGCTTAACGTTATCTGTCAGATGGAATAAGGAGAGAGCGGATGCTATTAAATGCAAACAGTACGGTGAACGAAGCGGCGCTGCGTGCCATGGCGCATATGCCAACGCGCAGTTTGCCGGTGCTGGTGGATAACAGCTTCAGCCAAAAACTAACGGATGCGGACTTGATGCGCATTGCGGTGCTGCTAGCCCAAAAAAGCGCTGAGGAAGGAGGATGCCCCATCGGCGCGGTGATTATTGACAATGAAACACGTCATATAGTGGGTAAAGGACACAACACCTTGGTGCAAGAAAATCATCCCTACAACCACGGTGAAACGGCCGCGATACGTGATGCCGGGCGAATCGACTTCAGCCAAACAACTTTGTTTACCAGTTTAAGCCCATGCGATGTGTGCGCGGCATTGATCGGCATGCGCGGTTTCTCTCGAGTGGTGGTAGGGGATATCACCAGTGCGAGCGGTAACGAGACGGCGCTGCAAGAGAAAGGGGTGACGGTTGATGTGCTGGAAGATCCGCAGGGCATTGCGCTGTATCAGCAATTTCGATCCGAGCACCCCGAACAAGAGTTAGAAGATTGGCAAGGTGTAAGTGCCGTTAAAGCACGTTTAGCCAAGCGTGGATAAGAGGAGAACGACATGGATGTTGCGATTGGTCCGACAACGGATGCGAATTACAGCCAAAAGCTGATCCAAGAGAATATGGCCCCTTACTATGAAGCGAGGAAAATCGCTTGGAATCCACAGATGTTTATGGAAAGTTGGCGAGTTTTTGATAATTATGAAATTCGCCATGAGCGAAAGCGTTGTGGCGTCATTCGCTTGAAGGCAGACGGTGAAACACTTTTTATCCGTGATTTACAGATTGAGCCGAGTGAGCAGCGGCAAGGGATCGGCCGCGAGGCAATCAATTGGGCGGTCGCCTATGCGCAAACGTCTGGCTATGCGCACTTAGCGTTGCGTGTTTTTGCAGAAAATCCAGCCGTTTCATTGTATCAAGCGCTGGGATTCGTCGAGACAGGGCGCAGCCGAGATGCGGTTCTAACGCTTTCGTTGCCGTTAACCGCAACGTCTGAATAACGAGCAAAGCGCCTGCGCATGTCGATAGAGATGACATGCTAGTCTTACGAAAGCATTTCATGCTCAAGTCAGCCGATATGCGCCACAAGCGAATGACTTAGTGGCGCAGATTGACGCGTATTTGGACAGTGCGGCTCAACGTGGTGAGTTACAAGCGCTCCGTGCACAGTACTTTCAGCCAGTTACCTCGCAGCCCCAGCATCAACCTAAGTCGGAGTAATGCGTTATCGCGTGCTACGCACAGAGGGTAGAGGGCGCTTGGACCAGCGTGTAGGCAGCTTGGTCGTCGCTAAGTGAGCGTGTAGCGTTTTAGCATGTCGATGATAGGTCACTTGACGACCCGAGTGAAAACTCACCTTGAGTACCATGTTTCTCTCCTTGTGATTAACGTTGCGATAAAGTTATATTTTTATTCTAAATAAGTGTATTTAATTATTCTTAAGTCACATAAGAAAGCCTAATAATGAATATGGGCTTGCTGGGCGTACGATAAAATTAACAGTCTGTGCCTGTAAGGGACGGATGGAGACGAACTAGCAAACTAATAAGGAAGATTATGACAGGGACGCCACCACTTTCAGGTCAACAGTCTGCGCTGCTTCAAAGCCTCAAAGCGCACGGTATTTCAGTAAAAATATACCGCCATCAGCCTATCTATACATGTGAACAAGCAGACGCGCTCGGTTTGCATACTGATGCAAACCCGACCAAGAACTTACTGTTGAAAGACAGAAAGGGTAAACAGTTTTTCTTGGTGGTGTTACCGGGCAAAGCTACCGTCAACTTAGCCGGATTGAGTGAAGCCTTGGGCACGTCTCGCCTATCGTTTGCGTCGTCGCAGCAACTCGACACCTATTTGCAGGCACAATCAGGTGCCGTATCGGTATTTGATGTAATGAACGATCCTGAGCATCGCGTCAGTTTGGTGATCGCGAATGCGATATGGCAGGTTCAAGCGGTGGAATGCCAGCCTTTTTGTCATGATCAAACTTGGGTCATAGCCACGCAAGATCTCGCCCGCTGGTTACGCGCTATAGGCCGAGATTATCAAACAGTGGATCATCAATAAGCTGATGAAAATTAGCGTCCTTGTAACATAATCCATACAAGTCTGGCCAAGAAATGTGCAATCAGTTGCGTACAGGTGAAAACAAATAGAAATGAGACTGGTTATCGTTTATTTTCCGGTGCGTTCAAATAATCGTTAGCTACAGGAAGTCTCATGTTGAAAAAACACCCCCTTGCCGTTTTTGTGGCTGTCGCGCTGTCACCCCTAGCCAGTGCAGCTGCAACTAACTCGACAGAACCGGTTGATGAAGTCTATGTGGTTGAAGGCCATCAGGCTCGTTTCAACGCCAATAGCAATGAAACAGCGATGCGCATGGATGTTAGCCAACTAGAAACAGCGGGCCAAGTGGCTGTGATGGATCAAACGCTGATTCAAGAGCAAAACGCCACGACACTAGGAGATGTGTTGGTAAATGACGCCAGCATTGGTGTAGGTGGTACGGACCGCAATCGTGAGATTTTCATGCTACGCGGCTTTGAACTTGATACCGGAACAGGCTACCTGCGTAATGGCCAGCAGCAATGGTCTTATTATCGTCATCCTGTTGAGCTGATGGAACGCGTTGAGGTATTAAAAGGACCCGCAGGTTTGCTCTATGGCAAGTCCGCACCGGGTGGTTTGGTGAATATGGTCACTAAACGTCCAACAGCAGCGTTCCAAGCGTCAATCAGCCAGAAAGTCGGTACTAACGATTATCAACATACGGTCGCCGATGCATCGGGTTCTCTCAACGAGAGCGGCACCTTACGTGGTCGGGTGGTGCTATCGAAGCAAAGCGAGGGCTCATCACGTCGCTATTTAGATGGCAGTGAACCTGAGCTCGACCGTCAAATTGCAGGCTTGATGCTAGATTATGACATCACTCCCGATACCCAGCTTTCTCTTCATTATGATCGTGTGATTGATGACAGTAGCAGCGATAACGGCGCCAACATTATCAATGGTAAACCGCAACTGGGTAGCCAATTTATCTGGGAAGCGCCTTGGTCGTTCATGGACATTGATGTCGAGAACTACGGAGTCGATATTGTCAGCCAATTAACGCCGGATTGGAAAGTCAAAGCAGGTTACAATCGCCAAGACTACAAACGTCATTACCACGAAGGATTTGGACAGCGTGAAACCTATGACGCCAATACCCAATCGTTCAAATACTTTGCCATGGACCGTCACGACAATTGGGTACTGGATACGGCTTATATTGATGTCACCGGTGCATTTCAGTTCGGGAATATCGATCACCAAGTGCTGATTGGTTCCAATGCGCTGCGTAATGACTATGTCGGTCAGCGTGTGATGGAGAAAAACCAAACCGCCGTGATTGGTGGTGCGTATCCGGAGCCGGACATCCATTATGGCACAGCAACTCCGCGTGATCCTGATCCTACTGATTCAATTGGCTTTTATGCGCAAGACTTAATGACATTGAATCCACAATGGCAGCTGCTTGCAGGACTTCGCTATGACCGCGAGGATAACGAGACGGACACGTATTATAACGTGCTGCCTAAAGCCGCGGTGATGTATCATCCGTCACCGGAACAAACGCTTTACGTGACCTATTCCGAGAGCTTTGAACCGAAAAACCCGGTGGATAGTGATACCGATATCAATGACGGCATGGCGCTAAAACCGGTAAAAGGTAAGCTGTACGAATTCGGCTATAAACAAGCGTTATTGAACGACCAAGCGTTATTCAGTGCCGCCTTGTTCCAAATTGAACAAGAAAACAAAGTGGTCAAAGAGGCGATCACCGGACAAGGCAGTCTCACTTCACGCACTACGCAATTAGGTAAACAAACGCATAAAGGGGTTGAAGTCAGCCTTGCCGGTCAAGTGACTGATCGTTGGTCTGTGCATAGCTCAGCGACGTATTTAGATGCACGTATCGAAGACCCATTCAACCCGGCGAACGATGGCAAACAGCCTGCTGAGACACCAGAGTGGGGCGCCAGCATTTGGTCACGTTATGATGTCGATAACCAAACCTATGTGAACGTGGGTGCGCGTTATGTCGGTGATCGTTATGGCGATATGAAAAACACTTATCATAAGCCAGGTTACACCACAGTGAATGCAGGTGTGGGCCATACTATCAAAGCCGGTGAACAAACGGACTTGAAACTGAGTGTGAATGTTGAAAACCTCTTCAACGAAAGCTATCTCGCCGGTGGTGTACAAAATAAAACCACGTTGGGCGAAGAGCGCAAAGTTGTGCTTGGCGCGTCATTGCACTTTTAACCCGACGGAACATTAATCACAAGGCTCAGCATTGCTGGGCCTTTTTGCGTTCTCGCCACCATATCGACTTAAGTTGTATAGCGTAAGCTTGATGACATGCTAGGTTGATCTAGTTATCTAGACAAGGTCAGCAAGGAGCGCGTTATGTCAGCCAGCAACATCTATGAGCTTGGCTTGGACAAAAGTTCAGCCAATCATCAAATACTCAGCCCACTTTCTTTCCTCGAGCGAGCCGCTAGCGTCTATCCAGATTATCCGGCTAGCGTTCATGGTCATCTATGTTGGAGTTGGCAGCAAGTGGATCAGCGATGTCGCCAATTTGCCTCGGCATTAAGCCAGGCCGGCATTGGATTGGGTGATACGGTATCGGTGATGGCCCCCAATCTGCCCGAAGTCTTTGAGTTGCATTTTAGCGTGCCGATGACAGGTGCCGTTCTCAATACCATTAATACCCGGCTAGAAGCGGAAACCGTCGCATTTATTCTCGAACACGCGGAAAGCAAAGTCTTTATCGTCGACAAGGAGATGACAGCAGTCGCAAAGCGGGCATTAAAAATGATCAAACACCGTCCACTGGTGATTGCGATTGATGATCCGCTCTATCCACATGGCGAATGTATCAGTGAAATTACGTACGAGACTTTTTTAGCACAAGGAGATTGTGATTATCAGTACGCATTGCCAGACGATGAATGGCAAGCTATTTCACTCAATTACACCTCAGGCACGACCGGCAATCCAAAAGGGGTGGTCTATCATCATCGTGGCGCCCATCTGAATGCGGTGAGCAATGTGTTGTCTTGGAATATGGATGCGCACCCTGTGTATCTTTGGACGCTACCGATGTTCCATTGCAATGGTTGGTGTTTTCCATGGACGGTGGCTGCAACGGCGGGGGTGAGTATCAGCCTACGGCATGTGCGGGCAGAGCCTATCTTTGATGCGATAAAAACCCATAAAGTGACCCATTTCTGTGGTGCGCCGATTGTGCTGAACATGATGAATAACGCAGATCCGGCGCTAAAAGCTGAGATTCACCATACGGTTAAAGCAATGACCGCAGGGGCGGCACCACCGGCTTCTGTCATTGAAGGGATGGAAGCGATGGGGATTGAAGTGACCCACGTTTACGGTCTCACTGAAACCTACGGCCCTTGTGTGGTGTGTGAATGGCAACACCACTGGGATCAACTCTCGCAACAAGATAAAGCACGGATGAAAGCGCGCCAAGGTGTACGGGCCCCAATGCAAGGTGGACTGATGGTTGCCGATCCGGTGACGTTTAAACCGGTGGCAAAAGATGGTGGCACGCTGGGTGAGATTTTTGTTCGCGGTAACATTGTCATGAAAGGCTACCTAAAGAACCCGAGCGCGACGGAAGATGCCATGAGTAACGGCTGGTTTCGCACTGGCGACTTAGCGGTATGGCATGCCGATAATTACATCGAAATCAAGGACAGACTCAAAGACATTATCATTAGTGGTGGGGAGAACATTTCCAGTATCGAAGTGGAAGACGTCCTGTACCGACACCCTGATATTGAAGAAGTGGCGGTGATTGCGATGCCCGATGAAAAGTGGGGTGAGGTCCCCTGTGCGTTTGTCAAAACGACCGAAGCATCAGCCGTGACCGAAGCCGAAATTATTGCTTTTTGTCGAGAACAAATGGCGCACTTCAAGGCACCGAAAAAGGTGATCTTTACCGCGCTCCCGAAAACATCGACGGGCAAAGTGCAAAAGTATGTACTTCGTCGTAAAGTCAATGAGAAGTCAGTGTAAATAACGAAGCGGTGGCGAGAAAACGCCACCGCCAGCTAACCGCTACAGCAGGGCGAGAACCGCCTCGGCACTGGAGACGTCAAAGCTTTTTGGTGCTTCAACGTTCAAATGCGTGACGATGCCATTATCAATCACCATCGCATAACGCTGCGAGCGAATGCCCCCAAACTTACCTGAGTCCATTTCCAAGCCCAGCGCTTGGGTAAAGCTGCCATCACCGTCAGCCAGCATATGAATCTGATTGGCGTTTTGTGCTTCGCCCCACGCCTGCATCACAAAGGCATCGTTGACGGAGACGCAAGCAATCATATCGACGCCTTTTGCTTTAATCTCATCCGCTTTCACCACAAAGCCCGGTAAGTGTGACTCTGAACAGGTCGGGGTAAAGGCACCCGGCACCGCGAACAGCACAACCTTCTTGTTGGAGAAAAGGGCAGGGATATCGTGGGTTTGCATTCCTTCAGCAGTGAGTTCGCTGAGTGTGGATATGGGTAAGGGTTGTCCTTGCTCAATCATGGTGGCTCCTTGTTAAGTCATAGCAAAAAAGCACAATCTACCACGACAGTGTACGCTTAACGCTTTGATAAAAATACCGACAATAACTACGGTTTTTTCGCAATTTTGCCTGCAAAGCCGCCACTTTTTGGCTGAACTGGTCTTACCAATTAAGTTCTCCTTTATCTCACACTTCGGCCCTCTATAATCCGCCCTCTTTAACACCTTGTTGTAATCGACTGATTTGACAAGGTGTTTACCAATAATTAACATCTGTAACTCAATATTAAAACAAGACCTCGGAGGTCTGACTAGTGAACAAGAAGCAGTATTCTCTCATTGCGCTCAGCGTATTTGCAGCAACCCAAGCCTACGGTGCTGGGTTTCAAGTATCCGAGCAATCAGCGTCAGGGCTAGGACGCGCTTTTGCAGGTGACGCCGCGGTTGCTGACAATGCCGCGGTATTGGCACGTAACCCTGCGGCCATGATGCGATTTGACCGCGCCCAATTATCTGGTGCATTGACCCTGATTGATCCCGATGTCGATGTAAAAGATCGCACCAACAATGAATATGCCAAAGATGTGGCGCCAATGAAGGTCGTGCCAGCGGGCTTTTATGTCAGTCCTCAAGAGGGAAAATGGACGTGGGGGATTGGTCTCTTCACCACCTATGGTATTGCGACCGATTATCCTGATGATATTCAAGCAGGCGACTTGGCCGGCGACACCGATTTGCTCTCAACTAACTTAAACCCGGCGATTGCATATCAAGTTACCCCTGAATTAAGCCTCGGTGCGGGCGTCAACCTCACCTATGCTAAAGCAACACTGACTCGCCATAAGGGACCTTTGGACCCGACCAGTCCATCCGAAAAATTGCTGGGTCTAAAAGGTGAAACCTTTGGGTACGGTTGGAATCTTGGAGCGTTGTATGAAATCAATGAAAATCACCGTTTTGGTGTTGGTTATCGCTCCAAGGTGGATCTCGATTTTGATGACGGCACATTTGAAGATGGGACCTTTGATGGCAACAACGGTATGTTTGCTAACGCAGCGTCGGTTAAAGGACGCCTCGAGCTATCTTTGCCCTCTTACTGGGAAGTTTCGGGCTTTCACCAACTGACCGATGCGTTTGCCGTCCACTATAGCTATCAACACACCAATTGGAGCAGCTTTACTGAGCTGCGCGCCACATCTGATGAATGTACTGACAATAACGTGTGTTTTGTTAAAGACGAGTCGTACAAAGATAACGATCGTTGGTCAATCGGCTCGACGTATCAGTTTAATCAACACTGGACGGGCCGCCTTGGCTTTGCCTATGACGAACAAGCCGGTGAAGCCACGCTGAGTATCCCAGACGCTGACCGTTATTGGTATGCCACAGGTTTGACCTACCAATACGATAACGATCTCAGCATTGATGCCGGCTTTGCCATCGTGCGTAGCCGTGATGGCTCATTCACAGAACAAAATGCGCTGAAACAAAACCTCGAGTTTGATTCTAACGGAACCGCTTACATCAGCTCTGTGCAGCTTAATTACCAGTTCTAACCGGGATATCATGATGCTTAAAACACAGTTAAAATTGTCAGTCTTGGCAACTGCGATCATCTTGGCTGGGTGTGGCGATGAAAATGCCAGTGATACCAACACACCTCAATTTGAAAGTTATATTCAAACCGCCATTGATCGACCCACTTCGGTCGACTTCACCTTGGTGGATGCTAAACCGACTATGCCTGTTCCTACCTTTTTGCTGATGGACAGTGAAGATGGGACGCTAAAAATACCCACGGAAGGTGACAACGCGCTTACCAACCCAAAGGCTGCCATGAATACCATGGATGGTTGGTCAACCTCGATGCCTTTGGTATTTAATTTCCGTGGCGCGGGCCTTAATTCAGGGCTTGTAAGTAATGGGGTTTATCTCATTGAACTGACCGAATCAATGACGGGAACACCTAACGTTAAAGCCGTGCTCCAACAAGGTACCGACTTTCAAGTACTGAGCGATGCGGCCAGCGATACACTGACGGTGTTACCTATTGCGGATCTCAATGCCAGCAGTGAGTACATTATTGCTCTAACCGATGATATTCAGGATGTAAACGGCGATCCGATTGGCATGCCATCGAGCTATGCGGGATTAAAATCCCAGACTGTCACTTATGAGGACTCGCTACTTGAAGCACCAGAAGCGGTGATTCAGGGAGTTGAAAAACTGGTAGCTGCCGCACAAGGTGTTGAACCGACCAAAATCGTCTACTCCACCTGGTTTTCAACCCAATCGGTGGGTGACAGCTTAAACTACACCAAGCTAGCGACGGCAAATGGCTTAACTGCAGGGAACCTTGCTGCTGTGTGGAAAGCGGGCGCCAACCCCAATAATGCTGATTTATCGGATGCCTACACCATCGATATTACCGGCACTCAGGATTACGATACGGCATTGGACGCCGATGCCCAGTTTACCAAGTACTTCGATCCCAATGATGCCGATAATATTAAGGCGAAGCTTAAGGCAGCGTTTAACGGCGTCAATGTTAATGTGAGCAAAGGTACCATCAAGCTACCTTACTATCTGGAAACGGATAGCAATTGGAACAGTCAGCCGTTTGAGTCAGCTACCCCTAGCTTGGTCAAGGTACTGAATGCGCTGCAAGACCCTGAACAGCAGGCGACCATCACCGCTCAGTTGACAGGCGCGGGTGTCAACGTCGCTGTGTTAACGGGTAACGATAAATCACAGATCGTCAACGAGCTGTTCAAGCTGGCAGGTGTGACGCTAACCAAAGCTGACGGTAGTCAATTAGACCCTGAGCGGATTATTACCCGTTATAGCCCTGTGCCGCAGATAAAATCGGTGCAAGAGGTACCTTTCTTGCTGTTTACGCCAGCAACGGTTGATAGCGATACCCAACTCACGGTTTATCAGCACGGGATTACCTCGGCAAAAGAAAATGCCTACTTCTTTGCGCCTAACTTTGCCAATGCAAATCAAGCCATTATGGCGATTGATTTGCCGCTTCATGGTCAGCGTAGCTTGGATGCGAAGCGTTCTGCTAACGTGGATGTGACAGCGTACCTGAACCTTAGTAACTTGGCCGTGGCGCGTGACAATGTGCGCCAAAGTGAGTTGGATGTAATGGGTTTGCGGGCAGGTTTGACTCGCACCCAATTGGCGGGGGGATTCGCGGGGACGCCATTAGCGACGATATCGTCTTTTGCTACTTCGGCACCACGCCTACTAGGTCATTCGCTGGGCGGTATTGTTGGTACCACTGCGTTTGCGGCGGCAAACCGTGACAATGCGGCGACAGGTGTTGGCCCATACTATGATTTCTCTGCGCTAAGCGTGGCGAATTCTGGGGGACAAATTGCCAACTTGCTCCTCGGGTCGGACTCGTTTGGTCCTTTGATTAAGCACAGTGTTGCGTTTAAAGGCAGTACCGCTTATCAGACCTTTGCCGGTGACAATTGCACGCTCGATAATAGCGCAGAAAACAATGTGATCTGCTACCAGACATTCGAGGCAACCGGCTCAGCAAGTGCAAGTGCCGAGGTTCAGGGTGTGATTCAGCAATTTAGCTATGCGGCCCAAACCTTACTCGATACTGTCGACCCATATACAAATGCTGCCTACATTGATGGTAATACGACATCAATTTATATGCAGCAAGTTGATAGTGATGACACGGTACCGAACGACGTCGCCTACACGGTTCCGGGCATTGTTGATAATTTCGCTGGTTCTGAGCCATTAGCGAGAAAGTTCCTTGGTAAAGGACCTAGCGAAGCAGTGGATACGGGTTCGCCTGTGCAGGCAGGGAGCAGTTCTTTTGTCACCTTTAAAGGGGAAAACGCGAGCCATAGCACCTTCATCTTCCCGCAATCGGAGGCAGTTGCTGAGCAAGCCGTGCACGCTGAAATGATCCGTCAAGCGGTTGAGTTTGGTGCTTCGGGTACCATCAATGCCGGGGGCATTAATGACTCAGTGGTAAACTAAGTGACCGTAACGGAATAACAGTATCTTTCAAAAGCGGCCTCGGCCGCTTTTTCTTATTATCCTTTTGTTAGGCAGCGTTGATTAGCGCCATGATTGAATAGCCACACCTTTGGTCACTATTTCTTTGCCTTGGTTTCACGTAAACTATTCTCAATTCCATCTTGTTGAATCGAATGATGCTTATGTCTTCTTTACACGCTTTTCCCAATGTTCATCAGGCTTACCACGCCCATGTTTACTATGAGGCCGATACCGAAGCGCAGGCGGATATTATCTATCAAGCAGCCGCTGCATCGTCACTGCCGATCGATCTTGGCCGCTTTCATCGCAAATGTGTCGGCCCACATCCAAAGAGGAGTTTTCAGATCGCCTTTGACAAAGCCGCGTTCGATGAGGTGATGGCGTGGCTTGAGGCGCACCGGGGTAATTTAACCGTGTTTTTGCATGGCGTGACGGGTGATGACTACATTGATCATACTGATCACGTCGGTTGGATGGGTTCGTCTGTTGAACTCAATTTGGCCATGTTTAAGCCCAAGCAATGAATGCGTTTCTTGAATATCCAGCGCTCCTGATTTGGCACGGCGATGACGAACTATCGTACGCGCCAGACTCGGCGTCGCTTGAAGCACTGAGTGAAAACGTGATCACAGAAGACGATCGGCTGGTGGATAGCCAAGGCGTTTGCTGGCTAAGCCAAGATGGCGGTCAGCACTGGCAGTCGAGTGGGCAAATCATGCCACTTGATCAGCTTGTGGGGCGTGTCCAAGCGCACTATGCGCAGCTGGGTCAATGCTGTGTGGGAAAAATCCAGTTTAAAGATAGGGCCGCCGCCATCAAAAGTGTGGCGACGGCCCCTGAGAATTAACGGCTGTCAGCAATCCGACGTGACACTTTCAACGAAAAGTGCGGACGAATACGCTTGATGTTCAAGCGCTGCTTGTTGCGCAATCGAATGTGGCAGAGCTCAAGTATCAAACCAAATGCCATCGCAACGTACACGTAGCCTTTGTTGATATGAATGCCAGCACCTTCGGCCATCAGCAGCAAGCCCAATAGCACCAAGAACAGCAAGGCCAAGGTTTTAAACCCAGGATAACGGCTGACCAGATTATTCACGGGTTCGGCCGCGATCATCATAATGATGGCGGCGGTTACAATGGCGGCGACCATCACAGGTACATCTTGGGTGAGACCGACCGCAGTGATCACTGAGTCCATCGAGAACACCGCATCTACTGCAACGATTTGCAGCAAAATTACTGCCATGCCGGTGCGAACTTGTGTCGAGTGGCTCACGGGTTCGCCATGGCCCAACCATGCCCACAGCTCTTTGGTACTTTTTAGCAGCAAAAAGCCACCACCAAACAGCATGATAAGGTCTTTACCGGTAACCGGTTCCGTACCAATCGTAAACAGTGGCGCGGTCAACGACATGACCCAAGCGATGGAGAACAACAAGCCAATCCGGCTGATCACGGCAAGACCAATACCCAAGGTACGCGCGAAGCGGCGTTTCTCTTTGGGGAGACGCTCACACAATACAGAAATAAAGACTAAGTTATCAACACCCAATACCACTTCAAGGGTCAGAAGGGTAAAAAAGACCACCCAAGTTTGGGGTTCCATAAAGAGTGTTAACATACGATTACCTCCTCGTTAAAGGAAGCGGGGGAGGGCATAACACGACATCGGTCGCTGTCCATGGATTGTGATTACCTCTGTGACTAAAGATCGCTTATATAAGCACCGGTTTGGCGCATTGGCAAGCAGAAAAACAGCGAGTTGACCAAAAATTGACAAAGCATGTAAACGATCAAACTTGTTGTTGAGTAAGACTCATCATGTTGGATTTAAAGAGGGAATAACAATGAAAAGACGCTGGATGATTGGGTTATTGTCCTTAATGTTAACTGGGTGTCTAGGCATGCCAAAACAGGTTACACCCGTAACAAACTTTGAGCTTAACCGCTATTTAGGCACTTGGTATGAAGTGGCGCGACTGGATCACTCTTTTGAGCGGGGTTTATCGGATGTCACCGCAACATACAGCTTACGTGAAGACGGCGGCGTCAAAGTGATTAATCGTGGCTACAGCCTTGAAGAGGGTCAATGGCAAGAAGCCGAAGGCAAGGCATACTTCGTTGAAAGTGATAAAACAGGGTACCTGAAGGTTTCATTCTTTGGGCCTTTCTATGGATCGTATGTGGTGTTTGAGTTGGATGACAACTACCAATATGCCTTTATTTCGGGGCCTGACCACGATTACCTATGGCTGTTATCGCGCACGCCAACCGTCTCGGAGTCCGTGAAGGAGCAGTTTATTGCAGCGGCGAAACAGCGAGGCTTTGCCACCGAAGAGCTGATTTTTGTCGAGCACAGCCGCACGGACCCCAAACACAAGAAAACCCAGCAGTAGAAGAGAAGCATCATGCGAAAAACAGACAAGAAGTATGACAAAGCTATTCGAGAAGCACTGACTGACGTCTGTGAGTTAACAATGGAAAAGGTCGAGGGGTTTGAATGGCTCACGCATGAGGTGAATTATCAACGCTTTCCACAAAGCTTAACCGTGCGGCTGATGTTTAAAGACAGGCAAACGCTAGCTAGCTTTGAGCAAAGTGATGACTACCAGCGCGCACTGGATGATATGCAATCTCGCCTTGCAGCTGCAGGGGTCACACTGAAAAACATTACGCGCCATGTCCAGTTAGGCACTCTGTAAGGCTGTGATTATTCGCACACTTACCGGTTGGCTGACACGCTACAGTGTAAAGTCGGTCATTAGGAGAGTGCTGTGTATCAACTCGATACGTCAATTTGGATAGCTGATGGCGAGGCTGTTCCCTTTTTCACGCTGCCCTACACCACACGTATGGTGGTGGTGAGGCTTGCCGATCAGTCCCTATGGATTCACAGCCCGATAAAGCTCACTGGCGCACTGCGCAGTGAACTGGCGTCGTTAGGGGCCGTTCGCTATTTAATCGCCCCTAACCAGTTGCACCACCTCTACTTAGCCGAATGGGTTGAGGCCTTTCCCGAGGCGCAACTTATTGGCACCCAACAAGTGGCGAAAAAGCGAAAAGATTTACGATTTGATTATCAGTTTGAAGATCTGCTTGAGCCCGCTTGGCAAGATGACATTGTCCAGTGTTTGATTACAGGGTCTCCAGTGATGACAGAATGCGTGTTTTTTCATCGGCAAAGCCAAACGCTGATTGTGACTGATCTTATCGAAAATTTTCGTCCAGAGGCACTTCCACCTTTTAAACGCAAAATTGCCGAGTGGTCAGGTGTGACAGCCCCCAATGGTAAGACACCACTTGATTGGCGATTAAGCTTTTGGTTTCACAAAGACGAATTAGCAACACACATTCGCACCTTGATTCATTGGGCACCACAGCGTCTTGTCATGGCACATGGCGAAATCATTGATGAGGCGGTGCCCCATTTATTGCGCGCTTTTTCATGGTTAGGTAAAGACAAACTGACCGCCCCAACGGATTAAACCAAGGAGCAACGGTATGGAAGCACGAATTAGTATCATCACATTGGGGGTTGCAGATCTCTCTCACTCTTATGATTTCTATCGCCAGTTGGGATTTCCCACGCATAGTCATCCCGAAGAGGGGATTGTGTTTTTTAGTACGGCAGGCACACGCTTGGCGCTGTACCCCATTGATGCCTTGGCTGATGACATTAAACCTGGCACAGCTGTGGCGGAGACGGGTTTTGGTGGCATTACGTTGGCGCATAATACGCGGTCCAAAGAGGAAGTGGATGATGTGTTGGCGTTGGCAGAGCGATGTGGCGGTCGTATTGTTAAACCTGCACAAGACGTTTTTTGGGGAGGTTACAGCGGCTACTTTGCCGATCCGGATAACTACCTTTGGGAAGTGGCTTATGGCGATTGTTGGCAGTTTGATGATAACGGCAGCCTTGTCTTGGACTACTGACAGTCATAAAGGTGAACGCGTCGTCTACTTACATGATGACTTTCGATAAAGACATGGAGAGCGCAACAAGCTATGGAAAGCAAGAACCGTCAAACGGATACACATGTTGTTTTTAATCAACCAAAGCCGTTGGAAAATTATAATGCCTTCACTGCGGACCGTATTTTACAGTATTGGGTTACACAATTTGGCGGGCAATGGGGAAAAGACCGTTTAACGTCCTTTGGTGAACGTATTGGCGGCGACCTGTTAGAGGCGGGTATGGATACGAATCAGTTTCTGCCCACTTTCCGGCCTGTTGACCGCTTTGGCTATCGAATTGATCAGGTTGATTATCATCCTGCGTATCATCAACTCATGGCACATGCTATCGAGCATGGCCATTGCGCCATGCCTTGGTGTGAAAAAAACTCGGGGTGTCATGTGGTTCGTGCTGCCATGGCATTTCTTCACACCCATGCCGATCCGGGCTCTGGCTGTCCGCTCACCATGACATTTGCCAGCGTACCCGCATTACAAGCTCAAGCAGATATCGCAGAAAAATGGCTGCCTAAAATCGTGAGTGGTCGCTACGATGGACGTAACATTCCTTGGTTTGAGAAAGCGGGTGTCACTATCGGAATGGCAATGACCGAAAAGCAAGGAGGATCGGATGTGCGGGCTAATACAACCTATGCAACGCCTTGTGAAGCGCCCGGAGGAGGTAAACGTTATTCACTGGTGGGGCATAAATGGTTTTGTTCCGCCCCCATGAGTGATGCCTTTCTTGTTCTCGCACAAACTGACCACGGTTTGTCCTGCTTCCTGGTTCCACGTTGGCGAGAAGACGGGAGTAAAAACCCGATTCACATTCAGCGTCTGAAAGACAAGCTAGGAAACCAATCAAATGCCAGTTCGGAAATTGAGTTTCGTGATGCGCAGGGGTGGCTGTTAGGTGAGCCAGGAAAGGGGATTAAAACCATTATTCAAATGGTGGCATTAACGCGCTATGACTGCATGATAGGCTCTAGTGCTCTTATGGCACAAGCCACCAAAGAGGCCATTTGGCATACAGCAGGGCGTGAGGTATTCGGTAAACCTTTGCACCATCAGCCATTAATGCAAAATGTTTTGGCTGATCTGGCCTTAGAGTCAGAAGCCGCGCTCGCGATCTCCATGCGATTGGCTCGGGCGCTTGAACAACTGGATAACCCACATGAAGCCGCCTTGGTTAGGATTGGCACGGCTATTGGTAAATATTGGATTTGTAAGCGCGCAGTACAACATACCTATGAAGCGATGGAGTGCTTGGGTGGGGTGGGTTATGTAAACGAAAATGTCGCCAGTCGGCTTTATCGTGAGGCACCTGTTAACGCCATTTGGGAAGGATCGGGCAATGTGCAATGTTTGGATTTACTCCGAGTGCTGACTCGAGAGCCGGATACTGTATCGGTCTTCATTGCAGAATTACGCTGTGCGACAGGGGCGAATGACGCTTTTGATAGAGCGGTAGATCTGCTGGAACGACACCTAGGTAATGCTGAGATGCTAGCTTATCGTGCTCGCCAAGTGATAGAGAAAATGGCGATACTGTGGCAAGCTGCGACACTGTTGCGTTATGGAGCACAAGACATTGCCGAGTCCTTCGTGCAAGCTCGTGTCGAAACGTCAGAATATCATCAATATGGTACGCTCCCTTCGCACATTGATATGACCGCGATCATCTCGCGCGCGATGCCGCAGTCCAGCGGATAAGCAAAAGACCACTTAAAGGCGTCTGGAAAGACGCCTTTTTAGTCTCTAAACCCCGTTGCCTTACGCGGCTGCTAGCGTTTGCGCTTGACGGTTTGCATGCCAGACCAAGCCAAAGCCAATAATCACCACCGCACAGGTTGACAGCATCACCGTGGTGACGGCGATCAAGCCGGAGGCTGCAAACGCAGACACCACCGCGCTCGCCACGAAGCAGACCATCATTTGTAAGAAGTTCAACAGCCCCGCAGCGGTCGCGCTACAGGATTTGAAATCTTCCAAGGCGCGATTGACGACCAGTGGATAGATGGCACCGTTCGCCGCCGCGAGGAAACAGAACGGACCTAAAATTACCCAGATGTTGGTAACATCGGTACGCCAGCTGATCAAAAAGATAACCACGACACTGATAACAAACAGCTTAAGCAGCCAAGGCAAGATACTGTGATCTTTAAGCTTGTTGAGGGCATGGCGACAGGCGTAGCCACCGACGACAAAAGCAATGGTTTGTGGAATATAGCTCAGACCAATATCCGCTTCGGTATAACCCATGGCGGACATCACGAACGGTGATCCTGTCAGGTAAGCAAAAAATGCCGCGGAACAACCCGCGAAAATGAGCATATTACCGATGAATTTTTTTGATTTAAAAACTTGTTGGTAGTCACTTTTAAGTTTATCAATAATTTTAGTGTCTTGTACTGGCTTAGCTAAGCTTTCTTTTTCACGTAGAGTAAGTGCAACGAAAACAAGTCCTAGTGCAAATAAAACCACAAAAATACTGCGCCAATCAAAATGCTGGAGTAAGTAGGCACCTAATAATGGTGCTAGAGCTGGAGATAAGGCAACTAATGGCATGATAGTGGCGAACACTTTCTGACCCAGTTTACCCTCATAGCGATCAATGACCACCGCTTGCCAAATCACAATCGCGCTACATGCGCCCAATGCTTGAACAAGACGTGCACCGAGTAGCAGATAAATATTACTTGCGAAAAGGCATACGACAGTCGCGACAATATAAAGAAGCAAGCCGATCAATAGCGCAGGCTTACGGCCAACGCGGTCGGACAGCGGACCATAAACCAGTTGACCGCAAGCCATACCAAGCAAAAATATACTTAAGGTCAACCCAATATTTGCGGACGATGTAGCAAAATCGACTTGCATGGCTTCAAAAGCAGGCAGATACATATCAGTGGCTAAAAAGCCCAGCATACTTAGCCCTGCTAGCCAGAACAGAGTGATAAACGGCACTTGTTTGTTCATTTTTTATCTCTTGATGTAAAGAATAGTGTAACAAGCAGTTTATGACTAACAATCTATGCTGTGAAACGCTATGATTTGAACATTGCTTTCAAAAAAATTGATTTGAATGTTTTCTTACCAAGATTTTCAAGTGATTGACGTGGTCGCACGGCGAGGAAGCTTTTCCGCGGCGGCCGACGAGTTGCACAAAGTGCCGAGTGCGGTGAGCTACACGGTGCGCCAGATTGAAGACAAACTGGCGGTTACCCTGTTTGAGCGGCTTCATCGTCAGGTTCGGTTGACGGCGGCGGGGGAGTTTTTTGTCTCTCAATCGCGTGAGATGATTAAGAACATGGAAACTATTCGCCAGCAAACACAACGTGTGGCCAATGGTTGGACACAAAGTGTCGCCTTAGCGCTGGATAACGTCGTGCGCGAAGATAGCGTCAATACGCTGGTGCGGGATTTCTACGATGCGTTTCCTGATGTCGAGTTGTTGCTAACCATGGAAGTATTTAACGGCGTATGGGATGCGTTGGCGGATGATAGAGCCGATATTGCGATTGGTGCCACGGCTGCCGTGCCAGTGAGCGGCGCGTTTCGCTATCGGGAAATGGGCACCCTGCGTTGGCGGTTTGTGGTGAGCCCCTCGCATCCACTCGTCCAGTGTGCCCAGCCACTGGCTAATGATCAGCTCGCGCCGTATTCGGCTATCTGTTTGGAAGACACTTCGCGCCGTTTACCGCGCCGTACCACTTGGCTATTGGATAATCAGCGCCGCCTCACGGTACCGAATTGGCACAGTGCCATGCAATGTTTTAAGGCAGGGTTAGGCATTGGTGTGATGCCTTCACACATGGCAGAAGATGCGATTGCGAGAGGAGAGCTGGTGGAGCTTGCGCTTGAAGAGCCGCTATTAAGCAGTCCGTGCTGCATTGCATGGCGCTCGGATAAAGAATCACCACCGGTGCGCTGGCTGCTCGATTACTTAGGCGATAAAGAGCAGCTGCAGCACCAGTGGCTATAAGCTAGGAGGAGGGCGTATCGAGCGTACGCAACGTTTGGTACCCCGCCCAGACTCGTGTTGCTGCCGTAATTAAACAGGCTGCGCCAAAGATGCCGGCAATCCACGCCATGTATGTTGGGAAAAGGCACATTAACACAAAACTCGCGATGGTCTCCGTTCCTTCGGTGATCCCGCCGATGTAATACATCGACTTATTGGCGTAAACCGGGTTATCAATCTGGTGTTTGCCGGCCATAATTGCAAACGCTAAAAAACTTGCGCCAGTCCCCATAAAGCAAAACAGCAAAAAACTGGCGGCGATGGCGTTATTGGCCGGATCGGCTAGCGCAAAGCCAAAAGGAATGGCCGCGTAGAAGATAAAATCGAGGGTAATATCTAAAAAGCCCCCCGCGTCCGTGAGCCCTTGCTCGCGGGCGAGCGCACCATCAAGGCCATCAAAAAGTCGGTTGATGATAATAAACACAAGCGCCAGCCAATACATTTGTAGCGCGAGAGCGGGCACGGCCAGCAAGCCAATCAAAAAGCCTGAGAGCGTGACGGTATCGGGTTTTACCCTCCATTTTGTGAGCTGCACCGCTGCCTGCTTCAATGGCCAGCGGATTATCGCGATGGCGTAACGATCAAGCATTCTGCATCTCCTCGTGCGGTGCGGGGTCAGTCGGGCGAGCCGGCCAATTTAAACAGCGGCTCTGATCCGCAATATCCTCGGCATCATGCGTCACAATCAACGCAGGAATGTTGCGCTGCGCGATTTGCTCAAACACAAAGGCCCGAAAATCCCGTCGCAGCGGCTTATCCAGCTTACTAAAGGGTTCATCAAGCAAGATGGTATCGGGCGCGGCGAGTAATGCACGCAACACACTGATTCGCGCACGCTGTCCGCCCGAAAGCTGGCTGGGGGCATAATCCGCAAACTCCGCTAAATTGACAGACCCTAATGTTGCGATGGCCTGATCACGTTTTTGCGCTTTGCTCATCGATGAAGGCAGGGCAAAGGCTAAGTTTTGCCAGACGTTGAGATGCGGAAAGAGCAAATCATCTTGAAACAGAATCCCAATACGGCGCTGTTCCGGCGGTAAGTGATCAAAGGGCTTACCATTTAACGTCAGCTGACCGCTGTAATGCATGGGCGGTTGGATGTGCCCCGCCAATACACTCAGCAAACTCGATTTTCCGCAGCCACTGGGCCCCATCACGGTGAGTATTTCTCCCGGAGCGACCGAAAATGACAGCTCACGCACCAAACATTGATCAGGCGCGTTTATGGTGAGTTGGTTGACACACAGTGTCATGGTGTTGAGCTCCTGAATAAGTTGGTGTTGATTTAGGTAAAAGGCGACGTTCAGCGATGCGGCTCAGCACAGTGGCTAAGGCGAAAACGACAAGTGGAAGCATCGCTTGCATCAGCCCATACAGGCCACTGATACGGCGATCAAGGCCGCTCGATAAGCTAACCGCCTCTGTGGTCAGGGTATTAATGCGTCCCGCGCCCAGCAATTGTGTGGGGAGGTATTGCGCTAAGCTAACGCTTGCCCCGACCGCCCACGCCAAGATAATGGCGGGCAAAAGGAGTGGCACTTTCACCCGCCACCATGCAAGCGTGGCGCTAAGACCGAGGCTTCTGGCGGTTTGCATAAGACGCATATCAAATTGCTGCCACGGTCCATCGAGTGCGAGGTACACATAAGGAAACGCGAAAAAAATGTGAGCCCAAAGGGTTGCCGGCACGTGCCACTGGCCGGGAAGGCTATACACCGCCACCTGAATACCGAACAAGATAGAGAGTTGAGGAACCAATAACGGAATGGCGATGATCGCTCTCGGCACTGAGCGTTGCTGATTGACTGACCGCTCCAGACATCCGATGGCAAATAGCAAGGCGACACTGGCGCTGACCACCGCCAGAACAATACTGTTCCCCGCCAATGACCACACATAGCTAAGCTCTTGCTCCCAAAACCGTAAGCTATATCGGCTGGGTAGCCAATCGGGAAATGACCAGCGCAGCGCGAATGACCACATCAGCAACACAGGCATAATTGCAAGGGGAGTGATAAACACCGGCCACCAGAGTGATTTGCCGGGTAACCATGCGTGGCGGCGCCCCGTGTATTGCCAGCGATTGAGACATTGGCAACCAAGCCACGCCAAAAAGCGAAATAGCAATAAAGCCAAGCCACACAGAGCAAACAACAGCAAGGCACCGGCTGAGGCTCTAGGCAATAGCGCTAAATCAGGGTCATTAAACCACTGCCATACCAATACCGCATAGGTGGGCGGCGTATTCGGCCCAAGGATCATCGCCACATCAACCACTGAAAGGCTATAGGCGATGACGGCAAAAATCGGGAAACGCATTTTGGCCAGCCAAAGCGGAAGAATGACTTTTAACCAAGTTGCGGTGCGGTTATACCCGAGGCTGGTTGATACCATCGTCAGTCTAGACACATCAATTTGACGCAGCACCGATAGACTCATCAATAGTAAAAACGGGGTTTCTTTTAGCGTCAGCGCCAAGGTGAGCCCAATAACATAAGGGTCTTGTACCAGCGCCCAAGTCACGGGTTGATCGCCGAGAAGGGGACTTAACAGGCGAAACAGCCAACCCGACGGGGATAGCAGCAAAACCAGACCAATCGCAAACGCGACGTGTGGTAATGCCAATAGCGCAGGCAAGCGTGCACTGATCTTTTGCCAAATAGGCGTGTGCCAAGTAGCCTGTAAAATCATAAAGCTAAGTGCCACCGCGAGCAGGCTACTGCCTAACCCCGAGATGAGCGTTAGCTGAATAGATTGTGATAGCCCCGGCCATGCCATGACAGCTTGCCAGCCGCTAAAGTTAGCCTCCGTCAGCCCTAGTGTGGGTAAGAATGCAAAGGCGGTCGCGAATAAGCCGCCCACCCCTGGCAACAAGGGTAGGCAGCACACCGTTAGGGTAATGGCAAACAGCAAACGTGCCATATCAACCTCTTTCTATTGGCCGTAGCGTTTCAGCCAAGCGCGCTCAAGCGCGGTTTGCCAGCTTGGGTGTGGCTCGGGTTGGGTGTTAAAGCGGCTGACTTCGGCGGTGTCAGGCAGCTTCACCACGGGTGGATCGCCCCATACTTGGGTATCGGCTTTGCGCAGCTGTGCCTTTTCGCTCATTAAGAAGTTGATGGCGACCATGGCGCCGGCTTTGGCATTAGCGTTGTATGGAATCGCCATAAAGTGAATGTTAGACAGGGCGCCTTGGTCAAAGGCAAACGCACGCGCTGATGGGGCAAGTTTTCCAGAGGCCACCGCCGCTTTTGCTGCATTGGGGTTAAACGCTATCGCGACGAGAAGCTCACCATCGTCCAACAATTGGATAGTTTCAGCACTACCCGATGGGAACTGCGCGCCTTCGCGCCAAGCGACTTGATGCAGTTGGTCGAGATAGCGCCACAATGGTGCGGTCACGGCGTCAAAATCCACCTCATCAACCGGCAAGTAAAGCGCCTCGCGGCTGTCCGTGAGCTCGAGTAACGCCGCTTTCAGAAAACTGGTGCCGTGGAACTCAGGGGGTTTGGGATAGCTGATACGGCCAGGGAATGCTTTAGCTAGATCTAGCAGCTCGGCAAATGATCGAGGCGGATTAGCCAAGGTTTTCTGATCATGGATAAACACCAGCTGTCCCACCCCCCAGGGTGCTTCGAGGCCGTCTGTAGGCTCAGTGAAGTCTTCTTCAACCGGTAAGCTTTTATCGACAATTTCCCAATTGGGAAGCGTGCTGACAAAAGGGCCGTACAGCAAATCATTTTCCTTCATCGATTTGAAGTTTTCGCCGTTAATCCAAACCATATCGACACTGCCGCCGCTATCCTTACCGGCGGTCTTTTCGGCAAGCAGGCGATTGACGGTTTCAGCGATATCCGCCACTTTGACATGTTTAAGTGTGACACCGTAATCGCGTTGTAACTCGCGGCTTGCCCAGCGCAGGTAAGCATTGATCTCTTGATTGCCGCCCCATGCGTTAAAGTAAACAGTTTGACCTTTGGCTTGTTGCTCAATTCTTTCCCAACTGTTGTTTTCCGCGCTTGCAGAGGCAGTAAAACTGGCAGTACTCGCAATTGCCAATGTTAACGCCGCTATCCAGTGTTTCATTGTCATCTTCCTTTTCAATTAGTGACGCATCCAACGATGATATTTTTCGACCCAGTTAAGCAGCTTCTCGGGTGCATGGGCTTGTTTCCACATCCCAGCGGTATACTTCACCGCTTCACTCATGGTCGGATACGGATGGACGGTGCCCAAAATTTTATTTAGTCCTAACCCATGCCGCATGGCGAGAGTAAATTCTGCGAGCAAGTCGCCCGCATGCTCGCCAACAATAGTCACACCCAGAATGGTATCTTTTCCTTTCGGTGTCAGCACCTTAATAAAACCGTGATCATTGCCATCAGCAATCGCGCGATCCAGATCATCAATGCCGTAATAGGTCACTTCCACTTCTTGCTGATTGGCTTTGGCTTCTTTTTCATTGATACCTACGCGCGCGACTTCTGGCGAGGTGTAAGTCGCCGCCGGCATCACTGAATAATCGGCTCGGAAGCGTTTGAATTGACCGAATAGTGCATTCACGGCGGCATACCACGCTTGGTGGGCACTGGCGTGGGTGAGCTGAAACGGCCCCGCTACGTCACCCACCGCATAAATATTGGGATAGGCGGTTTGCAGATACTCGTTGACTTGAATTGTGCCACGATCGGTTACGGGAATATCGAGCTTTTCGAGACCAAAGCCTTTGGTGTTGGCACTGCGCCCTAACGCGACCAGCACCGCATCAAATGCGACGGTTTTCTCACCGTCAGGGCCATCGAGTAAGGCGATTTGCTCATTATCACTGTGTTCAAATGCTTTGACTTTGTGCTGTGTTAAAACCGTGACACCGTCATGCTCTAACGCCTGCTCAACCAGTTTGGCGGCATCTTTATCCTCACGGCTGAGAAGTTGGTCAGCCATTTCTGCGAGCGTCACTTGGCTGCCTAAGCACGAAAAACTTTGCGCCAATTCCGCGCCAATGGGACCACCGCCTAAAACCAACAACCGTGATGGCAGCTCAGTCAGAGACCAAATCGTATCTGAGGTGTAATGCGTGACCTCTGCCAAACCAGGAATGGGGGGTAGCATGGGGCGTGCGCCTGTGGCAATCACGATGTTGCGAGTGGTCAGTCGCTCGCCGTTCACCTCAACTTCCCATGGCGAAACGATGTGCGCTTCGCCTTGCACACACTCCACGCCGAGTTTGGTGTAACGCTCGACCGAATCGTGAGGCTCAATGTGGGTAATCACTTGTTTAACCCGTGCCATCACGGCCGAAAAATCAACAGCTGGCGTTTGGGTATGAATGCCAAACGTTTTGGCCTTGCCAATTTCTCGCATGGTTTTTGCCGCGCGTATTAGCGCTTTTGAGGGAACACATCCGGTGTTTAGGCAGTCACCTCCCATCGAACCTTTTTCAACCAGTGTGACTTTTGCTTTTACCACTGCAGCGATATAACTCGATACCAAGCCGCCTGCACCGGCACCGATCACCACCATATTGCGGTCAAACTGTTGAGGTTTGTTCCAACCTTGATAGCGTTTACGACGCGTGATCCAAGCCATGACCCACTTTGCCAGTAGTGGGAAGACACCCAGTAATGCGAGTGAACCAAGCACTGAAGGTGACACTACATCGCCGAGTGCATCGATTTGGGCCAGTTGGGTCCCTGCATTCACGTATACGGCGGTACCCGGCAACATACCGAGCTGACTGACCCAATAGAAGTTGCGGGTTTTGAATGGGGTTAGCCCCATCACGAGGTTAATCAGAAAAAACGGGAAAATAGGGATCAGGCGGAGGGTCAACAAATAGAAGCTGCCGTCTTTCTCAATGCCACGATTAATGGTATCGAGCTTATTGCCAAATTTGGCTTGGACCCAGTCGCGTAACATAAAGCGACTCACCAAGAAGGCGAGGGTGGCGCCAATCGAGCTAGCAAATGAGACCAACACCAATGCCCACCAAAAGCCAAAGAGTGCCGCGCCCAATAGACTGGCTACCGCCGCTCCCGGCAACGACAGGGCGGTCATCACCACATAGCCGGCGAAAAACACCAAGCTCGCGGTGGTCGCGTTTTCGATAATGTAATCGTTCAATGCCGCTTGTTGCGCCTTGGCGTTTTCAAGTGTCAGCCACTGGCTGAGATCAAAACTAAACCAGAGGGTAATAAGTGCAGCAATCGCAAAGCCAAGTAAGATCTTTTTTATTGGCATACGGTATCTCGTCAGGTAGCAAATAGGGTCCAGTTATAACATTAGGTGCTGTAGATTAATTAACTGGCTGATTTTTCTGTTGCATTAAGAAACTGTGCTCTTAATCGTACCTAGAATCAGACCTGATCGATCGCAGGAGACTTTCACATGGAGTGTAAAAAAAGTGTGGTTGACGCTTTTTTGAGCGAAAAGAGAGAAGCGACACCGCCCTAAGGCGGTGTTGGACGCGAACATTGCTCACAGAAAAAGTAGAGTCAGAGTAGAGAGTGTTATTGTGAGGTGTTATTTCTCTAGATGTTGTAATAACTCTTGGCGGCGTTGGGGTGGGACAACTGACCAGTGTTTGCCAGTAATCGCGCCCTCTAGTGACCATAATAGCTCCAAGCTTAGGTCTTTATCATGCGCAGAGACGAGTGCTTTGTAGGCGTTGACTGCTCCCTGTTGATGAAGGGATTCAGGCGAGTCGATCCCTGCCTTTTTCAGCATTCTTTCGGTGGCGAGTCGAAGGTTTGGGAGATCTTTCAAGCGCGACGGACTGGTTTCGGTTTTTAGCGAACGATCGCGAATGGCAACATCGAGTGCACTTTTAGCTTCACTGATGAGTTTTTGTTGATTGTCCCACCAAGCATCAGGAATGGCAAAGTACTTGGTGACCACCGGGAAACCACGTTTCTTGTATACATAGGGAGCGAGGCCCTGTTGTTTGAGTAAAGCTTCGTTTTCTTTGCCGGCGCGTAGGTGAAGGGTGTTATTGACGACAAGGGCGAACATGGTGTCTTCACAAAATAAGCCAAATCCGCCGAACATGGATCGGGATTTGATATTGCCAAAATCGGCAAATAAACGCATCGCGTCTTTTAAAGCTGGTTTATCCATTAATAACAATCTCGATGAATGCAAATGCCTAAAAAATAGTACCGTAGTGTAACAAGGCAAACAGGCAGAATTATCAGCGAGTTATCAAAATCTCAACGATGATACATCGTAAGTTTTGACGCTATCTTCAGCTTTATAACAATGATGCTGGCAACCCCGCTACCGTAACTAACTGATTGAATTTTATCAGCGTCCATAGGCCGGTGGCTTTGCGTCCCATGCTTTCGCCATGGTTTGCCTTGTTCAAACAGGGATAAGCATATAATAATTAGACAGTGATGTCGCCCTCACCAACCACACAAAGTGTGATTTTGGTTCAAAAAGTTTGTAATTGACAAGTTAGAGTAAAGGTTCTTTTTGGCTCAAGAGAGGGGAAGAAGCCACCATGCCCAATGACATGGCAGCTTAAAAAGTTATTATAAAACACTAATTTATCGTTTTTACAGATTCCCGACTAATGAGCTCGAGATCCATTTCAAATACTTGCTGTTGCGTATCATTATCGTTAATGCGTGCAAGCAAGAGTTTAACAGCGGTTTTACCGAGTCGCCGCTTAGGTTGGTGGACGGTCGTCAGTGGTGGTGAGTAATACTCGGTCAGATCAATATTGTCATAACCAATCACAGAAATATCTTCAGGTACTTGCAACCCCGCTTGGTTAAAGGTGCTAATTGCGGCGAGCGCCATAATATCGTTGAAGCAAAACACGCCCGTGGGACGATGAGTCATATCAATGAACTGTTGCGCAGCGATTTTGGCCTGATCTGCCTCGAAATCAGCCTCTACGATCCAGTCAGGGTTCGCTGTTATATTGGCTTCATCCAGTGCACGGTAAAATCCTGCTAGTCGTTGTTTACAGGTATTTTTATCCATTTGACCGGAAATACAGCCTATTTGGGTATGGCCATTGTCAATAAAGTGTTTGGTTGCCAGGTATCCGCCTAACTCGGCATTGTCTTCGATGCGATCGGTGTTGATATGATGACTCCCCCAATCCATTACCACCATCGGGAGATCGCGTTTCTTCTCTAACAGCAGCATGAGATCTTCATTGAGATCCGAGCACACCACAATCAAACCATCGACACGTTTTTCTGACAACATGCGTAAATAGTCACGCTGTTTTTCTAGGTTACCCTCGGTATTACATAAGATCAGGGTATAACCTTGCTCATAGCAATAATCTTCTACACCGTGAACCAGTTCAGCGAAAAAAGGGTTGGTTGATTTGGTCACCAACATACCAAGCGTGCGCGTCGTGTTACACTTTAAACTACGCGCGACCGCACTTGGCGCATAATTAAGGTCTTCAACGGCTTGCCAAACCTTCTCGGTTGTTTTCTCTGCGACAAAGCGGGTCTTATTGATAACGTGTGAAACCGTGGTGGTTGAAACGCCTGCGAGACGCGCGACATCTTTAATCGTTGCCATCTTAATTCTTCTATATTGTGAAGCCTTGGGATCGTTACTCGCGACCTTACAGAAAAACGCCGCTGTAACGCAGCGGCGTTGTCTTTCACAATCCCGGCTCATCAGAGGGTTGCGAAGGTAACGAATCCGATTTCATCCATTCTCATAGTTAATCGGTTGCGGTCTCAGTTTACTTAGGTTGCTGCTCAGTCGCAATTGGTCTGATGAGCAAGCCATCACCAACAGGTGGTTTTGTGACCCAGCTATGCTCTTGCAGCGTGATCTCATTTTCTTCACAGTCGGCAAAATTGTCATTACGTCACTATCAGTGGGCAAGCATGCGTTGGGTGTGTCATTACTGTCAGTGGGTGTTGATAAATCTCAGTCATCTGGTGGTGCGTAAAGCATTGCCAAGGCGTTCCCGAGAGAACCATTTCGCCTTGTTTCATAAAATAAAGATAATCAGCGTAGCGACTGGCAAGGTTAAGGTCGTGCAGTACGATGATCACTGTCATTCCTTGATCAACCAGTGCTCTGCACCGCATTAGCGTTTGGTGCTGGTGACTAATATCAAGAGCAGACGTCGGCTCATCAAGCATCATCATGGCGCGAGTCGGTTCCGTGTGCGCCAATTGCATGGAAATACGCGCCATATGGACTCGCTGCTTTTCACCGCCTGACAGTGTGGGGTAGGGACGATGTGCAAGATGAGATACATGCCATTGATGTAGCTGCTCTTCGGCTAACGCTCGGATTTGTTTGCGGTTTGCTTTTAATGGTGTGCCGCCCATTTCGACGACGTCTTTAACCGTAAACGCAAAGGTTAACCCGCTGGTTTGCGGCAAAAAGGCAACCTGTCTCGCGAATGTATCACGAGGCCATGTCGCTCTTGACGCTGACCAAAACAATACGTCGCCTTGTTGGTGTTGCTCACTCATCAGCTGTTTGAGCAAGGTACTTTTACCCGCTCCGTTCGGACCGAGTAAGACATGTAACTGTCCACTTTGAAACGCGACATTGATGTCGCGAAGCAGTGGGCGTTGACCAAGGGTGTAATGAAGGTGTTGAACATGAAGCGCCGTACGAGACATTAGTGCACCATCGTTTGTCGTTGCTGAATAAGAAGCCAGATAAAAAAAGGTGCGCCCATCAAAGCGGTAATAATGCCTACGGGCAACTCCGCAGGTGCGACAATCACTCGAGCAATAATATCGGCAAGCGTGAGTAAAAGTGCCCCCAATACTGCAGATAAAGGGATGAGCATACGGTGGTCGGGCCCAACGATCAGGCGGCCAATATGCGGTACTACTAAGCCAATAAACCCAATCAATCCCGCAGCACTAACGGATACGCCCATCCCGGCAGCGGTTGCAATGATCAGCAAACGTTTTAGGCGGTGAATATCTATCCCTAAATACGCGGCTTCGTTTTCACCGAGCAATAAAGCATTCACCTGATGAGCACGACAACAAGCAAACACCGTGAGAGCGACAGCCGCCACCCCAGTTAAAACGATTTGCCCCCAACTGGCACCGGTCAGTGATCCCATAGACCACAATGCGATATCGCGTAGGGTTTGATTGTCTGCCACATAGTTGATCATTCCCAGCGCCGCGCCTGATAGCGCACTGATAGCAATACCGGCCAATAGCATGACGGTAACGGACGTGCCCATCGCGGTGGTGCCGATTCGGTATACAAATAACGTTGCGAAAAGTGCACCAAAAAAAGCAAATAGAGGCACTGATAAGTGAAACGCCATGTTTATACTGCCAAATGACAACAACAACAGCCCCAGTGCACCGCCTAGAGACGCCCCCCCTGAGACACCAATAATCCCAGGATCCGCGAGAGGATTACGAAATAGTCCTTGCATTAATGCACCGGAAACGGCGAGTAAAGCGCCCACAAATAAGCAAAGCAGCGTTCGGGGCAGTCTGACTTGCTGCACGATGGCTAATACATGAGGCTCAAGCTGGTCTTGCCAAGGCGTTAGACTTTGTAGACTGACGAGCCAACCTAACTGCCATTGACCGACTGCAATCGAGGTCACCGATACGGCAAGCAACAAAATGATCAGCGCGGGAAAGAGTCGCTGATAAGGATGCTGTATCTGTAATGGCATCACTGGCTAAGCTCTATTAACTGTGATTGCACACGAAGCGCCTCATCTAAGCTTTTCAGGCTCAAACCGCCAACCAACACACTGCCATCGATCGCGAGGATCTTGTTTTGCTGAAAAGCTTGGGTGTTTTCTAGCAAGGGGACGGCATTGGCAAGTCCTGTCAAGCCACCCAATTGGTCCAAAGAACGTTGCATCACCAAAATAAAATCGGGATTAAAACCGAGCAGCGCCTCGGGTGAGAGGGGTTTATAGCTGGTAACCGTATTGGCAGCCGGATTCGTCGCGCCGATAAGCTCAATGAGCGTATTGGGTGTCGTGCTCGTGCCGGCAATACTCGCGGGACGACCTTGGTGAACAAGTAAGAAAACCCCTTGCTGTGTCGACGCTGGGGCGCGACGTTTCAGTTGCGTGAGTTTTCCATCGACCGCACGAAGCAGAGGCGCCGCTTTACTTTGCTTGTCTGTGAGGTTGGCAACTTGGGTTATGCGCTGTTTCAGTGCCGCCACCGTCGGTGCACTGGGTAGCGCAACCACCTTAACCCCGGCATTGTTGAGCTTTGTTAATACAGGTTTGGGGCCCATTTCCTCAGAGCCTAACAAAAGCGTGGGTGACAAGGAGAGTACCCCCTCCACTGATAGCTGACGGTGATAACCGATATTGGGGACATCTTTATTATTAAGCTGGCTCGTGGCGTCAATCCCCACAATTTGTGTTTCTGCCCCCAGATCAATCAGTAGGTCAGTAACACTTGCCCCCGCACTCACTATGCGTGGCGATGCGTGAATTGAAAATGAAACGAGTGTCATCATGAGGGCAATCAGTCGAACAGCAGCGGTTGCCATGCTTTATCCTTATTTTTCAGTGTCAGTAGTGTCGAGTGGTTTATATGTTGGTTAGGTCGCCACACCGTGCGACATGAACTCAGACAATATATTACCCAATACAAACAAGATCAATTATCGTTTGCATTCCTGTTCTCGATCAATAGAATCACTTTCAAATGATGATAAGTCGCATTTGCAGTAAGGCATAGAGAACCGTTATGAAAACCAGAAAGGATATTTGGACAGTAAAGCATAGCCACCGTGTCGCCTTGGCAGTCGGGGCCGTGCTGAGTACGATGACTGTTGCGCCTCAGGCCGTCGCTGAGAGCGCGAGTGCCGCCAGCCAGTCTAAAGAGGCTAGCTCTGTAGAGACGCTCTCTGTCTACGGAAGCCGTATGGACACGCAAAAAGCGAATGCTGGCGTGGCGGTGAGTACAGTGTCATTGGAAGAGATAGAGAAACGCCAGGGAAGTAATGTCACGGATTTGATTCGTCATTTACCCAATGTCTCCGTACTCGGAGGAGGGCGTGATGCCGCTCAGTCTGTTAGCATTCGAGGCCTTAGCAGTGACAACGGCCGCGTCATCCAGCTTGTTGATGGTGCCCGTCAGAATTTCTCGGTCGGCCATCGTTCCAGCCTATTCATCGATCCTGAATTGCTCAGTTCAGTCGAAGTGGTCCGTGGCCCTTCCAGTACGCTGTGGGGGTCTGGTGCATTAGGCGGTGTATTCGCACAAAACACCAAATCAGCCAGTGACTTTCTCTCTGGCACAGAAACCTTGGGTGGCTATGTCAAACAAGGCTTCCACAGCAACGACAACGCCTCACGTACAAGCGGTGCGGTGTTTGGTCGCACGGAGACGGTTGATTGGCTAGTACAAAGCTACTATCACGATAGCGACGATAGCCAATTAGGCAATGGCAAGACCTTGTCGTATTCTGCGGATCGAGAAAAAGGCGGGTTTGCTAAACTGGTGTTTACGCCTTCTTTGGATCACCAGTGGTCATTCATCGCGCGTCAAGGTAAACGTGACGCCATGGTTCCCTCTAATCCGACGACAACCTCGTCGCCCCTCGTATATCGCCAAGTCGACGACCAAAGCCTGTCGCTCACGTACAACTATAACCCTAGCCAGTCATGGGTGGATTTAGACACTCGCTTGTATTGGAACGACACCGAGGTCAATGAGCATCGGGTTGATAAAGGTGAGTTTGATAATAATCAGATGCAAACGCTGGGTTTGTCTTTATCGAACCGCTCGACGCTTGAAGCACTCACATTAACCACCGGGCTGGATGCTTATCAAGACAACTTTGAGACAGTACGAGACGCGAGTGGCTCGATGTTTGGTCGCCCAGATGACCAAGACGCCGAAGCACAAAGTGTCGGCTTGTTTTCCCAAGTTGATGTGCCGCTGGGACAAGCATGGCAATGGCAAGCGGGTGTCCGTTTTGATGCTTATGATGCGAAAGATAAGCGACCCGAATCGACCATTGGTAACCATGATAATACGGCGTGGTCGCCTTCAACTGCATTGACTTGGAATGCGACTGAACAGTTAGCACTGACTGCCAGCTATCGCGAAGCATTTCGAGCCCCGAGTTTAGAAGAAATGTATGCCAGTGGTACTCACTACCCCGGAAATCAATTTGTGCCGAATCCCGACTTGAGACCGGAAGAAAGTGCTAACAAAGAGCTAAACATCACCTATACTTTTGCGCCAAGTACGTATGTAGATCAAGGTTATATTGATGCTCGAGTCTTTCGCAATGACGTCGATAATTTTATAAATCAATCGGTTAAAAGGACTAAGGGTACTACGGTGAAGGAGAACCTTCCCGAAGCTAAACTCGAAGGCATCGAGATTAGCTTGCATCACCAACTTGGTGGTTTTACCAATAATCTGAGCTACAGCCAAACCGAAGGCAAGAATAAGCATGATGGCAGCTATCTAGATAATATTCCCGCTCATAAATGGGTTGCGGAAACCGACTACGCGCTGGCGACGTTACCAGTGAGTGTTGGTGGTCGCGTCTCTCATTATGCCGATCAAGACGACACGAATAATGCCAACACCTACGACGGCTATACCCTGTGGGATCTGTATGCAAGTTATAGCCCGAATGGCGCCTGGGATGGGGTGAAGTTTGATCTCGCGATCGATAATTTAACCGATGAACAATACACCCAAGCGTGGGCGCAAACCGCGTCACCCGGGCGTGATATTAAGTTTAATGTTCGGTACCAGTTTTAACCCAAAGATAAAGGGCAGGTGAACGCCTGCCCACTCAGAGACGACACACCACAATAAGAATAGGCTGGAGTGATCAATGACAACCACTTTGAACGAGCAGGTAAACGCACTATTGGCAGATAATGCCTCTATATTGCCTGCTGATATAGCGAAAACCCTAGGCGTGAGTGAAGGCGAGGCAGTACGTGCCATGCCGGCTGAGTATCAAACGTGGGTGGACGGGCAGCATGCTGAAACCGTGCTCATGAAAGTGGCCGAATGGGGTGGCCCAGTCACAGCGATTGTGCATTCCGGTGGCTCAATTTTTGAAGTAAAAGCCCCGTTTCCCAAAGGAAAGATCGCTTATGGCTACTACAACTTAATGGGAAAGCCGGGTGAAATGCATGGCCACCTAAAATTAGAGCGCATGAGCGGCATTGCCTTCGTCAGCAAGCCTTTTCGCGGTAAAACAACCCACTATATCGGCTTTTTCACCGAACAGGGGGATTCAATCTTTAAGATTTACGTGGGAAGAGACGACAAACGTCAGCTTCTTGAACACCAGGTTGAAGCCTTTAATCAACTAAAAACGCAGTTAGCGACCTCAACACCAACAGACCCGGAGCAATAATCATGGATCAAGCGACAAAACAACAACGCCTACAAAACCGCCTTGGCCCAGAAATCGAAGCCTTTCGTGCTAACTGTCGGACTTTGCAGCTAGCAACCGTCGATGCCCAGGGAAAACCCAACGTGAGTTATGCGCCATTTGCACAGTTGGAAGACGGTTTTTATATTTTAATCAGTGAAATTGCTCGTCATGCTCGGAACCTACAACAAAACCCCCAGGTTTCGCTGATGATGATCGAAGACGAAAGCGGGGCAAAACAGATTTATGCGCGCCAGCGCCTTAGTTTTGATGCCAATGCTGAATTAGTGATGCGTGATACCACTGAGTGGCAAACGGGGATTTCGGCGCTGACCCACCGCTTTGGCGATATTATCGACAGCTTAAGCGGGTTAGCTGACTTCCATTTATTCCGTCTAAAGCCGGAAAATGGTCTGTATGTCAAAGGGTTTGGTCAGGCCTTTCAGGTTGGCAGTGATGATTTTGTCGATATGGTACACCTTGACCAAGGTCATCGAAAACTTGGCGACAGCCAAGATGTTCAATCGACCGATGAGATAGCGGTTAACGACTAACCGAGTTTGCTTTCCTCAAACGGCGATGTGTGAAGCATCGCCACTCTTGTGTCGCTTCAGTCCGGGTTTACTTAGTAACAACCCAGTGATGATTATGATAAAGTTGTCGGCATCATAGAGCGTATAACCTGATTAGCATGAATTATCTCCCGTTGTCTGAATATAAAAGAAAGTGGATCTTCACCCACCAGTCTTTGCCTATTCCCGAACAGGATCTCGCTGATATTAAACCCATGGCTGAGGCACGCGCGGCGCAGTTATGGCAAGAATTTATCAGTAAAGACAGCCCAACACCGGATCATTTTGGCAAGCAAGATTGGCCGACGCATCAAAGCGTTTGGACCCAGCGACTGGTTTGGCAACAAGCCTGGGACGACGATGATGATCTTCCCGTAGAGTTTCTCGCTAACTTTCCTTGGGAAGACAATATTACGGTCTATTTTTGCTACGACAAACATAATATTGTCGAAACCCAATGGGGCGTGTTTAAACGGTATTGGAAAAACTTTCTATTCTACGATGATAAGCCTATTTTGCTTGGGCGTCGTCGTAAGGAAGTCGCTATGTTTGAGCAATCAGGCGAAGTGGTGATTGGCAAACGTGACTGACCTCAAGTTATCAGCGGTAGTGCCGTTACCAATGGTAGCCATGCGCTAATGTGACAGCCGGGCGTGGTGACGGTGCGATGCGTCTTGATAAGTGACCAGCCATAGAGAGACGCGTTGTATTCGGTGCACAGTGTAGGAAGAAGTGATGATTAAGATAATGGCCGCAGTGTGCTTGTCGATGTTATTGGTCGGATGCTCACTGCCAAAAATGTCGGACTTATGGCGCAATTACAGCACCATTGGTCTCAATGAAGCACTGCGTGGCGCGCAACAAGATCTTGTCCATTGCCGCTATGACAAAACACTTGATACGGCTCAGCGCTACACCGTGATTGGTACGGCGCGAGAGAAGACACGTGCGTTTGAGCTAATGGGCATTGTCTACAGCGAACAAGAGAACAGTGCAGAGTTTGATCACACGCTGCAGCGGTTTTTGTTTTCAGAACCGGGGCGAACGATGACGGCATCTCAGGTACAGATGCAGTGGCGTCAAGCCCAAATTGATATCGAACATCAACGCGAGGCAGTACTGAGCCAAACACATTGCTTGCAATCAACGACGTCACCAAAAGCAGGGCCGCTGAAGTAGCCCGTTTACTGCGCAGGTCATCATTTTTTAGCGCAATAGGGCAGCCACCACCGTAACGGGGCTGCCTTTTTATTGCTCGAACCGCACCGACTTAGGCTTTGAGAATACTGTCAGCCAGTGTCATCAGGCGTGGGTAGGCAAACTCACTTTCTTTGGCGATTTCACCCTGCTCCGCCAACACTTCTTGCAAAATATCAGCGGTGGTGAGGGGATTGGCCAGCACGACACGGAAAACCGTGGTGGTGCGACGTTGCCATTGCTCAGGCGTGAGACGTGTACGGGAGACAAAGGTTTTGCCCGATTCGCGCTGGCGCTTTTGAATGAACTTGGTTAGGTCGTTAAGCAAATCATGCATCAACTCAATTTGCTCTTCACTGGCCACAGCCAGCGCGGTTTGTACTTTTGCGGGCACAAAGCGATAGGTGAGTAGGCACAACTCGGGTTCCGATATCAGCTCAAAATCTGGATCTGTGGTTATCATGTCGGCAAACGTCGCCGCTTTATCAATACTTTGATCGATCAATAACTCATAACCGCGGCGAGAAATGATGTTCATACAAGCAAACACCAACATTGCCATACCACTGCGAGAGCCTTCGAGTGTGTGACTCCCCAGATCTTTTGCTCCTTTACGCAGGATGTACTCCGCATGATGTTCGATCGACGCCACGAGCGACGGATCTTTAAATAACACCATACCAGCCCCCATAGGGACATAAAGCTGTTTGTGCGCATCAATCGTGACAGAATCGGCACGTTCAATCCCAGCCAGTTTGTGGCGCTGATTATTTGACATCAAGGTCGCGCCGCCCCACGCGGCATCAACGTGGAAGTGAATACCCTCACGTTCCGCAATATCAGCCAGTGCATTGAGAGGATCAATGCTGCCTGTCTCTGTGGTGCCCGCCACCCCCACGATAGCTATCGGTTTAATATTGTCCCGGTTAAGTGTGGCAATGGTCTCTTCGAGTGCATCAATGCAAATACGATTTTGGCTATCTGCAGGCACCGAGATCAGTTGGTCGCGGCCAATGCCGAGTACATCAGCCGCCTTACCCAATGAATAGTGGCCTCGTTCTGACACCAAGATCGCGAGGTCGCGATAGCCATAGTGACGCATCGCGCCAAACAAGCCAGCCTTGTTGATGCCAGGAAACTCTCCGTCAGGTTTGAGCACGTTATTTCGCGCGACCCACAACGCGGTGATATTCGCCACCGTTCCACCTGAGCAGAAGGCCCCTAATGAATGGTTCGCGCTGTGCATCCAACTTTGATAGAAGGCGTCGTCTTGCTGATAAATCAGGTTGTGCAACATGCCAAGCACTTGCCGCTCAAGCGGTGTAAATGCCTTAGATGTTTCAATTTTGACCGTATTTTGGTTGAGGCCAATCATGATTTTAGAGAGCGGCATCAAAAAATAAGGCAGTGCAGAGGTCATGTGGCCGATAAATCGCGGTGAAGCGGTATGTACCGATTGAGCGACGAGCTTATCGAGCAGAAACTGCGTGTGATCAGAGACAAAAGTGGGGTCTTCAGGGATGGCCGGATCGCTAAAATCGCGCTCAATATCAGCGAGCGACCGTTCGGTGGCCGTAATATGGTTTTGTAAAAACCGGTTTAGATTCTGAGAGATCGCTTGCTCAATTTGACTGAGCGTTGAATCTGGGGCTTCGGGGACAGTGAAAATCCGGTGCAAGGTTTCCGGTGTGGCGTCCGCGGCTTTATTTTGTGTTGCCATGACGTTCTTCTTATATCTGCTTGGCTGTCCAAATAGTGACTCTCTCATGCGCATTGAGAGTAGGGTCACGATCACTGACTGAAATTAGGCCTCAACATAGCAAAAAAAAGCGAGAGCATCAGGCTTTTTTTACTGATAGATGACAGCTGAAACAGCACACGCGAAAGAGAGTCGATAAAAGAGCCAGCGGTTGCCGGCTCTCAAACAGCGGCCTGTTTACTGACACTGACGTTGGTTAATGCTGTTCATTTGGTCATTGTACTGGTTAAGTGCCTTATCAATCTCTTTTGGATGACTTAGCAGATCGGCAAGTGCACTGCGAAGGGCGTAGTTCCCGTCCATGGCTTCGCCTTGGCGGAAGTTAAACACTTTTTCGGCCAGCGCAGAGGGGGGCAACGAGCTTTGTGCGAGTGTTTTTACGTCTTCTTGGCCTAGTTTTAACCAAGATTCCACAGGCGCTTCCAAATTGAGCTTGGCGCTGTCATTTTCTAAATAATAATCAAACGCTTTTGCATTGAGGTTAAAGTGATTTTTACGGCCTTGCAAAAACCACTGTGCAACCTCATCGAGCGATGCGTCTTTTTTCACCGTCATATCGACCAACGCTTGGTACCAATTGATCGATGCATCTACATAATCATGATACTTGGCCGAATAGCAGTCTGCATTTTTGACAGGCGCAGCGTTTGACATTATCGGCAATAGTGCCGCGACCAGTGCAAGGGCATAGCGTTTCATAACATTATCCTAATCGTTATCGTGTTTGTGCTTTATGATTATACGCACCAACCATGTGCGGGGCGCAAACGTTGAGGTTTGGGCATCTTTGTGAATAATAAAACGCGGATATTGTAGAACGAGCCAGCGACAAAGTTAAATAACACATTGATATAAAAAGCCCTGTAGCAGAAAAGCTGTGACGCCACACTCAGTTAGCGCGTTGACATAGCTTATGGGTTCGACAGTACCGACAGCCAGTGGTGGGTAAATTCGGCAAAACCAAACCCTCCCGGCGCATCCGTGATCCAAGTTGGTACGGTGGCCAATGTTGGAAGGTGAGAGGAGATATTCGCGACGCCGACGCTCAGAGGAAAGTGGGCAAACATTTCGCTGTCGTTCGGTGAATCGCCAATAAACGCTGCGCGTTGCTGAGTTTGCTTTCCTGTGACACTGTAACGATCTAACCATTCTTGCGCCGCGTGTCTTTTACTGTGGTTACCTAACCAGGCGTTAATATGAATCGAACTGGCCGTTGCATTGACGCCCTGCCCATGAAGCTCGTCGAGTAATGCATTGATCTCGTCTGCGGATGCGCGTGGCGTATGCTGGCCAATATCAATCGCCACTTCACAGAGACGATAAGACTGATCGGCAGCAAGTGCGCGAGCTGGATAGCGCTGAAGTAAGCGGTTTACCCAGTCAAGTAGCGCAGCTTGCTGTTGATGGGCGGCGTGATTGATTTTCGTGAAGCGCTGACCGTTTTCTTGCCATAGGATCACGCCACCGTTTTCGCTTATCACCGTATCGACAGGCCAGGCGTTAATCATATGATCGCCCCAGCCAGCGCAAGCGCCAGTAACAGGGACAACGTGAATGCCAGCTTCACGGAGATCGGCCATTGCCTTCAGTGTTTGCCAAGGGAGCTCACCTTTCCATGTCAAGGTGTCATCTACGTCGGTAAACAGCCATTGCACGTTACGCCAGCGTATGGCGTGGTCATGCATTGACGATATGGGCAAACACTGATTCGGCATAGGTATTGCGATCCTCACTAATTAAATAGCTGCCACATGGCGATGATTAACCTGACGCAGAGTGAGCGCCAGCCGTTTTCCCTGCTCATGGTCAAACACGTGGAGGTTCTCAGGGGCAATCGCCAAGGGTAGGTTATCTCCTTCTACGACCTTACTGTGCCCCTCTAAACGCAGTGTGATGAAGCTGTCAGTATCGCTTATATGGCCATAGACCAGCAAATCAGCTCCCAAAGACTCGGTTAAGGTAACTGACAGTGTGAAACAGGCCTGATCGGCCGGTACCACTTTTAAGTGCTCGGGACGTAATCCGACGGACACGGATTGTGTGTCAATGCCCTGACACTCAGCCAATACGTGTTGATCTATCGAGAGGACGTCATTGTCGATACGACCTTCAACGATATTCATCGCTGGTGAGCCGATAAAAGTGGCCACAAACAAGCTAGCCGGGGCATCGTAGACGTCTAAAGGCGTACCAATTTGTTCAACGTTGCCACCATTTAATACCACGAGGCGATCCGCGAGGGTCATTGCTTCAACTTGGTCGTGGGTGACATACACAGCAGTGGTATTCAGCTTTCTCTGCAAACTTTTGATTTCCAAGCGCATTTGCACACGCAGTTTGGCATCAAGGTTGGATAACGGCTCATCGAAGAGAAACACCTTGGGACGACGCACAATGGCTCGCCCCATGGCTACGCGTTGTCGCTGTCCGCCGGACAATTGATTGGGCCGCCTGTCGAGTAGATGCTCTAGCTCGAGCATGGTCGCGACCTCGGTGACAAGCTGTTGAATGGTCGCTTTTGGTGTCCCGCGATTTTTAAGGCCATAGGCCATGTTGTCGAATACACTCATGTGTGGGTAAAGCGCATAGTTTTGGAATACCATGGCAATATCGCGCTCGCCAGGTTCAAGATCATTCACTTTTTTATCGTCAATGACTAATTGTCCGCTGGAAATCGCCTCTAGGCCGGCAATCATGCGCAGTAAGGTTGATTTGCCACAACCACTGGGGCCCACCAATACAATCATTTCGCCATCTTTCACTGATAAGTCGACGCCGTGAATGGCTTTGAACCCATTAGGGTAGGTCTTTGCCATCTGTTCTAGGGTTACCGTTGCCATTTACTTCTCCGTTTCCACTAAGCCTTTTACAAAGAGTTTTTGCATGCCGAGCACCACGATCACCGGGGGTAGCATCGCCATTAGAGTTGTTGCCATTACGCGGTTCCATTGCACCTCACCATCACCAACAGACAGCATGCGCTGAATACTCATCACAATGGTGTAGTACTCATCATCGGTGGTGATCAAAATCGGCCAAAGGTACTGGTTCCAACCATATATAAAGGTGATCACAAACAGTGCGGCGATATTGGTGCGCGAAAGAGGCAGCAGAATGTCTTTGAAAAACTTGAACGGGCCCGCGCCATCAATTCGCGCGGCTTCAAGCATTTCACCTGGGACCGTCATAAAAAACTGACGGAATAGAAAGGTCGCGGTAGCGCTGGCGATGAGTGGAATGGTCAATCCCGACATCGAGTTGAGCATGTTCAGGTCGGCAATGACCTGGAATGTTGGCATGATGCGCACCTCCACCGGTAGCATTAGGGTCATGAAAATCACCCAAAATGCCAACATTCGACCGGGAAAGCGAAAATACACCACGGCATAGGCTGAAAGAATGGAAATCGCGAGCTTGCCAATGGCGATGCCCATTGCCATTAAAAATGAATTCCACAGCATGCCGGCCACGGAAATGTTTAACTCGCGTGATGTGCCTTCGGTTAATACCTCCTCGAACACAGATAATCCTTTGTCACCAAACCATAACGGCGTGACACCACTTACAAAGGCGCTGCTGTCATGGGTGGCGGCGGTCAACGCAAGCCACACAGGGAGCGCCACCGAGGCGACGCCTAAAATCAACACCAAATGCGAGAACACAGTAAGCCAAGGGCGACGTTCAACCATTAGTAAGCCACCTTCTTTTCAACATATTTAAACTGAATCACGGTTAATGCGCCCACGAGGATCATCAACACGACGGATTGCGCGGCGGACGATCCCATATTGAGGCCGACAAAACCGTCTGCATACACTTTATAAACCAGCGTTGTGGTGGATTGACCGGGTCCACCTTGCGTCATGGCATGAATCACCCCAAAGGTTTCGAAAAAGGCGTAGACCAAGTTCACAACCAACAGGAAAAAAGAGGTCGGAGAGAGCAGTGGAAAAATGATGGTCAAAAAGCGTTTTACTGGGCCTGCGCCGTCAATAGCTGCCGCTTCAACCAATGAACGTGGGATAGATTGCAGCCCAGCGAGGAAGAACAGAAAGTTGTAGCTAATCTGCTTCCATGTAGCGGCAATGATCACCATGGTCATGGCATCGCCAGAATGGATAAACGGATTCCAGTCTAAACCAATGGCTTTTAGCGCGTGGGCCAATACACCGACAGTGGGATTGAACATGAATAACCACAACACCCCTGCCACAGCGGGAGCGACCGCGTAGGGCCACACCAAGAGTGTTTTATAGCCTGTCGCCCCTTTAATGACACGGTCAGCCATCACCGCGAGCACAAGCGCCGATAGAAGCGCGATGCCTGCAACAGAAAAACTAAAGAATAAGGTGGTCAAAAAAGAGCGATAATAGCTGGTGTCTCCCAATAACTCGGTGAAGTTTTCGCCACCGACAAACTCGGTACTAAGACCGAAAGGGTCTTCCAACAAGGTGGATTGCCATACAGCCTGCGCCGCTGGCCAGATAAAAAAGATAAAGGTGATCAGCAATTGAGGCGCGAGCAATAAAATGGGAAACGCACAATGATTAAATGTGGGTTTATTGGACATAGGCTTTCTCAAAAAGTGGAGCGGCAGTCTATACCGCTCCGTCATACAACATGGTTTTTACTGAATGGAACTAAACCGCTTATTGATTGGCTTTAGCAAACTTTGAAAGCAAGCCATTGGCACGCTCAACTGCTTCATCCAGCGCTTCTTGAGCCGATTGATCGCCGGACCATACGGTCTCAAGCTCTTCGTTAATCACATCACGGATTTGAACGAAATTACCTAAGCGGATCCCTTTAGAGGCAGGCGTTGGCTCGACCTCGGTCATTTGTTTAATCGCGACGTCTGTGCCTGGGTTTTGAGCATAAAAGCCTTGCTTCTTGCTTAGCTCATAGGCTTCGTGGGTAATGGGCAAGTAACCGGTGAACTGGTGCCAGTCCGCTTGGATTTCAGGTTGAGACAAGAAGGAGAAGAACTGGGCGACGCCCTTGTACTCTTCTGACTCGTGGCCTTGTAGAACCCAAAGCGTGGCCCCGCCGATGATGGTATTTCTTGGCTGCTCAACGGCTTTATCCCAGTAAGGCAGCTTGGCAACGCCAAACTCGAAATCTTTTACGCTTTCGCGCACACCGGCGTAAGACGCTGAAGAGTTCATGTACATGGCACATTCACCACTGTAAAACAGCGGCGCACTGTCAGAGCGGCGGCCTCCATATTCAAAAATGCCAGCCTGTTGCCAATCCGCCATTTTGGCAATGTGATCCACAAATGGAGACTGGTTAATTAGCATCTTGTTATCGACACTGCCAAAGCCATTGTCATTGGTGGCAATGGGCGCATTGTGGCGAGCACCGAGGTTTTCAATTTGTACCCAAGACTGCCAGCCAGTCGTGAAGCCGCACTGAGCGCCATTGGCAAGCAGTTTCTCAGACACTTGCTCAACTTCTTCCCAGGTTTTGGGAGGGTTAACGCCAGCTTTAGCAAACAGATCTTTGTTGTAATACAGCACGGGCGTTGAGCTATTAAATGGCATCGACAGCATATTCCCGTCTTCGTCTGAATAATAACCCGTCACAGAAGAGAGGTAGTCAGATTGGTCAAACGGGACATTCGCGTTTTCCATTAGCTCATAAACCGGGTATACCGCCCCTTTTGCTGACATCATTGTCGCGGTGCCTACTTCAAACACCTGGACGATATGAGGTTGCTTGTTGGCGCGGAATGCCGACACAGCGCCTGTCATGGTTTCGGTGTAGTTACCCTTGTAGACGGGTTTGACGGAATAGTCATCCTGACTGGCATTAAACTTCTCAGCAATTTCATTCACTTTTTCGCCAAGGTTTCCGCCCATTGCGTGCCACCATTCAATTTCGGTTGTCGCGTTGGCAGAAAAAGTGGCCAGCAACAGGGCCGAAGAAAGCGCGGTTAAGCGTTGGGTTTTCATGCGTCACTCCTTTTGAGGATGGGGTAATGTTCATTCGGCAACTTAATGAACAAAAATGAACATAATATGAACCCAAACGAAAAGGGAGATGACAATTGTATGACTTTTGACCGCGGTCGCATGGTATGTGAGGAAATTGTTAATTAGAGCGTGTTTTGATGATGAAAATCCTGCAAGCGCAAAGATTTACTCGTAAACACTCTGTCATATTTACACGAGACAATGCGGCTCGCGCTGTCCTACAATACCTAAATAACTGATTGAGATGAGACTGTTCAAATGAAAATCGCGCCACAGCAATTATGTGGGCATCGAGGTGTCGCTGCTCATGCTCCTGAGAACACGTTAACGTCTATTGCAAAGGTGCGAGAGATGGGGTTAAGTTGGGTCGAGGTCGATGTGCAACTGACCCAAGACGGTGTTCCCGTGGTGTTTCATGACCATAGCTTACAACGGTGCACCAATGGTGTAGGGGCGTTAAAAGACACCGCCTTGGCCGATTTACAGCAGCTCGATGCAGGCGGGCACTTTTCGCCAATGTTTGGCTATGAAAGGGTACCCACGCTCATGGCCGTTTTAGCCCAAGCGCACCGCGATGCGCTTTATATCAACCTTGAGATCAAAACTTACCCGGATAGCGATATACCTGCCTTGTGCCGCGCGATATTTGCTTGCTTGTCGGCAAGCCCTATCAGCACCGAGAAGGTATTAGTCTCATCTTTTTCTCTTGAGGCACTCGCGATTGTTCGTGATGAAATGCCTGAGTCAGCGCGGGCGATTTTATGGGAAACGATCCCTGATAATTGGCGTGAGTTCCGGGACTTAGCCACGTTTAGCATTCACTGCAACTATCGCCACCTCACCCAAGAGAAAGCCAAAGCCGTTAAAGATTCAGGTTTAGCGCTTAAGTGTTATACCCCTAATAAGCCTGTTGAGGTCGAAGCCTTGTGGGGTTGGGGCGTAGACATGATGATCACCGACGACCCAAGTAAATACTTAGCACACCCGTACTGACACGGAGTCAACCGAATCGTTAGGTGAGCGGTCGATAATGTCATACAACAAGGAGCTTATGTGTCACAAGAGGCAGAGTTAAATTGGCGCCAGCGCGAAATATTAGCGCAATTAGCAAAAACAGAGCACTTAGAAACGGATGATTTGGCCACACAGTTTTCGGTCACGACGCAGACTATTCGTCGTGATATTAATCAGCTCTGTGCGCTTGGCTTAGCTCGGCGTCACCATGGCGGCATTAATATGCCCTCTGCGCATGTCAATAGCGATTACCAACGTCGTTTGCAAAGGCACAGTGGCGTTAAAACGGCGATTGCACGCGCGGTGGCCGAGCACATTCCTGAGGGGGCGACCGTGATGCTCGGGATAGGGACCACGGTTTCTGCGATTGCTGAGCAGCTATTAACAAGACGCGACCTTCGCGTAATCACCAATAACGTTCAGATCGCGCATATTCTGGGGGCTAATCCCGACCTCGATATTTGGCTGGCAGGGGGGAAGCTGCGCGCCAATGACCAAGATATGGTTGGACACTCGGTGCTTCAGTTCCTGTCGCGTTTCCAACCGGATATCGCCATTATCGGCTGTGCGGCGGTCAATGAAGAGGGATGGGTGTGTGAGTTTTCCCCCGATGAAGCGGATATCAGTGACACCATGCTTAGTGCAGCGAGTGCACGGTGGTTGGTGGCAGATGGGTCAAAGTGGCAGCGCAGTGCGCCGGTGAAAGTGACAACGTTAAGTCAGTTTGATTATGTGTTCACCAACGATGTATTGAGCAACTACTCGACGCTGCCGGCAGATATTGCTTTTGTTCCTTGTGACTCGCGCGATCTCGGCCCCACGCAAGCGCCAACTGCCAACTGAGAAGGGTTGGCTAAGTTTGTGTGATGAAAAAGCCTGCATGACGACCGTCAAGCTTGCGCGGATAATATAGCGCGATACAGTGCCTCGGTGGCTTCACGCGGCGTTTGCTCAGGGTTGTAGAAGAACTCATTAATCACGTCGAACACCGCGCTTTGTACATAACGTGTGGTGGAAAGGCCGTGTGACATGCTGGGGCTTAAGGTGCCATTCTCTTGCGCGTAAGTAAACGCATCACGTGATTGTTGTGCGCACCGGTCTCCCTTGGGAAGGGGCACATCAAATCGGATAGGTAACGAGCCTTTGTAACGGTTAAAGTCACGCTGGAACTGTGGTGTGAGGAGGTAAGAGGCCATGTCTGTTTGGCTTTGTCGCTCACTTTGGCTATTGGGCTTGAAAAATACAAAGCTGTCGACATTGTAACTAAAGGCTTTTTTCGTCCCAGGGAAGGCGACACAGGTAAAGGCTTTGCCTTCTTGCTGGTTGGCGGCAAAAAACTCCCCTTTGGCCCAATCACCCATCACTTGCATCCCCGCCTGGTTATCAATGAGTAGACGAGTGGTATCGCTCCAGTTGCGTCCTTGACCCGAGTCATCCACATATTGGCGCATCTTCGCCAGCAGGGTAAAGGCTTTGACCACATCGTCACTAAGGAGTGCTTGGCGATCAAAGTCTAAAAAGGCACGTTGGTAATCTTGTGGCCCCAGTACTGATAGCGCCAGGCTGTCGAAAAGCGTCGCGACTTGCCATGGCTCTCCTCCCAACGCGAGTGGGATATAGCCTGCTTGCTGCAGTTTATCGGCGGCAGCAAAAAAGCTATCAAAGTCGGTAGGGATGTCGGCATTGACTGCTTTAAAGGCGCGTAAGTTGACCCACAGCCAATTTACGCGGTGAATATTGATGGGCGCTGCCACATAGTTACCTTGGTACTGCATGACATCACGTAGTGGGGCAGGGATTTTATCTTCCCAGTTTTCCGCTTCAGCAATCTCATTGAGGTTGCGTAAAAAGCCTAAACGGGCCCATTCGGTGATCTCCGGCCCTTTGATTTGTGCCGCAAGGGGCGGGTTACCACTGATGGCACGGATCCTCAAAGTGTTCATCGCGCTTATCCCTGCGCGGCCACCGACCGCGAAGTCTTGCCATTGATGGCCTTGTTGCTCAATGCCTTCTCGTAAGACAGAGGCGGCTTTGGCTTCACCTGCCGATGTCCACCAGTGTAAAACTTCAACATCACTCGCGGACACTGCAAGACTATAGGTGGCAAGCATGCCACCGATGATACATTGAGAGAGGTATCTATTTAAGCGTGTTAAACGTGCCATTACTCTTCTACCCGAGGAAAACTGATATCAACTTGTAGGCCGCCTTCACTGCGGTTACTGAGCACCATATCCCCGCCATGTGCGTGGATGATATCGCGCGCAATCCCTAAACCGAGCCCCGAACCATCGTTATCATCATGTAAGCGTACATAAGGGTCAAACACCGAGTCGAGCTCTTGCTCAGGAATACCTGGCCCCTCGTCAATCAGGGTAATATCTAACGTGTGTTTTGCGTCCATTACATAAATCGTCACTTTATCGCCGTATTTCACACCATTATCAATTAAATTGGATAAGCAGCGTTTGAAGGCGAGTGGCTTACACGTAAACGGAGGTACTGCGTCGCTTTCAATACTGACTCGAATACGGTTTTGGTTGTGTGGTTCGACAATCATCGCCAAGAAATCAATGACATCAATAGCCGCCATGTTCTCATGAATATCGGTGTCTCTGACCGTTTGTACGGCACCTTTAACCATGATTTCAAGATCATCTAAATCTTTATTGAGCTTCGCGGCTTGCAGGTCGTCATCAATTAATTCGGCTCGTAAACGTAAGCGGGTGATAGGCGTTTTTAAATCATGCGACATGGAGCGGAATAAGGTTTCGCGCTCACGTAGGTGACGTTGTAGGCGACGCTGCATACGGTTAAACGCCCTTGTCACAATGGCGATTTCTGCCGCGCCTTCCTCCTTCAGGGGAGGTTGCTCAATGTCGGTGCTAAACAAGTTCGCTGCTTTGGCCAGACGTTTTAAGGGGCGTGCTTGCTGGCGAATCAAGGTGTAAGTAAAGAACAGTAATAGCGCAGTGATCACCACGATAAAGACCACTTGATCGGCGGTAATCAAGGTATCATCGAGCGTGACATAGGGCGCGGGTAACAATGCAGCGATATAGATCCACTCATCTTTTTTCAGCTCCATTTGTACCACCAAAATGGGGGGATTTAATGGCTCTAAACTTAACGTGTGATGTGCCCAAGATTTGGGCAAGTCTTGCAATAAAATGTCGTTGTTGAGCACGCGTAAGGTTTCAGGGCGCGAAAAGTCAACATCAATGGTATTCAATGACGGGAGCTGCTCGTGGAGAATGCCCGATACGGTAAGGGTCGCGACCTTTTTCGCCTGTGTCTCTTCAATAGGCGTGATTTGGATTTTTTCTTTGTTAAAGGAGACAAAAAACCGTGTCCCGCCCATGTTACGTAATTGATTAAGCGCCACATGCCGATAAGCAACGGGCAACGATTGAAAGAAGGTGGTGGTTGAGGCAAACATGTTAGCTAAACTCGCCGACGCCGCCTCTAGCCCCGCAAGCTGGGTACGTTTTGATTGGGTATACCAAATTGAGGTGGCAATGCCCTGCGCCAATACCACGGATAACAAGGTCAGCAGCAAGGTGCGTGATAGCAAAGAGCGAGGGATCAGCTTTTCTAGCCATTCATGATTCATATTGGATCTCAGCGACAAACATATAACCCGCACCACGCACAGTTTTAATCAAGTTCGCTTTGCCTGTGTCACGTAAGCGCTGGCGTAAGCGGCTGACTTGTACATCGATGCCACGTTCTTGTGCCTGTGCATCGCGGCCGCGCGTCGCTTGGCTAATCGCATTACGATCGAGCAACTGGTGTGGGTGATCGATAAACAGCATCAGCAGGGCATAATCAGACGCCGACAACTCTATCTCCATGCCAGTAACAACCTGGTGCAATTGCTGGGTGGCAGGCTCTAGACGCCACTGGCCAAACCGAATCGCTTTAGGTCGGGACAGCGTGGTCTCCTGCAATTGCTGGGTGCGACGTAATAATGCACGAATACGGGCGATCAATTGGCGTGGACTAAAGGGCTTGGCGATATAATCATCGGCGCCTAGCTCTAGCCCAACAATTTGATCCGTTTCGTCTGATACAGCGGTGAGCATGATGATAGGCACACTCGAATCTTTACGAATGCTTTTGCATAGCGTAAAGCCATCATCCCCTGGGAGCATCACGTCGAGTAAAATTAAATCCGGGTATTGGACAGCCAGCTTAGTTTGCATCTCATGACCGTTTTGCGCGGTCATCACTTCGTAACCGGCTTTGGTGAGATAAGCTTGGAGAAGCTCACGGATTTCGACATCGTCGTCGACCACTAAGATGCGTTTGGCTGAAGCCATATCGCCATTGTCCTCGTTGCTAAAGTCAGTTCCTCCATTATCGGTGCTTTATCGTTGAGATGCTACAAACAAAGCCGCACTTTGTGTAATTAATCAGCGACTTGTTGATAACCGTTTTGGTGATGATGTCAGAGCAGACAGCCAGGAGGGGAAAAGGTATAAAAAGGCAGATAGTTCATTGCTTGACGACGCGAGATCGTGAAAAAGACAAAGCCCTCCATATAAGAGGGCTTTGGTTGACATCACAGTGTTATGAACCGTGACGAGCTATTCGCTATTGCTGTGCATCGCTTTGCGAATACACAAGGCCGCGCCACCCCAAGTGACGGCAAAGCCGATAAGCATCATGATGATTGCGCCTGTTGTCATGCATCTGTCTCCATATCGCGAGCAGGGGTCGTGGTGCTATTAACGATAATACCAACCACCAGCATGGCAGCGACCAAGCCCCAACCCAGGGTCAGTAATTCGAATTGTGCGTAACCGCCGTAGCCTTCGTTGAAGGTGTCAATCAGGTTTTTCACCAAGATAACCGCCAGCATAATGGGGCTGATAAAGCGGATACAAATTTCCATCCACTGACCCACGCTGAATTCAGAGACACGGTTAACATACTGACGGATGTCTGACAGTTTAACTAGCCAGCCGACCAGCAACAGCTCAAGCAAACAGCTTGTGAGCAGTGCAACGTTGTTAACAAAGTAATCAACCAAGTCAAGCAGCAATAGACCGCCGTTGGTAGCGAACGCCATTGATACGACAAAGCCCACACCACATACGGCTGTCGCCGCTTTTTGGCGAGTCACATTGAGCTTATCCATAATTGACGACGTCACGGCTTCAATGATGGAAATGTGCGAACTCAAGCCAGCAACAACCAATGCAAGGAAGAACAATGGACCAAGAATATAAGGGATAGGGAGCAAATTAATTGCGGCAGGTAGCGTGACGAACGCTAGGCCAACGCCCCCGCTGACGACATCGGTGATCCCTTTGCTTTGTTCCGCCGCCATATAGCCAAGAATCGAGAAGATCAGCACGCCGGCAACAATTGAGAAGCCACAGTTGATCAATACCGTCATCAAAGCATTGTTGTTGACGTCGGACTTTTCTGGCAAGTAGCTAGAATAAGCAAGCATGATGGCGAAGCCCACCGACAGCGTGAAGAAGATCTGCCCATAAGCGGCGGACCACACACTGGCATCGGCCAATTTGCTAAAGTCAGGCGAGAACAGATAGTTCAAACCATCCAGTGCCCCTGGCAACATCACCACACGGCCAATGAGTAACAACACCATGATAAACAGCAAAGGCATCATGATTTTGCTGGCTTTTTCGATGCCGCCTTTCACGCCACGGAAAACCGCTGCATAGGTGATAGCCCAAGCAATGATCATTGGAATCGCGATGTGCCACTGCCAATCACCCAAGCTGGTGGGAGAGTTTTCCCCCAATTTTAGGTAATCGGAGAAGAAGAAGGCGTTGGTGTCTGTGCCCCAATCTTGGCCAAACGAAAAGCCAAAGTATGAAATGGCCCAGCCAATAACGGCGACGTAATAAATCCCGATGGTTGCCGCGATTAAAACTTGAAACCATCCCAGCCATTCAAATTTGGTATTGAGTTTAGAAAACACCACGGGCGATGAGCCGCGCAGTTTTTTCCCTAGCCCAAATTCCATAATCATAAATGGAATACCCGCGGTGAGCATGGCGAAAAGGTATGGAATAAAAAAGGCACCGCCACCGTTCTCATAGGCCATATAAGGGAAGCGCCAAATATTCCCTAGGCCGACTGCTGACCCCACGGCAGCCAGGATAAACCCAGCGCGTGAGCCCCATTGTTCTCTTTTCATATCTACTTACTCCTTTGCGAATCGCCTTTCTTTACGCCCATCCAAATATGCAGTGTTGTGAGGCTGCGTTTTTTGGCCGATATGAAAGAAATAGCACATTCCCGCAATATTGATTTTTAACTTCCTGTTGCCCGAATGTTGAATTTTTTATCTAAAGCGGGCAGTCATTGCACATTAAGCACAGCGTGAGGCTAAATCAATAGCCATAAAACCAACAAGTTAGCAAAAAAATGGGGGTTAACCTGCTATTGGTAGAGTGAGGTAGATATAAATCATGTTTTGTTAACTCTTTGTAGTGATAAAAACTATCATAATTATCAATAAGTGGTGATTAATGGTTATTTTTGTTCGCTCGTCAATTGATGAAAAAAACAACGCCAAGATGTGTTGAGCGCGTGCCACAGCGCCAGAAAACATGATCTCATTAGCAGAATTTTAGACAACAAAGACGCACACTAAATGTGGTTTATACTTGTTATAGCAGCGTTATCACCTAGGAGGACATCATGAATACGACACTCACTTATGCACTGGTCACGACAGCCTGCGCACTCGGCCTTATTTTTACGTTTGCCGTCGTGGCGGTAATGGCATAGACAACACTTGGTTCGGTGGCTTCCGGTTTGATGACGATGCCACGGCACGGTAGCGCTAGCACAGTGTCACACGACGCGTTAAACTGTGAGACTTAGCTAATTAAAAATAGTCAATAAAACATAAGCATAACGATAAATGTGATGGTAAGGGGCGAACGTGGTAGAAACCAATCAAGCCGTGCAGCCCACGGTGTTGACCGACAACGCGCTGACCGCTGGCGCACAGAGCGGGACTCACGCGCGGCCGCAGCGCATAGCCCTTGTGCTTCAAGGGGGCGGACAACGAGGTATTTTTACAGCAGGTGTGCTGGATGCGTTTTTAACCCACCGATTTGACCCCTTTGAGCTTTATTTTGGTACATCGGCGGGGGCGCTCAATATGAGTGCCTATGTCTGCCAACAGTACCAATATGGTTACCGCTTTATTACCCAACTCACCACGCAGGAGCGCTTCTTCCATTTAATGAAGTATGTTCGCCGGCAGCATTACATGGACTTGGATTGGGCGTTAGACACGGCGTTACCCGGTAAAGAAACGGCTCTGGATATGGAAGCGGCGCGGCACCATCTGCAAAACCGTTATGCTTATGCATGCGCGACTGACACAGATACGCTGCAACCAGCCTTCTTCTCACTGACAGAAGACACCTGGCCAGATGCCCTGAAAGCGACCTGTGCGATTCCGCTACTTTATCCGCATCCGGTGAACATCGGTGAGCACCGTTATGTGGACGGTGGGGTAACAGCGGCGATCCCGGCAAAAGAAGCGTTTGCGCGCGGGGCGGATATTATCGTCGTGGTTCGCACTGAGCCAGTGGTTGACCAAGATAAACGTGATGATGAAAACCGGCGCTTTCTTGAAACACTACGCGAACGCTTTGAGGCGAAGAGGCCGCAATTTAAGCTCTCCGACTATCTATCAAACTTTGAGTCCAAATATCGACTCGCGCGCTTTGAAACCTTCCAGAAAGAGCTCAGTAAGCAAATCGGTGAGCTGTCAGATCGCTATAAGTCCAGCCGCGAGCAATTGGTTAATCGTGTGCGCGACAGCATGAAAGAGAAAGCGATGCAAAATGGTGGTCGTTGGCTGTTTGGTGGCGACACGATTTATCGGCTCCAGTCTTTATCCGGCAAGCCGCTAAACACCGAAATGCTCAAGATGCTGACCACGCATTACCAAAGCTACCAAAGTGAACTGCAGTTTTTGGCGTCACCGCCTGCGCGTGCTCAGATAGTGCAAATTGCGCCGAGCGCTCCGTTGCAAAGTAGTGCCTTACTGAGTAAGCCGGCGGCATTAGAAGCCGACTATCAGCTGGGGGCCTCGCTGGGAAACCAATTCTTGCGTGAATACGGTGACTCGCTGGTCTCTTTGTCGACAGTGGATAACCCCGGCTTTGAGTCAACGTCGTTACAAATGCCGCATCAAGGGTAGCGCTGATGACAGAGTTTGAAAAAATGCAACGCGGCCTGCCTTATTGTCCTGCGGATGAAGAGCTGACTTTGTTTCGATATGCCGCGCGCCGACTTTGCCAACAGTTTAACCGGCTCGATCCTGAAGATGCGGCCAGTTTAGCGGTGGTAACCACCAAGCTATTCGCCCGTATTGGCGATAACGTTGAAATCGACGCGCCTTTCTTTTGTCATTATGGGATGAATATTCATCTTGGCAACAATGTTAGCGTCGGTCCAAATTGCACCATTTTAGACGGGGCGCATGTCAGTATTGGCGATAACGTGAGTATTGGCCCCAACGTTGGGATCTATACCACGCGTCATCGCGTATTACCGCTAGACATTGCCCGCGGTGAATGTGAGTCCTCTCAGGATGTCATCATAGGTAATAACGTTATCATCGAGGGAAATACCGTGATAAAAGGAGGCACGGCAATCGGTGAAGGGGTAGTGATTGAAGCCGGATCAGTGGTTGATACGGATATCGAACCTTTTTCTATTGTGGCTGGCAATCCGGCTGCGGTGGTACGGCGTTTGCAGTGATGAGGATAGAGACAAGGTGACAGATACCTCCCAATACGATTTTTTCGCATCCTCCCTATAAATGTTATAATATAACATTTTTGAATTGGCATACTGATGTGGGTGTAGTAATGTTATCGCCCTCAATCGGGTATCAGCAGTAAGAGATAGACGCAGAATGGTTAAAGTTAGGGCCCGAGTGCCGTTGAAAGTCGGGGTGGGAAGCCAGATCCCAGCAGAGATCCTTTCCTTCCATGGTTTAGAATCTGAGCAAGAGCACGTCGCGCTAATTTTCCAACAAGCCGATAAGAAAGCTGATCCGCCTTTAGTTCGTATGCATTCCGAGTGTTTAACCGGTGATGTCTTCCATTCCTCTCGATGCGATTGTGGTGAGCAACTTGAAGAAACCATCCAAAAGATGGGTGAAGATGGCGGTATTATTCTTTATTTGCGCCAAGAAGGGCGCGGGATAGGGCTGTATAACAAGCTGGATGCCTACAAGCTACAAAGCGAAGGGATGACGACGTATGAAGCGAACAACCATTTGGGATTTGCGGATGATTTGCGTGATTTTGCCGAAGCGGCGCAGATGCTAAAAGCGTTAGACGCTCACTGTATTCGCTTGATCACCAATAACCCCAAAAAGATTGAAGAGCTGCAAGCGGCAGGGATTACTCTCAAAGAAGTGATTGGCACCAAAGCCCACCTTAAAGACGGTAATCGTAACTATCTTAAGGCAAAGATTGAGCACGGCAAACATCGTCTCAATATTGAGCAAGATTAAACATTCGTCGATAAAAATGGGCTAAATTGCTCGCAGGGCAGTGACAATCACTGCCCATATTCGCTACATTATTGCCATTATATCAGTCATTGCTCAAGGACGAGTCATGCGTGTGCAAACATGGCATTATCTCTTTCCCCCATTGCCCCCTGTGGCGATGCTCATTGCGGTTGCGATTGGTTTATTACTGAGCCATTTCTTTCCTTTTTCGCTGGTGCTGGGTGCGCCGATTTGGGCTGCCTTGCCTCTGGGGTTAGCTGTGGGGTTATTAGCCGCAGCTAAATGGGCGTTCCATCGCCATCACACCACACTTGATCCGCTGCAAATGCCTTCAGCGTTGGTGACCACTGGGATCTATCGTTATACCCGCAACCCCATGTACCTGGCGTTGGTACTGATCATCGCTGCGGCTGGGCTGTATTTTAATGCGCTATGGTGCTGGGGGATGATTCCCGCTTTTATGGCCTACCTATCCGCCACATTTATTCCTGCTGAAGAAGCCCGTTTATCACGCCAATGGCCTGATGATTTTGACGCTTATGCAGCTCGTGTCCGACGCTGGCTTTAGGATTAGTTAAACTAATCTTTAATATAATAAAGAATCGGGATCGTTATTATCGACTCTGATTGCGACATGCTCTCTTAAAGCCTATCATTCGCCTGTCTATCATTAGGTGGCAGAGTGGGTTAGGCCTTTATCCTTAATCTCGCCACCTATTCCTTACTTATTTTCGCATAATTATTTTTAGGAGTGCTGGTATGTCCTCGGCAATGCCTATGGGCAAGCTATTGCTATTGATCGTTCTATTAGCGGCGGTTGGGCAAATGACCCAAACCATGTATGTACCATCCATCGGTGCAATGGCGGACGACTTCGCCGTATCGCCCGCTTGGTTGCAAGCGGTGATGGCTTGTTATCTTATTCCCTATGGGTTATCGCAGTTTGTTTATGGCCCTGTCTCCGATCGCATCGGCCGCAAGCCGGTTATCTTGTTTGGGTTAGCATTGTTTTTAGTCGGGACGGCTATCACCTTATTGGCGACCTCCTTTGCGATATTTTTACTGGGCAGTATGGTTCAAGGCGCGGGCATTGGCTGCGGCGGCGCCATGGCGCGCACCTTAACCCGAGATTGTTTTTCCGGGGCCAAACTGCACCGCGCCAATAGCCTAGTTAGTATGGGACTGATCTTTTCTCCCTTAGTGGCTCCGCTTCTAGGAGGAGGGTTAACCGAGGCCCTACATTGGCGTGCCAGCTACTTCTTTTTATTGTTACTCGGTGTCTTGGTTTATACAGTCATGGCTTGGCGGTTTAGCGAGACTTTGCCTGCCGATTTACGCCAACCTGGTCATTTTGGTGCGCGCTATCGTCATGTTATGCGATCACATCAATTTAAAGGGTATTTGCTGTGCCTAATTACCGTTTTTTCCGGTGTATCTTTATTCGAGGCGGCGGCAGGTGTGATCATGTCAGATGCGTTAGCGTTGTCTCCGAGTGTGATCAGTTTGCTGTTTGTTGTCCCTCTGCCGGCATACTTAGTCGGGTCAGGGTTGTCGAGCCGGCTTTCCGAAAGTATGGGGTATTATCCCACCCTGACATTGGGCAGTGTCTTAGCGTTGTTGGGGGCAGGCATCATAGGATTACCCGGTATGCTCGGTGATGTTTCACTCTATGCGTTAGTGGGTGGCGGCTGTGTCTATTTTGCTGGTGCAGGTATTCTCTTTCCGGCAGCCAGTACAGGAGCGATTAGTCCTTTTCCTTACCATGCTGGCACGGCGGGGGCAATTCTTGGCGGCGCGCAAAATCTATTGGCAGGGCTGGTAACACTCGTCGCCAGTAGTTTCGGTGTGGCTAGCCAATTATCATTAGGGGTAATCATGCTGACATTGGCGACGCTGGCAAGCTTGGGACTGGTCATCAGTTATCGCGCTCACGCCCATGATGACGCGGACTCAGTGACCGTACTGTAATCATTCAACCGGTATTATCCTATGAAGTCAGCGCCAGTTCGCATCCACAACGGCAGCACCTATCGCTGCCGTTATTCTGTGGGGCAGGGCTAGTGGATCTGTGTTGGGCTGCGCTTCCACAATAAATGACAGAATTTATTATCCGGATCTCGGCTGATGAGCATACGAACAAAGACTTCATCTAGCACCTCAGCGCCAGCTATACCCATTTGCACCTCGGCACACTGAGATAAGTCAACATCCGCTCCCACATGCTCTGGCCAATCATTGTTTACTTCAACCACCACAGCGCCCCCTTCTTCTTCAAAGCGTGACTCATAGAGCATTAAATCGTCGAATTCCAAGTTGTCTGGGGCCGTTTCGGCAAAAATCTCGAACGCGATCTCTAGCACGGTCTCCAAGCTGAGTTGATTCTCTTGCGTCATGGTAAGCTCTCGTTGTCTGTATGTATGCGCATTATACCATGCTGTAAGGGGTATCTCAGCCGCGCCGTATCGGTTGACCTGCACAAAGAGGTATCTAAAGCGTATCCGTGTTTGTCCTCTCAACCGACGGCTCTCATGGTCAAATAGACAACCTCTGGCTAAAATAAAAGCAGACCCACAGTTAGAGCGTTGATTTGTTTATGCAGATGACCAACAATAGCGCGCGTACTCAAACCTGTGTGAAAGTCGTGACTCAGTTGCAATCCAGAAACGCTTATTTACCGGAGCCCGACCGGCGTGCCCCGTTTCAATCTGAATTTATCCCCGTGATGATTAAAGCGGTGAAGCAACTACGTGGCTTGCTCGGCAAGCGGCTTCACAGCGTCTACGTGAGTGGAGATATTGTTTGGCGGCGAGCCGTGGTGAAAGACAGCGTGCTATCGCTGACGGTGGTGTGCCAACACGCCCTGACGCTTGATCAATCGAACGCATTAAACACCTTGCTATGGCGATTAAAAACCAGTCATAGCAAGGTGATCAGTGATTGCCATATCGATATCGTGACCGTGTCACATGTTAGAGATCTCTCACAAGTCTTTCACTGGGGATTCTTTTTTAAACACAGAGCCATTTGCCTCTATGGCCAAGACTTATCGGTCAGTTTTGGTTTGTTTGAAGCCAGCTGGGAAGTGGCGAAAGCGATGAATCCAGATATCTCTGACAAACTCGCGCGTGCCAAACAAAAAATCACCGCCGCCACCACATGGAACACTCAGCTAAATACCGCACAAGCGATTGCAGACACCCTGATACGCGGTGCATTTGGTTTGGTACTTCATAAAGAAGCGCAGTGGAGTGAATCACTCAACGAGTGTGCGGATGCTTTTATTAAACACTACCCGGATAAAAAAATGGCGATTGAGCGGCTTTTTATCCTGCTAGAGCGCAAACCGGTAAAAAAACGTGCTGTCATGACCCTCCTCAATGACTTTGGCGATTGGTTGATCAAAGAATATGCGCGCATTGACTTTAAAATTGGTTAACTAGCGTTTGGCAACGATGCTGGCGTTGGACGCTTGAACATTAAGCGTATTCTGTGAGCTAACCCGCCTCATTCCCTACAAGTGAGTAACAGAATCTGATCTTGGTCAATAAAACGGTGTAACAAACTTTTCACAAAAGATGGTTTGTTGAACTATAAAACCACCAGTAGGCATGTGTAATCTGCTTTTAGGGTGTATTTATTCAGTATTTATGACTAAATAGTTATTTACATCCTGTGTATGATTCGATAATCTGCATGCCAGTTAGTCACAGTGAGTGAATAATTAATCAGCAAAGGCGTTGATGCTCGCGGTGAGATAAATAAAAATTCAGGATTCAGACGTATGCAAAAAACTGACACTCTCTCTACGAAGTCACCTTCGATGAGAAATATTCTGATGTTCGCAATCCCATCATTATTGGGGTTGTTCCTTTTTATGACGCCAGTCAGTTTCGGTGACAGCGTCACCATCCCGATTGCGGTAATGGCGAGCAGTGTCTTGGACTTACTAGGTAACAGTGCAACAGCGGTCGTCACTGCCTTAGTGGTGTTGAGTGCCGTCGTTTCAGTGTTGGTTACGCTGACCAAGCCTGCCGTTATCATGCGAAATGGCTTTCTTAATGGTTTGTTTAATGTCTCTCCGGTGTGGCTTGTCACCCGTGTTTTCGGTGCCGCCTTCATCGTAATGGCGTTTTATGGTTTTGGCTCGCCAGTCATCATGGGTGAAACAACGGGGGCCTTTGTGCTCAATGAGCTATTGCCTACCTTGTTATCCGTGTTTATTTTCGCTGGTCTATTACTGCCGCTACTGACAAGTTTCGGCTTGCTCGAGCTGCTTGGTGCTATTTTCACCAAGGTAATGCGTCCGTTATTCGGTCTGCCGGGGCGCTCTGCGGTCGACTGTGCCGCCTCTTGGTTGGGCGATGGCAGCGTCGGTATCTTGATGACCAGTAAACAATATGAGCAAGGTTTTTATACCCAGCGTGAAGCGGCAGTGGTTGGCACGACGTTCTCTGCGGTTTCAATCAGCTTTAGTTTGGTGGTGATAGCGCAAGTCGACTTGATGCACATGTTTGCTTGGTTCTATCTCACCGTCTGTTTAGCTGGGATTGCGGCGGCGATCATCGTTCCTCGTCTTCCTCCTCTGAGCTGGAAAAAAGATGCGCTTATCGATAACTCTGAGCGTGAAACCAATGATGAAGTCCTACCGGCTGGCCACAATACGCTGAGCTATGGACTGCACTGTGCTCTGACACGTGCCGAGAAAATTCGCTCGGTAAGCAGTGTGCTAAAAGAAGGCGTACAAAACGCCGTCGATATGGTGTTAGGTGTGTTGCCAGTTGTGATGGCAATTGGTACGGCGGCGTTGATGGTCGCTGAGTACACCGATGTGTTTAGCATCCTAGGGGCGCCATTTGTGCCATTGCTTGAACTATTGCATATCCCTGATGCGGTGAAAGCCTCTGAGACCATGGTGATTGGTTTTGCAGACATGTTTATTCCTGCCATTTTAGCCGCAGAAATCGACAGTGAAATGACCCGTTTTGTGATTGCTACGGTATCGGTGACCCAGCTGATTTATATCTCGGAAGTGGGTGCCTTACTACTGGGAAGCAAAATCCCAGTCAAGCTGTGGGAGCTGTTCGTGATCTTTATTTTACGTACGCTAGTCACTCTGCCTGTTATCGCAGGGATTGCTCACCTGATTTTCTAATTAGGCGCTACGCATAAGCCGCTATGCGCGTACTCCTTACATCATCAACGCCTCACTTTTTGTGGGGCGTTTTTTTGTTAACGCGTCCTCGTTGTTGTGATGCAAGCCCTCGGTTGTATCAACCACCTATGGGCAGAAAGGGACATATATTGGTATGCTGAACGCAGCGGCTAATGGGAGGCGGGATGAAAATAGTCACTCTTCATGGGTTATACATGCACGGTGTTTTTTTGATTCCGCTGTGCGAGCGCTTAGAAAAACATGGGCACCAGGTGCTGAATGTTTCGTATAATACGCTCAACCCGGACCTAGAGGGTATCACCGCCAAAATCGATGCGTTTGTTGGCGACCAGCCAGCGATCTTGATTGGCCATTCGATGGGCGGACTCATTATTCGCCGTTACTTGGAACAGAGTACAAAGCGGTGTGATAGACCGCCTCTCGATGTTCGCGCGGTGATCACTTTGGGCACGCCGCATCAAGGCGCTAAGTTGGCACGTATCTTTGGCGATCTGGGGTGGGGCGGCTGGTTGTTTCAACGTAGCGAAGACATGCTTATCCCTGACAAGGTCAAACCCTGGCAAAACCTTCCGCCGTTACATAGCCTTGCCGGCGATTGCCCCTGGGGACCCGCGGCGCTGTTGTTAAAAAACCAAGTCTGCGATGGCACCGTGCTGGTCGAAGAAACCAAAATCGAGGGCATGACCAGTCACGATCTGTACTCTGTGACCCACATTGCATTATTGTTTTCAAGGCGGGTCAGTGAGCGTGTGATTCAGTTAGTCGCTCAGTATACGTCGGCGGCTGTGCCAGCCGCCGAGGGCTAAAGTGATGGTTTGATAAGGTCACTTTAGTTCGGATGATTCCTGTGTTCCCACCCAAGTATTAACAAACGTCCCATCGGGGTCATATTGCGCGGCTTGTTTGTCGAGGTTAAACCGGCGGCTGCCGCGCGGATCGGCACCAACGCCTGCTAAGTATTGCCAATTGCCATAATTAGCCGCTACATCAAAATCAATCAGTTGCTGCTCAAAGTATGCTGCGCCATAGCGCCAATCAACACCTAACTCATGGACTAGGCAGCTGGCCACCAATTGACGACTGCGATTCGAGAGCCATCCCGTTTGCTTAAGTTGGCGCATCGCCGCATTGACGATAGGAAAAGGCGTGGTGCCTTCACGCCACGCCATAAAGGCTTCGGCATAAAAGGTCGTGAGTGGCCGTTTGTTGGCAATGCCTTTAAAGGCAAAAAAACGGGTACCGTAGTGGTACAGCATCCATTGGAAATATTCGCGCCACAACAGCTCAAAGTATAGCCAATAGGTGGACTCGTTCTTCTCGACATTGCGCTCATAGCGATCGAGCTCTGCGGCGACCCAGCGCACGGACAAACTGCCGTTAGCGAGCCAAGCCGATAAGCGTGACGAGAAATCCCAACCATCAAGGCCGTTGCGCGTTTCTTTATAGCGCTGAATACGATGGGTATCCCATAAGTAATGATTCAGTTGCGCACGTCCGGCGATTTCACCGCCTTGATAAGGGGCTATTCGGCGATCAGATAGGGGCGCTGGGTCGGACTTAATCGCTGTGATGGGGGCTGGCAATGACTCAGGTACTGGCAACGGCAAGCGTGGTTTGATCCCGGGTTTTTCCACCGCTTTACGGAATTGTGTAAAGGTCGTCGGGATCTCAGGTAAGTCAAACGGCAGCTGATGCTGGGTAAACAAGGTGTGAGCATCCGAGACAACCACCCGCTGCGGAAAGCGCTCAACCAGCGTATCAACCTGGTGACGCTCGCGTGTCCCTGGGTGGTCGGTGACGCCAATAAGGTCAAACTCATGATCCATACACAGATTTGCCACCACCTCTAGCGGCTTGCCGGTGCGAATAATCAATTTTTGCCCCATCGCATCCAGGGCGCGATGCAGTTCGGTTAGGCTTTGCCACAAAAACGCTTCCCGTGGGGCACCGAGGTGCTTACTTTGAAAGTGATCCGCACGATACCAGCTGGGGTCAATCACAAACACGCAGGTCAGCTGATCGCAGCTCGAGGCTAAATTGGCGAGTGCAGGGTTATCATGTATTCGAAGGTCGTGGCGAAACCACATTAATCCGCGTTGCATACCTATCTCCTTTTTCCCTCCAATACGCTCACAGGCTGCGGGCGGATTGCTTGATTGGATCAACTGGGTGACTATTCGCCAACCACGAGCATGAATGCGGGCTCTCACACCCGCCTAAGTGCGCGCTGGGGGTGTGAATGAGTGTTATGGACGAAGACTAGATCTGTCGCTGGCGTTGCGCCCACATTCCAATAAAAACAAAGGTGGCGACCAAGCCGGCAAAAAGCCAATGATCTGGCCATCCGCGCATTTGTCGCGCCAGCCACGGAGAGACGGTAATGATAAAAGCGCCGTAACCAAAGGCATTGATCGCCACAAATACCAGAGTGCGAACGATAAAATGATGACCGGTCAATAAACGGCGTAGCGTCCGATTAATATCATTGCCAAATACCACCAACAGTGACGCCACAATGGCCACTGCAATATCACTGAGCCATGGCGTTAACCACGCACCCGCCTGAGAAAACCAAGAGATTAAAATATTCATAACGATTTACACTGTGTAGAATGCGGCTAGAGTACTGATTTCTGCTGGCGACTTCCAGCGCGGACTTAGCCCGCGGGAGCGCACGATGTAAGGAGAAGGCATGAAAATCGCATCGATCGGGTTAGGGGACATTGCGCAAAAAGCCTACTTGCCATTGATGGTCAATTGGCCAGGGCTCGAATGGGTATTGTGCAGCCGTGATGACGCTAAGCTGGCGACGCTCGCCACGCAATACCGAGTGAGTGAGACCGCGAGTGATATCCAACAATGCTTAGCATTAGGGGTGGATGGAGTGATGATTCACAGCGCCACCGACTCGCATGCGGCCTTGATTCGTACCTGCTTGCAAGCAGGTGTGCCGGTGTTTGTCGATAAACCTGTCGCCCCATCAGGCGCGGAGGTTGAAGCCTTATTCAACTTGGCAGAACAACAGCAAACCCCCTTGTTTGCAGGCTTTAACCGGCGTTATTTGCCTTTGCTCAACACTCATCTCAATGGCCAGCGCCCCGAAGACGAGCTGGGCACACCCCTTTTATCGCTGCGTTGGGAAAAACACCGTCATGCGCTGCCCGATGCACCGCGTCGTTTTATTTTTGATGATTTCATTCATCCACTCGACAGTATAAACGTTCATGGTGACATCAATATTGATGATTTGGACGTGTTTGCTCAATTTAGCGAAGGCTTGCTAGGCCGCTTAGACGTGCGTTGGCTCCGCGACAATAGCTTGTTTGAGGCCAGCATGAACCGCCAGTATGGGGTCACCAAAGAAACCATTGCGGCGGCCTATCGTAACGAGTGCTATTTCTTTGATGGCTTTACCCGCGGTGCGCGCATGCAAGACAACGTCAGCACACAGCTTACCTTGCCAGATTGGACGGGTATGCAAGCGAGCAAAGGTTTTGCGGCTATGCTCAGCCATTGGTTTGAGGTGGTTAGCGAAGGGCGGGTTGGTGCTGCTCTCACCGCTCGTAATGTGGCGAGCCACTGGGCCGCGGAAGATCTGGTCGCCTATTGTGAAGCGCTGCGCGATAGCCCCTAGTCCCACGCGCAGCACACGGTGACTGTTTACGCTTCGACCGGATTACCCGTGTGTGAGTGGGTTAAATAAGGCAATAACAACTGGCGGACATTAAAGCTCACGTTTAACTTGGCCGCCAGCAAATACAACCCTGCTATTTTACGATGTAAAAACAGTGCATCCGCCGGTGGTGTGTGCCAATAGCCTTGTTCCATACTCAGCGCCATCCCACGGTTACGTAAACGCGTTGCCAAATCGGCGTCGCCAAAGTTAAATGGCGCATCCGTCGCAATCGGTTCACAAGCCGTGTTCACAAGCTCCAGCACACTGGCTTTTTGCTCTGGCAAGATGTGCTCGGCAAAAAAGCCAATTTGGGTTAGTGCCACCTCAATCCCTGCGTTGTCTTTTTCAATCGCCGCTAAAAATAGCTTGCGATAGCCATCGGTAAACGTCGGGGCATACTGACGGGTGGCGCCAAAATCGAGCAACACGACGCGTCCGGTATCGGGCTGATACAAATAGTTGGCAAAGTTAGGATCGGTTTGGACCTCGCCAAACACAAAGACTTCCTCAAACAGCAACTGGAATAAACGACTGATCACGCGGTGGCGAATCGTCTCTGAAGCCTTGTTGAGTTGCTCAATCGGCTCTCCTGCCATATAGCTCATGGTAAGAATGCGATCTGAGGTAAGCGCTGAGTGAACCCTTGGCACCACCAAACCGTTGGCATTTTTCAAATGGTCGCCAAACCGAGTCAATGCTTGTGCCTCTTTGCCGTAATCGGCTTCATCATGCAGTTGTTGCTTGGCTTCATCGAGTAAGGCTTGGTAATTCGCTTCTTTGGGGATCAGGCCACTTAAGCGCAGTAGGGTGATCACATTATCCACATCGCTATCAATGCTGTCTTTGATGCGCGGGTATTGCACCTTTACCGCTACTTTTTCACCGGCATCGGTATAGGCCTCGTGCACTTGGCCTATCGACGCTGACGCGATGGGCGAAAAACGAAAATGGGTGAACTCAGCCTGCCAATTGTCGCCCAGCTCTTCATTGAGCACTGCTTTGAGCTGCGCCGGTGGCATGGGAGTGGCATTATTACGCAAACGGGCGAGAAGCTCGCTGAGCTCTGGCGGAATCAAATCCCCCGCATCCATTGACAACAATTGACCGACCTTCATCGCCGCTCCACGTAAGTCCGCCAGTTTGTCCGCCACGTGGGCAATATTGGCCGGCGACATCACCAAATCCTTACGACTCGGCCGATTGCCCTGGGCAAACTGTTTGGTACCTTCCCACGCCACATTCGACGCCACACGCCCCGCCAACGAAGCCAGTGCGCCAAAGCGAGAAAACTTACCATGCGGCACTTTACGATTTTTCATAGCCACCTCCTGAATACCAACTAAGAATACGCGACGAACAGCGGAATGGTTTGGTGGGACGAGTTGCTCGCGCTCACAAAGACGCGAGTTAACGAGCCAAATCCACACCACGATATGGCAAAGACCTTTCCATTTACATGACATTCCAACCCGGGTCACAGCCTCGGGGGTTAAATCGCGTTTAGATCAAATAAAACAGCGGTTTATATTTTTGGTTGTCTAGTTAAGTAGTAGTATTTGCTTACAAAATTAGTCTGCAGGGTAATTGCCAATGAAGCTGATGTTTAAAACGAAAATACTGCTACTTGCCATCGTGCCACTGATCGCCTCAATGCTGATTATGAGTGCGGTCACGGCCTATAACGAACAGGCGTTAATAGAAGAAAACATTGCCACGTTTCGGGAGAAGTTGGTCAACGAGCGTAAAAAACAACTCAAAGAAGTGACTCAGGTAGCGGAGAACATCGTTAAGCGTTTTAACCCAGGCACCAATGAGGCTCGCTTGGCTGAGGTGAAAACGGCGCTTACTGATGTGCAGTTTGGCGAGACGGGTTACTTTTTTATTTACAACAAACAGGGGATCAATGTGTTTCACCCTGTTAAACCAGCCCTTGAAGGAAAAAACCTGATTGATTTTACCGATCCGAAAGGCAATAAGGTGATTCAAGGGTTACTCGAGGCGGCACAACGTGGCGATGGCTACTTTAATTTTATGTTTGATAAGCCGGGTACCGATGCGCTGATTGATAAAATCGGCTATGCGGTAATGGTGAATAATGGTCAATGGCTATTAGGCACTGGCGCCTACACCGATGACATTGAGCAAGAGGTTGCTGCCTATCGCACCGACGCAGAGCAAACCCTGGATGCACAAATTTTCCGTTTAACCCTGTTGGGGATAAGCACAGTGATTATCACGGTGTTGCTGGTGAGCTGGTTTGCGCAGCGTATTGGTGAGCCGGTGAAAAACATGCTTGATAAGCTTAATGATATTGCTAGCGGTGAGGGCGATCTCACTCAGCGTTTGCACGTACATGGCTATGATGAAATCGCCCAACTCGGTCATGCCTTTAATCGCTTTGTAGAGAAGCTGCAGCACACCATTCAGCGCGTCGCGCAAGTCACGGCGCAAGTAAACAGCACCGCCTGTGATATGGCTCAGCAAACATCCGCAGTGGCTGAAAAACTACAAACCCATGATAACGAGACCGAGCAAGTGGTCACCGCGGTGACAGAGATGAGCTCTGCTGCGCAAGAAGTGGCACAAAACACGACACAGGTGGCTGATGCCGCCACCTCTGCCACCCAAGATGCGCAAAATGCTCAGGCGCAAGTGCGTGAATCAGAGGCATCGGTTGAGAAGTTGGTAGCGAAAATGAGCGAGTCGAGCGGGCAGGTGGATCAACTTAAAGCTCAGTCGGATAAAATTACCTCGGTACTGTCCGTGATTGGTGAAATTGCGGAGCAAACCAATCTATTGGCGCTGAACGCGGCGATTGAAGCCGCTCGCGCGGGTGAGCAGGGGAGAGGCTTTGCGGTGGTGGCCGATGAAGTGCGCACCTTGGCCAGTCGCACTCAAACCAGTACCCATGAGATCCGTGACATGCTTGATGGTCTACACGTGCATGTGGATAGTGCCGTGAAAACCATTGCCGACAGCGATCAAGAGTGCCAAAGCATGGCAACGATTTCAGCGCAAATTGGCGAGCGAATCACCTCGGTGAGTGCGGCGTTTTCGCAAGTGAACGATATGACCTCGCAAATTGCCAGTGCGGCGTCAGAGCAAACCACGGTCACGGAAGATATTCATCGTAATCTGGTATCGATTCGCGACATTGTCGCTAGCTTGTTGACCTCAAGTGAGGCATCGTCACACGCGGCGGAAGAGCTGAGCTCGCTTGGTCAAGATCTTGATACCTTGGTCGGGCAATTTAAAGTCGCCTAAGCCAATAGCATGATCACTATTCTCGGCACACGGGATAAAAAGTCATAAAGGACGCTTACCGCAAGCGTCCTTTCGCTTTACAATAGCTATTTTAGCGGTATTATGCTCACGCAAACGTTTGCCTAGAACATATTGTGCGCTATTGAGAGGGTTTCATGCTGCCTGATGTCGAGATTTGTCGTAACACCACACTCGCCCCCATATCTACTATTGCCAAGCAAGTTGGCCTCCTTGACTCAGAGTTTAAAACGCAAGGTAGCTATAAAGCCAAAATCTCTCTCGATTGCTTAAAGCGTCTTGCGCCCAACCCAACCGGAAAGTTAGTACTGGTCACCGCCATTACTCCCACGCCCTTGGGTGAAGGCAAAACCGTCACCACCATTGGTCTGGCGCAAGGCTTGGCCAAGCTGAATCATTCTGTAACGGCGTGTATTCGTCAGCCTTCGATGGGGCCCGTATTTGGTGTGAAAGGTGGCGCAGCTGGCGGTGGTTATTCGCAAGTGGCTCCAATGGAGGAGCTCAACCTCCACCTGACGGGAGATATTCATGCGGTGACCGCGGCGCACAACTTGGCTGCTGCGGCTATTGATGCGCGAATCTATCACGAGCAACGCCTAGGCTATGACGATTTTGAGGCGCGTAGTGGCTTAAAAGCGTTAAAAATCGACCCAAGTCGCGTTGTATGGAAGCGGGTGATGGATCACAACGATCGCGCCTTGCGTATGGTAACTGTGGGTAAAAACGAGCCTGGCAAAACCATCAACGGCTACGAGCGTGAGGGCGGATTTGATATCTCGGCCGCCTCCGAACTAATGGCGATTTTGGCGTTGGCGAGCGATCTTCGCGATTTGCGTCAGCGCATCGGCCGCATAGTGTTGGCTTATAGCCATACTGGTGAGCCGATCACCACCGAGGATTTACAAGTAGCTGGCGCGATGGCGGTGAGTATGAAAGAAGCGATTGAACCCACTTTGATGCAAACCCTAGAAGGCGTGCCGACACTGATTCACGCCGGTCCATTTGCCAATATTGCCCATGGCAATTCGTCGATTATCGCCGATAACATTGCCCTTAAGCTGGGTGACTATACCGTCACCGAAGGCGGCTTTGGCTCGGACATGGGGTTTGAAAAAGCCTGCAACATCAAAGCGCAAGCATCGGGTAAAGCACCAGACTGTGCGGTGATTGTGGCGACATTGCGCGGCTTAAAAGCCAACTCGGGTCACTATAATTTACAGTCCGGTCAGCCTATGCCCGACGCGCTCTTTGCGGATGACAATGAGGCATTAGTAGCTGGGTTTGAAAACCTCAAATGGCATATCAATAACGTGACCCAATATGGTGTGCCGGCGGTGGTGGCAATTAATCGCTTTCCACAAGACAGTGATGCCGAGCTTGCGACACTCAAGGCGATGATTGAAGCGCTGCCCAACAAAGTAAGAGTAGCGATCAGTGAAGGCTTTGCCCAAGGTGGTGAGGGTACGCGTGAACTGGCGGAACAAGTGGTCGCGCAATGTGAAGCTGGCGCATCATTCTCGCCCTTGTATCATGCCCAGCAAAGCTTGGAAGAAAAGTTGATGGCGGTTGCGGAAGTTGGTTATGGCGCGGGAAGCGTGACGTTAAGTGAGACCGCGAAACAGCAACTGCAACAATTTAAAGCGCAAGGGTATGACGGCTTGGCAGTCTGTTTGGCGAAAACACCGCTGTCTATTTCAACCGATGGCGCAATAAAAGGCGCTCCCAAAGGCTTTGATGTACCGATCCGCGAGTTGAAATTATGCGCGGGTGCCGGATTTGTCTATGCCTTATGCGGCAACGTGATGACTATGCCCGGCCTACCGGAACAACCGGCGTTTATGAACCTCGACCTCGATGGTGAGGGCAGTATTGTTGGATTGAGTTGATGACTTAGTGCCCGACTAAAGTGCTAGGATTAGATGACTTTGCTCGTTTAAAGGCGAATTCAATGGATGATCAACAAATTACAGATAAAGCTATAAAGCAAGCGAAAGCAATGAAATAAATGATTGCCAGAAAGCTTGTTGATCATTTGCCCGAGGAGGAGGAAGCGGCTTCTGTATTTATGGCAGTGTCGCCAGGCGCAGGTAAAACGGAAACGGCTAGAGCGATGGTTCGTGCTTTTAAGAATGAGCACGACCTGACATTAGTGCACATAGAGAACGACGAGTTAAGAAAGGCATTTGAAGATTATCAAGGTTATAACTCGCCCTTGTTTCAGCGCCCAGCTACAATCTTGGTAGAAGCTATTCATGATCGCGCTTTGAAGCGAAGAGTCAGCTTTATTCTTGATTCAACGCTTTCCAGTTTCGATAAAGCGAAAGATAACATCGAGCGATCTTTGAAAAAAGGCCGCTTTGTTATGATTGTTTTTGTATATCAAGAGCCAGTGCAAGCTTGGCGTTTAGTGAAAGCGAGAGAAAGTGTTGAAGGTCGTCGTGTCCCCAGTGAAGTCTTCATTAATCAGTTCCTAGAATCGCAACGTGTGGTGAGTGAATTAAAGAAACTGTTTAGGGATCAGATTGATATCACTTTTATTGAGAAAAACGTCGATGGTGTCAACAAGAGACCACACTTTAACGTCGGTGACATTGACGCACTATTGCGCAAAAAGTACAATCGAAAGTCGCTTGAACGTATCGTCGGTATCACGAAAGGAGGGAGCCATGCAGAATAAGCGTAATAAGGTAAAATCTACCGCTTTCTCAGACTTCGTGCGTCACTCGTCGTCGAGAGAAAAGCGAAAGTTTTTCGATAAAATAGTGAGAGAAACGATTAAAGAGCAGCAAGACATGCTCACAAAGGCAGAGCAAATAGCTAAGTGTCAGTAATCGTTTATATTTCTCGTGAGAGCCGCTGTTGTCAGCGGCTTTTTTATTTTTGCTAGATGCGGCCACGCTTGTGATTATCTTCACGGTCGTGTGATGTGGTATCCTCTCTGGCTTCAATTCTCCCACCGACTGTGAGCCTGACTTGAAAAAAATCGCGGTTTTTGTCGACGTTCAAAATATCTACTACACCACACGGCAAGCCTACGGGCGTCAGTTTAACTATCGCCAGTTGTGGCAAACCCTCAATGATATGGGTGAGGTGGTAACTGCGTATGCCTATGCCATTCGCCGCGATGACGATCAGCAAATCAAATTTCAAGATGCCCTGCGTCACATTGGCTTTACCGTCAAGCTCAAACCCTATATTCAACGCGCTGATGGCAGCACCAAAGGGGATTGGGATGTGGGGATTGCCATTGATGTGATGGAATCCGCGCCCGAGGTTGATAACGTGGTGCTGTTATCAGGAGACGGAGATTTTGATTTGTTGATGAACAAAATCCGCGCGCGCTATCACACCGAAGCGGTGGTGCTTGGCGTGCCATCCTTAACGGCTAATTCTTTGGTGAACAGCGTCGATCGCTTTATCGCGATTGAAGACGATATGTTGTTGTAGGCACGGCGTTTAGTTTGCAGTTCTGGGACAGTTTCTGATTTTATTTTGATGTTGAAGTGAGTAAACGATGTACAAATTAATCGCCCTAGATATGGACGGCACCTTGTTAAACAGCGAGAAAGCAATATCTGCTGAGAATAAGCAAGCCATTGCCCGCGCGCGTGAGAAAGGCGCGACTGTGGTATTGGCGTCTGGTCGGCCGCTTGAGGGCATGCAGCCTAAGCTAGACGAACTGGGAATCGGGTCGGATAAAGACTTTGTGCTGTATTACAACGGTTCAATGGTAAAAAACCTAGGTACTGATGAAGTTATCTTGCAAAAAGGGCTTGACGGCAAAGCCGCCAAAGCGCTGGCTCAGCATGCCGAGGCACTGGGTGCTTATGTGCATGCATTTAGTACTGAGCACGGTTTGATTACACCAGCACAGAATCCGTATACCGAGATTGAGGGCAAGATCAACGGGCTGGATATTACCGTGATGGATTTCGAGACCCTAAGCGATGATCATCCGATTATCAAAGTGTTGATGGTGGCAGAGCCAAGCAAATTAAACGAAGTGATCAGTGCGTTACCATCCGCGCTACGCGAGGAATTTACGGTCGTGCAAAGTGCGCCTTTCTTCCTCGAGTTTTTAAACCCTGCTAGTAATAAAGGGGCGGGGGTAGCTGCCATTTCAGCGCATCTAGGCATTCAACCTGATGAAGTGATTTGCATGGGCGATGCTGAAAACGATCACGCAATGTTGGAATACGCAGGCCTTGGCATTGCGATGGCGAATGCGATGGAAGCAACCAAGCAAACCGCAGATTACATTACCGAGAGCAATGATGAGCACGGTGTGGCCAAAGCGATTGAAAAGTTTGTGTTTGCGGCCGATAGCGCCGTAGCCTAAAACGAACAAGCATGAACAAATGGGGTGGGTGTTTGTGCCTGCCTCGTTTTATTTCATGATACTGATGGCATCGTTTACTGACGTGGCGTGAGCCTATCTTGCTTTAAAGAACAGATAGCGGTCTTTGCGCAAAACAAAAAAGCCTGCTTTTAAGCAGGCTCTCTGGAAATGGTGCGTCCGGGCAGACTCGAACTGCCGACCCCCGCCATGTCAAGGCGGTACTCTAACCAACTGAGCTACGGACGCAAATTTCAAAATGTGGTGCGTCTGAGTGGACTCGAACCACCGACTTCCACCATGTCAAGGTGACACTCTAACCAACTGAGTTACAGACGCATAATTTAGTGTTTCAAGCAAAATGGTGCGTCCGAGTGGACTCGAACCACCGACCCCCGCCATGTCAAGGCGATACTCTAACCAGCTGAGCTACGGACGCACAGTGCTTGAAAGCGGGGTGAATAGTAGCGAGTTCATCTTTGTCACGCAAGCGCTTAAGCGCATATTTTTGCGCAGAAACGACTGTTTGGCGATTTGATCGTCAATATGGCGGTATTTTCAGTATTCATCTTGCTTATATCGCTAAGCGATTGCACTGACTTACTGATTTTTGGTGCTTTATTGCCCAAGCTTAACCTCACAGCGCTGGAACAATTGCTGCCAGACATCAGCATGATGCTTAATCGCCGCTTTATACGCCTGATACGCTTCTCCCTCCCAGTAGGCTTTTTTGTAATCGTTAAATGTATCAGGGGTGTTTAAGCTCCCGAGGCGCGAAAGCGCGGGGGCGAGATCACGATAAAGTCCGTCTACCCGAGCAAGGTATGGCTGCACATCACCCACATAAAACTTATAAAACACGGTCTGTAGGCGTTTTAAACGTGTGGTATCGAAATTACCGCCGCAACGCACTGTCTGTTGATGATTAGCGATCAGTTCACTGGTTTGGTTAAGCCACGCGGTGTGATAGCTCAAGCTCACAAACAAATCGCCTAAGATGGGTTGTTTCTCGATACTTTCTTGCCAAGTCGTAACAGGCTCTGTGGGCGCTTGGGTTGAGGGTATCAATTGGCTAAACTGCTCAATAGTGTTAACCGCATTACTGTGTGCCGGCAGTTCGATGGGAAGTGTAAAGGCGGGTAAGCTGAGTTGTTTGCGCCAGGCGTCACTATCAATCAACGTATTCCAGATCACTTTCTCCCGTTGCTGGCGTTTAAGTGTTAGTGCCTTTTTCAGCTCAGCTTGAATGCTCGGATCCTTCACTTGCGGCAGACACTGCGCCGCGGTATCGATGAATTTGAGCTCGTAGTCAAGTTGGCGAAAGCGATCCGCGACTTTACCCAAGGATGAGTTACGTTCTGCAATAAGGTTGAATAAGCCACACTGGCGAAGCTCATAGGCATCGAGTACCCCCATTCGCAGTTCATCAAGCGGCTGAACCAAATCGCGTTTACGTGGCAATGCTGGCAATTCGGGGGAAGTGAAATCGGGGGTGGGTGCATCCAATACATTGCCAAGTCGCTGGTAGTAGTCGGCCATCATATCCTTGGCCGGATCATCTGATTGGCAACCTGTTAGTGCTGCTAACGATATCACGAGTATTGCAGTTTGTATTCGGCGCATGATGTCGTTTTTATCCTTTGGCTTTCTAGACTCACTTCCTGATGTTACGCGAGCGATCTGACCCGCGATCGCTCTGCGTAATATTAGTTTATCCGTATTGCTGGGGCTATGTAAGACACTTACCGCTCTGCCATAGCCAGTTGGAACTCAGGAGATTGCTGGCGCATCCAGCGCAAGCGTAGGCCCAACAATACCGCGGCACTGGATAGACCGATAATAATGCCAACCCAAAAACCGTGCGCGCCCATGGCCGGTACCAGCCAGTCTGTCATGCCAAGCACATAGCCGAGCGGCAAGCCCAGCCCCCAGTAGGCGATCAGGGTGCGTTGGAAAATGGCGCGCATGTCTTTGTAGCCACGCAGAGCACCGGCAGCAACCACTTGAATCGCATCGGTGATCTGATAGACAGCTGCTAATAACATCAATGATGATGCCAGCGTGGCGACATCGGGATTATCAGAATACAGGGCGATAATTGGGTCGCGTAGCCACACGGTGAGTAAGGCGGTTACCACGGCGGTGCTGACACCCAGCCAAATACCGATTTTGGCGGAATTAGCCGCCCCTTCGGTGGTGCGTTTGCCCAATAGGTGGCCGACACGAATGCTGACCGCTACGCCAAGGCTCATCGGCAACATAAAGATCATGGTGGAGAAGTTGATCGCCACTTGGTGCGCGGCCACGGTGATTGGCCCAAGTGGGGCGATTAAAATAGCAATGGCCGCAAACAGCGTTACCTCGAAGAACAGCGAGGCCGCCACGGGGAAGCCGAGTTTAAATAAGCGGATTTGCTCTTTGATAATCGGCGTGTAAAGGGTGGCGAATAGGTGTAGACCACTGAGCTTTTTGCTGATCATCACATACGCGGCCATCAGCGCTGCCATCAGCCAGTACACTAGCGCGGTGGCAACGCCACATCCGACGCCGCCAAGTTCCGGCGCCCCTAGCTTACCGTAGACAAACATCCAGTTAAGCGGCACATTGGCCGCTAGGCCGATAAAGCCAATCACCATCGCTGGGACGGTCAACGACATCCCCTCGCACAGGTTGCGAATCGCCTGAAAAAGCAAGAAGGCTGGCACTGCCCAAATCACCGCATGCAAGTAACCAATGGTTTTAAGTGTGAGCGCCGCTTCGACATCCATCAAGTCAATAATAAAGCCGGCTTTATACAAGATGAGCCCAATCGGCACGCTTAATAGCAGTGCCATGTATACTCCTTGTTGAAATTGAAAGGGGATCTGATTTTCTTTGCCAGCCCCGTTGAGCTGGGCAATCACCGGGACCATCGCCATTAACAAGCCGATGCCAAATAAAATGGCGGGCATCCATATGCTTGAGGCAACCGCCACGGCAGCCATATCTGTGGCACTGTAGCCACCTGCCATTACGGTATCGACAAACCCCATTGAGGTTTGAGCTATTTGGGCAATAAAAACAGGCACACTGAGCCGAATAATGGCTCTTGCTTCATCATGGTATTGCTGCACGTCGGCCTCAATAATTTGTGATTGAACGGAAGGGGAATGGAATCGCGCGCAATTATACGTGCTAGGGGAAGAGAAAGGAAAGCGAAAGCACTATCAATTTCGCACCCACGGCGATGCAAAGTCTTTAGGACAGGCGCGTTGCGGCGGCATCGCGCTTAACGGTTAGAAAATTTGCTCATCATCCGCATCAATAAACAAATGAATGGTTCGATGAGATTCATCAATCTGCATATCGTAATGAATGGCATTGCAACAGTTTGGGCAGTCTTCATAAAACTCCTGGTTGCCACCACTTAAATCCAATGTGATATCAAAGCGATGACCACAGTGCGGGCAATTTACGATCCGATCAGTAATATCATCCATGGTTACACACCTCTTTTTGATTCTCTGTACTCAAAATCAGTATAGATGAGGATGCTAAGGGGATAAACGTAGGGGATAATATGATCGATAAACTGGGCTATGCGTCGCGACAAATGGCATATCACCTTGATGCCGGTGAATGCCATTTATATTGCTATCATGATGTCGACGGCTAGAGCGATTCGAGATTATCTGCGCTAAATGCACGAAGGCTCGCAAGCTTTTGGTCGGCTATCACAAAGCGAGGATCTTCCCACTCATGGGCTGCAGGCACGACGATGGTTTTCATCGAGGCCGCTTTGGCAGCAAGTAGGCCAGTAAATGAATCTTCAAAAGCTACACAGTGATCGGGCTCCACACCCAAGGCATTGGCGGCGTTAAGATAGACCTCCGGGTGAGGTTTGCCGTGTTTAAGTGCACCGGCTGACTCCACGATGGCAAATTGATCACTGAGTCCTAATGCATCCAAAGTAGGATGGATAAGCGTGAGCGGCGATGACGATGCTAAGCCCACTCTTAGTCCTGCTTGATGGCAAATTGCTAGCGCGTCTTTCACGCCTGGCATCATCGGCTTTTCGTCTTTCACTAACTCAACCACACGGTCGACGATTCGCGCCTGCACATCCGCATTGGAGGGACCTTGCCAGGGCTGAGTGCGTGCGTAGTATTTGACTATCTCGTCAATTCGAACGCCTGTGGTGTCACGCGTATCTTGTAAACTGATGGAAACACCGAGCTCGCTTAATACGTCAATTTGTGCACGTTGCCAAAACGGCTCTGAGTCAACCAACAGGCCGTCCATATCAAATATTGCGGCAGCTAACATCGCCAACCTCATTCTCAGTTTGTGTGCACCGCATCCTACACCGTGAGTGTGAGTTTTGTCAGCAATTGTTCTGCTTGTGTGAGGTATGGCCCGCCGAATAAGTTGACATGGTTGAGCACGTGATAAAGGTTGTAAATATCTTTTCGATTTTGATAACCCTCATCTAACGGCCACTCGGCTTGATAGCCGTTGTAAAAGCTTGATGGAAAACCGCCAAAGAGCTCTGTCATCGCAATATCTGCCTCACGGTCGCCCCAATAACAGGCAGGGTCAAACACCACCGGACCATTGACCGACAGGCCCATATTGCCAGACCAAAGATCCCCGTGCAGTAACGAAGGTTTGGGCGTGTGGCCGACAAGTTGGGCTTTAACATTCTCGATAATGGTATCGATGTCGCCAAAATGCAGCGAGCGCTCAGCCGCCAATTGCAATTGCCAACCAATGCGTTGTTCGGCAAAAAAACGACACCATTTGCGGTGCCAACAGTTTCTCTGCTCCGTGGTGCCGATGAAATTATCGTCATCGAAGCCGTACTCTGCTTGCTCTCCCCAGCGATGATGACGCGCTAAGTGTTGCCCCAACAAATAAGCCTGCATGTCATCTATCGGTTTGATGGGCAGGTAGTTGAGCACCAAGACAGCACTGTCTTTCACGGGGCCAATAAAATACACCCGAGGAACATGAATATGGCCACTCATCGCGAGTTGACGCAACCCTTCCGCCTCGGCTTCAAAGGCGGGGAGTAGTGCACGCTCGTTTACCTTGACGAAAAAGCGCTGATCACCGCCATCGCTAATGCAATAGGCTTCATGGATATCGCCACCACTGATAGCGTGTTTTTCGGTGATCTCGAAATCAATCCCGAGTTGTTCGGATAGGTGTACAGACAGGGCATGCCACATAAGCGACTCCGTTACATCGAGGTAAAGAGGGAAGTAACAGCAACTGGTTATATATTAGCCTATGATGTCGCCCAATATCTGTGGATATGACGACAGTTTAGATAAAAAACGGCTCATAAAGAGCCGTTTAACTGTCAAGTTTGGAACGCGTTACCGATGTTAGGAGACAGATGTCAAACTTGGCAAGATACCGTTTGGCATTAAGCGGTTATAGGTCCCGGTTTTGAGCAGTGCGTTGGCCTTTTCAATATCAGGGGCAAAGTAGCGGTCTTTATCATAAAACGGCACCACGCCACGCAATTCTGCTTTGGCTTGCTCCAGTCGTTCCGAGGTTTTATCGGGCGCGCGAAAGTCAATGCCTTGACTGGCCGATAGCAGTTCGACGGCTAAGATGCCGCGTGTATTGCTGCTCATATCATGCAAGCGACGAGCGGCAAAGGTCGCCATGGAGACATGATCCTCTTGGTTTGCTGAGGTGGGTAGGCTGTCAATTGACGCTGGGTGAGCCAGGGTTTTGTTTTCACTTGCCAACGCGGCAGCAGTGACCTGTGCGATCATAAACCCAGAGTTAACGCCACCGTTGTTAACCAAAAACGCCGGGAGTTTGCTGAGGTTGCTATCGATGAGCAGTGCCATGCGGCGTTCCGATAAGCTGCCAATTTCTGCAATCGCCAATGCCAGGTTATCCGCGGCCATGGCAACGGGCTCGGCGTGGAAATTCCCCCCAGATATGATGTCGCCATCGTCTGGAAACACCAGTGGGTTATCGGATACCGCATTAGCTTCCGTAATGAGCACGTCGGCGGCTTGGCGAATTTGCTGCAAGCAAGCGCCCATCACCTGTGGTTGGCAGCGCAGCGAGTAAGGGTCTTGCACTTTTTCACAGTTTTGGTGGCTATCGCCAATTTCACTGGATTCATTCAACAGATGGCGATAGGCGGCAGCGGCATCCATTTGGGTTTGGTGGCCGCGTACGGCGTGAATGCGTGGATCGAAGGGGCGTCGGCTGCCGAGGGCTGCTTCCACTGATAATGCACCACAAACCGTGGCGGCGGCGTACAGATCTTCGGCCTCGAACAGACCTTCGAGGGCAAAGGCCGTAGACGCCTGCGTACCATTAAGTAGCGCCAGCCCTTCTTTTGGCCCCAGCGTGATAGGAGACAGCCCAGCGATTTTTAACGCGGCTTCACCGGAGATCACTTCGCCTTTATAACGCGCTTGGCCTTCCCCCAGTAATACCGTGCTCATATGCGCCAGTGGGGCAAGGTCGCCTGAAGCGCCCACGGAGCCTTTTTTGGGAATACAGGGATACACCTCGCGGTTGACCAACTCTGCCAGCGCTTTGACAACCTCAAAGCGGATCCCTGAATAGCCGCGCGCCAAGCTCGCAATTTTGAGCACCATCATCAAGCGCACGGTGGCATCGTCCATAAATTCACCAATGCCCGCCGCGTGAGACAGTACAATAGAGCGCTGGAGCGTTTCGAGATCGTCAAGCTCAATGCGGGTATTGGCTAATAAGCCAAAGCCAGTATTGATTCCATACACCACCCGTCCTTGTTCAAGGATATCGGTGACGGTGTCGGTGCTGGTTTTCATGGTGGCTTCAATGCCGTCAGCAAACGCCAGTTGAACGGGCTCTCGGCTAACTTGTCGCAGTTGATCCAGGGTGAGCTCACCAGGTTGTAGCGTTAATGTGTACATCTTGCTCTCCTTAGCGCAGCGGTTGGTTAGGTAAGTCCAACAGCGGCAGATCGAGTTGTTCTTCTTTGGCACAATCAATGGCAATGTCATAGCCGGCATCGGCGTGGCGCATGACGCCGGTCGCGGGATCGTTACGCAGCACGCGTGCCACACGTTGGTGTGCATCGTCGGTACCGTCACACACTATGACAACGCCAGAGTGTTGTGAAAAGCCCATACCAACACCGCCACCGTGGTGCAAAGATACCCAGGTGGCCCCTGATGCTGTGTTTAGCATCGCGTTGAGCAATGGCCAATCTGACACCGCATCTGAGCCATCAAGCATGCCTTCGGTTTCACGGTTCGGGCTCGCCACTGAGCCTGAGTCTAAGTGGTCACGGCCAATCACAACGGGCGCTTTGAGTTCGCCATTTTTCACCATTTCGTTAAAGGCAAGGGCCAAGCGGGCACGGTCTTTGACACCCACCCAACAAATACGTGCCGGTAAGCCTTGGAATTGAATGCGCTCTTTGGCCATATCAAGCCAGTTGTGCAGGTGTGGGTCGTCCGGGATCAGCTCTTTGACTTTTTGGTCGGTTTTATAGATATCTTCCGGATCGCCCGACAGGGCCGCCCAGCGGAACGGACCAATTCCTTGGCAGAATAACGGACGAATGTAGGCAGGGACAAATCCTGGGAAATCAAAGGCATTGTTAACCCCCATTTCGAGTGCCATTTGGCGAATGTTATTGCCGTAATCCAAGGTCGCCGCGCCGCGCGTTTGCAAATCAAGCATCGCTTTTACTTGTACGGCCATTGACGCTTTCGCCGCTTTCACGACCTCTGCTTCGCTTTCTTTGCGCTGAGCAGCGGCTTGTTCCATGGTCCAGCCCTGCGGTAGGTAACCGTTAAGGGGATCGTGGGCTGAGGTTTGGTCGGTGACCACATCAGGGGTGATATTGCGCTTCACCAGCTCTGGGAAAATATCAGCCGCATTGGCCAGTAACCCAATGGAAACGGGCTTACCAGCTTGATTGGCTTGCTCAATCATCTCCAGGGCTTCGTCAAGCGAGGTGGCTTTACGATCGACATAGCCGGTGCGCAAGCGATAATCGATGCGGCTTTCATCACACTCAACCGCAATCATTGAAAAGCCAGCCATGGTGGCTGCTAGCGGCTGTGCGCCACCCATGCCACCCAGACCACCGGTCAAGATCCAACGTCCCTTGGCTTCACCATCGAAATGCTTCTTAGCGACGGCAACAAAGGTTTCGTAAGTGCCTTGAACAATGCCCTGTGAGCCGATATAAATCCAGCTCCCCGCGGTCATTTGGCCATACATCATTAACCCTTGCTTATCGAGCTCATTGAAATGTTCCCAGTTTGCCCAATGCGGCACCAAGTTTGAGTTGGCAATAAGCACACGGGGCGCATCTTTGTGGGTCGGGAATACCCCGACAGGCTTACCGGATTGCACCAACAAGGTTTGGTCGTCATCAAGACGTTTAAGCACCTCGACAATTTTATCGAAACATTGCCAATTACGGGCGGCCCGACCAATACCTCCGTAAACAACTAAGCCATTAGGGTGTTCGGCCACGTCTGGATGTAGGTTATTCATTAGCATGCGAAGGGGGGCTTCGGTTAGCCAGCTTTTAGTATTTAGCTCTGGCCCGGTTGGGGCTTTAACCGTGCGTGAATCAAAACGTGGATCCGTCATGGTTACTCTCCTTGTTGGTGAATATGGTGCGATGCCGCGTGTAGCATGGTCCAAGCCATGCGAGCCGCTAATCGACTGGTTTGCTGGTCGCGATCGTAGTGAGGATTAACTTCAGTGATGTCGCACACGGGAACACGAACGCGCTGCCGGTCGGCTTCACTAAAAATGGATTGAATCAGTGGTTCAATAACTTGCACTGGGACGCCGATTGTTGCTGGTGCGCTCACACCTGGCGCGGCACTGGCGGGAAAAACATCCATATCGAGCGTGAGGTATAAGTAATCACATCCTTGGATGAATTCGCTTAATTTCGCTTTGAGTGCCGGTAGCGCAGCCACCTGCATGTCGGTATCTTCTTCTACCCAGCATCCAAGTTGTGCGGCTTTATCAAAGAGTGCCTGGGTGTTGCTGGTTCGGCTTACGCCTAGGCAGGCATAGTGAAATGGCCAGCCTTTTTGCTGACAAAGCTGGGCGATCTGCGCAAAGGGTGTCCCTGAGCTACCGGCTTCGCTGATCCCTTGTGGCGTGCGCAAGTCAAAGTGCGCATCAAAATTAATGATACCGATTGTTGGTGCGTGTGTTGGTGACGTGTGGCGAGAAACATAACTGGATAAGCCTTGAAAGCTTGCCCACGCCGTTTCGTGCCCGCCCCCCAGCACCAAAACATTATGCTGTAATAGTGTTTGGTGAATGTGTTGACTTAGCCCTTGCTGTGCAAGGATGAGGTCGGTGTCATCACAGACAATGTTGCCGCCATCATAGAGGGCAGGGGCGTTGTGCCAAGCTAAATTCGCCAATGCCTGCCGGATTGTATCCGGTGCCAGAGCTGCCCCCTGACGACCTTTGTTACGAGCGACACCTTCATCACAAGCAAAGCCGTAGATCACCACGCCGCCTTGTTCACACGACGGCGTGTACGAGGTAACCGTTTGGTGCAAGCGCAGTCCGCGCTCGCCGTCCTCTGGGTCAACGCGCCCTTGCCACACACTCATGTCTGCAGGTAGATGTTTCATCCTCGTACCCCTTGATTGTCGTACCATGTTCCGCCAACGATGCGCCCGGCAAGTGGCGCGGTGCCCACCATGTAGCTAAGCTCAGCCGGTGAGTCGCAGTGCCAAACAGCACAGTCCGCGTCAAAGCCAGGTGCTATTTGGCCTTTTTGGCTCAACCCCATCGCTTGCGCGGCATGGCGGGTTACGCCGTAAAGGTTCTCTTTGGGCGTCAAGCTAAAAAAGGTGGAGGCCATATTCATCATCAGGGTTAAAGACGCAAACGGTGATGTGCCCGGATTAAAATCGGTGGCGATCGCCATTGGCACATGATGATCACGAAGTGCTTGAATAGGTGGTTTCTGGGTTTCTCTCAAAAAGTAAAACGCGCCAGGAAGCAAGGTCGCAACCGTGCTGAACGCGGCCAAAAGCTGAGCATCAGCTTCTGACAAGTATTCAATATGATCAACGGACAAGGCGCCTGCCTTTGCGGCTGCCACACTGCCGCCAAGGTCACTGAGCTGCTCGGTGTGGGCTTTAATGTTTAAGCCATAGGCATTGGCCGCGGCATACACCTTTTCTGCTTGGTCGACGCTAAAGGCTATTTTTTCACAAAAGACGTCTACGGCGTCAGCCAGTTGCTGTTCTGCCGCGGCGGGGATCACCGAGTGACAAACATAATCAATATAATGGTCGGCATCGTGTTGATACTCAGGCGGTAATGCATGCGCCGCTAACAAAGTCGTTGAGATATTGATAGGCAAGTGCTGTTCAATGGCTCTTGCTACACGCAACATTTTGAGCTCGTCTTCGAGGGTAAGCCCATAGCCTGATTTGATTTCGATTGTTGTGACACCGTCACGCATTAACGCCTCTGCCCGAGGGAGAGCAAGCGCCAGTAATGTCTCTTCGCTGGCCGCACGGGTGGCATTCACGGTCGATAAAATCCCCCCACCTTGTTTTGCAATGGTTTGATAGGGCACACCGTTGAGGCGCTGCTCGAATTCATCGGCGCGGTTACCTGCAAACACGAGGTGGGTATGACTGTCGATCAGTCCCGGGGTGACGAGACACCCTTTTAACGACTGCGTAGGCCAATCGAGCTGCTTGGCTTGCTGTCCTACCGCAACAATTTTGCCGTTCTCGACGGCGATCGCTGTATTGGGTTGGCACTGGTAGCCAGTACTGTCACGAATATCGCTCGCCATACTGACCACATTTGCGTCGGTAAATACCTTCTTCATGGCGAATCCCTTGCTGCTTCATAAATGTCTATACAAATGTATAGACAAATAAGGGCACGAGCACAAGAGGGATTGTAAAGGTTTTGTGATCGGCTCGATCGTTTTGGCGAGATTAGAGAGATTAATGGCGCGGAAAGCGAACCGTTAGTCGTAAGCGCCGTTTTCAAAATCCGCGATCAGTTCATCGTAGCGTCCGGATTGATGCAATTGTTGTAAATCTTGATTTAGCGCTGAGAGGTATTCATCCAACAAGCATCGCCTAACGAGACGCTAGGCTATCTGTCTGTACGTGATGTTAGCTTATAACGTGAACCAGGATGGTAGAGTAATGCGGCGCTGACCAGCGTTTGCTGACTCCAGGTGCGGCGGTGGAGTAAAAGGCAGGGCTCATCAGACTTCATCGCCAATGCCTCTTTGACTGCTGCTGATGGATTAATCGCTTCGACACTATGCTCAATGGTGTTAACTGGGCATACTGAAGACAAGTACTCATTGGGGGTGGTCTGGTTGAAGTCTTGTTCCAGATAGGCAGGCGCAAGCGCCGGGTTCACCCAGCGCTGCTCGAGCTGGAGCGGTATCTCATCACCGTAGTGGACAATTTCGCTGTAGTAGACGTCGGTGCCTAACATCACACCCAAGCGCATTGCCACATCAACGGGCGCAGAGAGGCGTTTCAATGCATGGATGACGCTGTGATAGTGCTGACCGCGTGCAGTGACTTCATCGGCAATATTGCGAATGTCCATCAACGGTGATTCCGCTTTGGGTTCAGTAACAAACGTGCCTAGCCGCGGCGTGCGTTCGAGTAGCCCATCAGTCACCAAGTCACGAACCGCCTTATTGACCGTCATCCGGCTAACGTTAAATAGATCGCACAGCTCGTATTCGGTGGGGATACGCGTACCAACCGGCCAAACCCGTGTCTCAATTTTTTCTTCAATGTAGGCTTTGATTTGTTGATAACGAGGCGCGTTGGCCATACGGTTTCCTTGTCAAAATTGTGTATACAAATCAGGATTGATGAAGTCTCGCGTAAAATCAAGTGAATGATAGAAACTTGATTGTTTATCACGCTGATTCTCGCGCAGAAATTATTGTTGGGATGACTTGCATCACAAATGCGGGATCTTCATAATCGTCATTCTACTCGCACTGTGCGGTTACTTACTAATCGCCAAAATACACTTCATGTGCCACTTGGTGTGTGGCACCACTGAGAAGGATTGTTATCAATGCCTCTAATTACTCTCCCTGACGGCAGTCAGCGTGCTTTTGACCATCCGGTTTCTACTTACGATGTCGCCAACGATATTGGTCCAGGCCTTGCTAAAGCTTGCATTGCCGGCCGTGTAAATGGTGAACGTGTTGACGCGTGTGATCTTATCGAGCAAGACGCCCAACTGGAAATCATCACTGCGAAAGACGAAGACGGGTTAGAAATCATTCGCCACTCATGTGCGCATCTTTTAGGTCATGCGATTAAGCAGCTTTTCCCTGACACTAAGATGGCGATTGGCCCAACCATCGACAACGGTTTCTATTACGACATAGACATGGATCGCTCGCTCACCCAGGATGACCTGGACGCCATTGAAAAGCGTATGAAAGAGTTGGCGAAAACTAAATATCAAGTCGTGAAGAAAAACGTGAGCTGGCAAGAGGCGCGCGACACGTTTGAAGCGCGTGGTGAGTCATACAAGATAGAGATCTTGGATGAGAATGTATCACGTGACGACCGTCCGGGCTTGTACCACCACGAAGAATACATTGATATGTGTCGTGGCCCACACGTGCCAAACATGAGCTTTTGTCAGAACTTCAAAGTCCTGAATGTGGCTGGCGCTTACTGGCGTGGGAATAGCGACAACAAAATGCTACAGCGTATCTACGGCACAGCATTTGCGGATAAAAAACAACTTAAAGCACACCTGGTGCGCTTGGAAGAGGCTGCCAAACGTGACCATCGTAAACTGGGTAAGCAACTTGACCTGTATCATATGCAGCAAGAAGCGCCGGGTATGGTCTTCTGGCATCACAACGGCTGGACGATTTTCCGTGAGCTAGAGCAGTTTATTCGTGACAAACTGGCTGAGTATGATTACCAAGAAGTCAAAGGGCCGCTCATTATGGATCGCGTGCTTTGGGAGCGCTCAGGCCATTGGGACAAGTATGCGGATTACATGTTCACGACGAATTCTGAGAACCGTGAATACGCACTCAAGCCAATGAACTGCCCTGGTCATGTCCAGATCTTTAACCAAGGCCTTAAGTCGTACCGTGACCTGCCGTTACGTATGGCTGAGTTCGGCAGTTGTCACCGTAACGAACCATCAGGCGCATTGCATGGTCTGATGCGTGTTCGTGGCTTTACCCAAGATGACGCGCACATTTTCTGTACCCCAGAACAGGTGCAGCAAGAAGTCAGTGCGTGTATCGAGATGGTCTATGAGACCTATCAGACCTTTGGCTTTAACAACATTGAAGTCAAGCTGTCGACACGCCCTGAAACACGTGTTGGCTCCGATGACATGTGGGACAAAGCCGAGCAAGCCTTAAATGAAGCGTTAACGGCAATGGACATTCCGTTTGAAATTCAAGAAGGTGAGGGCGCATTCTACGGACCTAAGATTGAATTTACCTTGCATGATTGTCTCGATCGTGCATGGCAATGTGGTACAGTGCAGCTTGACTTTGCGTTGCCCGAGCGCCTAAGCGCGACCTATGTAGGGGAAGATAATGAGCGGCACACACCGGTCATGATCCACCGTGCTATCTTGGGCTCACTAGAACGTTTCATCGGTATTCTTATCGAAGAATACGCGGGACACTTCCCCGCGTGGTTATCACCACAACAAGCCGTTGTGATGAATATCACGGATAAACAAGCAGATTACGCGCAAGAGATTGCGAAAAAACTGCAAAAAGCTGGATTTAGAGCCTCTGCGGACTTGAGAAACGAGAAGATTGGCTTTAAAATCCGCGAACACACTTTGAAGCGTGTTCCGTATATGTTGGTTTGTGGTGACCAGGAAATGGAAGCTGGCGAAGTCGCAATACGGACCCGTAAAGGTAAAGATTTGGGTAAAATGAAGATTGATGACTTCTTAGCGCAGTTGCAGCAAGAAGTGCAAGATCGAACACTCAATATTGTGGAGGAATAAGGTATTAAAGGCGCAAGAAAAGCCCCGGCAAAGAAGAACGCTCATCGTCTAAACAACGAAATTCGTGGTGTTAAGGAAGTACGTCTGACTGACGCCGACGGTGAACAAGTGGGTATTGTCCCATTTGATGAAGCACTCGCCAAAGCAGAAGAGGCGACTCTTGACTTGGTAGAGATCAGTCCGAACGCTGAGCCGCCGGTTTGTCGTATTATGGATTACGGCAAATTCCTTTACGAGAAGAGTAAAGCTGCGAAAGAGCAGAAGAAAAAACAAAAGACTATTCAGGTTAAGGAAGTCAAATTCCGTCCTGGCACAGATGTAGGCGACTACCAGGTAAAACTACGCAACCTGGTTCGCTTCATTGAAGAGGGCAATAAGGTCAAGGTCACTATCCGATTCCGCGGTCGCGAAATGGCGCACCAAAGCATCGGTGTTGACGTGCTGAACCGCTTGAAAGAAGACACTGCTGAAATTGCTTCAGTAGAAAGCTTCCCTTCACGCATCGAAGGCCGTCAGATGATCATGGTTCTGGCCCCAAAGAAGAAGTAATTCTGGCTTCCAAGTAACATGCGGCTGCGCCCGTTGGGTGCAGCCGCTTTGTTCGCCAAATTGCTATGTTATTAATACAATGCGGAGTTATTCATCATGTCTAAGATGAAATCCAACAAAGGTGCTGCTAAGCGTTTCAAAAAAACAGCTGGTGGCTTCAAGTACAAGCGTGCAACCAAGCGTCATATCCTGACTAAACGTACTACTAAGAACAAGCGTCAGCTTCGTCCAAATGCGGTTCTTCCTGCGTGCGAAAACGCGCAAGTAGCTCGCATGCTGCCATACGCATAAGTTTTTAGTTTTATTATTTAGTTTAGGAGAGAGACAATGGCTCGCGTAAAACGTGGTGTACAAGCTCGTGCACGTCACAAGAGTGTAATGAAGCAAGCGAAAGGTTACTATGGTGCGCGTTCACGCGTATACCGCGTAGCTTTTCAGGCGGTAACGAAAGCTGGTCAATATGCTTACCGTGACCGTCGCAACAAGAAACGCCAATTCCGTCAACTGTGGATCGCACGTATCAACGCTGCGGCTCGCCAAAACGGTATGTCATACAGCCGTCTGATTAACGGTCTTAAAAAGGCATCTATCGAAATCGATCGTAAGCTCCTTGCCGATATCGCGGTATATGACAAAGCAGCATTCTCTGTGCTGGTAGAAAAAGCGAAAGCTTCACTGTAATTTTTACAGTAAAGAATTGCTGAGAAAGGAGAGCTTCGGCTCTCCTTTTTTATTATTTATCCCTGCCTAAGTAATTTAATTCTGATCATACAAAAGTGTGCACGGCTAACGCCTACCCATTACTCGTATCATGATATAGTGTCTGAAAATACCATTAGGGACATAACGATGAACCAATACGTCTTCTTTTGTCAGCCTAACCACTGTGACCAGTTTACTTATTTGATCAAAGAAGCCCCCAACTACCTTGCCGAAAAAGAAGCATTGTTAGAGCAGGGGTTGATCATCGAAGGGGATGTGATTGTTGCTGATTGTGCGGAGACTGCGATTGAAAAATTCCGCCAGATTAATCTCAATGCAATCGAGGATTACATACAGTACGATCCTACCGTTGGCTTTACGACTTTTATCGTGGAAATGTATCATTCGCTGCGTCGCCGGTTTGGAATGAAATCATGATTGTTGATATTTATCAGGTTGATGCCTTTAGCGCGTCATTGTTTCAGGGAAATCCGGCAGGGGTGTGTATTTCGGCGTCCATGTTGGATGAAGCAGCCATGTTGGCCATTGCCGAGGAAATGGCGCTCTCTGAAACCGCATTTCTTGCCTTAGATACCATGTCCTTACGCTGGTTTACACCGAAAGTTGAAGTCGCACTCTGCGGTCATGGCACACTCGCCACAGCTCATATTTTAGCTGAGCGTGGTGATGTTAAGATGGGTGACAATGTCACTTTTTATACGCAGTCTGGGCCTCTTGATGTGACAATTCAACGCGAGGGTATAGCCATGGCCTTTCCTGTTCCAGAGCTGGTAGAGGTAACGCCAAATCCATTGCGGCTAGAAGGTTTAGGTATACATGGCTCTGTTATCCGCGCGAGTTATTCTTTTGGCGAAAAAGAGCTATTGGTGGTTAATTCTGAAGACGATGTAAAAGCGCTGTCTCCTGATTTTGCTGCGCTAACTACGCAGCCTGGACGTGGCGTGGTGGTGACTGCAGCAAGCTCTGATAACACGGTCGATATTGTCTCTCGCTACTTCGCCCCTTGGGTAGGGGTGAATGAAGATCCCGTGACGGGTTCGGCGCATTGCGCGTTGGCAGTGTATTGGTCACAAGCGTTGAGTAAAAAGCAGCTTATCGGTTATCAAGCATCCGCACGCGGTGGGTATATCAAGATGACGCTTAGCGAAGACCATGCGTTGCTACAAGGCCAAGCAGTAACCGTATTTAGCGGAACGCTGGATTTAAGTAAGATCTAGCAATAATCAGCGCAACTAAAAAAGAGGCCAAATGGCCTCTTTTTCAGTGGTGAAGTGGGCGTGTTAAGCCACTTGCACTTGTTGTTGTTCGATTTCTTCACTTGGTGTGGCGCCGGACTCAGCGCCATGCATCCAACGAATCAGCGTGCCGGATAGCGCGAGTAAGATCACACCGGAAATCGCAGCGGTTGCCGCGATACCACCGAAGATGGCCAAGGCGCCATAATCACCGACATGTGAGCCAATGATGCCGGCCACATAGTTGGCAATCGCGTTGAAGCCGAACCAGGCGCCCATCATCAATGAGGCCAAGCGTAGCGGCGCGAGCTTAGTAACCAAGGATAAACCGATCGGCGAGAGGCAAAGTTCGCCTAACGTGTGGAAGAAGAACGCGCCCACTAGCCAAAACATCGACGTCTTCACTGCGGTATCACCGCCTTGCTCTAACACCGCGCCAATCATGCACACAAACCCCAGTGCCAACATAAATAGCGCCATGGCGAACTTCACGGGCGAACTGGGCTCTTTAGGGCCTAGGCGTACCCACAGCGAGGCTGCGATGGGTGCACAGACAATGATGAAGAAAGGATTAAGTGATTGGAACCAAGCCGCTGGTATCTCAAACCCACCCACCATGCGATCCGTGTACTCCTGGGTGTAAATATTCATCAAGCCACCAGCTTGTTCAAAGCCGGCCCAGAAAATGATCACGAACAAACCCATCAATAAGATAACTTTAAGGCGATCGATTTCTTGCTTAGTCAGTGGGGCATTGGTCTTGGAATGATTGGCGTCTCGCGCTTGCTGTGCGGCTGGGACTCGGCCTATTTCACCTAACCAAGAATTGGCCATGGTTAGCTGGATCAGCAAGCTGAACACCATACCCACACCGGCGGCAAAGAAGCCATATTGCCAGCCGTAAGCGCTGGTCACAGAGCCAGAGACGAAGCCTGCTAACAATGAGCCAATGTTGATGCCCATATAAAAGATGGTAAACGCACCATCACGACGATGATCGCCTTCATCATAAAGGTCACCGACCATCGTCGAAATGTTGGGTTTTAACAGGCCACAACCGGTGATGAGCAACGCGAGACCGGCGTATAACGTATGAACAATGTCTAAACCGTATTGTTGAGCAGGGAAAGCTAAGGTGAATTGTCCAATTGCCATCAGTGCACCACCGACAACGACAGCGCGACGTTGGCCAATGAAGTTATCGGCAATCCAGCCACCAATCAGTGGCGTGATATAGACGAGGCCAGTGTAGTAGCCATAAAGTTCGAGTGCGTCTTTGGTTGACCAGCCTAAACCACCGTTAATGGTTTGATCGGTCAAATAAAGAACGAGGATGGCACGCATTGCGTAGTAGGAAAAGCGCTCCCAAAGCTCAGTGCCAAAAAGTAAGAACAGTCCCCGAGGGTGACCAAGTATTGTTTTTTGGTTTTCCATAACTATCTAATTATTCGTTGAATGATTGTTGGGTCTGCATGGGGCTAGCCGGGTGCAGGGTGTTGGCGTTAACGCCTTTGTAAAATGGCCTCCTGTATTTTGTAACAAAATATGTAAAGCTAGCGTAATGGTTTTTTACCAAAATTAAAAACTATTATTCAAGCCAAATTAGCGTTGATAATAACAGTCTGTCTATTACATGTGGGACATATGACCAGAAGGTGCCTGTCACCTATAGTGACGTGACAGGCGTTTGCGTCTTTGCGTGGGATCAAAGGAGAGGGGATTATGTGATAAAGGTCACTCTAGCCGTGTTCAGCGATCAGGCGATGGCTTGACGTAACCACAGGGCAATATCTTCGTACATCACTTGATGACTTTGGTCTGCGTCGGCCCAGCTCATCACAAAGTGGTAAAGTTTTTCCGGGTGGTAGGCTTGTCCGACCAATTGATTAGCCAGGGTTTCTAGCGGGCCTGGCGTTAAACTATCAGTGAATAACTGGCAATCGATGATTTCTCCATGTTTCACATCCAAGTGCAGCTCAACGCCTCCCCATTCAAAACGCTCATCAAACGTATGCATGAACTGCGGGCTGTTACCGAAATTCCATGCCCAACTGCACTGTTTTTCATAAATCGCGTCAAACCCCTCGACATCGGGCTTGGCGTCGGGAGAAATATACTCAATCTCAGTGGTATGGCCGTAATGGCGGAAAAAGGCGGTTTTAATCGCGTCACACACGCGTTGGTGATCAACGTCTGGGACAAAGTCAGCGATATTGGCCACGCGGGCACGTACAGATGAAATCCCCTTGGCTTGTAGCTTTTTAGGATCAGGGTTGAGGTAGTCACCCAGTCGCGACAAGTTGGCATTAATCAAGAGCGTACCATGGTGAAAGCCGCGATCTTTGGCCTCTTTGTAGGCTGAGCCCGATACTTTTCTTGGGCCGTCGGGTGTATCCATAGTGAGGTCATTTCGGCCACTGGCTGACGCACTGATCCCGAGCGTTTTCAGGGCATCGAGTACAATTTGCGTTGATACTGACTTATCATAACCTGGTTTACCCGCCATAAAGGTAAAATTGGTGTTACCCAAATCGTGAAACACCGCGCCACCGCCGCTTTGTCTCCTCGCCAACACCACGGCATCTTGTTCCATTTTGCGCGTATTACACTCGCGCCATGGGTTCTGTCCGCGTCCAATGACCACCGTATTGTCATTACGCCAGAGGAACAGGACGTTCTGCTGCGAGGACATGGTTCGAAATATGGTGTCCTCCACGGCGAGGTTGAACCAAGGGTGGGTCGACGTCGAAACAAACACACGTAAGGGACGACTGGTGTCTTGCATACTGGCTCCAAGTGTTACGAAAACAAGTTATTAGGGATACGCGGTCGGAGGCCAAGTAGAGAGTGGCCACACAAGCTTGTTTGGCAATATAGGCGCTAGAATACCAAACAATGCTTAGCGAGTTATTCGATCAACGCCCATATGCTCGATTTTTACTGGATTGAAGCGCTGAATGACCAATCTACCACCAAAATGACGCCCCTTGTGACCGGATGGCAAGGAAAAATCGCGTAAATGCTGTTTAGCGTTTGGCATTAGTCGTGGCATTAATTAGTATGTAAGGTCAATTTATTACCTGTTCTCTCAGTCAATTGGCATTGAGGCGTATTATTGAGGCGACTCTGTCAGTTTGCTTAGACAATGGGTGAAACCATGATGTCAGCAGGTATTGTCACGCACCTACCTGATTTGGACTGCCCAACGGGTCGACGAGGAAACAATGCAACAATTAGAAGAAATTCTTGCGAATGCAACCAGTGCGGTGGCCGATGCCGCCTCTGTGGCTGCATTGGATGAAGTCCGGGTTAAATTCCTAGGGAAGAAAGGCGAGCTAACCGCACAATTACAGGCGTTGGGCAAACTGCCACCGGAAGAGCGCCGCGAAGCGGGTCAAAAGATTAACCAAGCGAAGCAAACCGTACAACAAGCGTTTGCTGAGCGTAAAAATGCGCTTGAGCGCGCCGAGTTGGAAGCGAAGCTTGCCGCAGAAACCATTGATGTAAGCTTGCCGGGCCGTCGTATTGAAAACGGTGGTATTCACCCCGTGACGCGTACCATTGAACGTATTGAGCAATTTTTCGGTGAATTGGGCTTCTCTGTCGCTTCTGGACCAGAGGTTGAAGACGGTTTTCATAACTTTGATGCGCTGAATATCGCCCCAGATCATCCTGCACGTACCGATCACGATACTTTTTTCTTTAACCCTGATTTGATGTTGCGTACGCATACCTCTGGCGTACAAATTCGTACCATGGAAGCGGGTAAACCCCCATTCCGTATTATTGCCCCCGGTCGCGTTTATCGTAATGACTATGACCAAACGCATACCCCGATGTTCCACCAAGTGGAAGGGTTATTGGTCGATAAAGACATCACCTTCGCTGATCTCAAAGGGATCCTCAACGACTTCTTACGTAACTTTTTCGAGGAAGATCTGGAAGTGCGTTTCCGTCCCTCTTACTTCCCGTTCACAGAGCCGTCTGCTGAAGTTGATGTACGCCGCAAAGGCGGAAAATGGCTCGAGATCTTAGGCTGCGGCATGGTTCACCCGAACGTACTACGTGCGGTGAATATCGATCCAGAGGAATATCAAGGCTTTGCCTTTGGTATTGGCGTAGAGCGCCTAACCATGCTGCGTTATGGCGTGAATGATCTCCGTGCGTTCTTTGAGAACGATTTGCGCTTTTTGAAACAATTTAAGTAATCAGTGGGGCAAGGTAATAATGAAATTCAGTGAATCTTGGTTGAGAGAGTGGGTAAACCCAGCAAACGACACCGACGCGCTTGCCCATCAGATCACCATGGCCGGCCTCGAAGTCGATGAAATTGCACCCGTTGCTGGCGACTTTAGCGGTGTGGTTGTGGGCGAAGTGGTTGAGTGTGGCCAGCATCCAGATGCAGACAAGCTGCGTGTCACCAAAATCAATGTCGGCGAAGATGAATTGCTTGATATCGTTTGTGGTGCACCAAACTGTCGTCAAGGCCTAAAAGTCGCGGTCGCAATGGTTGGTGCGGTATTGCCAGGTGACTTCAAAATCAAAAAAGCGAAGCTGCGTGGTCAACCGTCTTTCGGCATGCTGTGCTCATTTACTGAGCTAGGGATTGATGTCGAAGCTGACGGCATTATCGAGCTGCCTGCCGATGCACCGATTGGTGCTGATATTCGTGACTACCTCGCGCTAAACGATGTAACCATTGATGTCGACTTAACCCCGAACCGTGCTGATTGCTTGAGCCTGCGTGGTTTGGCGCGTGAAGTCGGCGTATTGAACCGCGCTGATGTCACCGAGCCGACCATCACTCCGGTCGCTGCCAGCATTGAAGATAAGGTATCCGTGCGTATTGATGCGCCACAAGCGTGCCCACGTTATTTAGGGCGTGTGGTAAAAAATGTGGATCTTAATGCCCAGACCCCGCTGTGGATGCAAGAGAAATTGCGCCGCAGTGGCATTCGCGCTATCGACCCTGTGGTGGATGTCACTAACTATGTAATGCTTGAGCAAGGTCAGCCGATGCATGCCTTTGATCTTGGCAAGCTTGAGGGTGGCATTGTGGTGCGAATGGCAAAAGAGGGCGAAACGCTCACATTGCTCGATGGCAACGAAGCAACACTCAATGCGCAAACCTTGGTCATTGCCGATGAGAACAAAGCCTTGGCGATGGCCGGAATTTTTGGCGGGCAAGACTCTGGCGTCACCACAGACACGCAAGATATCTTACTCGAATCAGCGTTTTTTGCCCCTGATGTGATCCGCGGCCGTGCACGTAGCTATGGGCTACATACAGATTCCTCTCACCGTTTTGAGCGTGGCGTCGACCCAGCTTTACAAGCAGCGGCGATGGAGCGGGCGACTGAACTGCTATTAGCGATTTGTGGTGGTGAAGCGGGAGAGATTGTTACCGCTGAGTCGGCAGAAACACTCCCCACCCGTGACACCGTCACTCTCCGTCGAGAGAAGTTAGATGGCCTATTGGGTCATTCTATCGATAACAGTGATGTACAAGCCATTTTGTCTCGCCTTGGCTGTGCGGTAACGGAAACCGAGAAAGGGTGGCAAGCAACGGCACCTAGCTGGCGTTTTGATATTGCCATTGAGCAGGATTTGATTGAGGAAGTCGGGCGTATTTACGGCTACGACAACATTCCAACCCGTGCGCCTAAAGCGGCACTGACGATGCGCGAATACAAAGAAGCAGCGATGCCACTGAAACGTGTCCGCGATTTGTTGGTTGACCGTGGCTTCCACGAGGCGATTACCTACAGCTTTGTTGAACCTAAACAGCAAGCGCTGATTGCTCCCGATGTTGAGCCGCTGATCCTGCCAAGCCCAATTTCTGCAGATATGTCAGCCATGCGCCTGAGCTTGCTTCCTGGGCTTTTAAACACGGTTGCCTATAACCAAAAGCGTCAGCAGCCTCGTGTGCGTCTGTTTGAATTTGGTTTACGCTTTACCCCGGAAGGCGAGGTCGGTGGTGCCGTTCGTCAATCGAGCATTCGCCAAGAAAGCATGCTTGCGGGGGTGATTGCAGGTCCTGGCAGTGAAGAGCATTGGGATCTGGCGAGCGCGACCGTTGACTTTTTTGATTTGAAAGGCGACCTAGAAGCGGTACTGGAACTCACAGGCAAGTTGAAAGACTTCCGTTTCGTGTCAGCATCTCATCCTGCCATGCACCCAGGTCAAACCGCCGCGATAGCGTTTGACGGCAAAGTGGTGGGTCACATTGGTACCCTGCACCCTGAGCTTGAGCGTGAGTTTGGCTTAAATGGCCGAACGGTGGTGTTTGAGCTAGAGTGGCAGGCCATTGACGAACGCTTTATTCCCGAAGCGGCAGGACTGTCTAAATTCCCTGCTAACCGCCGGGATATCGCGGTGATTGCTGATCAATCGCTTGCTTCTGGCGATGTGGTGGACGCATGTTTGCAAAGCGGCAACCCCTTGCTTAAGGACGCACAGCTTTTCGACCTTTACACCGGCAAAGGTGTGGAAGAGGGCAAGAAGAGCTTGGCGATCGCACTGACCTTGCAATCTGATTCGCGCACGCTTGAGGAAGCCGATATCAGTGAAGCCGTGTCTGGTGTTGTCAGCTATTTATCAGAGAAATTAGGCGTTACCTTGCGTGACTAACCTAACGTCATCCCAAAAAGCAGCGGAAACGCTGCTTTTTTTATGCCTAAATGGCCTAACATCTATCCATTTGAAAAACTAAATAAATTCACTATATTTGATGAGAAAGCGTTCAGATATTGATAAAAAAGCCTAATATTAAGCAGCTTAGCCGTCTATTGACTATGCTGGTTGAGAAAACCCTTGTAACATCTTGGTTTGAAAGGTCAATTTTTTGGACATTGTTCTTGCTTTTTTAATGTAAAAAAGTTGGCGCAAATCAGCCAGTTGGCATACACTTGTTTTGAGCTGGCCTTCAAATATCCCTAAAATACAAGGGCTAAAGGCGTATGGGCCAAGTGTAGAATGGTGGTGTCGATACTGCGGTATTGCATATGTGTTCAACAATTCTTGAGGGAAAAACCTATGGCGCTCACTAAGGCCGATTTGGCTGAGAACCTGTTTGAAAATATCGGGATTAGCAAACGGGACGCCAAGGAGACAGTCGAAGCGTTTTTCGAAGAGGTTCGGAAGGCGCTCGAAAGTGGCGAACAGGTCAAGTTATCAGGGTTTGGTAACTTCGACTTGCGAGACAAGAATGAACGTCCCGGTCGAAATCCTAAAACAGGGGAAGATATTCCGATCACGGCGCGCCGCGTCGTGACATTTAGACCGGGCCAAAAACTCAAAGCGCGAGTTGAAAACGCAGACGTTGAAGAATAACGCTGTGTGACCCCGACAGTGGTGACGACACCACACTAGAAAGCCGTGTGCCGATGTGCCACGGCTTTTTAATTTGTCTATACATGATCACATTGTGAGGGGAAAACACTGGGTTTATTGGTTATATCGCTGTAACGTTTTGTTGTCTAGTTGTAATAAAAGGAAGCATTATGCTGACAGCACGCCCAGGTGCCTTTATTGATGCCGCACTCACCGCCCCCCATGCCTTTACGCCAGACTCATGGCGAGTGGGCTCGCTCACCGTCAATCACAGTGCCACCGGTATTATTTCTATACAGCCCGACGTCGCCAAGGTTTCGCGTTGCGTCGTATTGTCATCAGGCATTCATGGTGACGAAACCGCGCCCATCGAGCTTATTGACCGCCTACTCGCCGATATTTTGTCAGGGACATTTATCCCCAATGTGCCGCTATTACTGATTATTGGTCATGCCGAAGCGATTAAAGTGCACACTCGCTTTATTGAAGATAACCTTAATCGTCTATTTGGTGGCTGGAATGAAGAAAAGAATGAAGAGCACTACCTAGCCAATCAGTTGCAACAAGCGGTAAGCGATTTCTTTTCTGCTCAACCGGACAGTATGACTCGTTGGCATCTTGACTTACACAGTGCCATTCGCGAGTCCTATCATTATATGTTTGGCGTGATCCCAACGACGCCAACCCAAAAGGATGTACGTTCATTGGCGGCATTACTCAATGACGCCAAAATGGATGCGACTATTCTGTCTCAATCACCATCACCGACTTTCAGTTGGTATAGTGCCAACCACCATGATGCACTGGCTGCAACCTTAGAAATGGGCCGTGTCGCGCCTTTGTTTGAAAATGATATGCGAGAGTACGAGCCACTTGATCGCACCTTACGAGGCTTACTCAAAGCCGCTACGTTGCCGACTGAATTAGCGCCGATGCGCTTTTATCGTGTGACCCGAACCTTGACCAAGCACACGGAGCAATTTGCCCTCACGTTCCCTTCATCAGCTAAAAACTTCACACCGTTCGAGAAGGGGGCATTATTGGCCACCGACAAGGGACAAGAAATCTATGCCGAGCATGAGGGGGAAGTGGTGATCTTTCCCAATGCCAATGTCCACCTAGGTCATCGGGCTGGATTACTCGCCACGCCCTTTGACCCTAATGTCAATCAGCCACTCTTTGTGCACGCACCACAAAAAGCCTCGGCGTAGCGCTTTTCAAGCTGGCAATCAGTCGGTAAAGTGCGTCACAGTATTGGTTTAATGGATGACGCATGCGAGTGTCAGAACTCACCGCCCGCCAACAGAGCCGTTGGCGGCGCGCGTTACTTACTTTCTCGGCTTTACTGCTGTTGGTGTGTGGGCTTGCGCTGAGTGTGGGCGAGATATGGATCAATCCGTTCGCGCCTGACTCAATATTAGAGCAGCAGTTACTCTTACAGCTTCGCCTCCCTCGTGTACTGGTCAGTGTGATGATAGGGGCCTCACTGGCAATGGCCGGGGCAAGCCTACAAGTGCTATTGGGTAACCCACTCGCGGAGCCCGGTGTCTTAGGCATTTCCGGTGGCGCAAGCATTGCTGTGGTCTTACTGTTATTACTCGCACCAGCTTGGGCGTCGAGTGGCAGTATGGCGGTCACTGCCATGCTGGGCGCGAGCTTGTTTACCTTTATATTAGTGATATTAGCCCGTCGCGCTCTAGCGACGGCACGCATTTTATTGGTCGGTGTTGCTCTGAGCATTTTGGCGGGGGCAGGCGTTACCTTGGCCTTTTATTTCAGTACTGACTTTAATTTGCGCCAGTTAATGGTCTGGTTAATGGGATCACTGTCCGGCATGCGATTGGAGCATGTGGGTATACTGACAATGACCTTACCTTGCATTGCGGTATTGTGGCGATACGGACATAAGCTTGACCAGCTTATGCTAGGAGAGTCTCAGGCGCAGCAGTTAGGGCTAGATACACATCAACTACGTTGGCAATTGATCGCCTTAATTAGCGTTTTGGTCGGGGTATCTGTGGCTGTTGCGGGTGTTATTGGCTTTATTGGCCTCATTGTTCCTCATTACTTACGCCTGTGGCTTGGTAGCCGCAACCGTACCTTGTTGCCCATGTCTGCGTTGGCTGGGGCGCTATTATTGGTCAGCGCCGACACCGTTGGTCGACTTATCCTTCCCTCAGCGGAACTTCCGGTGGGGGTGGTCACCAGTGTGCTTGGTGCCCCATTATTTATTTGGATGTTGGTGAGGGCGGGATGATCGTTCACGCTAAAGATTTGAGCTTATCGCCACGTTTACTACCGATGTCCTTATCGGTTGATGCCGGGCAAGTGGTACACCTTATCGGTCCCAACGGAAGTGGCAAAAGCACCTTACTGGAACTCTTGTCGGGCTTGGAAGTGCCGCAATCGGGGAGTGTTTGGCTGCAAGGCCAACCCGTATCAGGACAAACCCGATACGATTTGGCGCAAGTGCGGGGATACCTAATGCAACAACAGCGCCCTGCGTTTGTCATGGCGGTATTTGAATACCTCAATCTCGTGCTCGATAGTGTGCAATTGGCAACCGGTGAGATTCGAGACAAGACGGTCGCGGACGTGGTGTCTCGTTTGGCCATCAGCGACAAGCTGCACCGAAGAATAGACAGCTTATCGGGCGGAGAGTGGCAACGGGTGCGATTGGCGGGCGTCATGTTGCAAGTTTCAAAGGCGTTAAATCCACATGCGCGTTTGCTTTTGCTTGACGAGCCGTCAACCGGACTTGATGTCGCGCAACAGGAAGTGATTTACCAAGAAATGACCGCCTTGGCGCGAGAGCAGGAAATCGCAGTTATCATGGCTAATCACGACTTAAACCGCACCCTAGAGCACGCGGATACGGTTGTGGTGCTTAAACAAGGTCGTGTTGTGTCACTAGGCCCACCGAAAGCGGTATTGACGGATCAGCTGCTCTCAGATGTTTTTGCCACGCCACTGGAACAGGTATCAACCGCCAATGGCCCAGTGATCATGCGCGCGTCCTCGGCATGAGTTTGAACGTTTTGACCTAACTTTCGCTGTCGTCGTTCTCAATCACGTTAAGCTTGGCGCGAATAAACTCGGCATGATCCACATAAAGCAGCTCGGCGGTTTTACGGATCACCGCTTCTTCGAGCGGGTCGATATTTTCATCGGCATACGCGACTGACCACATCGCCTCGATTAACGCTATCCGGGTTTGTGGGTCAAGGTCGCGTAATTTATCCGTATATTCATACAACGAGGTCGCATGCTCGCTGTGTTGTCTCGCCTCCTCAAGTAATTGCTCGGCTTGTGTCACGTCGAGTGATAGCAACTGGCAAATACGGTTGCGTTTGGTTGTTCTCTCTCGCTCATCAATATCGTGATCGGCCATCGCCACTTCACTTAATAGCCCCGCCATCGCTTGGTGAAGGGATAGCCCGGATTGCTTACCGTTTTGGCCGGTTTCAGCGGCGAGGGCGGATTCGAGTTTTTTAAAAAGCTGTTTTAGCATGGCTGCTCTCCCAAACTGCGGGGTTTGTTGGCCGTCATTATGCGTTTATACGCGACGAACGGCCAATGCGTTTACTTTACGCTGCCACGTTGGTGGTGAGCGCGTGGCTGGCGCGACTTTGATTCTTTTTACTTTGTGATAGGATGCGACACCAATCAACCTTATTTATCGGCTGTGACACTGATAAACGCCTTAAAAGATTAAGCAGTAAGCAGGAATCGCCTTGAGTTCACGTCATCACAACACGCCAGAGACACTGTTTGCAGCGCTAAACGATTGTATGCTGCAAGACCGTTTTCGTTTTAAAAAGCGCATCCATGGCGCGCAAAAAATCAAAAAAGACGACGCCAAACAGGCGGTGTACGATCAAATCGCCGCGGAAATGGCGCAGAGTATGCAGCGTGTGCTCGCCCGTCGTGCCAATGCGCCAACCGTTCGCTATCCAGAAGAACTGCCTGTTAGTCAGAAGAAAGATGACATTGCCGAGGCAATCGCGAACAACCAAGTGGTGATCATTGCGGGGGAAACGGGCTCAGGTAAAACCACTCAGCTGCCCAAAATCTGTATGGAGCTTGGGCTAGGCGTCGGCGGTACCATAGGCCACACTCAGCCACGTCGCTTGGCTGCGCGCTCGGTCGCCTCACGGATTGCTGAAGAGCTTGACGTCGAGTTAGGCAGCAGCGTGGGCTATAAAGTGCGCTTCAACGACAAAGTTTCAGAGTCGACGCAAGTCAAACTGATGACGGACGGGATCTTGCTGGCCGAAATCCAGCACGATCGGTATCTGAATCAGTACGACTGCATCATTATCGACGAAGCCCACGAGCGCAGCCTAAACATCGATTTTATTCTTGGCTATTTGCGCGAGTTATTGCCCAAGCGTCCCGATCTCAAAGTCATCATTACCTCGGCAACTATCGACCCGGAGCGTTTTTCTAAGCACTTTAATAACGCGCCTATGATAGAGGTGTCTGGCCGAACGTATCCGGTGGAAGTGCGCTACCGTCCATTGGTGGAAGAGGACGATAGCGATCGTGACCAGCTGGAAGCGATCAGCGATGCGGTCGATGAACTGTGTCAGGAAGGACCGGGTGATATCCTGATCTTTATGAACGGTGAGCGTGAAATTCGCGACACCGCCGATCATCTTCAGCGTCGTCAACTGCGCGATACCGAAATTTTACCCTTATACGCGCGGCTTTCTGCTGGCGAGCAAAATCGTGTATTCCAATCTCACTCGGGGCGCCGGATTGTATTGGCCACCAACGTCGCCGAGACCTCGCTAACCGTGCCGGGCATTAAGTATGTGATTGATCCCGGCACGGCACGGATTTCTCGCTATAGCTACCGGACTAAGGTGCAGCGACTGCCGATTGAGCCGATTTCACAGGCCAGTGCTAATCAGCGTAAAGGGCGCTGTGGCCGTGTGTCAGAAGGCATTTGTGTGCGTTTGTATAGCGAAGAGGACTTTTTAGGCCGTCCGGAATTTACCGATCCAGAGATTCTGCGGACGAATCTAGCTTCAGTGATCTTGCAAATGACGGCACTAGGGCTCGGTGATATTCAAGCCTTCCCGTTCGTTCAGCCGCCTGATAGCCGCCATATCAAAGATGGTGTCCGCTTGCTTGAAGAGCTGGGGGCGATTAAGCCCGGCCAAGCCAACGACAAACGTAAATTGACCGCCATCGGTAAGACCTTGGCCAAACTGCCAATTGACCCGCGTTTGGCACGCATGGTGATTGAGGCACCTAAGCATGGTGCCTTACATGAGGTGATGGTGATTGCCGCGGCCTTGGCAATCCAAGACCCGCGTGAACGACCTGCCGATAAGCAGCAACAAGCGGATGAAAAACATCGTCGTTTTGCCGATAAAGAATCGGACTTTTTAGCCTATGTAAACCTTTGGGATTACGTTAAAGACCAGCAAAAAGCGCTGTCGAATAACCAGTTCCGTAAACAGTGCAAAAAAGACTATCTCAATTACCTGCGCGTGCGAGAGTGGCAAGACGTCCACTATCAAATCACCCAGGTGATGAAAGAGCAGAAGGTGCAATTTAACCAAGAGCCCGCCAGTTATCAGGCCATTCATATGGCACTGCTTGCCGGGCTATTGAGCCACATTGGCCTGAAAGACCAAGAAAAGAATGAATACCAAGGCGCGCGGAATGCACGATTCCATATTTTCCCAGGCTCTGGGCTTTTCAAAAAGCAGCCTAAATGGGTGATGGTTGCCGAGCTGGTTGAAACCTCGAAACTCTGGGGGCGAATTGTCGCGCGAATCCAACCCGAATGGGTAGAGCCACTGGCGCAACATTTGATTAAGCGCAGCTACAGTGAACCACATTGGTCACGCAAGCAAGCCGCTGTAATGGCCAGCGAGAAGGTCACGCTATACGGGATCCCGATTGTGGCTAGCCGTAAAGTCAATTATGGCGCCATCGACCCGGTGCTTAGTCGTGAGCTGTTTATTCGTTCGGCATTGGTTGAGGGGGATTGGCAAACCAAGCATGCCTTTTTCCGCCAAAATCAAAAGCTGCTGGCGGAAGTGGAAGAGCTTGAGCTGAAATCTCGCCGGCGCGACATTTTGGCAGACGACGATACCTTGTTCGACTTTTACGATCAGCGCCTCGATCATAGCGTCGTCAGCGGGCGTCACTTTGATACGTGGTGGAAAAAGGCACGTCAAGACAATCCCGACCTGCTTAACTTTGAAAAAGCCATGCTACTGCAAGGGGACGCCAGCCATGTCACGGAGCTGGATTACCCCAATTTTTGGCATCAAGGCAACTTGAAACTCAAGTTGAGCTACCAATTCGAGCCAGGCCAAGACCACGATGGGGTGACGGTACATATCCCGTTGCCGATCCTCAATCAGGTGTCAGAAGAAGGTTTTGACTGGCACGTTCCCGGGCTACGTCACGAGCTGATTGTCGCGCTGATTAAATCGCTACCTAAGCCGTTACGTCGTAACTTTGTACCCGCGCCAAACTATGCTGAGGCAATCTTACAGCGCGTGACGCCGATGGAGGCACCTTTGCTCGATAGCATGGAGAAAGCCTTGAAGCAGATGTCCGGTGTCACCATTGAGCGTGACAGCTGGAACTTCAGTCAACTTCCCGAGCATTTGCGTATTCAGTTCCGTGTCGTCGACGATAAGAATCGAACCTTGGCTGAAAGCGAAGACTTAAATGCGCTTAAAGTCTCTCTGAAAGACAAAGTACAAGCGACGTTATCGGATGTGGCGGATGATGATATCGAGCAGCAAGGGATTACCCAATGGAGTTTTGGGGCTTTGCCCCAGTGCTATCAGCAGAAAAAACACGGCTTTGAAGTCAAAGCCTATCCCGCATTAGTCGATGAAAAAGACAGTGTTGCCATTCGTCTGTTCGAAACCGAAGATCAACAATATAAAGCCATGCAAGCGGGGCAGCGTCGGCTTATCTTGCTCAATGTGCCATCACCGATTAAATATCTGCATGCACACTTGCCCAACAAGTCCAAATTGGGGCTCTATTTCAATCCGTATGGTCGCGTGTTGGATTTGATTGATGATTGCATCGCTTGCGGGATCGATAAGCTTATCGAGCAACACGGTGGCTTAACCTGGGAGGCGCAGGCATTCGAATCGCTTAAAGAGACGGTGCGTGCTGAGCTAGGCGATACCGTGGTGGAGATAGCGCAACAGGTCGAGCAAATATTGACGCACGCGTTCAATATCAACAAAAAGCTCAAAGGCAAAGTGGATCTTTCCATGGCGTTTGCGATGTCGGATATCAAAGCCCAGCTAGAGGGGCTTATCTACAAAGGCTTTGCCACCGAATCAGGTTGGCAGCGGCTGCCTGATATTCTTCGCTACATGAAAGCGATCGAGCGACGATTGGAAAAGCTGCCTGTGGATCCAACCCGCGATCGCAACCACATGCTCAAAATTGAATCTGTGATGAATGAGTACAAGGCGTTGCTGAACAAGCTGCCTAAAGGAAAGCCTGTGCCTGATGAGGTGAAAGCGATTCGTTGGATGATTGAAGAGCTACGTGTGAGCTACTTTGCGCAACAATTCGGCACGCCTTACCCTGTTTCGGATAAGCGGATTAAAAACGCCATTGCGGCGGTTTAAATGCGGCAAGCTTATGCCGCTACGGATTAGATGAAGACGGGTAAAACGTCGATGTGAGATAATTTATATAAATATCAATAAATAATCAAAACCGTGTCACATGGCACGGTTTTTGTTTTTGTCAATACGAACGACAGACAGCTTGGTGGTGCGTGTTGCCGTGGCAAGAAAGGAGCAAAAAATGAGACAAGCAGGTGTGGCCCCTTGGTATCGGGTAGTTTTGTATGTATTGGCGCTAAGCATGCCAACCTCGGTTTGGGCCAGTTTTAAAGATGAGGTCAGTGGATTATATCAATCACTCAATCTCGCTGGAGAGGTGTCGTACCAAGCCTTTTCTGATGCGTATCGCCATTTTAAGCACAACCCAAGTAGCAAGCCGGTGATGACACTAATTGATTACGGAAAACCGTCGTCAGAAAAGCGGTTTTGGGTGATCAATGTGAAAAAACGCCAAATGCTATTTCGCTCTTATGTCTCTCATGGCAAAAATAGCGGCGCTTTATATGCAAAGCAGTTTTCTAACAGAATCAACTCGCTAAAAACATCATTGGGGGTCTATCGCGCGGCTGAAACCTACCATGGCAAACATGGCTATTCATTACGCCTCGATGGTTTGTCAAAGGGGTTAAATGACAATGCACGTGAAAGAGCGATTGTTATTCACGGTGCCGATTATGCCCATCCGAACGTGATCAAACAAAGTGGCCAACTCGGTCGAAGTTGGGGCTGCCCAGCGCTACCTAGCTATTTATCGGCCCGCGTGATTGATGCGATAAAAAACGGCACTTTTATCTATGCGTTTGCCAGCCAAGCTTGATGATCAAAGATGTCATAGCGGACGGGCTTTCACGAGTCATTTCACGGTGAGCGATGTAACATCTGCGCATTGTTCACCGTGAACACGCGTTCTCTACCAAGAAAAAATAAAGGCATGTTGATACGCCTTCTATCGCGCTAGCGTATGCTCCTTACCACTAAGGAGCAATGCCATGGCACGCCTAAATCCTTTTACTCTATGCTTACTCTCCGCCTTTACCCTGTTTCCTACCAGTGATGCTGATGCTGCACCGTCGGCGCCAGCGTTGATGCATGGTATTGACGGACAGATTGCCGAACAAGACTATCGTGGTTATTGGGCCAGTGAAAAGCTCGATGGGATCCGTGCTTACTGGACAGGATCTCGATTATTGACGCGGCAAGGCAATCCTATTCATGCCCCTGAAGCGTTTATCCAATCGCTTCCCCAGACACCCTTAGATGGCGAGTTATGGGCAGGACGAGGAGAGTTTCAAGCGGTATTACGCACTGTGCTTGATGATACGCCGGATGAAGATGCGTGGCAGCGTATTCGCTTTTATGCGTTTGATATGCCCGATCATCCAGGCCAATTCTCAACACGCTATACAGCGTTAAAACAGATCGTATCTAAGACAGCATCGCCGCACTTAGCGTATGTCCCACAGAAGCCTGTGACGAGCAATGAAGCACTTAAGGAGAGGTTGGCTACCATCGATGAAGCAGGCGGTGAGGGCTTGATGCTGCATCATCCTGATAGTGTGTATGTGGGTCAGCGGGTAGAAAGCGTCGTTAAGTTGAAAACCTATCAAGAAAAAGACGTGACTGTGGTAGGGATGAATCCTGGCAAAGGGCGGTTACAAGGTTTGATGGGCTCTCTGGTGGTACGCCTGGCTGACGGCACCGAGTTTAGCGTGGGATCTGGCTTTAGTGATGCGCAGCGGGCTGATCCGCCACAGGTTGGTAGTACTATCTTGGTGCGCCATAACGGTGTCACCCAAAAAGGCATTCCACGTTTTGCGCGTTTTATTCGCGAGAAGCCGTCCCTGTAATGAAACCTCCGCCAACGGAGAGTGATACTCACCGTTGGCGGTGTTGCCGCTCCCCGTTAACGATTAGCGCTCACGAATGCGCCTGAGTGACGGAAGAGGAGGAAGCACCTGTCTGTTGGCGCAATTGATGGTCCAAGCACTGGCAATCAGCGCTGTATTTTTGTTTCCCCGTTTTACCGATCCCTGGATTAAAACTATTGGTAGGATCTAACTGGTGATAAAAGTTAGCTAAGTCCGGCTCCGCCGCATAGAGGTGACCTACGTTATGCTCGGCAGGATACTTAGCGCCTCGTTCATTGAGTAGCGCCAGCATTTTCGCCTTAATCGCACTCACATCCGCACCTTTTCTCACCACATAGTCTTGATGGAAGACGTGGCAGAAAAAGTGCCCGTAATAAAGCTTGGCGACCATCTCTTGTTCTATCTCGACGGGCAAGTGCTCTTCCCACTCGGTCTCGTTGCGCTTAAGGGCTATATCTAACGCGAGAATGTCTTCCACATCGCGACTGTGCATCGTGTGGTAGCGAATCGCCGCACCGGCTGCGGCAAAGCGGTGAAGCATGGCTTTTTTCGCTTCATCCTCACTACAGGCAAAGTAATCACTGTCTGCGTGTTCGGCAAAAAAACGGCTTAAAAACGCCGAAGCCTCCTCGATTCCTTCCTCTGAGGCTTTGAATATTAGGTGGTGCTCAAACCTATCGCGAAATGCGAGCATACGTTTGGGCAAGTGCTGCGGAAAAAGCTGACTGGCGTATTGCATCACTTTATCGGGTAATGCGTTAGGTAGTAACGGCACCTTATCTAACCAAGTTGTTATTTTTGCTTTCAAAGCAAACATTTTCGGGATTGAATCCGTGCCCAGTCGACCAATCGCTAAAAACACATCTTTTCCGTAACGCTCAGCGATATCAAAGGCGTCACGGTGCATATATTCCGCCACTTCAGGCAAGTGAGAAAGCTCGGTGAGCACACGGCGGCGCAATGTATTGAGCACATCTGGGTTGTTAGTGCCAATGTAAAAGACTTGCTCACGTTCAGGGATCGGGTAGGTATCAAGGCGCACGGCAAAGACAGCCAGTTTCCCTGCACAGCCGCTCACTTCATGTAAGCGGTGTTTGTCGGCGTTATAGCGCGCGGGGCTGTCAGCATCGACATCACGCAAGATTTGCTCGTAGTCATCTGCAGACGCCTTACGCGCGTCATAGGTGATATCATCGGCGGTGTAATCACCACGCTCAACGCGCGAAAGAATGGTTTCTGTATCATCACCCAAGGCAATGCCTAAATGATTCACCAGCGTTAGCTCACCATCCTCATTTAACTGTGCAAATAATGAATATTCAGTATAAGCCGGGCCGCGTTTAACCAATGCACCACCGGAATTATTGGCCACACCACCAACAATCGATGCGCCAATGCACGACGAACCGATGACCGAATGCGGCGCGCGCTTAAGAGGCCTGAGCGTCTGCTCTAGCTGATGCAATGTTGTACCGGGAAAACTCAGTACCTGCTTACCGTTATCGATAAGCTGTAATCCGTCTAAGCGTGTGGTGTTGATTATTACCACATCACGATCGTAGTCGCTGCCTTTGGGGGTTGAGCCTTCGGTTAAGCCCGTATTCGCGGCTTGCATGATCATCACCACATCCGCGTCGACACAGGCTTGGAGCACCCGCCATTGCATCACTAAAGAGGTGGGAAAAATAACGGCGAGCGCAGGACCACCTCCCGAGCGAAAGCCAGTCCGATAATGTTGGGTCTGGTTTGTCTCAGTGAGTAAGTTATTCTTGCCTACGATGTCGGTTAAGGTGGAAATAAATGCTTTTTGCTGTGATGACGACAAACGTGATGGGGTGTTCATAAGCGTTCCTTTCCTTTACGTTACGACAAAGGCTGGGGTCAGCCTAGCTGGCCCGCTTGTGGAGAGAAAGGCCGAGAGGGGGCTCGGCCAATAACATGTAAGATTACGCCCCGGAGAGGACATCGGCAAACTGCAACACGTTGACCAAGACAATGCCGATGACAGCGGCGGCAATCAGGTAATAAAGCGTGGGTAAGACGGTTTTCCGCAGGGTCACGCCCTCACGGCCGAGTAAGCCGACCGTCGCGGATGCGGCGACCACATTATGGATGGCAATCATGTTGCCAGCTGCGGCACCGACGGCCTGCAGGGCAATCACCACTACGGTCGATGCGCCTAAGGTTTGTGCCACTTCAAACTGAAACTGGCTAAACATCATATTGGACACCGTATTGGAGCCTGCAATAAAAGCGCCCAACGCCCCAATAGTGGCGCTTAACGCTGGGAAGCCATTTCCCACTAAATCGGCCGCAAAGCGTGCGGTTATGACTGGCATACTCACCAAATCAGCACCATTAACGCCTGAGTTAATAAAAATCCGTACCATAGGGATGGTAAACACCAAGACAAATCCTGCGCCAACCAGTGTTTTACTCGATTCACGCGCAGCCGTTACCAGCGGTGACAATTGACGCGCTTGCAGCAACACGGCTAATAAAGCCACGAACGCAAGGATGCCGCCCGGTAGATAAAGTGGCTGAATGGCGGCATTAACCCCTGTTTCACCAAACAAAGAGGAGAAACCGAGGCTGACATCGGTCAGTGCCGTCTTGACCGTCGGGCTAACGCGGCTGATCACCAAGAAAACCGCCAACAAAATATAAGGGGTCCAGGCCATGGCCATGCTCATCGGCTTTTCTTGAACCTTAAGATCCATCTTCAGCGAGCCCAGCCAATGGGTTGGCCACGTCGACTCGTCATCAAAGTCCCACTGGTTTTTCGGCACTAAAAAGCCTTTACGTGCCGCGGTGGTCACAAGCACAATCCCTGCTAGACCTCCGAGTAATGAAGGGAATTCGGGTCCTAACAACCAGCCGGTGAGGGCATAAGGAACGGTGAATGCTAACCCGGCGAAAATCGCAAACGGCGCCACCTCTAAGCCTTCTTTCCAGCTCTTGTTCTTGCCGAAAAATCGGGTCAACATCATTGCCATTAGCAAAGGCATCAGTGTGCCAATCACCGCGTGAATAAACGACACTTGCGTGGTAATAGACTGCAGGTAGGTCGCCCAATCACTGCCATTGGCGGTGAGTGTTTGCCCAATTGCATGGCTGTCTAACCCTTTGTTTACGCCCACGATAATAGGTGTGCCCACTGCGCCGAAGGAGACAGGCGTAGATTGAATCATCATCCCCACCACAACCGCGGCGAGAGCAGGGAAGCCAATGGCGACCAATAACGGCGCCGCAATGGCAGCGGGGGTGCCGAAGCCTGATGCCCCTTCAATGAACGAGCCAAAGCACCATGCAATGATGATGGCCTGAATACGTCTATCATCGGAGATGGTGGTAAAGCCGTTGCGAATTACGGTAATCGCGCCAGTGTGCTTTAAGGTGTTGAGCAAAAGGATGGCACCAAACACGATCCAAAGTACGGCTGCTGTAATGATTAAACCTTGTGCGATGGAGGCCGATACGCGTGCCGCACTCATCTGCCACTGGAAGAGTGCGATTAAGACTGTCATGATAAAGGCAACGGGCATCGCCTTCTTGGCTGGCCAATTTAAGCCGACCAGTAAGATAGCCGCGACCACTATGGGTGAGAACGCGACGAGGGCGTATAGGGTATCTGTCATAAAGGTTCCTTATTAGGTGTCTCTTCCGTTGAATCACGTTGAATAAACAAGTCACCAATGTGTTGTTATTTTGCTGACAGCTCGGTGACTCGATGTTAACCGTATGTGACATTACGCGTTTGCATTTTTCTGATATATGGAAATAATGAAAATAATTACTTCCATAATTGACATAATATGCCGAAAACAGATGATCTTGTCCTCTTTGCTCAAGTCGCCGAATTAGGCTCTTTTAGCAAGGTAGCGGAAATAAATTCCCTGACAAATTCCGTAGTTAGCAAGCGGATTAAAAAGCTCGAAGAGGGGTTGGGAGTGCAGCTTTTGTATCGCACCACGCGTAAGCTGACACTGACTGATGCCGGACGTACCTTGTATCAAGGTGCAAAAAATGTGAAGCAGGCCGCTGATGAAGCCTTTGATGCGGTCGCAGGGTTTGGGGAGGCGATAACGGGCCAAATAAAAATTTCAGTGCCGACCATTTCTGGGGAACTGTTGTTGGCCGAAGCGGTGGCGGCGTTTTGTGGGCAATACCCTGGTCTCAACATCGATATGTCGTTGGACAATCGCTTTGTTGATTTAATTGATGAGGGGTTTGATCTGGTTATCCGCACCGGCTACCTCGAGGACTCTAGCTTAATTGCTCGCCATATTATCGACTCACAATGGGTGGTATGTGCGGCGCCCAGCTATATTGCGCGTCATGGGCGGCCACAACATCCTATCGAGTTAAAACAGCATAATTGTCTGCAATATGCCTACCAAACCACGGGAGCCAGTGACTGGGAGTTTAAAGGCGAGCATAAAAACCAAGTGATTAAAGTGGCCGGCAACTTTTCGACCGATAACCCCATCGCCCTACGACAAGGTGCGCTAAGTGGCCATGGCATCGCGTATGTACCGCGTTGTTTGGTGTATGACGATTTGATGCAGGGCGTATTGGTTGATCTTTTTCCTGACCAAGTGGGCAAAAAACTCGGGATTTATGCGGTATACCCATTCACTCGCCAGCCGCCTAAAAAAGTACGTTTGCTGATAGAGCACATCCGCAATAAATACCTTGCGATTCAGCATTGCTTTTAGAAAGCACCACGTGGTTCATATACTGCGCCCACGTGGTGATAGAGACGCCATTGTTATTTAAGCATTCTGGCCATTTCACGCCCTGAGCCAATGACATCGTCGATATTAGCGACCACGGTTTTAGGCAAACCGAGAATGTTGTACTCGAGCTGCTGGTCGAGCCAATCAAGCTTAGAGTCGGTGGTAACAAACTCGCCCCAAGCGGCGTCAATTTTGTTGGCTAAGCGAAGTATGCCCGCCAATGGCGAAAACTGCTCATCGTGTACGGGAGAAAACTGATAACGAATTGCATCGCTTAAGCGCTGGGGAAAGTTCCAAGTTTGTGCGAGCTCTCCACCTAACTCGGCGCTGGTGATCCCCAAGATAAGCTGCTGAGCTTCTTGCTTGGGCTTACCCGCCTCCATGTGCAGATTGATACGGTCCAGCTTATCGTAAGCGGTGGTCATGATCAGCAGCTCACCGAGATTATGGAGCATGCCGACGGTAAATGCTTCGTTATCGTCCATTCTTAATGCGTTTGCTAAGGCTTTACTCAAGGTTGCAATTTCGAAAGTGTGTTGCCAAAACGCATCCATATCCACTTCGTCATCGACGTCAAAGGCACTCATCAGTGCACTAGACACCACCAGAGTTCTCACAGGGCCTAGACCTAGCCGGATAACGGCCTCGTTGACAGAGCCTACGTTTCGGGCGCGGCCAAAATAGGCTGAATTAGACAAGCGAAGCACTCGCGCGGAAATGACCTGGTCGTAGGCGATTTTTTCGGCGATTTGATTAAGCTCAGCGTCATGGCTGTTGACCAACTCAATCAACTCTTGCACGACTTTGGGGATTTTCGGGAGGCGATCGATAAGCTCGACCAAGCTATTGGATTCCATAACAACTTCCTTCAGCGTTGGCTCTGATTTAACTATAGATCAGAGCCTAAGGCTTCAGGGACGAAAATTACTCCGTGGCGGGCGTAGCGCAGTAGGCCTGTTTTCTGGCATTAAAACGCTCTACTAGGTTTTGAATGGCCTCTTCGCAGTAGGGGCGCAAACCACTGGCAACCATCGTTTTACATCCGTGTCCCACACGCCGCCCATCGACAATAAAATCAAAAGCAAGATCGACTTTTCCGCGTTTGCCACTCACTTGCATCACCGAATCCGATAAAGCGACATCGGCAGAGTTGATTGAGAGATCATCAAACGCCAAGCTCATTTTCTCGTACATGACGAGTGGACGTTCAGTGTTAATCATCATTTGTTGCTCCCGCATTAGCGGCACCATGATATGCGGGAAGTTCTTACCGGAAAACTGCACGTAGTGCTCGGCGATCTCTGTTGCTAATGCTTTATCGTGACGTGTTTGTCCATGGCGTGTCATGGTGAGATAAAGCTTTTGATTATCGTCGACGACGGTAACGCCATCGTCTGTTTCGATAATCGACAAGGGCGTGTTGGCACTGATCATGCCATTGAACTGAATCTCGATTTGCTCGCTGATCCCTGTTTTGGCCAATAAGATAGAAAGCAGCAAATCCCCGGGCACACAGAACCGTGAAGCGTCTGTGTCATGAATCGGGTTAAAGTCGCCGGCGATACGTTTAGCAAAGTCACTTGCTTGCTGGCGAGTAAAAATCAGTTTGCCATCTTGCTCAGTGTAATAATGTTCTAATTTCATAATGGATAACAGATGCGAGAAATAAGCCGACATTGTAACCCAAGCGACGCGCGGCATTGGTCTAGCCAGTCGTTGCATTATCTTTTTGTGATTAGAGTCAACGACTAAGGTCTAAACCCTTACTACTTCAATGGTAAGCGTGAGAGTGTTATAAAATAAATAAACAGGTCACTTGCATAGGAACGGCGTATGGCATTCCCTTATCGACACATCGTAGTTTTGACAGGCGCGGGAATATCTGCAGAGTCAGGGATTAGAACCTTTCGAGATCAAGATGGCCTTTGGGAGGAGCATCATATTGAAGACGTTGCAACGCCTGAGGGCTTTGAGAGAAACCCGACCCTTGTTCAGCAGTTTTATAATGATCGTCGGCGCCAGTTACAAGGAGAGATCATCCCCAATCCGGCCCATGAGGCACTGGCACGCCTAGAGCAGGAAACCGAGGCCAGTGTGCTTGTTGTGACCCAAAACATTGATAATCTTCACGAGCGCGCGGGCACACACAATATCATTCATATGCATGGTGAGCTGTTAAAGGCGCGTTGTAGCCACTCGCAGCAAACCATCGATTGGACCGGTGATATTCAGGTGTCCGATCACTGCCATTGTTGCCAGATGCCCGCTCCGCTGAGACCACACGTGGTGTGGTTCGGAGAGATGCCTCTGGGTATGGGGGAAATTCATGATGCCCTTAATCAAGCGGATTTGTTTATTTCTATTGGCACCTCTGGGGCGGTGTATCCAGCGGCGGGGTTTGTGCACGAAGCGGCGATGCATGGTGCGCACACTATTGAAATAAACTTGGAGCCCAGCGCTGTGGAAAGTGAATTTAATGAACGGCGTTACGGGAAGGCGAGCACGCTCGTGCCGAAGCTGGTGGAGGAGATTCTGGCTCTGGAGCAGTAACGCAAGAGGATACAGATAGAAAAAAGGGCTGCTGGTGGAATAGCAGCCCTAGCGCAAGGGTTACTTTAACCTGTCTTTCGCGAGCCATTGCGAGCACATGACCAACACTAACGACACCAATAACATGATAGTGGCAAGTGCATTCACTTCGGGTGATACGCCCACTTTAACCATCGAATAAATCTTTAAGGGCAAAATTTCATAGCTTGGCCCGGTCACAAATGAGCTAACGATAACGTCGTCCAGCGAGAGGGTAAAACTCAGTAGCCAACCGGCACCGACCGCAGGAGCCGCCAGTGGCAAAATAATCTTGGTGAGGATCACCCATTCGCTCGCGCCTAAATCACGCGCGGCTTCAAGCATTTTAACGTCAAAGCCATTTAAGCGACTGTATACCGTGACGACCACGAATGGTAGGCAGAAAGTAATATGAGAGAGCAGTAGGGTTAAAAATCCCAGTTGCGCGCCCATCAACACAAATAGCGCCAATAACGAAATAGCCATCACAATGTCCGGGGACATCATCACCACAAAAAGCATGCCATTGACAAACTGTTTACCGCGAAAGCGGTAGCGAAAGAGGGCAACGGCAGTCAAGCTACCAATAATGGCGGCAGCACTAGCAGAAAAGACCGCAATGGTTAATGAGTTACCCGCCGCTTGCATCAGGCTATGATTATTGACCAGCTGCCCATACCACTCCCAAGTAAAGCCTTTCCAACTCATGCCAAATTTGCTGGCATTGAACGAGTTAACGATCAACACCAGAATTGGGATGTAAAGGAAGGCGTAAACCAAGGAGAGAAAACTATTCCTTAGCCACCGGATCATGATAAGGCCTCCTTGCGATTCATCCACTTACCCACACGCCAATATGCAAACAGCAACAGGCCCATTAACACCGTCAGAGAGATACTGGCGGCTGAGCCAAATGGCCAATCACGAACGTTCAAAATCTGGCTCTTAATCACATTGCCGATCAGTAGGTTTTTCGCTCCCCCCAGCAAATCCGAGACGTAGAACATGCCTAGAGCGGGAAGAATGACCAGCAAACTGCCAGCAATAATACCGGGTGTGGTCAATGGCAGGATCACACGCACAAAACACTGGAATTTGTTGGCGCCTAAATCACGCGCCGCTTCAAGGTAGCTGCGATCGAGTTTCTCGATGCTCGAGTACAAAGGCAGGATCATAAATGGCAGCAAAATATAGACAAGGCCAACCATCACCGCATACTCGGTGTACATGATGCGAACGGGGCGTTCTATCAAGCCAAGCCACATCATGCTTTCATTGAGTAGCCCACGGGTACCAAGAAATATTTTTAGCCCGTACGTGCGGATCAAAGAGTTGGTCCAAAAGGGGACAATCACTAAAAACAGCATCAAAGGTCGTGTGCTTTTCGGCATTTTGGCAATAATAAACGCGAATGGATAGCCAATCAGTAGGCAAATCAGGGTCGCCAAGGCCGCCATGTAGAAAGAGTGCCAGACCACTTTGGCATAAAGTGGATCGAGCAGTTTTGCATAATTGCTCAGCGTAAAGGTCATCTCTATGAGATCAGCGTCATCGCGGGTTAAAAAGCTGGTCGCGATAATCATTAGGTTGGGTAAAAAAACAAAGACCAGCAACCAACCCACGACCAAACCTACGATGGCGGTTTGCAGATTAAGCTTTTTCATCGGCCAATACCACCTCCCAGCTTTCTACCCAGGTCAGAGCGACTTTCTGATCGATGGAGTGATCAACGTCAGGATCGTCTTCATTAAAGAACTCGCTCACCATCACGGTTTGCCCTGATGGCAGCTCGAGGACCGAGTCGAGGGTCATGCCTTTGTAATTTCGCTCGCGCACATAGCCCACAATACCATTGGGTTCGGCATTGCCATGAATTTCTTCTAAGCGGATGTCTTCAGGGCGAAGCAATACCTTGATCGCGTCACCCGGATGCACATCGAGCTTGCAATAAACCTCACACTCACGAGATTCAACCCGGGCCCAAATACGCTTGTCATCAATGTGTTTGATGACAGTGGCATCAAACACATTGATTTCGCCAATAAAACGTGCCACGAATAAATTCTTAGGCTCTTCATAAATCTCACGCGGTGAGCCGTCTTGCTCGATTTCGCCATCACGCATAACGATAATACGATCTGACATCGAGAGGGCTTCTTCTTGGTCGTGGGTGACAAAGATAAAGGTAATCCCAAGCTTGCGCTGCAGCTGTTTCAGCTCCATCTGCATTTGTTTGCGCAGTTTGTAATCGAGTGCAGAAAGGGATTCATCCAGCAAGAGCACGCTCGGTTTATTCACCACGGCTCGCGCGATTGCGATACGTTGCTGCTGTCCGCCAGACAATTGATGAGGTTTACGAGAGGCATAATGGTCAAGTTGTACCATTCGCAGCGCTTCCATCACTCGAGGTTCAATCTGGTGATGATCCACGCCCTGCATGCGTAGGCCAAAAGCGACGTTTTCAAACACTGTCATGTGTGGGAAAAGGGCATAGCTTTGAAAGACAGTGTTTACATTGCGTTTTTCTGCTGGCAGGTTAGTGACATCTTTACCGTCGATAACGACAGCGCCACTGTCGGCATCTTCGAGCCCCGCAATCAAACGGAGCACTGTTGTTTTGCCACAGCCTGAAGGGCCAAGGATAGTAAGGAATTCTCCGTTATTGACCGTTAGGTTGAAACGGGAGATGATTTCTTTGCCGTCGAAGCTTTTGGTTAGTGACGCGAGCTCGACAACCGGTTTGTGAGATACATTTGCGTGCTTCAATGGTTCGTTCTCTCTCTACCTGGCAAATTGTCTTGTACATTCGTACCCATAAAACAGACGGCGCATAATAGACGCGTGGCAATCGAAGTTAAAGCAGTTTTTCGCGCGTGTTGGCACTTGAGTCTCTGTTGTCCATTAAGGTATCCAGCCTAAACCAGACCATTATCTACGCAAAGCCAATCTGGTTATTTTTCCTTATTTGTCAGAATGGTTTTTGGCTATGGGTTACAGTCAGATATACTGGGTGCATTAGTCATGATAGATAACGATTATGAGTCAACAAGAATACAATAATGCTTTACATATCGGTGGGTCGGTAGAAACGGCGCTAAACGGTCGCTACCGTCTCGATCCATTTGAGATAATCAAAGAAGCCTTCTCTCAGACATTCAAGCATTTCTGGTCGTTTTTGCCCGCCACCTTGTGCCTATTCGCGGCTCAAATAGGTATTTTAATGCTGATGCTGACGTTGTTGTTGGGGGCACCGTCGCATTTATTTGAGGCATTGGTCGGTCAACGTGAGCTGACCACAGATATGATTTCATCCGTGTGGTTGGCGAATTTTACTTCTGAGGTTCTGATTGCGCCATTATATGCGGGGGCGAGCTTAATGGGCTTGAGTCACGCTATAGGGTTTCGTTCTAAACCACGCCATTTGCTAAAAGGGCTGGTATTTGCGTTGCCCGTGACGGTGGTGATCTGCCTGTCAGCGACACTGCAAAGTGTGGCGAGTATGATTTTTCCATTACTGAGCCTTTATGTTGCGATGGCGTTTTCCATGTCGCCGTTATTGATTTGTGAAAAGCGTCTCACGCCAGTTAAAGCACTTACCGTATCCTTTCGAGCGGTAAACAAGAAATTGTTCCAAATGGCAACCATCTATGCGGTTGTAGGCGTGCTATTTCTCATTTCTTTTGCCACTGCTGGCTTTGCCTTGGTTTGGGCGTTACCCTTTCTCTTCAACGTTAAAGGTGTGATTTACCGAGAAATGTTTGGCGTTGGTGTCGAGGTGACAGTGTCACAAAATGAGAATAAAGAAGGGGCGTCACGTAGTACGACTAACTCGTCGTCATCTGACCAAGACACCTTTGACGCCTAATTCCGCTTTAAGCCTGCAACTGGAGTTCTGATGAAAAAACTAGCCAGTGTACTGGTTATGCTGGGAATGGTGAGTGTCCCGGCCAGTGCCGATACATACCGTTTTAGCTATAGCAAGCTATTTACTCAGCTTAAACATAACGTAGAAGAAGGACACCCTGATATTGGCGTGGCGTACTTTATGGTCTCGGCCGAGTCGGGAGAGGTTTGCCCGATTTCTCGCGCATGGATGAGCAAGGAAGAACATTATGAAGCGTTTGATATCCCAGCCTCTCAAGCGTTACCGCTTCCTCTTGATAACCAGCTCCGCAAAGTGAATCCGGATGTTTTTGTTGAAACGCCCGCCGATCGAAACTGTGATATCTCGTTCCAAGTGTTGGTTGATAAGCCCGTAGGAAAGCAATTAACTAGCCAGCAGATCCAGGGTTGGTTGCCTCAGATGGACACCATGATGGAAAATTTAGGCGGGATGTTTGCTTCTTGGTTTATGCCTAAGGCACAGGGCGTGGTTCTACATTTTGCGCCCTCGGTGACTGGTGCGGTGACTAGCAGTGAGGGAACAAAATACCCAATCGATGCTCACCAAGCCATTATAGATGTCAATCATCTTGGCGATAGCACCACGTTAACGCTGCCAGACGCTCCCATCAAGGTGTCGCCTTGGTTGCCGAAAAACGGATAAACGGAGAAAGACTTTAAGTCTGCACTGAGCTTCAAAGACATAATGCGCACGATGTAGAAGGCTGAAACGACAAAAAACGCCCACTGTTTAAAGTGGGCGTTTTTGTTAGCAGGCCATTTAGGGCCAACGACAATTCTGTCATGCTTCAAACACTATGTGCCGACATTGACCACGTCGAGTGATAAGTTGGGGTCAACCTCGACAGGGCTCTCTGAAACGGGCGCCGGATCGGTAAAGTTTTCCTTATCGAATGCGGTATCACCATCCCCCTCAAACGCCATACCCGCTGCGACGGATTTAAAATCAAACAGCTCGGTATCGGCCATATGCGAGGGGACGATATTTTGCATGGCTCGGAACATCGTCTCAATACGGCCTGGATACCGCTTATCCCAATCTCGGAGCATATCTTTGATCACTTGGCGTTGTAGGTTGGGTTGTGAGCCACAAAGGTTACACGGAATGATCGGGAAAGCCTTTTGCTCTGAGTAACGCTCAATGTCTTTTTCTCGACAATAGGCCAGTGGACGGATCACCACATGTTCGCCGTTATCAGAGACGAGCTTCGGTGGCATGCCTTTCATCTTGCCGCCATAGAACATGTTCAAGAACAAGGTCTCTAGTATGTCATCTCGGTGATGGCCCAATGCAATTTTGGTCGCACCCAGCTCTTTTGCTGTGCGATATAAGATACCGCGGCGAAGTCGCGAGCATAGTGAACAGGTTGTCTTGCCCTCAGGCACTTTCTCTTTGACGATAGAGTAAGTGTCTTCTTCAACAATTTTGTACTCGACGCCCAAGCCCTCTAAATACTCTGGCAAAATGTGCTCAGGAAACCCAGGTTGCTTTTGATCTAAGTTGACCGCAATGAGTTGGAATGAAACTGGCGCGCTCTTTTGCAGGCTTTGCAACATATCAAGCAAGGTATAGCTATCTTTGCCGCCTGATAAGCAAACCATGATGCGATCGCCATCTTCGATCATATTAAAGTCGGCAATCGCTTGTCCGGTGTTGCGACGAATGCGCTTTTGCAGTTTATTAAATCCGTATTTTTGTGCTTTGCTCAGCTCTTCGGTGCTCATAAGTACTATCGCGTTGTCAGGCAAGGTAAACGCATTACACTGCCAGTGTGCATGAATGGCGGGTATGATACGGATTTTGACCACAAATGCCAGTCACCCGCAGGCAGTGAATGCCACTGCCTGCTGTATGATGGAATGAGAAAGGTTAATCGTTAGCGCGAGGGTCGAGTGGGCTAATGTAACCATCAGGTTTGATGGCAAGTAAGTCACAGTCGAGTTGATCAATCATATGCTCTGCGGTATTCCCAATGAACACCGCGGATAAGCCAGTGCGCCCTGTGGTCCCGAGAATGACAAGCTCTGCATCCAGCTCCCGGGCAATGTTAGGGATAACATCTTCCGGCAATCCTTCTTGGACATGCGTGCGTGTTTCTTCGATGTGATGGCGCTGACGCAGGGCTTTCATTGCGGTGAGGTGATGGCCTCGTACCGCATCGGTATACGATGTTGGATCAAAGTCAGGCAGCTCGATAGTAATATTCACCGGCGTAGCAGGGTAGGCGTTAGCCAGGTGCAACTCAGCCCCTAGCATGGCACTCATGATATTCCCTTCATCGACCAATTTGTCGTTGAGCTCAGCGTGAGTTTCGGTTTCAGATGCCACATGAACAGAGGCGACTATCTTGCCTTTATCTGGCCAACCATGATCTTTAACTAATAACACTGAACTTGGGCATTTGCGTAACAAGTGCCAATCGGTGGGAGTAAAGATGACAGAGCCTAGTGTGTCGTGCTGGTGTGTCGCTTTAACCACCAAATCGTGGTGGTGGCTCAGCACGCGTTCGACAATCGCTTCGTAAGGGCGGTTATGCCATACCACGACTTTTTCGATCTCACATTCTTGAGCTTGGTGCGTTTGAATAACCTCATTCATCCATTCTTCACGCTGGTGCATCACACCTTGGCGCATTGCTTGCCGCTCATCCGATGAGAGCATAGATGTCATTTCGTATGAAAAGTCATAAATGGCAAGAAAGAGGGTGAGCTTAACCTTTGCATCACTTCGCTGGCTAAGCGTGACCGCACGTGAAAGTGCAGGTTGTTGTTCTTGGGAAGGATCAATGACGACGAGCAGGTTCGTGTACCTAGACATATCTGCCTCCTTTGCACAGATGCATCGGTTAATTTCACTTTAACCTACTTAGTCCGTTCACGCGAAAGAAATTGTTCACCATTGAGCAAAAAAGAGAAATGGCGCATAAAGCGCCATTTATTAACAACTTATTTACTTTTATTCGCTAAACAAAGCACTCTTCATCCGCAAGACGTGCAAGCTCTTCTAAGTCTAGAACCGTAATGTATTTACCTTTGACGGCCAATATTTCTGACTTTTGGAAGCGGCCCAATAAGCGACTGATAGTTTCAACGGTGAGACCTAGGTAGTTACCAATATCACCTCGTGTCATGGTAAGGCGGAACTCTCGCGGAGAGAATCCACGCTGAGCAAAGCGCTTCGAGAGGCTATAAAGGAAAGCGGCCAGACGTTCTTCAGCTGTTTTCTTCGATAACAGCAAAATCATATCCTGATCACCTTTTATCTCATTGCTCATTAGTCGCATGATTTGTTGGCGAAGCTTGGGCATTTTCCCAGAGAGGTCATCAAGTGTGTCGTAGGGGATCTCACAAATCATTGACGTTTCTAGCGCTTGAGCAAAGCTGGGGTGCTCACTATCGTTAATAGCGTCAAAGCCTACTAAATCGCCGGCGAGGTGGAAGGCAGTTATCTGCTCATCACCTTGTTCTGTGATTGTGTAGGTCTTAACCGTACCCGAACGAATCGCATACAACGCTCGTAGATTATCACCGGCTTTGAACAGTTCTTGGCCTTTCTGAATAGGTTTTTTTCGCTCAATGATGCTATCCAGTTGATCCAACTCTTGCTCATTTAACGTAAAGGGAATACACAGTTGGCTAATACTGCAATCTTGACAATGAATTGCGCAGCCGCCTGACTGAACCCGCCGAGTGATGATCTTATTCGACACCATACACCTGCCTAAAATTGATAAACGTCAATATACATATTACACCATGATTGTGTGCTAGGTCGACCTTATATCAGGAGTTTGAGGGCGGAATAAGCCGTATAAAAACCATAAAGCGCCAACATTGTGGCACATATCAAACGCAGTGCGTGGTTGTTAAGAATTGGCTTTATCCGCTCGGCAAGGGCACCAACGGTTAACATCGCCGGTAGTGTCCCTAATCCAAACCCAAGCATCACAAGGCCGCCCCCGGATGCGCTGCCAGCAACAGCGGCCCAACTCAGCGCGGAGTAAACCAGCCCACAGGGGAGCCAGCCCCACACAAGGCCAAAAGGATAGGCATATAATGGCGAACGCAGTGGCATCAGCTTGGACGTTAGCGGAGAAATAAATCGCCAGAGTTTGCTACCCAGCCGTTCAATATAGCTAAGGCCATTCCATACTTGAGCCATATAGGCAGCCAATAGCAACATCATAATGGCCGCAAACAGCCGCAATACCGCAAGATGCTGTGTTAAATCAGACAAAGCAAGCAATGAAGCCACGGTACCACCGATCATTGCGCCGGCAAGGGTATACGAGCTGATACGCCCCAAGTTATACAAGACAAGATACGGCCACTTGGCTTTTTGTGGCGGAATGCCAAGCGACATAGCCGCTGCGACCCCACCACACATCCCTAGGCAGTGGCCCGCCCCCAACAAGCCAATGACGAGGGCACCAATAAAATCAATGTTTGTCATCTTGCGTCGACGTGTGAGGTTCGGTTGGTTGGCTTGATTGTGATCCGGCGTCTTTCTCCGGTTCTTCTTCATCAAAAAGGATCGAAGAGCCCTGTCGTTCTAGATCCTCGAATTGATCGGATTTGACGGCCCAGATAAACACGACGGCCGCCACGCAAACCAGCATAATGGCGATGGGGATCAAAATATACAAACTAGCCATAACGCTAATCCTCTTTTTTGTTAAGTAGGCGCAGCGAGTTAGACACGACAATGATTGAGCTTGCTGACATACCTACCACCGCTATGTAAGGGGCGACATAGCCCATAACCGCCAAAGGGAGAATGGTGATGTTGTAGCCTAAAGCCCAAATTAAGTTTTCGCGGATAATACGGCGAGTTTGCTGGGCAAGCTGCCTGGCGGTCAGTAGTTTTTCCAAATCGTCACTCAGCAACACCATATCGGCGGACGATTTAGCGATATCAGTGCCTCCTCCCATCGCAACCGACAAGTGGGCACCGGCTAAAACGGGGGCATCATTGACGCCATCACCCACCATCAGGGTCACGGTATCATCATCAAGGCTTTGAAGGTACGCCAATTTTCCTTGAGGAGATACCCCTGAAATCACAGAATCAATGCCGAGCTGGTTAGCGACCTGTTCAACATTTCGCGATTGATCACCGGTTAGCATGGTGGTTTGGATCCCTGCTTGTTTAAATGCGGCTATCAAGCGTGCGCTACTGGGACGAATCGGATCGGTCAGTGAAAACGCGGCCTCCACTTGCCCCTCGCAACTGAGCACGACGGGATAGGAATCATAGTGAGTTTTAGGCGAGGATAGAGCAAACGCCGCCTTGCCAATACGCCAATGCTGGCCATTGATCTCGCCGCTTACCCCTTGACCAATATGGTTGTCCGCCGCTTTGACTGTCAGAGACTCAGTCGCTTTTGATTGGAACGCGTTGGCGATAGGATGATTGGCAAACTCTTCTAAGCTGGCCGCAATGTTCAAGGCCGATTGTTCGCTAATGTCAGCAGCAAACACGTGGACTGAATCAATTTTCACCTCACCCTCGGTCAGTGTACCTGTTTTATCAACCACCAATCGATTCACCTTGGTTAAGGTTTCTAAGACGTGACCTCGGCGTAACATGATGCCGAGCTGGCCAAAGGTCGATGTTGAGCAAGTCAGGGCCGTGGGGGTGGCGAGTGATAATGCGCAAGGGCAGGTCGCAACAAGCACGGATAGCATGATCCAAAAGGCATCGTCAGGTTGAACAAAATGCCAATAGAGCCAAGTCGATGCGGAAATAATTAAGATGGCGGCGACAAAGTAACGCGCGATATGGTCTGCCAACACTGCCACCTTGGGTTTTGCCATTTGAGCTTCATCTTGCAAACGCACAATATGAGCCACGAGAGATTCTTTGTGATTACTCGTTACACAAATATCGACATTCCCTTCCACATTCATGGTGCCGGCATAAACGGCATCACCCACTCGCTTAGTCTGAGGTAGTGACTCGCCTGTCAGCATGGCTTCATCGACAGAGGTTGTGCCAGACAATATTTGCCCATCGGCAGGGAAGGGCTCACCGGGCAATACGCGAATGTTGTCGTCTATTTTAAGACTGTTAGCTGGCACGGCTTCACCGTTAAGACGGCGCGCCATTTTGGGAACCAGTTTTAACAAGTTGGCGCTGGCTGCTGCTGCCGTGCGGCGTGCGCGCATTTCCAGAAAACGCCCGAGCAATAAGAAGAAGGTAAACATTGCCACCGATTCAAAAAAGACTTCGCCCTTTCCAGTGACAGTCGCGTACAGGCTTGAGAAGTAGGCAAATAACAGGGCAATAGAAACGGGGACATCCATTCCCAGTGTGCGTGCCTTAAGGTTCCGCCAAGCATTGGTGTAAAAGGGCAACGCAGAGTAAAGCAAGACAGGCGTCGCGAAGATTAAACTTATCCAACGGAAGTAATTCCGAAAGGTTTCATCCATATCGCCAAACACTTCGAAGTACATCGCCACGGCTAACATCATGACCTGCATAGTGGCCAAGCCAGCAATCCCCAATCGGTATAAGTACTGCTTCATGTTGCGATGGTATTGTTGCTCTTGTCTGTCAGCCTCAAAAGGTGCCGCTTTATAACCTAGGTGATGAATGCGTGTGAGTATTGTACTCAGGGAAGTTTCACTCTCATCCCAACGCACTTGGGCGCGGTTAGTAGTGGTGTTGACCTGAATATGTGTGACGCCTGTTGTGCGTTGTAACTGCTTTTCAATCAGCCACGCACAAGCAGCGCAGGAGACACCGTCAAGTGACAACGTCACCTCTTTTTGGTCTGCCACATTGCGGACAAACTCTTGTTGTACATCTTGATTATCGTATAGCGTCAGTGATTTGAGCTCTTCGGGGACGAGGTCGGCCTTATCGGCGTTCTCTGTACGATACTGATAATAAGAACTCAAACCACTGTCTACGATCGTGGTTGCCACGGCTTGGCAGCCAGGGCAACACATAAGGCGGGGTTTATCGAAAATCACTACTTGGTAGGTGTCTCCTGTTAGTACAGGATCACCACAGTGATAACAAGGCGTGGTCATGGTTACTGCTTACCGGTTAACGTCAGGGGAGTTGAGACAGGGAAATTGATACGACCGTGCACTTTCCATTGTTTATCGAATGAAGTGATTTCGATAAACCAGGGTCCGGATATTGGCTCAGCAAGATCGATATGATAAATCCCCGCTTGGTTTGGGTTTACCATGACGTTCACATCTTTTCGCTCGAGCGTACGGTGCTGAATATGCACCTTGAGCGCAGGAAATGACGCGAGATCGCCCTTATCTAGTGCTATCGCGATTGCCTGGTTGTTTGACGACAATTGCGCTGAAACACCCAGCTGGGCCGCGACTTTCAGTTTGGATAGATCAACATTGATCGCCTTGCCTTTCTTGTAATAGTCCTCTGCCACCAGAGACACAGAATTCATCGAAAAGACGGTCACAGTTAACAAACTCGCGACGACAACAGAAGCGGGAAGGGCAATCAGGAACCAAGGCCAAAACTGCTTGTACCAGGGTGTTACCATCAGAAGCTCCTCGGTTTGAGCATTTACATTTAAGAAGCCCCTGCAAGCAGGGGCTGTATCACACCTAAGTGCTTATTCTACCTCAGGATTACTCAAGCGCCATACATAGGCAGAGAGTATCTGGATTTTTTCTTCGCCAAGGTGAGCTTCCCACGCGGGCATCACGCCTTGACGGCCACCACGAATGGTTTGCTCAACGGCGCGGCGAGAGCCACCATATAGCCAGATATTGTCAGTTAAATCCGGCGCACCAAAGGCAGGGTTACCTTTGCCGTCCGTGCCGTGACATGCGGCACATACAACAAAGCGAGATTTACCCTTAGCAGCCATTTGCGGATCGACTTTACGACCTGACAAACTCAGTGCATAAGCGGCGACTTCTTTAACGCCTTCTTCACCCATGGTATCTAACCAAGCCGGCATGTTGCCTTTTCGGCCATGGAGAAGGGTGGCTTTAATGGTTTCAGGCTCACCACCATACAACCACGCATCGTCCGTAAGGTTCGGGAAACCAGCCTGACCGCGCGCATCCGACCCATGGCAGGCCGCGCAGTTTTGGCTAAACAAACGTTGACCCACTTTCAAGGCTTCTTCATTACGCGCGATTTGGGTAATCGGACGCAATGATTTGCCATCTTCTTGGTACGCCAGTTTGCGGAATGCTTCACCAAACACCTTGTCAGCTGCCTCGAGCTCCATCGCATATTGGTTAATATGCTGCGCTTCTTGCGCTTTTGCCATTAACTCACGCGACTCCTCGACACTGCTTACGTCTTGGTACGAACTTTTCCAACCTAATACGCCAGCAAAGTTACCCAGCCCCGGATAGAGGATGAGGTACCCCAAACCAAACACCAAGGTCGCCCAAAACATGTACGACCACCACTTAGGCAGTGGGTTGTTGAGTTCACGAATACCATCATACTCGTGACCCATGTCATCGCCTTCTGCGACGCCCATTTTATCTTTGGTTGTCCAAATGATAAGAGCAGCACAGCCAGCAATCGTGCCGAGTACGATGACTGTTACGAAGATACTCCAAAACGTACTCATTAGCGATTATCTCCTGTCTTGTGATTGGACTTATCCTGATTGTTCTCCTCATCGTCGAAAATCAGGTTAGCCGCTTCATCAAAGTGCTTTTTGCGACGTTTGCTATAAGCCCAAACAACGATCCCAATGAAGCTCACAAATAGGACAACTGTCCAGATACTATGAAAGGTGCCGATATCCATAGGCCCTCCTTATTACTTCATTGCGTGACCTAGTGACTGAAGATAAGCAATCAACGCTTCTATCTCCGTTTTACCTTCAACCGCTGCCTTAGCATTCTCAATGTCCTCATCGGTGTATGGCACACCAAATTGGTCACGGAATAACTTCAGCTTCGCGGCCGTTGTTTCCCCATCCAGCTTGTTCTCTGCTAACCAAGGGAAGCCAGGCATGTTCGATTCAGGTACTACGTCACGTGGATTAATTAAGTGAACGCGGTGCCATTCGTCAGAGTAACGATCTCCAACTCGGGCAAGGTCAGGACCAGTACGCTTAGAGCCCCATAAGAAAGGGTGCTCCCAAACACTTTCTCCTGCGACGGCATAGTGACCGTAACGCTCGGTTTCAGCACGAAATGGACGAACCATTTGACTGTGACAAACGTTGCACCCTTCACGGATGTAGATGTCACGTCCTTCCATTTCTAACGCTGTATACGGACGAAGGTTATCTACCGGTTCAGTGGTTTGCTTTTGGTAAATCAATGGCGTTATCTCCACCAATGCACCAAAGCTGATTGCAACGATGATCAAAATCGCTAGCAAACCTGTGTTTTTTTCTACTATCTCGTGGCGATTTGAACTCATTTAATCGTCCTCCTTACACCGCAGGCTCAAGCGACTTCAAGCTAGCTTCAGGCGCACGAATTGTTTTATATGCGTTGTAAGCCATCAAGAACATACCTGATAGGAAAATCGCACCGCCGATAAAGCGGACGAAGTAGAACGGGTAGGAGGCTTCCAATGACTCCACAAAGCTGTATGTCAACGTACCGTCAGTGTTGACAGCGCGCCACATCAGACCCTGCATCACACCAGAAATCCACATAGCAACGATGTAAAGCACGGTACCAATCGTGGCAAGCCAGAAGTGTACGTTCACCAAAGACACTGAGTACATACGCTCTTGACCAAACAGTTTTGGAATCAAGTGGTAGATAGAGCCGATAGAGACCATTGCGACCCAACCGAGTGCACCAGAATGAACGTGACCGATTGTCCAATCGGTATAATGCGACAGGGCGTTAACTGTCTTGATCGACATCATTGGGCCTTCAAACGTAGACATGCCATAGAATGACAAAGACACGATAAGGAAGCGCAAAATGGGATCATAGCGAAGTTTATGCCACGCACCTGACAACGTCATAATACCGTTAATCATCCCGCCCCACGAAGGTGCAAACAAGATTAACGACATCACCATCCCCAGTGACTGCGTCCAATCGGGCAGAGCCGTGTAATGAAGGTGGTGAGGACCCGCCCAGATATAAAGCGAAATCAATGCCCAGAAGTGGACGATGGAGAGTCGATACGAGTAAACAGGGCGACCCGCTTGCTTAGGAACGAAGTAGTACATCATGCCCAAAAAGCCTGCTGTCAGCAGAAAGCCAACTGCGTTATGCCCGTACCACCACTGTACCATCGCATCAACTGCGCCAGCATAGATGGAGTAAGACTTCATCGGTGAAACAGGGATTGCCATGCTGTTAACGATGTGTAACACCGCGATGGTCAGAATAAAGGCACCGAAGAACCAGTTGGCCACATAAATATGTGACGTTTTACGCTTGATAAGCGTGCCAAAGAACACGATAGCGTATGCGACCCATACCACCGCGATGGCGATATCAATTGGCCACTCTAGTTCAGCGTACTCTTTAGAGGTGGTGTATCCCATTGGCAGCGAGATGGCTGCAGAGAGGATGATGGCTTGCCAACCCCAGAAGGTGAACTCTGCTAACTTCCCTCCGAACAACCGTGTTTGACAAGTTCGCTGCGCAACATAATAAGAGGTTGCAAACAACGCACTGGTACCGAATGCGAAGATCACTGCGTTAGTATGCAGTGGACGCAAACGGCTATACGTCAAATACGGAATATCAAAGTTCAGTGCAGGCCACACTAATTGAGCGGCAATAAGTACACCTACAGCCATGCCCACAATACCCCACAAAATCGTTGTTAGGGTAAATAAGCGGACAACGCGGTAGTTGTAGTCTTGTTCAAGCTGCTTAACTTGGCTCATATTGCATGCTTCCACTTTTAGTTAACTACACTCACGTTTGATACGGACGAAGCCTCCGCTTCGCCTGTTAACATACCATTTTTAAGAAAACGCCCCGTTGCGTATGGTTTTTAACCACTTTACACACTCCGTTGCTATTTCTTTGTAAAAATGGCATTTTCGACCAGAATCATACTGTAGATACTGGTTAAAAAACAGGGTCTAACCCACACACTTAGTGCGGCTTACCTACCTTTCTTATAAAACTTTGACCTCTGTAACACGGAGAAAGCGACTCATGGCAGCAGAAAAACTCACTCGAGGACGACTCGCGCAAATTATCGTTATGCTTACACTTTTAGTGGTTGCTTTCTTCTGGAGGACGCTGGTCTATACACCCGGATTGACCATTATAGACTGTGAAGGGGAGCGTGGATTTTGTGGCACGTCACAATCTCAGCAAGCGATAGCGTTCTCATGGAGAAAAGAGCAAGATAATGTAACTTTTTCAGCCACTTCAGACCAAAAGCCACACTTGGCTTATTGGGGAGAGGAAGGGAATAAGCAGATCGAAATTAGCGATCAGCAGGACCGAGATGGGGAGAAGATCACGCTGACTTGGCAATGGAAAACACAAGATTTACCTCGCGACGCCATGAGCTTTAACCTTGTCTTTGATCAATATCAATTTAAATTTAATTACCCTAAAAGCGAGTGAAAAACTGCGGTTTAAAGCTTATTTTTTCTCGTTTATGACGATTACAAAAGGAAATGCTTATTTATGAGTGTTTCCTTTTTTGTTTCTTTACAGCTTAATCTTAAACTCTTGATCATTAATGCTATTTGACTCATCACTCAAAAGAAAGCATACCAAAGGAGATAAAACTTCGCTCTTTTTACGCGACGGTAATGTTTCCACATCAGTGTTAATATTGTGATCCGACCAGAAACTTATACTGTTAATCCGTTGCAGGCGATTTGTAGCCGGCTTGTCATTGAGAGACACGCTACCCAGATGCCTGTTTGTAGCAATAACGACACAACGAGCCTCCACCTGACAAAACGCATCTAACCCATCAATCCCCAGCGATTGTATATAGGCATGCCCGAGCTCAGAGACGATAACAGCACCGATAAAAGGGGAGAGTTGTGCAGTACACTGATCAAGCGTGACTTGGAGCGTATCTTGCGTGAGCGCAGGGGCTTCTTTAAACCTGACTCGGGGATCATGAGCGACAATGTCGAGCGCTGTCGTTTGATTATGATCGATAATAACAGGGGTATAGCCTTTCGCGGCTAATTGATAGGCGATAGTGGCACCTAAGGTGCAGGCCCCACCGAATAACGCAACGGGTCGACAATCCATGTTGAGCGCTCTAGCGATATAAATGAAGTAATAGAATACGTGATTTCAAGCGCGATTTCAGTGGGTAGCGCAATGATTTGATTGCCTGATACAAGTATCATTAAAATCGTGATAAATAGCGAAAACAATAACGAACGTTAAGATGAAAATAGCCACAGCATGCACACAGCAACCAGACGCAGTGGACGCCGCGCAAACACTGGCGCGCACTTTATTGAGCCGTCTAAAGGCACCTAAGCTTTTAATGCTCTACTGCACGGAGCAATACGATGTTGATGCACTTCAGCGAGCAATGGTTGCGCTCTTTCCTGGCGTGCCATTGATAGGTTGTACGACCTGCGGTGGTGTCATGACGCAAGCCGGTTATATCGAAGGGCCAACAGCCGCAGTGTGGGCTTGCAATGATGAAAAGGGGAGTTACGGTACATCCCTTGTGCCACATCAAGCCCATCGTCCTATACGCGATTCAGCGCGCATTGCGCTTAATCAAGCGATAGAAGAGAGCGGCCGTTGTGGCGAGCTCCCCAAACTCATCGCTTTACACAGTACACCGGGTGATGAGGAAACGACGTTAGCCGCCATTCGAGAAGAGTTGGGCGTATCGGTCCCAGTGATAGGTGGCTCCGCTGCGGCCGACACCGTCGGCGGACGATGGGCCATTTTCGATAATGAGCAAACCGCGCAATCTGGCATCGCAATCAGTGTTTTTTATCCAACCGCACGGGTGAGTTATTCATTCCACTCTGGTTATGCGTCCACCACCAAGAAGGCCGTCGTCACAGAGGTACGTGGTCGCACCTTAGTGAGTTTGGACCATAAACCCGCATCGGCGGTATATAAAGACTGGTACGAAGAAGAAACCGGGCAAACGCTAGATTTAGGCGACTCGCTGTTCGCACGATCAACCTTGTATCCGCTTGGGACACAAACGGGCAAGATACACGGCTTACCTTATTACACCTTGTCACACCCCATGTTTGTTAACCAAGAAGGGCACATGGAACTCTTCTCCCAAATAGTCGTAGGGCAAACCGCGCACTTTATGACAGGCACCAGTGAAGGGTTGATTGCCCGTGCAAGTCGAGTCGTGGAATCGGCAAACGATCATGCGCTGCGAACGCCTCAACCTCTCGGTGGACTGGCGATTTATTGTGCGGGGTGTATGCTTCATGTCAAAGATCGCCTTGACCAAGTCGCCGACAATATCAACACGGCCTTATACACTGCGCCGTTTGTCTGCCCGTTTACCTTTGGTGAACAAGGCTTGTTTAAAGGTGGGGAACTGTCCCATGGTAATTTAATGATCTCGGCTGTGTTATTTCATAAGGATTAATCATGACGTCGAAACGCGTATCGGCCTCTGAACGTTCAGACTCTGAATCTTTACAAGAAACCTTATTTGAACTCAGTCGTGTTGAAGCAAGAGAAAAGCGTTTAAGGGAAGAAAACGACGCGATTTTGTCGGCAATCTCAGCCATGACGGAAGCGACGTCAAAAACTGATATTTTTGCTTCCTTACTTGATGTGATCCGCCGGTATGTCAGCTTTGATAGCGCCGTGGCGCTAAGCCGTAACCGAGAAACAGAAGATGCGTTTCGCTGTCTCGTATCGACTGAACGCTTACTGGAAACAGTCACTTGGCAAACAGGCGATGTGTTCCGCCGCTGTGTAAGTGGTGAAACGGTTGCTATCTATAAACCTGGCATGGTGAAAGAGATGCATTGCTTAACGCATCAATACGCCAGTTATTTACAAGGTACTGCGCTGATTAGCGGATTAACGGTAAATGACAGCGAAGTCATGCTTATTTTGCTGTCACACCGCCGCGATGCATTTAATAACGAAGCCCAGCAAGTCATCGACCGATTTCGCCCCTTGATTGAACGCACCATTATGGATATCGACTACCGTCACCGTCTACATGCATTAGTGGGGAGTCGCACTCAGGAACTAAATGCTAGCCGGCAACGCTTTCAAGACTTTGCCCAAACAGCCAGTGACTGGTTTTGGGAGCTCGACAACCAATTTCAACTGACTTACCTGTCATCACCCAATACTGATACCGACATCGATGCTGAAGCCCTGCTGGCAAAGCTCAAATCAGACGCCGAATTAAAAACGAAATTAGAAGAGTACATATACACAGAAGAAGCCTTTAGCGATATTGAATGGCATATAGAATCTCGTCACCATGACTACTGGGTAAGCCTCTCAGGCCGTCCTTGCTATAATAAGCGCGGTGAGCTCGCCGGTTATCGAGGGACGGCTAAAGATATCACTGCGACCAAGCGTCGTGTTGTCGAATTGCAACAGGCTCGTCAGCAAGCTGAGTTAGCCAATAATGCCAAATCGCAGTTTCTTGCCGTTATGAGCCACGAAATCCGCACGCCGCTCAATGCTGTTTTAGGATTGATCGATGCATTGCAACACTCTTCATTAACGCAAGAACAAAAGCAGTGGGTAGGGCAAATGGATAAATCTGCTCAGCTATTGCTAACATTGATCAGCGATGTTCTCGATCTATCTAAAATTGAGTCCAACCGTTTTTCGCTATCTCCCTCATTGATGAAGCCCAGCGATAGCGTATCGAATGTCTATCAACAATTGATTGAGCGGGCCGATAAAAAGCGCATTAACCTCTCTGTTAGTGTCTCTTCTTCTGTGCCCAACACCTTGTTTATGGATGAGAACCGCTTTACGCAGATACTCCTTAACTTGGTGGCCAATGCCTTAAAATTCACGGAACGCGGCGGGGTGACAGTGTCACTTGACGCTCATGATGATGTACTCGAGTTATGGGTGAAAGATTCAGGAATCGGCATCGACGAAAAACAGATTGGTCGAATCTTTGAGCCTTTTACTCAAGCGGATGGCAGCATTACTCGCCGCTTCGGCGGTACTGGCCTTGGATTATCCATTTGTAAAAAGCTGGTAGAGATGATGGGAGGCAGTATTCATGTGGAAAGTGAGCCTTACCAGGGAACTGACTTCTGCGTTCGTTTGCCGATTGTCGAAACACCTCAAGATGCACAAAAACACCAAGCACAACCAAACGTCTCGGCCGACGCCGTGCAGGCTATGTCGATATTGGTCGCCGAAGATAGCCGTGCTAATCAAATGGTGGTTAGGTTAATGCTGGAAAAACAGGGTCATACCGTCGTATTAGCATCCAATGGTGAAGAAGCACTGGCACAGGTTAAACAAACAGAATTTGATCTTGTGCTGATGGATATGTCGATGCCTGTCATGGACGGCATCGCTGCCACCAAAGCGCTGCGTGCTTCAGGGTTTAAACGACCGATCATTGCGCTGACCGCCAATGCAATGGATGAGGATAAACAGCGCTGTGTCCGTGCCGGCATGGATGACTTTGTTACCAAGCCCATTAGGGCGGCAAGCCTTAACGCCGTACTGCATGCTCATCAGCCATTAGATCTTTCCACTAATTACCGCTGACTTGAATCGACTTAGGCCAAGCAACTCTTGGGGTAATGACGATTCAAGGAAGTAGTAATTAGCTATTTTATGGTAAATAGCTAATTACGTTTAATGACAAAAAAGGAAGAGTGCTAGGCGAGCAGAAACAGTATCCAACATCAGACCTCAAACTTGAATTTAACATAATCTATATAATGCGCACTGATGGGTACGAGTCAATATAGGAGCGATATCGCTTTTCTCGCTTATCATATCGCTCCTTGTCCAGCATGGCTTGTAATCTGATGCTATTTGAATGACTGATGTGGGAATACGTTTTTGATGCGTTGCTGAATGCGGTTATCAATGCTGCGCGACATCACCACCTTCGCGGGTTTAAAGCGGTTGCTATACACTTTCACTGTGCCCGTGAACGGATGACGCTTCGCAATGTCTTGGCAGTCATGTAAGAAACCTTTCGGCACTTTCCCTTTGTGACGCACTAGCTGGCCATCTTTAAACGCAATCACGATCAGTGGCCGGTCAATCAACATAAATGCGAGAAAGATGGCAAAAGAGATAAGTAAAAAATAGCCCATACTGCGATGCTCGCTTATCGGTCAAACGGTTCTACATACCCAGCAAGTTACTCAGATCTTGCTTTAAGGTGTCTACCTGCTTATTAGCACTCTCTGAGCGATTAGCCTCAGAAAGTAAATATTCAATGGTATCTGACAAGGTCGCGTCAAGCTCGTGTGCTTTTTGCGAGAGCTTCTCCCACACACGATAATCCAAATCGATAGATTTTTTCCGCGTTTGCTCTTGCTCGGCGTTAAAGTGACGCTTCCGCTTGGCACGAATCGCTTGTTTTAGTTTCTTCTCCAATGAAGGTGACATGTGCTTTTCAATCCATTGATGTACACGCGTTGGTTCATGCTCCAGCGCTAACAAGGCGTCAACGGCCGTCTGAGCCTCATCGCTATCAATGTATTTTGTGACAGCGTCACCGTCTTTCCACTTTTTCACTAGGTAGGCCCATTTCCAGCCTGCCTCAAGGTTCTCGAGTTGTTGATATTTCATATGCCAAGCTTCAGTCACGCCATGTGGTGACAGCGTAACACTAACTCGCTGTCTGTTCAATTATCGCACACCTCAAAGATACCGCGTACGCCAGTGGACGATCCTATGGCCGCACTATCCTATTACCACAGTGTGTTATCCTTTATACTCTGTCCATTCTAATCTTAGTCAGTAATCATAGACATGCATGAAGTTGATTGGCGTGATGCCAAACCACATTATTCTCAGTTTTCTCTCGACATTGCACAATTCGCGCATTTAGAGGCGGCCTCACTGTTATCACTGCAATCGCGCTTAAAAAAGGCACTGACTTGGTTAATGTCACCTTCGTGTCCAACGGCTTGTCTTACCGTGATGTCAGCTGACTTGCCTCAATATCTTAATGCCTATCAAGCAGAATTAGTTGCACAGTACCCAGAGATGCCGGTTGTGATCGGTGACGCATTTACCGAATCAACACTGTTTGGCTTTGCTTATGATGCGAATAAAAATGTGACAGCGTCACAAAAGAAGTACGGTTTACTGCATCAAGCTCACGATGGCGTATTGATTTTAAAAGTGGCGGATGTACTGCAGCAGCCACGCGTCTGGGTGCGCCTCAAGCAGTTTTTATCATCAGGCAAACTCGCCTGGCAAACCGCCCGTGCCGATCAAGTAACGGATTTGCCCGATGAGGCACTGAACGTACGTTTGGTGTTAGTCGGCGACAGACAGTGGCTGGCCGACTTTGAAACCAATGAGCCTGATCTCTACGAAGGTCTGTCAGCTTATGCCGAATATGAGCAAGATATTGCGCTCGACTCGGCCACCATTGTGCCCTACTTTGCTTGGCTTAAAGGCTTGGTCACCGCTCAAACGCACTTACCCATGACAGAATCAGGCTTAGTGCGTTTATTACAAGCAGGGGCACGAGAAAGCGAAGATCAATGGCGGATGCCCTTGTGTCCAGTTTGGTATCAGCAACTACTGGCTGAGTCTGTCATAACGGCGTCGGATGCGCTCGACAAAGCCGCCATTGATGCCGCTATCTGTCAGCGTTACCAACGTGCTGCCTATCTCCCCGAGCGTGCGATTGAAGATATCCACAAAGGACAGGTTTTTATTGATACCCGTGGCGAGCATATCGGCCAAATCAACGGTTTAACTGTGATCGAAGTGCCTGGCCATCCGATGAGTTACGGTGAGCCAGCGAGAATTTCTTGTGTTGTTCACTCCGGTGATGGCGATATTGCTGATGTGGAGCGCAAAGCCGAGCTTGCAGGTAACATTCACGCCAAAGGCATGATGATTATGCAAGCCTTTGTGAGCGTGGCGCTAAATCTTGATGACCCTTTACCCTATTCGGCTTCCATTGTATTCGAACAATCGTATAGTGAAGTGGATGGTGACAGTGCATCCTTGGCCGAGTTGTGTGCCTTTGTGAGCGCGCTATCTCAACAACCGATTAATCAAGCCATTGCCATCACTGGTGCAGTTGACCAATTTGGTCGCGTACAAGCGGTAGGCGGGATTAATGAAAAAATTGAAGGCTATTATCAAGTTTGCGCGCATCGAGGATTAACGGGTCAACAAGGTGTCGTGTTACCTAAAACGAACCTCTCATCCTTGTGTCTACGGAACGACGTTGTTGAAGCGATTAAAGCCGGTCAATTTCATATTTGGGCGGTGGATGATGTCGAACAAGCCTTGCCGCTTGTGACAGGTCTCCCATTCTCCGGAGACGATGAGGAGACATTGCTAAGAAAAATATCTAATCGAATAAATCATTTTCATACTGATGAAAAACAAAGCTGCAACAGTTTGTTTAAACGCTTAAAAAACTGGTTTGGCCAGTACTGATCCGAGTTGTTTGGCGTACACGTGTACGCTAACCTGCTCGCAATTGAATAAGGAGCAGTTTAGATATAATGAAACGCCAAAATTCCTATAACCGCGACGATTTACTCGCATCTAGCCAAGGTGAGCTCTTTGGCCCGGGACGTCCACAGCTTCCGGCACCAAACATGCTGATGATGGACCGTATCACCAACATTACCGATCAAGGCGGTGACTTTGATAAAGGCGTGATTGTCGCTGAGTTGGATATCAACCCAGATTTATGGTTTTTCGACTGCCATTTCCCAGGTGATCCAGTGATGCCAGGTTGCCTTGGCTTAGATGCTATGTGGCAGCTAGTTGGCTTTTTCCTCGGCTGGGTTGGCGGCGAAGGCAAAGGCCGTGCCCTGGGTGTTGGTGAAGTGAAGTTTACCGGACAAGTATTGCCAACGGCTAAGCGTGTTCGTTATGAAATTCACATGAAACGCGTGATTAACCGTAAACTCGTTATGGGTGTCGGTGATGGCCGCGTCTACGTTGATGATAAAGAGATTTACGTCGCTAAAGATCTGAAAGTGGGTCTTTTCCAAGACACATCCGCGTTCTAATCCTCTCTGTCGAGCCGGTGAGATGACCATCGCCGGCTTCTATTACCCCTCCCTTCCTACTTATCAAGTACTTCTCCGCTTTTGGACAACTAAGAAGGAAATTGTTAGTGATTGGATAAATTGATTGCTGTACTTATGTCTATTTAGTGGCAAATAGACAAAGTTATAGTGCATTACGATGTATTTAAAAAGGCCTTACCAAAACGATAAGGCCGTAAATATAAAAAGAGGTTACTTCATCATTTCCGATTTACTGGTTCTGCCTTCGCGCCATCCGCCAAGCCAGCTACTTCTCGCATCCGTTTGTTGGTAAGGACATAGTTCAGACGATCGACCGTTTATCCCAGCTTGAAAGCCCTTTGACTGTGCGCGTTCCAAACGATCTCGCTTCTGTCTTTTCATAGGGTCGCCCTCTTTATTCCATTTTGTTCAATGCTGCTTGCCATTTGCAAGGATACTTCCGTCTATGACGTTTTTATGAAGCATCCTCTACAGCTTCGATCATGATTATTTTTTAAGCAAGCACTATCGAGCAACGACTAAACAAAATGTGAGTCATATCCCTCTATATGTGACAACGTCACTAACACAATTATTGCATAGCCTCTAATTCTTCCCAGCGTTCAAAGGCTTGCTCTAAAGCTTGTTCAGCCTCAGCTAATCGAGTCAGTTTAGGTTGAGTAATGTCCTGACTTTTCGAGAAAAAATCAGGATCGTTCATTTCTGATTGTAACGCTTCAATCTCTTCTTCTAACGCCTCAAGCCGCGCCGGCAGGGCTTCTAGCTCACGTTGCAGTTTATAAGATAGCTTGCGTGGCTTACTCTTAGGTTTTGCCGTCTTTTGTTCCGTATCACCCTCACCACTCATTGAATGGTTACGGCTATTGGGTGTGATGGCTTTGAGATACTGCTCACGCTGTTGTTGGGCATCGTGATACCCCCCAACAAATTTATTAATGGTGCCGTCGCCTTCAAATATCCAGCTGTGCGTCACTGTGTTGTCGACAAACTGACGGTCGTGGCTGACCAATAACAAGGTTCCCTGGAACTGTGAAAGTAAGTCTTCCAACAACTCGAGCGTTTCGATATCAAGATCGTTGGTCGGCTCGTCAAGTACCAGTAAGTTGGCAGGCTTGAGGAAAAGCTTGGCCAGCAATAGGCGGTTTTTCTCTCCTCCTGATAGCGCTTTCACCGGGGTTTGCGCACGGCGTGGATGAAACAAGAAGTCTTGCAAATAACCCATGACATGACGTTTTCGGCCACCTACTTCAACTTCTGTTTTGCCCCCTGCCAGGTTGTCGATCACCGTTTTTTCTGGATCCAGTTTCTCACGATATTGGTCAAAATAGGCCACGTCGAGCTTGGTCCCCACGTGCAAGTGCCCGCTGTCTGGGGTAAGTTTTTCAAGCATCAGCTTCAACAGCGTACTCTTACCGCATCCGTTGGGGCCAATTAGTGCAATGCGATCGCCGCGCATCACCGTAAAGCTAAATGGCTTAATCAGTGGCTGATCTTGATAGGTAAAGGCAACGTTTTCGGCTTCAAACACAATTTTCCCCGAGCGGTTGGCGTCATCGAGCTGCAGGTTTGCGTTACCCTGTAACTCAACACGACTCGCACGCTCTTGCCGTAACGCTTTCAATGCGCGTACACGTCCTTCATTGCGGGTGCGACGCGCTTTGATACCTTGACGAATCCAGGCCTCTTCTTGGGCAAGTTTTTTATCAAACTCGGCATTTTGCTCGGCTTCTACACGCAGAGCTTCTTCTTTACCGTCCAGATAGGTTTGATAATCACCTGGCCATGAGGTCAACTTGCCGCGGTCAAGATCCACGATACGCGTGGCCATTGCCCCGATAAACGAACGGTCATGCGAGATAAAGACGATCGCGCCTTTAAAGTCTTTCAAGAACTGCTCCAACCACAGAATCGTCGAAACATCCAGATGGTTAGTTGGCTCATCAAGAAGCAACACATCCGGCTCGCAGACAAGTGCGCGCGCTAAGGCGGCTTTGCGTTGCCAGCCACCCGATAGGGCTTTAAGCGCGGTGTTACCTTCCAGTCCTAATGCCCCTAATACCACCATTATTTGATTGTCAAAGCGCCAAGCGTCAGCATGGTCCAGTGCTTCTTGCACTTTGGCCAACTCGGCTATGTTGCGATCGCTAGGATCTGTTTCGATCTTCGCGATCAGTTGGTGATACTGCTTTAGCTTGTCCCCTGCCTCAGCGAGACCTTCGGCCACATAGTCAAACACAGTGCCTTGACTATCTCGTGGTGGATCTTGCTCAAGCCGAGAGACTTTAAGTTCAGATTGGCTTTGAATACTGCCATCATCGAGCTGTACCTGACCATCAAGGACTTTCATCAGCGTCGACTTGCCCGCACCATTGCGTCCAACAAGACACACGCGCTCACCTGGCTGAAGAATAAAGTCTGTTTTGTCCAGTAATGGGTTGTCGCCATACGCCAACTGGGCGGAGGTTATTTTAATCAATGCCATGTTGCGTTAACCAAGCTTGTAATTGTGTGTGATCAAACGGCCATCCTAATTCAGCCCTCACCTTTCCAGACTGATCGCGGATTGCAATCACAGGGATTGTGACGCCGTAACGCTCAAAGAGCGCATCGTCAAAGGCAATGTCTTGACTGTTGAGTGGCGTTTGATAACCGAGAGATTGATAGAGTGCCCACGCTTGTTCACAAAGGTGGCACCCTTCCGTGCTAAACAATACGAGTGTCATGCTGATACTGCCTGATGACGGATTATCCAGCAATTATGGATATGTGGGTTGCGGGCAAAATCTTCAGGAATCGAACGCTTGCTAATATTCTCCGCACGTAAGCCGGCCGCGGCTAACCCCTCACTATCCATCTTAAAGTGCCGTTTGTTGTTGGAAAAAATAATTTCCCCATCGGGACGCAAACGGTCCTTCAGTGCTAAAAGCACATCAAGGTGATCACGTTGAACATCAAAAGTACTCTGCATTCTTTTCGAGTTGGAGAATGTCGGCGGATCGATAAAGATCAAATCAAATTGCTGGTTAGACTGGCGAATCCATTGTAGACAGTCTGCCTGCTCAAAACGGTGCTGACGCCCGACAATGCCATTGAGCGCCATATTGCGTTCAGCCCACGCTATATAGGTTTTTGACATGTCGACAGTCGTTGTAGACCGTGCACCACCTGCCGCAGCATGAACGGACGCGCTGCCCGTGTAGGCAAAGAGATTAAGGAAATCTTTCCCTTGTGCTTTCTCACCAATTAGACGACGGGTATAGCGATGGTCGAGAAATAACCCTGTATCCAGGTAATCATAGAGATTAACTTCAAGCGCCACGCCATATTCATCGACCGTCATCGTTCTAGATGCGCCGGCGAGTTTTTGATATTGGTTATTGCCCTTTTGCTTTTCGCGCGTTTTTAGCACCACTTTATTGGCATCCACACCGGTCACCGCGATGGCTGCGCGCACCATATCCAGCAAGCGACGACGTGCTTTTTCTGGCTCAATGGTTTTCGGTGCCGCATATTCTTGGATGACCAAAAAGTCGCGATACCGATCAATCGCGGCTTTATAGTCCGGTAAGTCAGCATCATAGAGTCGATAACACTCTAGCCCTTGTTTCTTTGCCCATTTATCCAGTTTGGTCATGTTCTTGCGCAAGCGATTAGCAAAATCTGGGGCGACGTCCGCCTTTGCCGCCTCACTCTCCGATTTTTCACCACGCGCGGTGACCGCATAGGTTTTCATCACACAATCTAACGCACCATTGCGTAGATTAAATTTGTCATCCGCACGCATCCGCAAGCAACTAAGCAACTCTTCCGAACCTGAATACAAAGAAACCGTGTTCCCCGCAAATGCCTCTTTAAGGTGATCACCGAGCTGCGTGTAGAGGGCTATCAAGCCAGGCGTGGTTCCCAAGCGCTCCCCATACGGCGGATTAGAAAGAATATGTCCCCCTGAGAATCCCTCAGGCGGCGTCACTTGCGTGGCATCACCCGTTTCAAAGTCAATCAATTCACCAACGCCAGCACGTCGTGCATTCGCACGTGCTGTCTCAATGATACGGGCATCGTTATCAGTGCCATAAAAACGTGTCTGGCACTGACTTACACCTCGTTTCGCCTTGACACTCGCTTCAGCTTTGATCGCTTTAAAGGCTTCATCATCAAAGCCCAACAATGATTCAAAGCCCCAACGCTTGCGCTTTAATCCAGGCGCAATTTTCGCTGCCATCATCGCCGCTTCTATCAGCAAGGTGCCCGAGCCACACATGATGTCCATCAAAGGCTGATCGGGCTTCCAGCCACTCCTTGCCACCAAAGCCGCGGCATGGGTTTCTCGTAATGGTGCCGCGCCAGCCTGGGTGCGATAGCCACGCTGATGTAGGCCGCTCCCCACCATATCAATCCCAAGCAGGCCTTGATCTTTCGATAACCGCATATGGATACGTAAATCAGGCTGCTCGCGGTCGACGCTTGGACGGGGCAAATTCGACTTTTCAAATTTGTCTACAATCGCATCTTTGACTTTCAACGCCCCGTACTGGCTGTTACGTATCTCGCGATTGGTACCATTAAAGTCCACCGCAATCCGCTGACTGGCGTGAAAATAATCTGGCCAGTTAATGGCCGTTGCACCGAGGTAGAGATCCATATCATCGCGCACCGCAAACTCGCCCAGCACCAAGACGAACCGTGACGCAATCCGACTCCATAAACAGCATTGATACAGTGTTGAATCGTCGGCTTTAAATTTAACCCCTGCATGGACTTGTTTGAGGCTAGATACGCCAAGTTGTTCAAGCTCTTGAGCTAGCATGTGCTCGAGACCTCGAGCGGTTATTGCGAGATAGTGTTTCATTCAGTCTCTACACCCTTTGGGCGTCGTTGTCATCATGGCGGCGATTATACATCAATCTTACGCCTATCGTTGACCCAAGCGGCGACAATCTCATTGAGTGATGAATAAATCGCCGGATTGTTGTTTCCACTAAGAAACAGATATCTAGGCACCCTTGTTTCCAGTGGGAATCAATCACCCTAACTTGATGCGCATACCTGTTTCCCTCAGGAAACCACTTTGCTTTGTCACTCATCTCACCTCGCCAAATCCGTTTTGAGCTGAACGCGTGTAAGCATTTACTGTGACTATTACGCACATTATGTCTGATACTATTAAAACGAAAATGGCTTATCTTTCCCTTTGGGAATGAATCGCAAATTGCGTAAACTGGACTATACCAGGATGGATTTATTCAAGCATTTTAACGGCAAAAATAGGAAGAAAGGCGTCATTCATTGGCCTTATAAGGGTGAAAACATCCCCAAATCAATGAAAAAATGCGCAGGCATGTGCACACTTTTCGCTCACAAAATGAACTGATATCACATTTTTTATGCACATTTGTTTGGTATAAGAAACGTCAAGATACAGCTATAGCGCTGTAGTCTGTACAAGAAACAAGAAAAGTGAGGGAAGAAAGGAGGCGTGGGCTGAGTGAAAACCACTCAGCCCACTAACGCAAAGCGACCTTTTTGGCTATTTGTTTGAAGTATTGGTTGCGATAGCCGGTCGTTCATTACTTTAATCGCACCACAAAACGCCATTGTTTTATTCGCGCTCAGTTCAAAATCAGCCTCACGTGCGAGCATGCAGAGCGAGGCAGAACCGGCGTTCTCTATGATAATAAACGGCGCCCTATCCCCTGTTTGGCTGGTGAGCTCGACTATTTGCCCCCACTCAGGGGTGGCGATAGTGTCTTGTTGTGGCTCGAAAAACCAGCTTTTAGGTAAGACAGGTTTGTGGAAGCGATAGGCTGCCACTGCGTTCAAAGCGAGTTCGGCCTGACGAGGGCCGGAAAGAGAGAGGTTTGACAGGGGATCGGTCAAACGTTGAAAGAGTGATGCATCCTCAACAGAAAATGGGGATGATGAGAACGCATCGGGGATGAGATGTTTGGCGTTGACCGCCACGCGAAAAACCATGTCGTCGCCTAAATCCAGCATTAGTGAATTCGACGTATTATCGAAATACCATCTCCATGCATTGTTAGGTTTTAACATACTTCAGCTCCCGCGATGACTCACTAACTGGGTGTCTGGCGATACCAAAACTGCCATTGCCTGAAGTGTAATGGGCTGAAGCGAAAAAAAAAGGGGAAGAAAACGCCCCCTTTTATACCTTAAGACTTTATTTCCTAACTTAAATATGACGCACGATTTGTTTTATGAGCCCAGGGCCTTGGTAAATCAACCCAGAGTAGACTTGCACCAAATCCGCCCCTGCCTCCAACTTTTCACGCGCCGCCGTGACTGAGTCAATTCCCCCCACACCGATGATGGGCATCGCCCCATCGAGCGCACGATGTAGTTGACGAATAACCTCGGTGCTTTTTAGTTGAACAGGACGGCCACTTAGCCCACCCGCTTCACGATAATGAGGCATACCATCTACCAATGAGCGCTCAAGCGTGGTGTTGGTCGCAATCACACCATCGATCTGGTGACGAATCAGTGCTTGCGCCACTTGTTGAATTTCTTCTTCACTCAAATCTGGGGCAATCTTAACCGTCAGAGGCACGTATTTATCGTGAGTGTCTGCCAACTGTGCCTGTTCGGCTTTCAGTGTGCTCAGGAGTTCGTCGAACATCTCGCCATATTGCAACGTCCGTAATCCTGGCGTATTGGGCGACGAGATATTAACCGCGATATAGTCGGCATATGGGTACACTTTTCGCATACAGACGACATAGTCATCGGTGCCCTGCTCGATGGGTGTATCTTTGTTCTTGCCAATATTAATACCCAACACACCATCGAAGTTTTTCGCACGCTTGACGTTTTCTACCAACGCATCAACCCCCAGGTTATTGAACCCCATACGGTTGATGATCCCCTCGGCGGCTTTAATACGAAAAAGTCGAGGTTTGTCGTTTCCCGGTTGTGGCCGGGGTGTCACTGTCCCCACTTCCACAAAACCAAAACCCATCGCACCAAAGGCTTCTATGCACTCGCCGTTTTTGTCCAATCCTGCCGCTAGACCAACGGGATTATTAAAGTTGAGTCCCATTACGGTAACTGGACGAGGAGGAAGCTGTTGGGAATAGAGAAAACGAAGCGGGGTGTGATGGAATCGAGAAAGGGTGTTGATGGTTAGATCATGTGCTTTTTCTGGATCTAACTGAAAGATAGCCGGTCTGGCGAGGCGGTAAAGCATTATCCCTCCTAATAAAAAAGCCCCGTATAAACGGGGCTAGATTATTGCGTTATTGGCGCTTTAATTCAATTTAAATTTAACAGCGACAATTCGCGTAACGCGACGGAGAACTTGGCAAACTCATGTACTGAGCCCACTTTGAACTCATCAACAATGCTCTGCCAACGCCCGAGAATGACTACGTGCTCATCCATCCACTGGGCTAATCCCGTCTCAGCATCTTGATCGGTTGCCATTTCGGACACGATACGGGCGGTGAGTAATCGTTGCTGCCAATCCAGATCTTCGCGGAAAGACGCACGCGCCAACGCTTGCCAGTGGTTATCCACCGGTTGGTTGTTGATTTGTTTCAAGAACCAGTGCAGTGACAAGCTATCCCCTAGCACATAGTACAAGCGTGCCACCAGCTCGAACGGTTTATTCAGCTGCTCTGACACCTGTGCTAAGTCCAATCCAGAGAACACGCTGGTTAGACGACAGACTCTATTCGCCAGTGCATCCGGCACCCCAGCTTGTCGTAGCGTCTCCGCTTGTTGATCATGCTCTTTGATTTCACTCTCAACCAGATAGTCATCCAAGTGCTCGACCAAGTTTTGCAGCGCCGGACGATAAAAGGCCACTTGTGCCTCGATACTTTCCCCTTTGCGTTTGTTACGTAGCATCCATCGGGTTGCTCGGCGTAGCATCCGGCGACAACGGAACAAGATATCGTATTGCACCTTGGCGCTGACCTGATTATCTAGCGCTCGCACATCGTCAAACAGTTGTTCAAAACCAAACACATCACGGGCAATCGCATACGATTTGGCAATATCACTGACACTTGCTCCCGTTTCATCTTGCATACGCGTAATGAAATTGAAGCCCATGTCGTTCGACATCTGGTTCGCCAAGGCGGTAGCAATGATCTCGCCTCTCAATGGATGGGATTCCATTTCTTTGCGATAGTGACGCTGTAACTCTTTCGGGAAATAACTGGGGAGTAGCTGGCCAAAGTGTGCATCTTGCGTCACTTCATCAACCACCAGTTGCTCTTTGAGCACCATCTTCCCGTACGCCACCAGCACAGCAATTTCTGGGCGAGTTAGGCCCGTGCCACGTAAGTTACGCTCAGACAAGGTCTCATCATCCGGCAAATATTCAAGTGCACGATCCAGCTTGCCCTCTTTTTCAAGATAATGAATAAAGCGGATCTGCTCTTTTAATAACGCCGCTTGCTGATTGTGGGTTACGGAAATTGACTCGCTCTGACTGTACGCATCTTCAAGCACGATATCAGACACTTCATCTTCCATCCGCTCCAAAAGCTCGTTGCGTTTTTTCATGGTCAAGTCACCGGCAGCGACCAGCCCATTGAGCAAGATCTTGATATTAACTTCGTTATCTGAGCAATCTACCCCGCCGACATTGTCAATGAAGTCGGTATTGACGCGGCCACCTTTGAGCGCATACTCAATACGCCCCAGTTGTGTCATCCCTAAGTTACCGCCTTCACCGATAATGCGCGCACCGACTTCATTGCCGTTAACACGTAACCCATCATTGGCGCGATCGCCAACAGAGGTATGGGTTTCATCGGACGATTTAACATAGGTGCCAATCCCACCATTCCATAGCAGATCGACTTTGGCTTTTAAGATCTGTTTGATCAGATCGTTCGGCGCCATGGATTGCTTGCGTGTACCAAGCAGTTTTTGTATTTCTGGCGTTAAGTTAATCGACTTCGCTCGACGAGAGAATATCCCCCCGCCTTTGGAAATCAACTCGCTGTCATAATCTTCCCAGCTTGAGCGCGGCAGGTTGAAAAGGCGTTGGCGCTCTTTCCAGCTTTTCGCGGCATCAGGTTCAGGGTCAATGAAGATATGCATGTGGTTAAAGGCTGCCACTAAGCGAATATGTTTAGAGAGCAACATGCCATTACCAAACACGTCGCCTCCCATATCGCCAATCCCCACACAGGTAAAGTCTGTGGTTTGACAATTGATATCCACTTCGCGGAAATGACGCTTCACCGATTCCCAAGCACCCGCTGCGGTGATCCCCATTTTTTTGTGGTCATAACCGTTGGAGCCACCAGACGCGAAAGCATCGCCCAGCCAGAAGTTATATTGCGCTGAGACACTGTTAGCAAGGTCGGAGAAGGTCGCGGTACCTTTATCTGCAGCTACCACGAGATAGGCATCATCTTCGTCATGACGCACAACGTGTTGCGGCGGTGTCAGGGTGCCTTCAACGATATTATCGGTAATATCGAGCAACCCTTGGATGAAGATCCGATAGCAGCGCTTCCCTTCTGCAAAAATTGCATCTCGGCCCGAGAGCTGGTGCTGTCGCTTGCATACAAACCCACCTTTGGCTCCGACGGGCACAATCACCGTGTTTTTCACTTGCTGCGCTTTAACCAACCCCAGCACTTCGGTGCGGAAGTCTTCTTGCCGATCGGACCACCGTAAGCCACCACGTGCGACTTTGCCGCCGCGTAAATGCACCCCTTCTACATCCGGTGAATACACGAAGATCTCGAATGCAGGAACAGGTTTAGGCATATCCGGGATCTCAGAGGCCTCGAGTTTTAACGACAAGTAAGGCTTGTCTTGGCCATTGTCCGGATCTTTTTGGAAAAAGTTCGTTCGCGTGGTCGCCAACATGATTTCCATGTAGCGGCGAATAATACGGTCATCATCAAGACTCTCGACATTATCGAGGGCTTCTTCAATATCATTGATGATGATGTCTTGTGCCCGCTTCGTTTGTTTACCAACCGGGTCAAAACGCGTATTGAATAGTTTTACCAAGAAACTGGCAAGTTGAGAGTGTGACGCTAGCGTCTCTTCAATATAGGCCTGGCTAAATGGAAAGCCAATTTGACGCATATAACGCGCATACGCACGTAAAATCGTCACTTCGCGCCCCGACAAACCGGCATTAAGCACCAGGCGGTTGAAGCCATCGTTATCCAGACGGCCATGCCAGATATCCGCAAAGGCATGCTGAAAACGATCCCGGGCATTACCAAGATCAAACGCCGATCCAGCACTGTGCAACATCGAAAAGTCGAGGATCCAGTATACATCCCCTTGACTGGTTTCTACTTCATAAGGTGATTCACCAATCACGCGTAAGCCAAGGTTTTCTAGCATTGGCATCACATCAGACAAGTGAATAGGTTCGCCTTTTTGGAAGAGTTTCAGGCTGATCGCGTTCGATTGATGGCTTACCTCTTGGGGGCGATAAAGCAGCATATCGAGCTTGTTATCATCACTGAGTCCCTCAAGGCGCTCAATATCCGCCACCGCTGATCCAGGCAGCATGGCCTCTTTGTACGAACGTGGGAACGCCCGCAGGTAACGCTTGGCGATCGGTGTGCCTCGGTTTTCACCAAAGTTTGCGATCACAGCCTCTTGCAGACGATCGTCCCAAGACGAAGCCGCTTCTGTTAGATTGTGTTCGATCTTCTTCACATCAATATCGAAATTGTTGTTTTCTACTCGGACGATATAGTGCGTCCGCGCCAAGGGGCTTTCCGAGAAGAAAGTGGTAAATTCTACCGTCTGATCAGAGCCAAAGTACTGCTGAAGAATACGTTGGGTTTGACGACGGAACTCGGTGTTGTAGCGCTCACGGGTGATATACACCATGCACGAGAAAAACCGCCCGAATGGATCGCGACGAACAAACACGCGCAGCATGTCACGATCTTGCATTTGCACTACGCCCATCCCAACGTCGCGCATTTCTTCTTCGGTCGCCTGAAAAAGCTCATCACGGGGATAGTTTTCCAAAATATTCGCCAGTGCTTTCCACGAGTGTGATTCACGATAAAAGCCACTGTTATCAAGAATGCGACGCACTTTGTTACGCAAGACGGGAATACTGGCGGTGGATTGGTTATACGCTGAAGATGCATAAAGACCGGTGAAACGGTGCTCACCAATCACATTGCCATATTGATCAAATTTTTTGATCCCGATGTAATCCACATAAGCCGGACGATGGACACGAGATTTGGCATTGCTTTTCGTCAACACCAGTAATTCTTTTTTAAGCGCCTCGGCGCGCGCTGACTCTGGCATGTCTGATAGGCTAAGGACGGCGGGCGATTTATGCTTTTTGGCTAAGCCGAGTGCATTGCAATCTGCGCTAGCACGAAGCTCGTAATCCCCTTCCACCGCGACTAAGTCAAAACACTTATACCCCATAAAGGTAAAGTTGTTGTCGGTAATCCAGCTCAAAAACTCGATCGCTTCTTGGCGACGTTCATCATCAATGGGTAACGGTGTATCTTTCAGCTCCGATACCAGCGCAAGCATTTGCTCACGCATCGGCTTCCAGTCGTTTACCACCATCACCACATCCATCAAGGTTTCAGACAATTCCGCCTCTAATGCAGCCATCTCTGACTCATCGGACATTTTGTCGATTTCGATGTGGAACGTACTTTGGAACTGCCCGTTGTCACCGCCAATCGCAATCACGTTACCCTGATCATTTTTTTGTGATTTTATCGGGGTATTAAGCATTAGGTGGGTCGTGATCCCCAAACGGTTGAGGGCCATGCGCACCGAGTCGACCAGGAAGGGGGCATCTGGTGCTAAGATCTCGACAATGGTGTGGGTGGACTGCCAGCCATTACCACTTAGGCTCGGGTTAAAGACTTTTACAAACACTTTGTCTTGTTCGAAGGTGTTTAGATGGTGCCACAAACTCATCACAGCACCATAGAGATCTGACTCATTGCGTTCCTGCAAGTCATCATCAGAGATTTGACCCAATATCCTTTTGGCTAATGCATCGACAAGTGGTTGTTGAGTATCATCCAGTTTATCGGCAATCAGCTGATAAACCTTCTCAAGTAACACAGGTACTATAGGGTCACGCGAGGTCATTCTGGAGCTCCGTTGTCCTTTTTAGAACATTATCGTTGTGAGTATTCAGAGGTAAACATTGCGTTAACAAACGCACTGTCTAGTGTAAGGCTTGGCAGGTAAAAACGTTATAGGTAAACGGCTGGATTTACGCGAATTTCGCCAGAATGTGACTGGTGTGGCTATTTAAACAGAAGAATTGGCGAGGCATCACTCGCGCCCCACTAGGCAACCCGCATTAACGACTGGAACTTATGGTTGGCGTCGGTCACCAGTTTAAAACGCCCGCGTATACCGAGTTGCGATAGGAAAGGACGAAAACGCGAAGCCGGGATCTGAAGACGCAGACCCTGATCGGTCGTCACCACCACATTGGCCGCGGCACCACTATAGTAGTGTTGATACTCTGAGTAAGCAATGTAAACGTTAAAATAGTACTCCATCTCTTCCGCTCAACCTATCACCGTGACACCGCAAACCAATCAACCACCGAAAACAAAAAGCCGCCCAAGGTGGACGGCTTTTCACACTTGTTAACGCTTGGCTGATTTTATCCCAAATCGTTTCTTACTGCTCAAGTGTTTTTTCTACTTTTTCATAGAGATCCGCAGCTAAGTTATCCATATCTGCCAACTCTTGCAGTACCTGTCGCATTTGCTGCTGGCGATGGTGATCGTAATAGGCCAGTTTGAGCATAGGATCAATCAATCGTGATGCCACCTGTGGATTCGACTGATTCAAGGTCACCAAGATCTCTTTTAAAAAGCGGTAGCCGCTACCATCTTGGGCATGAAAACGCGCCGGATTACGATTACAAAATGCCCCGACCAAACTGCGTACACGGTTGGGGTTTTTAAGCGTAAAGGCAGGGTGCGCCATCTGTGCTTTCACCTGCTCTAAGGCAGTCTCGGAAGGGTTCGCACCTTGGAGCATGAACCATTTGTCCATCACCAGTCCATCATGCTGCCATTTATCACTGAAATCTTTCATCAGTGGTTCACGACACGGTAATTGCGCATTGTTAGCGGCATTCAATGCTGCCATGGTGTCAGTCATATTGTTCGCGGCTTGGTAATGACGCTCTACATGCGTGTTGCCGTTTTCCGTGTGCGCGAGATAGCTCAAACAGGCATTACGTAAAGCGCGTTCACCGATCGCTTTGTGGGTGATCTGATATTCAGGTTGCGCATACTGACGGTATACCGCGTCAAACTCATCAACCATATGATCGGCAAATTGTTGCTTGAACGCCGCCATGACTTGATGAATCGCATCAACGTCGACAATATCAAACCAGCCAGCCACTTCCGTCTCGGTCGGTAAATTGATCACTTCCGCAATCAATGCCGGATCCGTGTTGTCGCTGAGCAATACGCCACGAAATGCATCAATCACTGACAAGGGCACATCAATAGGCTGTTCGTTTTGTACCCGTGCGACGTTCTCCTTAATATGCTTGGCCAGTAGACTCTGACCCGCATCCCACCGCGCGAAATCATTGCGCGCATGTTGCAGTAAGAATGCCAATTCATCGTCTTGATAGTCATGCTCAAGCTTCACTGGCGCGGAGAACTCCCTTAGCAGGGAAAGCACAGGTTGCTCATCCACCCCATCGAAAATAAAGGTCTGCTCAGCATCTGTCACCGCCAGGACGTTTGAGACCGACTCACCGTGACGTTGTAACTCAATCACACTGCCGTCGCGACGATAGAGTGCAATATCCAGTGGAATATATAGCGGCAACTTCTTTTGCTGATCCGCTGTTGGCGGCGTGTGCTGCGTGACATGTAACGCCAACTGTTTGCTATCGGGGTCATAGGTCGATGATACATTCAACACCGGCGTCCCAGATTGGCTGTACCAACGGCGGAACTGAGTCAGATCGACCCCAGAGGCATCTTCCATTGCTTGAACAAAATCATCACAAGTGGCTGCTGTACCGTCATGACGTTCAAAGTAGAGTTTGACCCCTTTTTGAAACTCGGTTTCACCCAAAATGGTATGCATCATACGAATAACTTCACTGCCCTTTTCATACACCGTCAGGGTGTAAAAGTTATTCATTTCGATCACTTTTTCTGGCCGGATCGGATGAGACATAGGGCTGGCATCTTCAGCAAACTGGGGGCCACGCATAATACGCGCATTGCTGATACGGTTGACAGAGCGCGAGCCTAAGTCGGAGGAGAACTCTTGATCACGAAAAACAGTTAACCCTTCTTTCAGGCTAAGTTGGAACCAATCACGGCATGTCACTCGGTTCCCCGTCCAGTTGTGGAAGTACTCATGCCCAATGACCGCTTCGATACCGAGATAATCGGTGTCGGTGGCGGTTTCGGCGTTTGCCAATACATACTTGGAGTTAAAGATGTTTAAGCCTTTATTCTCCATGGCACCCATGTTGAAGAAGTCAACGGCGACGATCATGTAAATATCTAGATCATATTCAAGATCAAACCGCTCTTCATCCCATTTCATTGCGTTCTTCAATGAAGTCATCGCATGATCGGCACGATCTAAATTCCCTTTATCAACAAAGATTTCCAGTGCCACATCACGTCCAGAGCGGGTCACAAACGTATCACGTAACACATCAAAATCGCCGCCGACCAGTGCAAATAGGTAACTGGGTTTCGCGTACGGGTCATGCCATTCTACCCAGTGGCGGCCACCTTCCAACTCACCCGACGCAATCTTATTGCCGTTACTGAGTAAGTATGGGTATGTAGATTTATCCGCAATCACCTTGGTGGTAAAGCGAGCTAACACATCGGGACGGTCGAGATAATAAGTGATCCGGCGAAATCCTTCCGCCTCACACTGAGTACAATAAGCCCCGCCCGAAATATATAACCCCTCGAGAGCGGTATTGTTTTCAGGATCGAGCTGAGTTTGGATGGTTAAAGTAAATGCGGCTGGGACGTCTCGGACAATCAATTTGCCCGCCTCTTCACTATAGGCTGTCCAGGGGTCGCCGTTGATATCTAGGCGCACTAACGTGAGCGCGTCCCCGTCTAACACCAGATCGGTGGCGTGATCATTCAGGCGTTTCACCTGGCTAACCGCCGTGACTAGGGTGTTGTTCGGATCAAGATCAAATTCAAGGTTGATATCCGTAATGGTAAAGTCCGGCGCACGGTAATCATCACGGTATTTGGCGGTGGGTTGTTGAGACATGTCGTTTCCTTTTTATCGAGTGTACCTCAGCCAACGAACTGTATTCATTCGCCCAAGGGCGATTTTGCATGCCATACCATACCGCGGCTCGGCATTAATGACTATAGATTTAACAGTTTGTTATCAAATGTTTGCGTTTACATCCAATAAGCGCAGTATAATGTCAACGCAGCCTGCCAATCCCGACTGAAATATAATGTGACGACGGTTAAATTTTCTAAAAATTGCGGTACTATGACGCTCATTTCGTTTTGTAACCCGTAAGGCGTTCACCACGCATGCACAATCCGATCATTACATCACTCTTGGATACTGATGCTTATAAAATCAATATGCAGCAGGCCGTATTTCATCATTATCCTGATGTCCATGTTACCGCTGACTTTTACTGCCGCAGTGATGAAAACCTCTCCTACCTACGTGAACAGGTGGTGGAGCATGTCAATCATCTCGCGACGTTGCGGTTTCATGCAGACGAGCTCAGCTATCTGGACTCGCTAGGTCTATATCAAGCAGACTTTCTCGCCTTTTTGTCAGGTTTTCAATTCGATCCTGACCAAGTCACTGTCGGTGTCGAAGACGGTCAATTAGCAATTCATATCGCCGGCCCTTGGCAAGAGGTGATTCTATGGGAAGTGCCACTACTGGCGATTATTTGTGAGCTGAGAAACCGCGCTTGTTATGCTCAACTAAGTGTCGATGACGCGATTGCACGTCTTGACGATAAGTTAGCCCATCTCCCTAAAGAGGGATTTGCCGATGGGTTCCAGCTCGTTGACTTTGGCACGCGGCGTCGTTTTTCTCGTGAGGTCCATCAGGCGATAGTGACACGTCTGCACGCGGTCTATCCGCCTTTAAAAGGCACCTCTAACGTATGGTTAGCCAAACAGTTAGGGCTTGTGCCTGTCGGCACCCAAGCGCATGAGTGGTTTCAAGCCCATCAACAGCTTGCAGGTCAGCTTGCTGACTCCCAGCAGCTTGCGTTACAAATGTGGTTGCAAGAGTATCCCGATAGCCTAGGGATAGCGTTAACCGACTGTATCAACATGGATGCCTTTTTACAGGATTTTGATCGTTCGCTCTGTCACGCCTTTAGCGGATTGCGTCATGACAGTGGTGACCCGATTGCATGGGGTGAGAAGGCGATCGCGCATTATCGGTATCATGGTATTGACCCCAAAGATAAGACACTTGTCTTTTCCGATAGCCTCACGCTGGCGAAAGCCGTGCATATCTATCAATACTTTGCCGACAAAGCCACGACCTCATTCGGTATTGGCACGCAGCTAACCTGTGATCTCCCTAATGTGAAAACCCTCAATGTGGTGATCAAATTAACCAGCTGCCAAGGGAAACCTGTTGCCAAAATTTCTGATGAGCCTAACAAAGCCATTTGTAAAGATGAAGCGCACCTCTCTGCACTAAAAGCCGCGTTCAAGTTGTCAGACTAAACGCTTCCCCAATAGAAAAGGGCCAGTTTATTTATCACCGGCCCTTTTCATCAATGTTTTATTGATGCGTTTTTATGATAACACGCTCTGTCATTGCTCACCGTTGCCGTTGTAACACCGCCTCCATACCAAATACCTCATTGGTCAAGCGCAAGGTATCTGAGGCAAGTTGGTACTGGGATGAATGGCGTCCTTCTTCATAAATAAGCATCAGGTTGTCACCTTCCACCAAGTAAACGCCTCGGTGAGTAATTGAACGGCCGTTGTTGCCGCGAACTTGCATCGCAAAAAGAAAGTCTGGGCGAAGTTTTAGCGAGACACCATCCACCTCTTCACTCACATCTTCCCCTTCTATGCTGTTTGAACGCCACACCCCGGAGAGATCGTCAGGTAGCAGTTTAGTAAACACGGCTCCCTGAAGCTGCAATTGATTATGATTTAACTGGTAGGCATGCACTTGATCCGCCCCCTGCCCATCGTACAACCGCAATGCTTGATGATTCACCGCATAACTGCCTGCAGCCGTCTCGAGCTGCCCATCACGACGTAGCATATCAATACGGAACTCATAGTGAGAGTTAAACGAAAGATTAATCGCTTTATAAGGATGGCTCGCCTCTGACTCTTCCTCAGCACTAAACCAATACCATTGACCAAGCAGTAACGGGACATCAAATCGTGCTAAATCGTCACCGCGCACTGGCAAGGCCATCACTAAGGCCAGAAAAACACCCAATAAGCAACGCATACCTTCCCCCTCATTGGCAGTGATGCCTTAACGATAAGGTTAGACTGACTTATCAGTTTTATGCAGTTTTTTGAGCAAGATCTCGTTTCATGTAGGTTGAATCCGCCTAGTCGTCACCATAACGTCATAAAAAAAGCCTAGGCGAATTGCCTAGGCTTGGGGGTGTGCTAACGTGCTAAAAGACCGTATGCCGACCTGACATTTAACGGTTGGCTGAAAGAAGGTTAGCCAAATCTTTTGTGATGCTCGCGGCTTCATCTAAATATGCATCTGGCTCTTCATAGTCTTTAGGCACATCATCGAGCGTTTTGAAGGGCGGTTCACCCAACGCCTTCTGACGTACATTTAATCGCGCCAAGCGTTCTTGATCTTCTCGCTCCATTTCCTTGCGCCGTGCGTCTTCATTCAAGGAGATTGTGTTTTTATCTTTCTCTTCTTGATAGCGCGCAATGTCTTGACGGATGAAATCAAACTCTCGATCATCTTTGATCCGCGCTTTGTGCTTTTCACTTATCGTATTAAGCACCGAATCAGGCAAGGATCTAGGCTGATAATCCGCTTTCTCAATTCGATCCCATGGCAAGGCATTTTCTTCCACACTCTCACCTGTTTCATCCGGTGAAACGGGAGAAGGGAAGACAATATCTGGCACCACACCCTTATTTTGGGTACTGCCACCGCTAATCCGATAAAACTTTTGGATCGTGTACTGCACATAACCTAACGGCTTATCAAATAAATCGTAGATATGATTCAAAGAGCGGTGCTGCTGTACGGTCCCTTTACCAAAAGATTGTTCGCCAATCACCACCGCACGCTCATAATCTTGCATGGCGGCCGCGAAAATCTCCGAAGCGGAGGCACTGTAGCGATTAATCAACACCGTCATCGGGCCATCATAGAAACGTTTACCGTCCGTATCACTGTTGACTTTCACTCGCCCATAGCTGTCTCTGACTTGTACAATGGGGCCTTGGTCAATAAACAATCCACTGAGCGCGGTTGCTTCACTCAGTGCCCCCCCTCCGTTATTTCGCAAGTCCACGACGATACCGCTAATGCCCTTTTCTTTCAGACTCGCGATCTCTTTTTTGGTGTCATCGGCCAGCCCAACATAGAATCCGGGGACCGTCAGTACGCCAACTTTTTCGTCACCGCGCTCAATCACTTCAGATTTTACTGCGCGATCTTCCAAGCGAATCTTGTCACGGGTTAGCGTGACATTGTAACTTTTAGCATTCGCCCCTTCGGGTAAGATTTTCAGTTTAACTTCACTACCTTTCGGGCCTTTAATCAGCTCGACCACATCGTCCAGTCGCCAGCCAATCACATCGACAATCGCTTCGTCTTCTTGGCCCACACCAATAATTCGATCACCGGGTGACAACTGTTTGGACTTGGATGCAGGGCCACCCGCAACGAGAGAACGAATCACTGTGTATTCATTTTTTATCTGCAATACCGCCCCTATCCCTTCGAGGGATAAATTCATTTCCGACTGGAATTGCTCAGCATTGCGCGGTGATAGGTAGCTAGTATGTGGGTCAACTTCACGCGCGAAGGCGTTCATGTAGACCTGGAACACATCTTCGCTATGGCTTTGCGTTAAACGCTTTAACGCGCTGTTATAACGCTTGCCCAAGGTCTCTCGGATTTCTTCATCCTCTTTCCCCGTTAAGCGCAGGTTCAAGGCATCATTTTTTACCCGCTTATCCCAGATAGCGTCCAGTTCGGCCTCGTTAGCCGCCCATGGCAGCTCAGTACGATCCAGCACCATGCTTTCGTCAGCAGAGAAATCAAAGGGTTTATCCAACACGTGCAGCGCGTACTGATAACGCTCAAAGCGTTTTTTCAGCACACGGTTGTAAATCGCATAGGCCGCTTGTGTCTCACCTTCTTTGAGCTGATCATCTAAACGCGTTTTCCAACGAGATAGACGTTCGACATCATCTTGGGTTAAAAACACACGATTATAATCCAGTGTTTCCAAGTAACGATCAAAAATCGCCGCCGAGAAGGCATCGTCGAGCGCAAACTGCTTATAGTGGGATCGAGTGAAACGAGAAGTTACACGCTTGGAAGCGGTTTCGTGTTGGGGTTCAGCGGACAGTGAAGGTAGTTCACTGAGTTGAAAATTGGCTTCTACGGCCTGGGCAGAGGCTGCCAGCATCAAGCTGGCAGCGATAGCCGAAACGCGGCGTCGACAAAACATGCGTCGAGGAGTCTCCTTTAGGCGCTGAGGTGCTCCGCTTTTACTAACATGGTTAACCCGTTAGTCAGGCGAACACGCACCTCATCCTTATTAATTTCAACAATGGTCGCTGGCAGATTACCGTTGCCCATGTTCACATTCACGTCTTTACCTACGACAACATCGTTGGCGTTGAGTTCGCGACGTGGCTCACTCTCTTTCTTAGTCATTTTAGCGGGCTTTGGTTTACTCGTACGGCCTTTCGCTGATTGCGCAGCCGCCTTCTTGCCTTTTGGTGCAGTCTTACCCGCACTTTTCGCCTGACCTTCTGACTTTTTCGCTTGTTGCTGCTTACGACGCTCTGCCGCACGCGCTTTGCTTTCTGACAAGGTCTGCGCAGCATGGTCGATATGCTCTTGCTCAAGCTCGCCACACGCATTGCCATCAAGGTCAACACGTGACGCCCCTGGTTTCACGCTGTGCAGATAACGCCAGGAAGACGTGTACTGACGAAGCGCGGCGCGCAATTGGGTCTTGCTTACCTTGGGATCGCCTTCAAGACGTGTCGCAAGATCTTGAAAAATACCAATTTTTAATGGCTTGGCTTCGCCTTCAACAGTAAAACATTTAGGGAAACGTTCAGCAATGTAGGCAATGACTTCTTTGCTGTTCGCGAGCTTTTCAGTATTTTCCATGTTTTTTCCTGGCCTGCTGCGAGAAACCACAGCAGCGTATCTACGTGTATTTAAGTATGAAAGTGGTGCGTATTATAGATACCTGATATGAAAAAACTACCAAGATTGGCGAAATCACAAGTGTTTTTGCATTTCTTTGACCAAGGTAGCGAGTCCATGTTCATCTTCTTGGTCAAAGCGACCGATACTTGGACTATCAATATCCAGTACTGCCTGCAATTGATTATTGACCCGAACAGGCACCACAATTTCCGAGTTACTCGCCGCATCACACGCAATATGTCCTTCAAAGGCGTGCACATCTTCTACTCGCATTACGGTATCCTGACGATAGGCGGCCCCACATACCCCTTTATCATAGGGGATGCGTACACAGGCTGGTTGACCTTGAAACGGGCCAAGCACTAACTCTTCTCCCTCGTCGAGATAGAAACCCACCCAGTTAATATCTTCAAGCTGGCTATTGAGTAACGCACTTATATTGGCAAGTTTTGCAATAAGGTTGGGTTCCCCTTCGCACAACGCAACCGCTTGCTGGGTTAACAAGCGGTAAAAATCAGCTTTGTTTTCCATAAATCACTGCATCTCAAACAACAAGACCATTACAATAGAAATAATCCAAAGACTTTTCAATTGAGTATAACTATTTATGATCACCTGGCGCTGGCTTCTTGACCAAGCTCGACCCCATCGCACCCGGCTCATTTGGGCTAACGTGGTAGCCATTGCCGCCACCTTGGTCAGTGTGCCTATCCCTTTACTCATGCCGTTATTGGTCGATGAGTTGCTATTGGATAAGCCAGACTGGGGACTTGCGGTACTCAACACCCTCCTGCCTATAAGCTGGCAACAGGCGGGCGTTTACATTGCCGCTGTGCTGATCATTGTCGTTATCATGCGCATCGTCAGCCAAGGACTTAACATTCTACAAAGCCGCCAATTTACCCTGGTTGGTAAGGCAATCACCTACAAAATCCGCCAACACTTGATCGCCAAACTTGGGCGGATCAGTATGCGTGAGTACGAATTACGTGGGAGTGGCGGCCTCACCTCTCACCTTGTCACCGATGTCGAAACCATCGATAAGTTTATTGGTACCACACTAAGCAAGTTTATTATTGGTCTGTTGACGGTCACCGGCACCGCGGTCGTCTTACTTTGGATTGATTGGCGACTCGGCTTGTTCATCTTACTGATTAACCCTATTGTCGTGGCGTTAAGCCGCACCCTTGGCCAACGAGTTAAGCACCTTAAAACACAAGAGAATCAATCTTTTGAGCGCTTCCAGCAACGTCTCGTGGATACGTTAGACGGTTTGTATCAACTTCGTGCTGCCAATCGAGAACGTGAGTATTTGCGTCAGCTTGACCACAGCGCCAGTGAGATTAAAGACAGTGCTGACAAGTATGCCTGGCAGTCAGAAGCCGCGGGACGCTTATCATTTTTAATGTTCTTGATCGGCTTCGAGCTCTTTCGCGCTGTAGCAATGGGAATGGTCTTTTTCAGTGATTTGTCGATTGGTCTGATGTTCGCGGTGTTTGGTTATCTGTGGTTTATGCTCGGCCCAGTCCAAGAGCTGCTCGGGATTCAATTTGCTTGGTATAGTGCTAAAGCCGCGATGACGCGTATTAATGAGGTTTTACAACTGGCCGAAGAGCCGCGTCGACCCGCGGGCATTGACCCAAGCCGTATCGCCGCCCACACACAGGCCTCGGGCTTAACGGTCGAGATTGATAATCTGTGTTTCTCCTACGATGAGGATAAGTCGGTACTCAATGGTTTAAGCATGCATATCCCTGCCGGCCAGCGTGTGGCATTGGTTGGTGCCAGTGGCGGCGGAAAATCAACCCTTATTCAGTTGCTGTTAGGACTGTATCCGGTAGAACAAGGTGATATACGCTTTAACGGCCACTCGATTAACCATGTCGACATGGATGCTCTCCGTCATCAAATTGCCGTGGTATTGCAACAGCCAGTGCTGTTTAATGATACGTTGAGAAATAACTTATGCTTAGGCCGTCACCTTGCCGACACCGCGCTTTGGCAAGCTATCGAGCACGCCCAATTGGGGGATGTGGTGACACAACTCACCGACGGGCTAGATACACCGCTTGGACGACAAGGGATCCGTCTATCTGGCGGTCAGCGACAACGTGTGGCGATTGCACGAATGCTCCTGAGTGACCCTAAGCTGGTTATTTTGGATGAAGCCACGTCCGCCCTAGACACGGCCACTGAGCGCGCGCTACATCAAGCAATGCAAACATTTTTGGCGGGACGGACGACCCTTATCGTGGCTCACCGCCTCTCTGCGGTTAAAGAAGCCGATGTGATTTATGTGTTGGATGAAGGACAAGTGACCCAACAAGGCACGCACACAGAGTTAGTCAATGCGCCCGGGGTATATCAAACCTTGTATGGGCAAATACAACAGGCGGCGGGAAAGTAGACCATGACACAGTCACCAGACAAACCGTTTGCGGCGTCCCCACCTTTAACGAGGTGCTCGGGGTGCGATCTGGTGTTACAACCGAGCCAAACTGACTCCGATCACCTTGCTATCTGCCCACGTTGCGCGACCAAGCTCGCGCACGGACGACGGCTGTCTTTTAATGGAGAGATAGCCTTGGCACTCACGATTTTGGTGCTGTTTCTTCCCGCTCACCTTCTGCCGCTCCTTTCCATCGATTTGTTGGGAAAAACCATCACCACATCCGTGCTTACCGGCGCCAAGATTCTCTGGTCTTCATTCCCGTTTGTCGCTAGCCTCGTCGTATTCTGTGCTTCATTTGCGCCGCTTTTGTTCACCTGTGCGTTATTGGTGATGCACCTGTCTCGACGCCAACAATCCATCCGCTGGTTTCGCCCAGCGGTACGCGTGATTGCGCACAGCCGACACTGGGTGATGGCGGATGTTTTAATGGTCAGCTTAGCCATCGCCTGTTTTAAAATTCAAGACTACGCCACCTTGCACTTTTCCGTGGGGCTTGCCTGCTATGCGACGATACAAATACTACTATCGGTTTTACTGGTGCGGGTAAACACGCAAAGATACTGGGATGCCTTTACTCGCCCAGCACCACAATCCGAGCCGTCCCCTCTTATCCGGTGCAGTCACTGCGGCTTAACACAAGGGCACCAGAAAAGCGCTCACTGTCGTCGATGTCATTTACCGCTTCACCGCCGAATGGTTCGAAGCGAGCAAAAAACCTGGGTCTGCTTAATTACCGCTACCATTTTTCTGTTTCCGGCCAACCTGTTCCCAATCTCCATTTTGTTCTCCAACGGCATTCGACTTGAAGACACCATTTTTTCGGGCGTCGCGAGTCTGATTAATAATGGGATGCCAGGCATCGCTGCGATCATTTTTACTGCCAGCATCGTCGTGCCCGTAGCAAAGATACTAGGGCTAGGTTTGATATTAATAAGCTTACGGTGCACCACCGCCATCACACCACGTCAGCATATGTGGCTATACCGAGGCGTGAAATGGATTGGAAAGTGGTCGATGATGGACTTATTTGTGATTGCGTTTATGGTCGCCTTAGTCGATCGTGGTCGCATTATGGACTTTATGCCTGGACCGGGTGCCATTGCATTCGGCTTGGTCGTGGTATTAACCATGCTTGCCACTGAATTTCTTGATACGCGTTTGATATGGGATCATCATGAGCGACAAACAAGACATACCCTCACCGATCGTTAAAAGCAGCTATGGCTTGTCTCCCCTATGGATACTGCCTGTATTGGCCTTGCTGATGGCCGCTTGGCTCCTGTTTCAATCCATCAGTGAAGCGGGGCAACGGATTCAAATTGTGTTCAGCGATGCGCAAGGCTTGGAGGCTGGCCAAACCACGATCCGTTACCAAGGGTTGGAAGTGGGTAAGGTGCGAAATATTACACTCGCGGATGACTTGGACGGCATTTATGTTGACGCCAATATCTATCCAGAGGCGACGCAACTGCTCACAAGTGGCACCGAGTTTTGGCTTGTGAAACCACGCGCCTCGATCACTGGGATCAGCGGCCTCGAGACCTTGGTCTCAGGCAACTATATTGCCTTACAGCCTGGCAGTGGTGACCCTAGCCTATCCTTCGTCGCGCGTGACGAACCACCGACAGATATCGCAGAAAAAGCCGGCACAACCGTCAAGCTACACGCACCGACATTAGGCTCACTGAATGTCGGTTCGCCGATTTACTATCGGAAAATTCGTGTCGGCGAAATTTACAGTTACCGGCTTGATCAAGATTCGCAAGGGGTGACGCTCTCCGCGTTAATTGAGCCGCAATTCTCGCATTTACTCAAACAGGACTCACGCTTTTGGTCGATCAGCGGTGTAAAAGCCAATGTTGATGTGTCGGGTGTTGATGTGCAGCTCGAGAGTGTGGCGAGCTTGATTGCCGGTGGCATTGCATTCGACTCCCCGAAAGCAAGCCCAACACTTGAGGACAATCGCCCTTTTCAGCTTTACCAAAGCCTTTCGCACGCCGCACGCGGTCAATCGATACAAATAGCGCTCCCTGAACAACATGGGCTGCCCGGCGCGGGGACGAAGATCACCTATCAAGGATTAGAAGTAGGTGAAATTACCCACATAGACGTCGCGGCACAGCAAAAACGCCCAGTCGCGACCGCACACATTGACCCCAGCATGACCTGGCTGCTCAACCAAGACACCTACTTTCAGATAGAGCAGCCCCAAATTGGTTTTGATGGACTAAAGAACCTGGGTAATTTAGTCCTCGGCAACTACTTGACGGTCCAACCTGGTTCGGCAGATGCTGATCCCGCGATGCCTGACAATGTGTTTACCGCCCGAACCTGGCACCAACAGCAAAAGCAACTGACCGGTGCCCTCACATTAACCTTAACCGCAGACGATGCATACGGCTTAACCTCCCACACCAAAGTATTGCATCGCGGCATTCAAGTGGGCTTTATCGACCGTGTCGCGCTCAATGAAAGTGACAATGTCACTTTAAAGCTATTGATTTATCCAGAATACCGCCACTTAGTGAAACAACAATCGCAGTTTTTTATTCTCGGTGGGATCACGGGCGAGCTCAGTGGTGACGGTCTCAATGTGGTCGTGCCAGCGATGGAACAAATCGCCGACCCGGCTTTAAGCTTTACCAGCGAAGGGGCGAAAGGCGTCAATGAGACGTATCCACTTTACACCTCCCCTATTCAAGCGAAGCACGCCAAGCAAGATGCACGCGGTGAAACACGCTTTACCTTAGTGGCGAGTCGTATGCCTGGTGTGAGTGAAGGCAGTCCCGTGATGTACCGCAATTTTGTGGTCGGCCAAGTGGAAGGATATCAGCTTAACGGCAACACTGTCTCCATCGCCATTGCGGTGAGTAATCGCTATAAGCATCTGATTAATCCACAAACCGTATTTTGGAATCAATCTGGGCTGGATATCAAAGCCAACCTCAGCGGCGTCGAAATTAATACAGGCTCGTTGCGTTCACTGGTTAACGGCGGTATCGCCTTCGGCACCATGCCTGGTATTAGTAATAAACGAAACGGAGATTGGAAGCTTTACCCCTCAAAGCAAGAAGCCGCTCAATACGGTGTAGATATTAGGCTAAGGGTTGACCAGGCTAACGGGGTAAAAGTGGGCAGCGCGATCCGTTATCAAGGAGTCGATGTTGGCGAAGTGATCACCCTAAGCCCCGACTTCGACCACGAAAACGTGACCATTCAGGCTCGTCTCTACCCTGAATACAAAAATGCGCTTGCGCGCACCGGCAGCTATTTCTGGCTCACTCAACCCGTCCTCAGCCTGACCAAAACAGAGAACTTGGACTCACTATTTGGCACCTATATCTCGGTGGTCCCCGGCGAGGGTGACTTCACCCAACAGTTCACCCTCCATGACTCGCCCAAGTACCCAAAAGGGCTGACACTCATCCTGGAGAGCGACGCTCGCCACTCTATCGCCCCTGGCACACCGGTATTACATCGCGATATCGAAGTGGGTATCGTCTCTAGCGTTAGATTAGGCGAGCTGTCTGACCGAGTCATCTTCGAACTACAAATCGCGCCTCAATATGCACACCTGGTTCGTGAAAACACGGTCTTTTGGAACGAGTCCGGGGTCGATGTCTCCATTGGGCTAACGGGTGCAGATCTCAAAAGCGGCACGATTGATAGTTTGCTGAAAGGCGGTATTGCTTTCTCAACCCCGGACGATCAACCTTTGCAGCCAGTGGCCAATGATCATCGTCACTTCTTGCTGCACAGTGAGAGTAAAAAAGTATGGCAAGAATGGCGAACGGCTATTCCAACACCATAAGCTGCTTGTACTAAGCGACCCTCGATATGCTCGCTAAAAAATCAGGGACCTCAACGCGCTCGCTAGGTCCCTGATAATACTTATCCTTTAACAAAATTGTGTCACAAACTGGCATGTCGCTATTGATAGACTACACTATAGGAATCACAACCTAAATATTGGCATATGGCTCCTTGAGCCTTTTCCCTGAACCCGGAACAGGACGTTCCGGGTCTTTTTTTATCGGGAATTTGTGACACCGTCACTTGTTCAGGTAAATGCCGTCCTGTTCAATACGAATTTTACGTTGCTTATAAAGCCCACCCAGTGTTTTCTTAAAGGTCGCCTTGCTGGTACGAAAGAGAGAAAAAATAGCGTCAGGTGAGCTTTTATCATTAAGTGGTAAAAAGCCCCCTTTGCTCTCTAGCATCTTAATCACTTTGTCACTGAGATCGTCAACCCGCGCTTTACCATGTTTTTGTAATGCCAGATCAACTTTGCCATCCTCACGAACGGTTTTTACATAGGCACTAAGTTTTTTGCCGATAAACAGCTTACCGAACGCTTCAGCGCGATAGATAAGCCCCCAATGCTGGTTATTCACCACGCACTTAAAGCCAAGGTCGGTGATGTCAGTAATGATCACCGAGACCTTATCGCCGACTTTTACCTGAGGCGGCTCCTCACTGATAAACTTATTGAACTTGCGGCTAGCAACAATACGCCCGGATGCCTTGTCGGTATAAACCCGCACCACATAGGGTTTTCCCTCCTCCATGCGCGTACGTTGCTCGCTAAAGGGCACCAACAAATCTTTGCTTAACCCCCAGTCGACAAACGCCCCGACCGTATTGACGCCAACACAGCGCAATGATGCAAACTCACCCACTTGCGCATAGGGCGTTTCAGTCGTGGCAATAATCTCATCTTCGGAGTCAAAGTAGATGAACACATTGAGCGTATCACCAACACGGGTATTCTCAGGGACGTAACGGGTCGGCAGCAAAATATTGCCAAAGTCATCGCCATCAAGGAACACGCCAAAGTCTGCCTGTTTCACCACTGATAGTTTGTTGTCTTGCCCTAGTTTAATCATCGTCTCAGCGCTGTAGAAAATAATGCCCGTGAGTATACGCAATTTGCGTTTAACTTGCGTCTCTTATTGGCCTAGTCGATGGAAAAATCGTCAAACGCCTGAGTGAGCTTTAGGTTGCGGATACACCCTCGAGAAAGACCGACAGCTGTTGGTTGATCAACGTATGAATATCCAACGGACTAAAGTCAGCAAAAAGAATTTGCCAGACAGCGGAGACGATCGGCGCGCCTGCCAAGAGTTGAGGACAAAGCTCCCCTGTACCCGATTTAAACTCACCTTTTTCCTCACCCTCTTTTAGGCACTGCTGAAAAGCACGCATCCCTGGGGCAACAATGCTGTGGTAGTAAAATGATCGAATGGCTGGGTTATTTGGTCCCTCAGAAATAAGCAGCCTTAAAATAACCTGAAAGTCATGACCAGATAATAGCTGACCAAAGGCGTTGACTTGCTGACGCAGTCGCTCTGAGGCACAGTCTGTCTCGCCCGCCGCAACATGCTTTACCTGCTCGAGTGCGGGCTCTATCACATGCCGTACCACACCATGAAAAAGCTGCTCCTTGTTTTTGAAATATAGATATACCGTACCTTTCGCGACACCGGCTTGCTTGGCAATATCATCAATGCGTGCTCGCTCAAACCCATGTTGATCAAACGCGGCTAGCGCAGCGTTAATAATATCTTGCTGCCGTCTCACCTGAGATCTGGACAACGCCTTAGAGGCTGTTGAATCCTGCTCCATATCATCACCTTACCCAAGCTATCAAACCTAAACAGTACCAGTGACTGACTAGTCATTGCAAAAATGACCACCTGGTCATTGTAAAAATGACCAATGAGTCATATTATGACTATCGAGTCATTTGATGGCCAGGTCGTCAAAGACATTATTGAGGCAAGTCGTAGAGGGAGAAACGCGATGACTATAATCACTAAACAAACCATACAATTCGCGTTATATAGCGGGTTGGTGCTCATCGTCATCGGCTTACTCAGCGCTTGCAATCCCAAGCAAGCGCCAGCCACACCTCCCCCTCGTACTGTCAAGGTGATACAAATAAAAGCAGCGCATGATGGGCAGCATCAATATGCCAGTGGACGTATTCAGGCGGCTGAACAAGCAAACCTTTCCTTCGAAATCAGCGGTAAAATCCGCACTCTGGAACTTGCGTTAGGTGAGCGAGTAAAAAAAGGTCAGCGACTTGCCAGACTTGATGCGCAAGCGCTTGAGCTCAATGTGGAGGTGGAAAAGTCAAACCTTAAAACGGCCCAAATAGAGCGCAATGATGCCTCCCGCCAGTATCAACGGCTAGCAGCACTGTTCGCCCAAAAGCTCACCTCCGCCTCGGCCGTCGATGAAGCAGAAGCTAGGCTAGAGCGCGCCACCGCACAGTTATCCCGTCACCAAGCGAGCCTGGCTAAAGCACAACGTCAGCTCGCTAAAGCCTCTCTCTATGCCCCTTTTTCTGGCCTTATCACCAAACAACTGGTTGAACAGTCAGAAGTGGTCATGGCTGGGCAGCCGATAGCGGCAATGGCCAACCCTCAATCACAGATAGAAGTTAAAACCTGGGTACCCAGCCGTATTCATGATCACCTCTCAATGGGCGATACAGCGACTGTCTCTTTGTCACTGATAGAACAAAGCGTCCGCGCCAACGTTACGCAGATCGGCATGGAGGCCAATCAACTGGGGTTATTTCCTGTCATTGCTCAGTTGATCGAACCACCGGCATCCTTCCATCCAGGCATGTCAGTCTCGCTGCAATGGGATCTGCCAAGTCTCCATTCTCGCCCTGTCGTGCCATTAACGGCCATCGAGCTGCTTGATAAAAACCATGCCCGTGTTTTCGTTGTTGAGCACCCCGACGCCAATAAAACACGTCTTAAAGCACGCATCATTAAAGTGGGAGCGCTTAGGGAGACTGAAGTAGAAGTCCTGTCAGGATTAGCTGTCGATGAGTGGGTCGTCGCCAAAGGCGTCAATCTTCTCCGCGAGCACCAAGAAGTCTATACCGCCGGTGCTCACCTAGCCCGTTATAATCACTAGGTCTTCGCGCATGAATATCTCTCAACTAGCTTTTCAGTATCGCCCCGTTATCTTCTTTGTCAGCCTTGTTTTAATGGTATTTGGCGCAGTCAGTTACTTTTCCCTTCCTGCCAGAGAGGACCCTAAAATTCACATTCGCGAGGCGATTGTTACCACGAGTGCACCAGGCCTGACCGCCAACCGTATCGAATCACTCGTCACGCAGCCTTTGGAAGAAGCCGTGCTATCTATTGCTGGGGTTGACGAAATACGCTCTATTTCCTCTGATGGGCAGTCCATCATCTATGTGAAAGCCTACGACAGGCTCACAAAGCTTGACCAAATCTGGGATGAGCTCGAAGAGGAGGTACACAAAGCATCGTCTCAGCTACCTAAAGAGGCCGCTAAACCAAGCGTCAACGACAGTTTTGGCGATGTCGCCGTGATTACTCTCGCATTGACAGGCAACGACTTTTCACTTGCCGAACTGGATGACTTCGCTGCCCATTCACGACAACAATTACTCACGATACCTGGTACACAGAAAATCGACATTATTGGTCGAGTGCCGCAGCGAGTATTCGTGGAACTATCACTCTCTCAGATGGAAACATTGGGGCTTTCCCCTTCTGTCATTGCAAAGGCAATCGCCAGTCAAAACACCTTGAGCCCAAGTGGCCGCATCCACATCGAAGATACCACACTGGCGATTTCATCAAGTGGTGAGTTTGCGTCCATCCAAGACATCCGTAACGTATTGATCCCAATCGGCAATGACGCGGGGTCGATAGCACTCGGTAATATTGCAGATATTTCTCGAGGATATGTCGACCCTGCGCCGAGGCGTGCTTACTTTAATGGTAAGCCAGCGATTGTGCTGTCAATGATGATGCAACCTGAACAAAGCGTGTTGAATTATGCTCGACAAGCAGACAAGGTAATTGCAGACGTCAAGCAGAGCCTTCCTGTTGGGGTGAACCTCGATCGGATTACCTGGCAAGCCGATCAAGTGGAAAACGCGGTATATGGCGTGTCCGCAAACGTCATTCAAACGCTCGCTATCGTGCTCGGCGTGGTTATTCTGTTTCTCGGTGTCAAAACCGGATTGATTGTCGGCGCCATTGTCCCCGCCGTCATGCTAACCACGCTCGCCATCATGTACTTTCTCGATATGACACTCGAACGGATGAGTTTAGCTACACTAGTGATCGCACTCGGCTTACTTGTCGATAACGGTGTCGTCATCGCCGAAAACTTTAAGCGCACGCTTGCAGAAACCCAAGATAGAGCCCTCGCATTAAAAGAAACAGGTAGTGAACTCGCACTGCCGCTACTTTCCTCGTCTTTAACGACTATCTTGGTATTTTTACCCCTCATGATGGCCGAGCACCCCTCGGGTGAGTACACACGCAACATATCCTTGGTAATTGCGATTTCTTTGACCGTATCGTGGCTACTGGCGATGACAGTGACACCGACGCTTTGCTACTTGTTTTTACCACCCCCTAGTTTGTCACCCAGCGACGCCCCTCGCCCTTCTTTGTCACTTTTTAACCGAATAGAGGGCTATTATGCGGTGTTGCTCAAAGCGGTGTTACGCCACCGTCTTGTCTTCGTCATTGTCATGTTCGCCTTACTGCCCGCTGGCGGTTACCTCATCAAAAGTACTCCCGCCAAATTTTTCCCTGACAGTGATCGCGCTCAAGTGCTTATCTACGTCAATTTACCTGCGGGGAGTTCATCACAAACCACATCCGCCCGTATCACGGAGATGATGGCGATGATTCAAGATAAAACACGTTACCCTAGACTTGGCGATCTTGCCGCGTATGTCGGCTTTGGTGGCCCACGATTTGTTCTCTCTCTCGCGCCGTTAGACCCAGCACCCAATGTCGGTTTTATCGTGGTCAATGCCAGGAACAAACAAGCGGTTAATGAAGCTATTCCACGGCTAAGAGAGAGCTTTCGACAACGCTTTGACGACGTGGAAACACGGGTATCAGGTATGTTCCTCGGCCCCTCAGACCCTAATGTGATTCAAATTCAGGTCAAAGGGCCAGACAAAGCCTACCTCGTTGAACAAGCGAAAAAACTTGAACACACCTTGGAAGACATTCCTCATACCATTGATATCTGGAGCAATTGGTATAATCCCGTCAATCGAGTGCAAGTCAATATTGAACAGCATTTGGCGCGCCAAGCAGGGGTTACACCGACAGATGTGAGTGAGTCACTGGCACGCTTTTATAATGGTCAAACATTGTCAGCATTCCGTGATAACAATGATGTGTTTCCGATTCTACTTCGCGTGATGGAGCCTGAACGGCGCAATCCGGCTCGGCTAAAAGATGTCCCCATTTGGTCCAGCGGTGCTGATACTCCGATCCCCCTTGCACAAGTTGCCACCATTGACATGGTGTCAGATTTTAGCATGATCCACCGTGAAGATCTGGAGCCAACCATTACGGTTGAAGCACGTAACCTAACGATGTCCCCCGAGGATATGGCACCAATACTTCAACCCCAGCTCGACGCCCTGCGCGCCCAGCTGGCTCCAGGTCATCACATTGAATTTGATGGCATTGTCAAAGATGCCAAAGTAGGCCGAGCCGCAATATTCGCTGGCTTCCCCCTCTGTATTGCCCTGTGTCTTCTTCTGCTTGTCGCACAATTCAATGGATATAGGAGGCCTATCATTATCTTATTAACCATTCCATTGGTTATTATCGGGGTGGGTATAGGTCTCACCATCATGAAGGCGTCATTCAGTTTTATGGTTATTCTTAGCCTATTGGCATTGGCCGGCATTATTGTCAACAATGCGATTGTGATGATCGAGCGGATAGACATTGAGCGAGGGCTGAGAAATACGTCAGATCGTGATGCCATTATCATTGCCTGCTCGCGGCGCCTTCGGCCGATCACCATCACCACAGTGACCACCATCGTGGGCTTGATGCCGCTCATTATTAGCAAAGACGTGCTTTTTTATGGCTTGTCGGTGAGTATTGCTTTCGGGTTAATCGTCGGCACCATACTGACGTTGGTAATGACACCCGTGCTTTATAGTTGGTTGTTTCGTATTGATACATCTGGTGACGAATCGGAGGGCGAAAACACATGAGGCGTTATAGCAGAACATGATATATCCCTACATTTTATCCCTTGTTAGCGGCTGCCAGGCTGTTAGGCTTAAATGATTAACCTAAAGGGGGATGCATGGCAGTATTTGATGGTGAACATATTCGGTTTAGCTTTAGCCAATTAGGAAACGCATTGGGTAAAGCAGTGACCCCTACGCCTTTGGACAACGGCCGGCTTCTAACATACAACGCCGCGCTAGCTGATGAACTCGGCTTAACGACGGCAGACATTCACAGTGAACGCTTTCGTGCAATTCTGTCTGCGGAGACGCCGCTTGCGGGCCGCAAACCCTTTGCAATGAAATACACAGGGCACCAATTCGGCCAATACAACCCTGAGCTCGGTGATGGTCGTGGGGTGTTATTGGGAGAGTGGCGTGATGATAATGGCACACTCTGGGACTGGCATTTAAAAGGGGCGGGAAAAACCCCCTATAGCCGCCACGGCGACGGGCGAGCGGTGTTACGATCCACCCTCCGTGAGTATCTCGCGAGCGCAGCCATGAAGGGACTCAACATCCCTACCACGCAGGCATTAGCCATGGCCACCAGCGATACCCCGGTGATGCGCGAGCGCATCGAGACGGCAGCAACCTTACTTCGGGTCTCGGAAAGCCACGTGCGTTTCGGCCATTTTGAGTACTTGTTTTACAGCCAACAGCACGATGCACTGGGTACGCTGGCCGACTATGTCATTGCACGCCATTTTCCTGAGCTTGCCGAGGCCGAGAAACCTTATGCCGCATTGCTACAAGAAATTGTCGAGCGCACAGCAGAAATGATTGCCAAGTGGCAAGCGGTTGGTTTTAACCATGGTGTCATGAATACCGACAATATGTCGATTTTAGGCCAGACCTTCGATTATGGCCCCTATGCTTTTTTGGATGATTTCAACCCGAGCAATATTTGTAACCACACTGATTACACGGGGCGATATGCCTTTAATCAGCAGCCTGCTATCGCGCTATGGAACCTCTCTGCGCTTGGCTACGCCTTTACCCCACTGCTTGAAAGTGACGTGATTAACGACATTCTAGGCGGTTATGAACACCATCTCCAGGTAGCTTACAGCAAAGCCATGCGCGACAAACTAGGGTTGTCCGATGCACAGCAAGGGGACAGTGATTTGTTCAACGCGCTTTTTTCATTGCTCGAATCTCAACAAGTCGACTACACCCTTTTCTTTCGCAGGCTCAGTGACATCAAGCAAGAGGCGCTATTAAGTGCAAAGACACTCAGCCAGTTTAACGACCTCGTATCAGATGCCGATGCCTTAACGGCTTGGTTAAGCGAATACCACCAACGGGTGGCAGATCATGACGACAACACTCGCCTCGCTGGCATGCAGGCAACCAATCCTAAGTTTATTTTACGTAATTATTTGGCCCAGCAGGCGATAGAGGCGGCAGAACAAGGTGACATGCAGCCAACTCACAATTTGATGACAGTACTGGCTTCCCCGTTTGCGTCACATTCCGCGCTTGACTCCCTCGCTCGGCGTCCAGCCGATGAAGAGAAAGATATGACCCTTAGCTGCTCCTCGTAACCTAAACGTGCGCCTGAGTCATGTGCCACTGAGGCGCTCATCATCACTTCACTAAAATACGCCTCGGTGATCACCGCTCTGACAAGAAAAATCCAACAGATGTCACATTGATGCTTTCATAGGCGGCGTTTTTTGCTATCTTACTGGCTTCGCAACAGAATAAGATGTGAGGAAGGCTGTCCTCTATGCCACTGAAAACCGATGAGCTTCGAACACGTGTGGTTGATACCATGCCTACGCCTGCAGAGGTGGAAGCTGCCCACCCCATCAACGACAATGTTGCTCACCATATTACCGCCGCACGACAGGCGATCAGTCGTATTCTCAATGGCGACGATACGAGGCTGCTAGCGATTGTTGGTCCCTGCTCTGTTCATGATCCCGACGCGGCCCGTGATTACGCAGCCAAGCTTAAACCGCTCGCCGATAAGTACAGCGACCAATTATTGGTGGTGATGCGCACGTATTTTGAAAAGCCACGTACGGTTGTCGGTTGGAAAGGCCTTATCAATGACCCGCACCTTGACGGAAGCGGTGATATTCGTGCAGGCCTGTTTACGGCGCGTGAGCTCCTACTCGATATCAACAAAATGGGACTGCCGACCGCTACCGAGTTTCTCGACATGATCACGGGTCAGTATATCGCTGACTTGATCAGCTGGGGAGCGATTGGCGCCCGCACGACAGAATCACAAATTCATCGTGAAATGGCCTCTGCACTCTCCAGCCCTGTTGGCTTTAAAAATGGCACAGACGGCAATATCCGTATTGCCGTCGATGCCATTCGCGCGAGTAGAGAGTCCCACCTTTTCTGCTCACCCGACAAAAATGGCAGCATGACCATTTATCGAACCGCAGGCAACCCAGATGGGCATGTCATTTTACGCGGCGGTTATCAGCCGAACTATTACGCCGACGATGTGAAAGCCGCCGCGCAAACGCTAAGCGATTTCAAATTGCCTGGTAAGCTTGTGGTAGACTTCAGCCACGGTAATTGCCAAAAGCAGCATCGCCGCCAGCTTGATGTATGCGCGAATGTTGCTGATCAGATCCGCCATGGCGAGCAAGCGATTGCCGGTATCATGGCTGAGAGCTTCTTACAAGAAGGCAATCAAACCATGGGTGACGAGCAATCACGCGTTTATGGCCAGTCGATCACTGACCCCTGTCTGGGATGGGCCGATACCGAGCGCTTGCTCGAGCAACTCGCTGATGCCGTCGCGGCGCGCAACACCCCATAATGACTGACGATTTATCGGCGTGACTGGCTCACGCCCCAATTAGGAAAAGACTATGCCTTCATTTGATATTGTCTCTGAAATTGACAACGTTGAGCTAAAAAACGCAGTGGACAACGCCAACCGAGAGCTTGCAACTCGCTTTGATTTTCGTGGTGTTGAGGCCAGCTTCGAACTCGATAAAGAAACCGTGAAAGTAACGGCTGAAGCGGATTTTCAGGTTAACCAAATGATGGACATGTTGCGCAGTAATCTCGCCAAGCGTGGTGTTGATGCACGCGCAATGGATATCCAAGACATGGTTCACTCTGGCAAAACCTTTTATCAGCAGGTGAAATTTAAAAACGGTATTGAAACGCCTGTCGCGAAGAAGATCACCAAAGCGATTAAAGATGCCAAGATGAAAGTGCAAACCCAGATTCAGGGCGAGCAAGTACGTGTCACCGGAAAGAAACGGGATGATTTGCAGGCAGTGATTCAATTAATCAAGGAAAGTGACTTTGAGCAGCCTTTCCAATTTGAAAACTTTCGCGACTAACCCCGAGCACTTGTTATCGATAGCATAAAAAACGGGCCTGTTAGACTTAGGCCCGTTTTATTCGGCAGCGCGTGTCAGTCGCTAAGCGCTTTTTCGTGACAACACTCGCATCATACTACTTGTACTTGCTTTTGATTTCCTCAAGCGTGCCATCAGCGGTCGCTTGATCAATGCCCGCTTGTAGCTTTTCAACATAGCTATCTGGCGTGTTGTTACTAAAGCTATAGTAGAGCTGAGACTCATCCAAGACATGAACTACTTCAAACTGGCTGGTGTCAATATTGTTTTGGCTCATAATGAAGGCACTGACGTTTTCCTCGTACGCCCACATATCAACTCGGCCCGCCGCCAATTGTTTGGCGAGTAAATCCGCTTTTGGCGAGAGGCGTAGCGCGCCTTCATCGACACCCATTGAGCGTAACAAGTGCTCACCGACGTCATCGCGTACAACGCCGACTTTATAGTTGGCAAAGTCACTCGCATTGTCGATAGTGATCCCTTTGCTTTTAGGGGCCCAGACAACAATTTTTGTGTCTGTAATCGGCCCTACCCATTTAAACTTATCTTCCCGTTCATCCGTCCGTGTGGTTGAAAACAATACGGTATTGGGCTCAGACAGTGCCGTGGCATAGCCACGTGCCCATGGCTGAATCTTCACTTGATCTCGGCTTACCGGATCACCTGCTGCTTCTGTTGCAGCTTCGAGAAAATCAACCGCAATTCCCTTTAACTCACCGCGCTCTTCATAGTTAAACGGCGGATACACCTCAGTGATATAATCAAGATCGCCTAAGTTTGCAGCGACTGTGGTGGTTGAGAAAACCAGCAAGCTGGCGGCAATGAGTGACTTCATTGGACTACCTCTTTTAACCTTCCATTAAATGTGCTCAGCCAACATTATTATTATTAGCTCATACCAAATTGGGGAAGCTGAATAGGATAAGGCGTGGCCTTGTCACTATTCGCTCACCACCTCTAGTGTAGTCAGCTTCCATGTCCCGTGCGCAGTTTTGCCGGAGGTTGTGATCTAACTTCCGTTTTTTCTATGTACAAACGTTTGAATAATCAGACAAAAATGAGCCGTTCAGCGCTGATAACAAATTTAAACGCTCTCTCATATCCCTCTGCCGATCCCGCACAATCAAGTAAAAAAGTTGAATTAGGTCACCATTCATGCCTAAACTTTGTCCCCAATTACAGCGTAATTATGGGCTATCGCAGACCAACGCCTTTAAAGCGTTTCGCAAGGGATCATTTTTGCCACGAAGGCACCAGATAACGCCCAATACTCATCATCGACCTAATTAAAAGACAACATCGAGTCTGATCATTCATGAATAACCAAAAACGTCCTCTCTATATTCCCTATGCGGGACCAGCCTTGCTAGAAACGCCATTGTTGAATAAAGGAAGCGCATTCAGCGTCGAAGAGCGTAAGTTTTTTAACCTCGAGGGCTTATTGCCTGACGCCATCGAAACGATTGAAGAACAAACTGAGCGTGCCTACCAACAGTATCAGCGCTTCGAGAACGATATCGACAAGCATATTTATCTACGCAACATCCAAGATACCAACGAAACGCTTTTTTACCGGTTAGTTTCCAACCATATTACCGAAATGATGCCCATCATCTATACTCCGACGGTAGGCGCAGCCTGTGAGAACTTCTCCAATATCTATCGCCGAGGCCGCGGGCTTTTCATTTCTTACCCTAACCGCGATCGCATTGATGATGTACTTAATAACGCCTCTCGTCATAACGTCAAAGTGATTGTTGTCACCGATGGGGAGCGTATTCTCGGACTCGGCGATCAGGGGATTGGCGGCATGGGCATCCCGATTGGTAAGCTATCGCTTTACACAGCTTGTGGCGGGATCAGTCCAGCCTACACACTCCCTATTGTGTTGGATGTCGGTACCAATAACCCACAACGCCTTTCTGATCCCATGTATATGGGCTGGCGTCACACCCGCATCAGCGGACAAGAATACGATGCCTTTATTGAAGAGTTTATCCAAGCGGTTCAACGCCGCTGGCCAGATGCCTTGATTCAATTTGAAGACTTTGCACAAAAAAATGCTATGCCGATCCTAGAGCGATATAAGGATAGAGTCTGCTGCTTTAATGACGATATTCAAGGTACTGCCGCGGTGACTGTTGGCTCTTTGATTGCAGCGTGTAAAGCCGCAGGTACTAAGCTCTCCGAGCAACGCATCACATTTTTGGGCGCTGGATCAGCCGGTTGTGGTATTGCCGAAGCGATCATCGCGCAAATGGTATCTGAAGGTATCTCCGATCAAGAGGCGCGCGCACGTGTCTACATGGTCGACCGTTGGGGGCTATTAATCGATGCCATGCCTAACTTACTCGACTTTCAGCAACGACTGGTGCAAAAGAGCGAGGCGCTCAACCACTGGCAGTTAGAAGACAGTAACATTTCGTTGCTCGATGTCGTGCGGAATGCGAAACCGACCGTATTGGTCGGCGTCTCTGGCGCACCTGGATTATTTACCGAGGATGTGGTGAAAGAAATGCATGCCAATTGCCCACGTCCTATCATTTTCCCTCTCTCTAACCCTACCAGCCGTGTGGAGGCGACGCCCTTTGATATTTTGCGCTGGACTGACGGCCAAGCGCTGGTTGCAACGGGGAGTCCGTTCGAACCAGTTCGTTTAGACAATGGCAAGACCTTTCCTATTGCACAGTGTAATAACAGCTATATTTTCCCAGGCATTGGGCTGGGCGTGTTAGCGGTTGCTGCATCCCGGGTGACAGATGGCATGCTGATGGCCTCATCGCGCGCTTTAGCTGAGTGCTCGCCATTAGCCAAGCGTGGCACAGGCGCCCTGCTACCGTCGTTGGAAGATATCACGCAGGTATCAAAACGCATCGCGTTTGCGGTTGCGAAAGAGGCTATTGCTGAGGGGGTTGCCTCAGAACTGTCTGACGAGGCCCTTAAAAAGCGTATTGAAGAGAGCTTCTGGTCACCACAATATCGTGCTTACAAACGGACCTCTTTTTAACGCGAGCCTAACAGAAAAAAGCGTCTATCCCGGCGCTTTTTTTGCTATTATTCCATCTACTTGCCCGCACACGTGACCCCGAGTGCGGCTTAATTCGCGCAAAGGTAATAAAACGCACCATGGCTCTCCAGCGCCTTTTTCGTCGGGCGATTTTCACATTGATTGGTTTTACTGTGGTCACCGCTATCGTGATGGCCGCCAGTGATATCGCGATCACGCTTAATGCCAAAGGCCGTGTTTATCAACAAGCTGAGACGCTACCCGCTCGGCAAGTCGGCTTGGTTCTGGGAACCAGTAAGTATATTGGTAAAACACCCAATCCCTATTATACCTACCGGATTGAAGCCGCGGAGTCGTTATATCATGCGGGTAAGATTCAGCACCTTTTACTCAGTGGCGACAACGCGCACCGCTCGTATAATGAGCCCTGGACGATGAAGCGAGATTTACGTCAAGCAGGGATCCCGGAAGAGACGATTCACCTTGACTATGCGGGTTTTCGAACGCTGGACTCCGTTGTCCGCGCGAAAACCGTTTTCAGTTTGGCGCGCTACACCGTGATCAGCCAACAGTTTCATTGCGAGCGTGCGTTATTTCTCGCCGATGTAAACAATATTGATGCTATTTGTTACGCTGTACCGAGTCCGCAAGGCTGGGCAGGCGTCAAAATTCGCGCACGTGAAGTATTAGCAAGAACCAAAGCGGTACTTGATAGCTTTATTCTCAACGTCAAACCCAAGTTTACCGGCCCAAAAGAGCCAATCAGTGGCGTCTCAACGTCGAACGACTAACCCCAATATCGACCAGTGCCGACCCAATCACAATTTTCACATTACTTTAATCATTTGTTTAAAAACCTGCCTGCAATCGATTAACACGCGGACTATTTAGGCGTATATTAGCCGTCGCTTGGAGGCCCACTGTCGCCCAAATGGCAGTAACCCTACCCCTATCAAGCACCTAAAAACTCAAAGCAAAACATTATAAAAAAACTCAATAACGTTTAAAAAAGGACGCCCTATGGATGTGCAAACCCTTTCCTCCCGTGCGTCGGGGCTGGATAGAAAAGCGTGGATCTTGTTTGCTGACATTGCCCTGTTTTTCATCTTGTATAACACCCTGCCGTTTGAAACAGATGTCACAACCGGCCTAAGCTTACTGATATTCATTGCCGTGTTATGGCTTACTGAAGCGATTCATGTCAGCATCACCGCGATCCTGGTGCCCATTATGGCCGTCGCGCTTGGCGTGTTTGAAACACCCGCGGCGATGTCAAATTTTGCTAATCCCATCATTTTTCTCTTTCTCGGTGGCTTTGCCTTGGCAGCCGCGCTGCAGGCCCAAGGCCTCGATCAAGCCATCGCCAATAAAGTGCTCACGATTGCGCAGGGCAAAATGTCAGTGGCCGTGATGATGCTGTTTGGGGTCACCGCCGCCCTTTCCATGTGGATCAGTAACACCGCGACCACCGCCATGATGTTGCCATTGGTGTTAGGCATTTTACACAAGGTGAACAATCAAAAAGATCATGGCACTTATGTGTTTGTGCTCTTGGGTATTGCCTATTGCGCGAGCATCGGCGGCATAGCAACCATTGTCGGTAGTCCCCCTAATGCGATTGCAGCGGCTGAAGCTGGGCTTAGCTTCGCAGATTGGATGAAACTAGGCCTGCCTGTCACTCTGATATTGCTCCCCGTCGCGGTTATCGTCTTGTATGCACTGACCAAGCCGAACCTTAACCACCGTTTTGAAGCGGATCAGCGTGACTTCACCTGGAGCACACCTCGCGTGATCACGCTTGTGATTTTCGCACTGACCGTCAGCGCTTGGATTTTCAGTAAACCATTGAATGCCATGCTCGGTGGCCTGAGCAAATTTGACACCATTGTGGCGTTATCTGCGATTGTCTTGCTGGGGGCGACGCGGGTTGTAAAATGGAAAGAAGTCGAAAAAACCGCTGACTGGGGCGTGCTGTTACTCTTCGGCGGCGGAATTTGCTTGAGCAATGTTCTCAAAGCAACCGGTACGAGTTTGTTTCTCGCCAACCACCTGAGCAATGCACTGACAGGATCTGGGCTATTTTTCACCATGCTAGGCGTGGTGGCATTCGTGATCTTCTTGACTGAGTTTGCGAGCAATACCGCCAGCGCCGCATTATTGGTACCAGTTTTTGCCACCATCGCCGAAGCATTGGGCGTGTCGCCAGTCGCACTTTCTGCGCTGATCGCGATTGCCGCGTCGTGTGCCTTTATGCTGCCCGTTGCCACGCCACCAAACGCCATTGTGTTTGGCTCAGGGCATATAGAGCAACGTGATATGATGCGTGTCGGCTTATATCTCAACATCGTTTGTATTGCGGTCTTGGCGATTTTCACTCGCCTATTCTGGTAATCACTCTCCCACTACCTGGTGTTTGCACCAGGTAGTGTTTTTCACGCCTTATCAACCATCAAAATTGTTTCATCCGAGTTTCAGGTTTACACTAGCGCCACGCTAAACAACCCGTAAATAACTATGGCATTTGCAGAAATTACAGGCTGGGGGAAGTGCCTTCCGCCCGCGGTGTTGAGCAATGACGATCTCAGCACAATTTTAGAGACCAATGATGAATGGATTCGCTCACGCACAGGTATTGAAGCGCGCCGAGTGAGTCATGTAGAAACCTCAGAGCTCGCCACCGTTGCCGCCCAACGCGCATTAGCGGCGGCAGGCATTGAGGCAAGCCAGCTTGATCTGTTGATTGTAGCGACCTGCTCACCAGACACGCTGATCCCCAATATTGCCTCCAAAGTGCAAGGCAACTTAGGTGCACTTCGTGCCGCTGCATTTGATATGAATGCCGCTTGTACCGGGTTTTTATACGGATTAGAAACCGCAACCAAGATGCTCCAAGCTGGCCACTATCAGCATGCACTCATTATCGGCGCAGAGCATTTAACCTGGTATTTGGATTGGAGCAAACGCGATACCGCCGTGCTATTTGGTGATGGTGCCGGCGCGGTCGTGGTGAGCAAAAGCGAACAGGAAGTGGGGCTACTTGACGCGCAACTTGGTTGTGATCCAGCAGGCCGTGATGTACTCGCGATCCCTGCCTTTGGCACCGCAATGGATCGCTTCGACCCGGACAATGGCTATTTTGCGTTTGATTTTATCGGCCGTGATATTTTTAAACGCGCGGTTAAAGGCATGGGATCAGCGGCGAATCAGGTGTTAACACGGAATCAGCTTAATGCTGACGGTATTGATCTGGTCGTACCACACCAAGCCAACAAACGGATTATCGAAACCTTATGTGAGCACGCTGGCATCGAGTTAGATAAGGCGTTTATTAATATCCAGCGCTATGGCAATACCTCAGCAGCCACGATCCCCATCGCTTTGTGCGAAGCAGTTGAGCAAGGGGCGGTCAAGCCACATAGCCAGCTACTCACCGCGGCATTTGGCGCTGGCCTGACTTGGGGCGCAGGCTTAATCCGTTGGGGCGAGCGTACAACGCCAATCGCTGAGTCTGACGCAGCGTTACCGCCAACCGATAAAACGGCACTTGAATTACTCGACAACGCCATTCGCCATTGTCAGCATAAAAAACCAGAATAAAATGTCTCACCACAAAGCCGACTTGCGTCGGCTTTGTTATTGGCATCAGGTTAGGTGTAGGAAGGCAGCGCCACGCACCCCTCCCGCATCACCGTGCTGCGCTTTGACAATATCAGGGGCGTTAGCCGCAGACAGTAGGTGTGCCGGTAAGCGTTCAGGAATAGCTTGATACAGCTCATCAAAGTTAGATAGACCGCCACCAAGCACGACCATGTCTGGATCAAACGCGGTTAATACGCCTCCCAGAGCCATGGCTAACACATCAAAGAAGCAGTCAACAAATGCCACCGCATCCGGTTCACCTTGGCGATACTGTTCGATGATTTCGATCGCTGACAACGGCTGATAAAAGTGAGCATAAAGCTGTTCAAACCCACGCCCAGATAAATAATTGTCCAAGCAACCTTTATTCCCACAACCACACGCAAACATCGGCGGGTTATCACCCAACCTTAGCCAGGCATCAATCGGCATGCGCATATGCCCGACTTCACCCGCCATTTGGTTTTTGCCATTAATGACTTTGCCATTGATCACCAAACCACCACCAAAGCCTGTGCCCAAGATTAGCCCTAACACGGTTTTCGCCGATTGCGCTTGCGCATCCCATGCTTCTGACAACGCAAAACAATTGGCGTCATTGCTAATACGCACTTCGCGCCCGACGCGTGCTTGTAGATCAGCCCGTAACGACTGTCCATTCGCCGCGGGCACATTGACGGTCAGCACCGTTCCATCTTCTGCTTGAGAGCCTGGAATACCAATACCAATGGTTCCTTTTTGCCCTAACTCCGCATCATACTTTTCCACCAACCGCACCAATGTGTCGATTAATGCGGGGTAATCTTGCGTAGGTGTTGGGTGACGCTCGGTCGCAACACGATTGAGTTGTTTATCGAAGGCGCCAAATTCAATTTTTGTGCCGCCCACATCAAAGCCGTAATACATGGCTAAGCCACCTTAAATTGTCGTTATTTAACCAGATTATTCAGCAAACCAAGGCAAAAGTCCGTGATTAGCCCCAAGTTTCGTTGTTTTCCAACCAGACTTTTCACTCAGGTGTCGGCATCATTCACAAGGGGTCGGTCATCAAGAAAGCGCGTCAACGCATTGTCTTCCGCAAGGTGTTTTTGTCGTTTGCCTGCGAGGTATCGCTCACGAAAGACATCGAACCATTGGTTTAAGTAATCTGCCGCCTTGTGCTCTTGATTGACAGCAAGCACTTCCGCAGCCACTTCTGCTGTCGCCAGTTGGTTTTCACCGTGAGCATCGCGCACGCGATACCGAGATAATGCCTGAGGTTCAATACTTAAAACCGGAAAGTGATCAAGCCAAGGGCTTTTACGAAAGATTTTTTTCGCCTCCCGCCAAGTGCCGTCAATGATGATAAATAACGGCCGCTTCGCGCTGTCATGGATACGTGCTGGCGCCGTCATACGCGTCGGGGATGTGTACTGAGCAGGAAAGACAACATAGGGTTGAAACGCTGAGCGGGATAACAACGCCAACATATCAGGATCAGGTTGCGTACGTGACCAGATAAACGCGTAGGTATCCGCGACGCAGTCAGCAATCAAACGCCCTGTATTACTGGGTTTTAGCACCTCATCATCGTACATGAGTAACATGAACGCGGCATGGGTCTGGCACGCTGCTCGGTACTCACACACACAGAAATGACGAACTAACATGCATGATGGGCAGCGGTCTACACCGGCGCCACGTGCGAGATAAGGACGCGTTGCACGGGCCAAACGGGCGGAATAAAGCGCATGAATAGCGTGACGCGGGGCGGATTGGCACATGGTAAAATCTGAGGTTGTAAATGGACCGCCTAGTATACCGAACTGAGGTTTGCTGTCAGTATCGCGCGGCCAAGATCACAAAAGCAGAGGAAGACAGGCATTAAACGGTAACCGCCAGGGCTTGTCACTAGCGCAGCTCGACCATGGCACCATCAAAAAGGTTTTTTACCAAGGCAACGTACTCTTCGAGAAAGCCTACCTGCTCTGCGGTCACTGGTTGCTCCCACCGACCCGCCAGCACTTCTTCCATATCTTCAACCACACGGTCAGCCTCTCGTAATATGGTGAAGCGCAATGCAGACGAAAGCCCAGGATTTTGCTCGCAAATGGTCATAATATTAGAGGCGACCAGATCGTGCACAATATCGGCAATGGTGTCATCGCCAATGGCTTCACCCGGTTTTTCAAACACAGAGAGATTAAACGCAAAATGTTCGATCAGTGCTTGATACCCGTCTGAGTCTACTACCATGATTACTTGTCCTTAGACTATTCAACTATCGCTATTGTACCGTGCCCGTCGGCTATTTGCGCCTATTGAAGGCGAAATTAGAAAGCGAGTCACGCTTCGCAGTGCTTAGCGCACTGTATACTATAAACTGATCATCGTTCTATGACATGGTGTCTGCTCACATCGTCCTCTTCCCTTTCAGTCTGGCTCGAATAAAGGGGCCGAGTGGCAACGTCAAATCATACAAACGACTGACGCCAGTCTCCTTGCAGTATAGTCCGGCTTCACTGTGATGAAAGCAAACAACACAACGCGCAATTTAACACGGATCACGCCCAAATCAATCGTTGACAAGGATGTAGGAATCGTCATGAAGGTAAATCACCCTCGCCCATTTGGTAAGAGTATCGTCAGCAAGATTGGGTTGATCATGACCTTCATCACCTTGATGGTGCTGGGCCTGTCAGTCTCGAGCTACATCATGCAGGAGCGCGTCAACCGCGATGTTGGCCGCGCTACTCATCAAGAAATCCCGAGTGCAATTATCACCATGCGCATGCAGCGTGCCGCCAGTGATATGAATGCCAGCATGCTCAAATATGTCATGGGCCGTCATGAATCGCTCGCGGTTTTTCTAGAAAGTCAGCAAGATTTTGAACAATTACTGGCTCGCCTACGTGAGGTAAAACCCGACGCAGAGCAGCGACTTTCATTGATCAGCCAGCTTTATGAGCGCTTTCAACGTATCGCTCATCAAAAAGTCTTAACAGAGTTTGATCCGGTCGCTGAGCAATGGGCACGTAAACAGGTAATGCGACTATCCATTGATGTGGTGCGACCGATTGATAACTTGATTGCCGAATTAAAGGCCTCACAATCGCTCACACAGCCCGATAACCTGGCCGTGTTGCAATACCTTGATGAGCTGGTCGATGAAAATGGCGATATGCTGACTGAGCTTAACCAATATCTAGATGGGCGAGAAAGTAGCCGACAACGCTTTATGGAAGATATGGCAACATTCGAGCGCTATCTTTCCTTGGCGCAGTTCGAGCTCAACGACCCTGCCTCACTGAAAAAACTGTCCAACATCCGCCACCATTTCACCAGTTTAAAGCGCAGTGGTATCGCCATTTTTAATAACTATCAGCCCAGTGCCAAAGTCGGCGCCATGACCGCAGTGCGAACCTTGAGTGATCAAGAATACCAAGCGCTTGAGGATGCGCTCTCAACGTTCGCACAACAGACAGGAAAAGTGGTTACCCGCTCAATGGTTGATTTGCGTTCAATACTCCACTCAAATCAACTCAACCTTGGCTATTTACTGATTTTTATCTTGTTCGTCAGTGGCGCGATGTACTTTTATATTTACCGCACATTCACTCAGCCGATTGCCAAACTCGCCGATTCCATGCAGCGCCTGGTGGCTGGCGATATGACCCCACCGGCCAGTAATTTTCAAGATCGGACGGATGAAGTCGGTAAGATTGCCCATGGTCTGGTGATATTTCGTGCGCATATCATTTCTCGTAATCAGGCTCGAGAGCAATTAATGGCCGAAAAAGAGCGCGCAGAAAGTGCCTCTCGCGCCAAAGCGCAATTTCTCGCCACCATGAGTCATGAAATCCGCACGCCAATGAATGGCGTGATTGGGATGCTCGATATGCTCCGTCGCTCGTCGTTAACGCCCTCTCAGCAAAGCCTGATTAGCACGGTGCGCGAATCCGCTCTTTCTTTGCTCTCCATCATTAATGACATACTCGACTTTTCACGCACCGAGGCCGGAAAGCTGCAATTTGAACGTGTCACCTTTTCTTTGTCCGATACCGTAGAGCAAGTGATGAACACCGTCAGCCATCATGCCAATAAGCGAAAGGTGACACTGTCACTATTCATTAACCCTCACCTCCCCGATCAACTGGTGGGCGATCCCAACCGATTAAAACAGGTACTGTTTAATCTGGTTGGTAATGCGATTAAGTTCTCTGGTGGCCATCACCGTCAGCCTGGTTTTGTAACAGTTAATATTGATGCGATAGATAACCCACAGGCGCAAAAAGCACAGCTGGTGTTTACCATCACCGATAACGGGATCGGCATTGCACCAGATAAACTCGACACTATCTTCCAGCCATTCAGCCAAGCGGAGTCGTCTACCACCCGAGAGTTTGGAGGCTCAGGGCTCGGCTTAGCCATTTGTAAGAATATTATCGATCTCCTCGGCGGTGAGATTGACATTGAGAGTGAGCAGGGAAACGGCACACGATTTACCGTGCGTATCGATTATACGATAAACCCATTGGCAGAACCTGCAGAGCGACCGATTAGTCGCGAGCATGCGCAACAATTATCGGTTGCAGTGGATATTCCTCAAGACGCACTCAATCACGCGGTGTGCCGCTATCTGGAGCACTTGCATATCGCTTATCACCATGATTCATCGCCGTCGAAGGTAGACAAGCAACTGGCCACACACCGGTTATTGATTACCACTCACGCCGAGCCAAGCACATTAATCGCTGAACGCGCGGTCGATCATGTGATTGCGCTCAAACATACCTTATCGCTGGCAACCCACCCTGATAAACGCATCGTAGAGCTGTTTGCCTCACCATTAACCTATCGTCGTCTGGTCCACGGTCTACGTGTATGCCTTGGGCTTGAAAGTCCCGATATCAGTATGTTGGCGGAATCTGACGCTATGTTGCCTCTTCCCAACGAGGCAGAAGCCAAAGCACGCGATCCCGAACGCACTCGCGGGTGTATTTTAGTCGCAGAGGATAACCCCACGAACCAACAGGTACTCACCCAGCAACTCCATTATCTTGGCTATGAGGTGGTGATGGCGGATGATGGTGACCAGGCACTCACAGCGTATCAACACCATCAGGTGGATCTTGTCCTGACCGACTGCCATATGCCCAACAAGGATGGCTATGCGCTCACCGCCGCTTTACGCGAGATCCAAGGTGCATCGGGTTGGGTGCCTATTATCGCCATTACCGCCAATGCGCTCAGTGGTGAAGAAACACGGTGTTTTGAAGCAGGCATGGACGATTACATTACCAAGCCCATTGAGCTGGATCCGCTTGACGAACGCTTAACCTATTGGATTAACCGTCCACACGCGACGACGCGACCTACTCCACCCCCTGTGACAGCCAGCGCTGACGCGCCATCTATACTCGATCCAACGGTGGTTGAGCGTTTATATGGCGGACAGCAACACGCCTATCAAGACATTGTGAATGTTTTCCTCAAACGTAGCGTCCCTGGCCTACGCGCCCTCGCGCAATCGCAACCGCCTTTTGAACACTGGCAAGCATTAAAAGAGGCGGCACACAAACAGAAATCTGCCGCAGGCAGCATTGGTGCGACAGCGCTTCACCAAGCCTGTCTTGAGGCCGAACAAGCCGCTAACAATCAGCAAACAGAAGCACTTGTTCAGGCATTAACCCGTATCAACACGGTACTTGATCATTTGCTGGCGGTATTACCGCGTGATCCTCAATGACCCAATATACGCGGTCACAGACAGATGAATGTGATCCCTTATCCGGATATCCGGAAAATCGGTGTACAAATCGCGCAATCCAGTGCCACACTGACAGTAAGTTTTATCAACCATGACGGTAGTGAATAATGAGAAAAACCAAAGTAGTCACCTCCGAGGACATTCTGCTCAAACTGTGTCAGTCCGCCACGGCAGTATTAACCAAAGCGACTGACTCTCCCGTACACCATGCTGCTATGGTACAAAAGATTGCCAAAACCAGCCTCAAGCCTGACCTCGGCTGTTTTGTGCTGTTTGATGGTGGCTTCTCTGGCCTTGTTGTGATCAACTTCTCCTCCGCCGCGGCGTTAGAAATTTACCGCAATTACATGCAGCATATGGGGATCCCCGAAGAAGAGTTAGCCAGCTTACACACCGCGGATGAAGTGGGCGATGTGCTCGGTGAGCTCATGAACCAGATTATTGGCGATTTCACCGGTAAGATTAAGCGTTCAATCCAAACCTCTATCACCCAAAACCAGCCGAAGATGATGGCGGTTAACAAAAATCTTACGGTGTCAGTCGATAGCAACATCGACAAGCCACAGGCGCGCCGCGTGAGCTTTACCACTGAGCACAACAATATCTTCTATCTTGAGCTTGCCATGGAGCGTACCGAATTTATTCAGCTTCAGGACTTTGAAGAAGGGGAAGAGGTTGATCCTGATTCCATTCTGGAAGCAGAAACGGTTCGCCAATTAGAAGAAAAGTCTAACGACAAAAGCGACAAAAAAGACAGCGGTAGTAATGACTTACTTGACGAACTAGGGATTTAACCCCTCCCCCCTCTTACTGTCGCTAAGACATAAACACAAGTTGCTATCGATTTGTAACGCTTCGCTGCAAAGACGCGTGTAACTTGTGTTTTTTCTTCTTTGCTTACTTTTTTCTTGACGATTATTAAGTTAATTCAACGGACACAGCACTTCACAGTTATAAGTGACCAATTAGATTTGTTTCATATGGGTTACAACCTTGATCACATTTGATAGATATTGTGGTCGTCGTTTCCCCACCTCTCGCCCTCATAAGTCTTTATCTCTGCCCACTTTTTTTTAGTAGGTGAATAATTCCGCATCATTTAGACTGCGCGGCAAAATCAAAAGGCTGGCGACGATCAGCCAAATACCCTACTGGGCGCCCTGCCCACCCACTATCATTCGTGAAAAAGGTCGATTCATGAGTCCAGAAAGCTACCTACTCGATTGGCAAACCAGTCAAACTCACTCTGAAACCATGTATCCGCTGCTTAGCCAGCTTTACCGCCAAAAAGGCGTTGAAATTCAACTGTTCGGTCGTCAACTGATCAACGCTAGCACCATTGATATCATTAAGGCACACCGCGTTGCGCGCCGCTATACGGGGGGCACCTTATCGCCCAGCCAAACGTTGCCGTTGATCGAAGTGATGGCTGAATTAGATCTTGCTCCCAGTAAAATCGATATCGGTCAGCTCGCATGGACCTACTGGCAACAGCATGACAGTGAGAACGGCATTCCTGATTTTCTGCATCACCAATTGGGGCATTTATTGGGAACGGGTAACCGAGTCGACCCTAAAGACGTAGTACTTTATGGCTTTGGTCGTATCGGTCGCTTACTCGCGCGCTTACTGATTGAAAAAAGCGGTCCCGGCTATCCCTTACGTTTACGCGCTATCGTGGTGCGTGGCGGAAAAGAAGGCGACCTGGAAAAGCGCGCCAGCCTGCTGCGTCGCGATTCTGTCCACGGCCCATTCAATGGCAGCATTACCGTTGATGAATCGCGCAATGCGTTGATCGCCAATGGTAATTTTATCCAAGTCATTTATGCCAATAACCCAACAGAAGTCGATTACACCCAATTCGGTATTCATGATGCACTGGTGGTCGATAACACAGGCATGTGGCGTGATGAACAAGGCTTACGTCAACACCTTGACAGCAAAGGCGCCAAGAAAGTGCTACTCACCGCGCCGGGCAAAGGCGAGCTTAAAAACGTCGTATTCGGTGTTAATCATGACGTGATTAACGAAGATGATCGAATTATTTCTGCCGCTAGCTGTACCACCAATGCAATCACACCCGTGCTCAAAGCCATGCACGATAAATTTGGTATTGATGGCGGACACATTGAGACAGTTCACTCGTTTACCAATGATCAAAACCTCATTGATAATTATCACAAGGGCGATCGCCGTGGTCGTTCTGCCTCATTGAATATGGTTCTCACGTCCACCGGTGCCGCCAGCGCGGTCGCGAAAGCCTTGCCCGCGCTAAAAGGTAAGTTAACGGGGAACTCTGTACGTGTGCCCACGCCAAATGTCTCCATGGCTATCGCCAACCTGAATTTAGATAACCCAACTCACAAAGACGAAATCAACGCCTATTTGCAAGATGTGGCCTTGTACTCACCACTCTCTGGGCAAATAGACTTTACCCAGTCGACGGAGTTGGTATCAAGTGACTTGGTGGGATCGCGCTTTGCCGGCGTGGTAGACAGCCAAGCGACGATCGCCGAGGGAAACCGTTGTGTGCTATACATCTGGTATGACAACGAATTTGGCTACAGCTGCCAGGTTGTTCACTGCATGGAACAAATGATGGGAGTACGCTATCCGATGGTTCCCGAGCCAGAAGCGCTTTCTTAACCCGTTTTACCGCCATAAAAAAGGCCCTGATGGGCCTTTTTTATTACGTGTCCGCCACTCAATGTAAGGTTAAGATTGTTCAGCCGCCGTCAAGGGTGACGGTTGGCTGACGGGCTTAAGCACCGCATAAACCAAACCAGTTACCAGCGTACCTGCGGCAATGGCGGCTAAATACATCAACACCGGACTGATTGCATTCGGGATCAACAGCACAAAGAGGCCACCGTGTGGCGCCATCAGTTTTGCACCAATTAGCATAGATATCGCACCTGTCAGTGCACCACCTGCGATGCACGATGGGATCACTCGCATTGGGTCTTTGGCCGCAAATGGAATCGCCCCCTCCGAGATAAAACACAGCCCAAGCACAAACGATGCTTTACCCGCCTCTTGCTCTGCATCATTAAATTTACGCTTGGCTAAGAACGTCGATAGCCCCATCCCTAGCGCCGGCACCATACCTGCCGCCATGATCGCTGCCATCGGCATATAGGTACCACTCTCAATCAGGCCGACGCCAAAGGTATACGCCGCTTTGTTGACGGGACCGCCAAGGTCAAAGCACATCATCGCGCCCAAAACGACGCCAAGGATCACCGCATTGGTCGAGTTCATACCCTGCAAGAAGCTGGTAAGACTTTCCATGGCAACAGAGACAGGCCCGCCCACGACATAGATCATCACCAAACCGGTAAACAAACTGGCTAATAAAGGGATCACGAGAATGGGTTTAAGGGCTTCCATTGAGGCCGGCAAAGTGACTTTGTCTGCCACAAATTTAGCACTGTAACCGGCGATAAAACCTGCCAGTATCCCCCCTAAGAACCCAGCACCGGTAGACGCGGCAAGCATACCACCAATCAAGCCGGGCGCCAGACCAGGGCGATCTGCAATTGAGAAGGCAATAAACCCGGCCAATACCGGTACCATCAGCGCGAATGCACTGCCGCCACCAATTTGCATTAATGCCGCCGCAAGCGTCCCCTCTTCTTTGAACGCCTCGATGCCAAAGACGAACGAGAGCGCGATAGCCAACCCGCCGGCGACGACCAGAGGGAGCATATGTGATACGCCTGTCATCAAGTGCTTATAGACACCGGTACGTTCACCTTGGTTAGCACTGCTGTTCGATGAACTCGCTTGCGCTGTTTGATAGACCTCTGCGTTAGCAAGCGCATCATCGATCGTCTGCGACGCCTTTTTTAACGCCGTGCCCGTACTGGTTTTATATAAACGTTTACCCGCAAACCGGCTCAAGTCGACCTCAATATCCGCCGCGATAAAGACGAGATCCGCCGCTTCAATTTCCTGATCTGTTAATGTATTTTTCGCACCTACCGAGCCACGTGTCTCAATTTTTACCTGATAACCTTTCGCTTTAGCCGCTTCTTCAACCGCTTCCGCCGCCATAAAGGTATGCGCAACACCGGTAGGACACGCCGTAATACCCACAATGCTGACGGTGCTGCTCTCGCTTTGCGTCTGCGCGTGATACGGCTGTGCATGATTCGCGGCGGCATCCAATACCGCTTGGGTATCGGCCATCACCTCATTCAAGCTTGCTTGATAGACAGGCTTGCCGTTAAAGCGAGCCGACTCTTTTGGCTCCCCCACCAAAAGAACACGGTCAGCGTTTTCAATATCAGTTGTCGATACCGCCTGGGTTGGTTGTACACTGGACTGACACTCGATCTGTGCCGTCCATCCTTTTAACATCACGGCCTTTTCTAACAGCCCAGCCGCGATAACGGTATTGGCGACGCCACTTGGGCACGCCGTCACAATCACCAAATTCATACCTTTTACCCCACTCATGGATTGGTTTTATTACGCGTGCACTGACAGCTCAACAGGCGACACGCTGATTTTTTCGATTAATTGGTTCACGTCTTTACGATTGCGCACACCGACCCCCACTTGGGTGACAGCAAGCGCAGAGATAGCGACCGCGCGACACAGCGCCGCCTCTTTGCTTAGGCCTGCCTGGCATCCTGATACCAGCCCTGCCACTAAAGAATCCCCCGCCCCAACGGTACTCACCACTGATTGCGCAGGCGCCACAGCCTTAAGCCAGCCTTCCTTATCACGCCAAAGCACCCCATCGACGCCGCGAGAAATAACCACATTCGCGATCCCCTGGTTAAACAATTGCTCACCGCGCGCCAGCAACACGGCTTGCTCATTGCTAATCGGCGCGTTGAGGCATTGAGCCAGTTCAGCTTCATTAGGCTTAACCAACCAAGGGGTTGCCTCAACGGCTGCGCGTAAGGCATGCTGACTGGTATCAACAACCACTTTTTTCCCTGCATCGCGCAAGGTGGTTATCCAAGTGGTCAACTGCTCGGTCGAGACACCGGGAGGTAAACTGCCCGCAAGCACGATCCACTCATGGTGCTCAGCCAGACTAAGCAAGCGCGCCGTCAATGCCTCAATATCGGCCTGTTCAACCGCCATACCAGGAAAATTCAAATCAGTGACACGTCCCGCTTTTTCAACCAGCTTGACGTTGGTGCGGCTAACGCCCGGCACACGCAAAAAGTGATCGGCAATGCCGTGCTCGGTAAAAAGGTGGGCAAACGGGTCTTGGTTATCTGCGCCAAGAAAACCTGACGCTGCGACCGTCGCGCCCAAATCCGTTAAGACACGTGCGACATTGACGCCTTTTCCCGCCGGGTGCAGTGTATAGTTTTGCACCAAATTGACATCACCAGGCTGCAACGCACTCACTGAGCCTGTCATGTCGAGTGCGGGATTGAAGGTTACGGTCAGAATGGCACTCATGCGTTCTCTCCCAACCCATCTTTAATAGCATCACCCAGTGCCGCAATCGCTTGTTCGGCGTCGCTTCCTTGGGCGGAAAACTGTAACTGGTGCCCATGTTTCACCCCAAGCGCGATCACTTTCATCAAGCTTTTTGCGTTAACCGGCTCCGACTGGGTGGAAGCGTTGGCAACCTGTATATCAGCACTGAATTTTTTCGCCGTATTGACCAACATCGCCCCAGGACGAGCGTGCAAACCATGCGCATTCGTCACCGTATACAGGCCTGTTGGCCCCTCTGCGGTGGACGCTTCAGACGGCGCCGCTGTATGAGGTTGTACAGGGGCGGGTTCAGCAGACAACGCATCAACCAGCGCTTGTGGCGAGTAACGGCCAGATTCCGCCAGTTGTTTATCAAGCTTCCATTGCATCAAGGTATTGAGCACAGGAAGATGCGCACGGTTGTTGGCTGCGACACACCAAAGCGCACTGACCGACAGGGATTGGTGAGACAATGACGTCGCAGGCATCACCAACGACAACCCGCTCTGCAGCACACCGTCTCCCACACCGAGCAACCAATGCCCTTCACCAAGGTGCACCGGCTGGCCAGCGACGGCTTGGCTTACGCCATCGCTATCTAAACAGTGATGATTTTTGAGCAATCCCGCGCCCACGGCTTGCAAGGTGGTGATATCTGACGCTGGAAAGCCAGTTAACACCATGTCGCTGCTAAACGTGAAGGTCTGAGTATCCGCCGTTTGCCCATTGAGCAAAGCAACCAGTTGCTCTGCCGCCGACGCCGTTTTTAGTTGTTGCTCTATGCCGTCTTGTGACAGCACACGCGTCAACTGACGTAAGATACTCAAGTGTTCATCTGATTTAGCGGCGATACCAATGGCCACGTAAGCGAGGTTTCCCTCTCCCCAGTCAACACCCTGGGGAAAATGAAACACTTGTACCCCTGTTTGTTTAACTTGATCGCGGGTATCCGTTGTGCCATGCGGGATGGCAATACCGTTGCCCAGATAGGTACTGGTTTGGGCTTCTCGCGCCAGCATACCGTCTTGATAGCCCGCTTCGACTAGCCCTTTTTGGGTGAGTGCTGCGGCCATGGCTTTGATAGCCTCGTGCTTAGACGCCGCGTGTTGCTGCATATGAATATCGTGTACGTTAAGTGCCAACATGAGGTCGTTCCTCTTTTTTCAGTGCCGCGGCACGGGTTGATGTTGTCGTCGGCCACATCAGTATCACTTAGACATGGCGGACATATTGGTTGGTCGCAAGTCACCGGTCATTGGCCGTGTTCGCGTTTGACTTGCCACATTCGCTTTACCTAAAAACTGAAACGATTCAGCTTTTAAGTAAAGCGATAGACGTTGCTCCCGGCGTTTGGTCAATCTCTTCCACTTATAAGCGCCGGAAGAGATAAGCCGCATCGTCTTTACAGCATCTTGAGATCAGCCGCCAATAATTGACACAAGCTGAAACCTTTCAGCTTTAAGGCTGAATCGTTTTAGCTTATAATGCAAATAAATTATGGATCTGAAGTGCGTAAACTTTGATCGCATTCACAAAGCCATCAGTAACGATCGGCCTACTTAAGGATCGCTTTATGAAGCTTGATGAAATTGCCCGTCTTGCCGGTGTATCACGCACAACGGCAAGTTATGTGATTAATGGCAAAGCCGACCGTTATCGGATCAGTGAAAAAACGCGAGCACGCGTGATGGCGGTGGTCGAACAACACAATTATCAGCCGAACCGCGCCGCCACAGCCTTGCGTGCAGGCACCACACAAACGCTTGGTTTAGTCGTTCCTGACTTGGCGAACACCAGTTACGCCACGTTGGCAAAACTCTTTGAACGAAAAGCCCATGATCAGGGCTATCAGGTTATTATCACCGGCTCTGATGACGACCCAGAACGAGAAAAAATAGTGGCTGAGACCCTCGTCTCCAGGAAAATTGATGCGTTAATCGTCGCTTCTTGTTTGCCTGCAGATAATACCTTCTACCCCAAATTACAACAGCAAGGCACTCCCATCGTTGCCATTGACCGCGGGCTGGATGCCAACCAATTCGCGAATGTGCTAAGTGATGATGAAAAAGGCGCTTACCAGCTCACCGAGATGTTAATTGCACCAACGGATGTCTATCAAGCAGGACTGATTGGGGCCGTCCCATCGCTGGCCATCTCACAAGACAGGGAGAACGGCTTTCGTGGTGCATTAGCGGCACAAGGCGTAGATGGACAAGTGCGTTACGGCCAAGCTTTCAGCCGTGCTGAGGGACAAAGGCTCATGACAGAATGGATTGAAGCCGGTGACTTACCCGATGCTTTGCTCACCACGTCCTTCACGCTGTGTGAAGGGGTGCTGGACGCCATTAGGCAAACAGGTATCGCCCCTACTGCACTGTATTTTGCCACCTTTGGTGATAGCCGCATCCTCGATTTTCTTCCTTTCGGCGTGCAGTCTCTCCCTCAACAATTTGAAGCAATTAGCGACGCGGCGCTCAGTCTCGCGGTGTCGGCCGCGCAAGGAGACAACCATCCTGGGGTTATCACGGTTGAACGCCAACCGATTTGGCGCCCCCATCAAACACAAGCCTGGGTCGGGCTGGGTTAATAGCCTGTCGCTTCCATAAAGCCTCGGCCTGTGGCACTGCCATGCACTTCCACAGGCCCTTCCCAATAGGGAAAACTCAAGTCCATCCAGCTCTGTGGGTTAAGTGGTTGAGTGATAAGGCTAATGTCCTCACTGGGCACTTTGATCTGCCAACGAATCGGCAAGTTAGCGCCCTCCGCCATCTTGGCATGACTGACCGGCAGCATACGAATATCATCCTGGCTCAGCGTCACGACTCGGCCATCAGGAAACAGTAATGAACCAAACATAAACGGCTCGGTGCCGCGTATTTGGGTAACCATTAACGCACGGCCATCATCTAAGTTAAGCCCAAACCAATCCCATCCCGTTTGTTCGGCGGCCATCGCGCCACTCGACCACTCCTTATCAAACCAGCCTTTTCCTGTCACGGGAATGGTTTCACCCGCAATGGTTAGCACACCCTTGACGGTTAGCTGTGGCAAAGAAAAATAATACGAAGCCGACGGCTGACTGGCATGACGGACACTATATCCCTCTTCACCGTGCTTGACCTGTTGTCCATTTTCGCGCACCTCCAACGTAAAGCCTACTTGCTTACCTTGCGCAGGCCACATTGCACGCACATTGGCAGGAAAAGGTTGTTTACCGCCCTGCCATTGCCAGTCGTCTAACCAAGCCTCAAAAGGTGACAGCGTCACTCCCGCTTGATCAATCCCACCACGGGCAAAGCGCTCCGACTCCCATTGTTTACCATCGCTCGTGATAGCGACGTGCGCCATATACAGCTGCTGACTCGCCCATCCTTCTTTACGATCCGGTGCTAATGCGCGGCGAAACAATGTCCATTGCACGCCATACGCTTGTCCACTAGCGTCGGTTAAGGTCGCGGTCAAATACCACCATTCAGTAGCAAAGCCTGAGTGTGCCGCCATGTCTTGGGGATAGGAAGGCGTATGGTCTGGGGTTACAGGGGCAAAGCCACTTTGCGAATCAAAAACGGCAAAATTTCCACTGGTATCAGGAGACGATGCGGACTGCTGACCCCACCATACCAGCGCGCCGAGCGCGATGATCACTCCGCCTCCTAACAATGAACGTATCATTTTCCGCTTCCATCGCTGAATCACTTCACTGCCTCTTTTTTACTGCGCATCACGCAACGACGCCGCCGCGGTGCGTTTTAGCATGCGATAAACAGGCCAAGCCCCTGCGACCATAAGCGCCAACATGGATAGCCCGATCGTGGTGGCATAGCTGATCGGGAAGACACTCATGGTCATGGTCCACCCAAACGATGCTTTCAGGACAACATGGATCAACATGCCCGCCAGCACAAGCCCCAACGGGATAGCAATCAGCGCACTGGTGAGACCAAGCAACACTAACTGTCCTCCCCCGAGCGCAATGAGCTCACGCCCTGACAGGCCAAGGTAACGTAGCAAGCTATATTGCCGTTGGCGCGATAGCTCAGTCGCCAAGGTCGAAAAGAACAACCCACATATCGCGACAACCAACATCAGTGCACACAAGCTTTCCGTCACAGTAAACGTGCGATCAAAGATACGCATTGCATAACGCATGATATCCGCCTGGTTTTGCACCTGCCCGGTGGTCAGCAAAAAACGGTGATTGATGCGATCAACGAATTGCTCAGTTTGCGTGTCCTGATTCAAGACCACCGCCAGTGATGATCGGCCTTTCTTTAGCCATTGTCCCGCATCACTGCGTGTAGACACCACAAGCTGGCCGTAGGGGTTACCATAATCGTAATAGATCCCAGCGACCTGCCAGCGCTCGCCCATCGGCGCAGGAAGATTGATGCTCTCCCCCACGCCCACGCCAAATTTAGCCGCTAACGCCTCGCTGAGTAATACGACACGCTCTTGGTGCACTTGTGCCCAATAATCAGGCTGAGCCGCCTTCATCGCCAACGTTTGTTTCTCAGACGGACGGTTTCCTACCGACAGCACTTCAAGCCGTCCTTGGTTTGCCGTCAGCTCACGCCGGTAGTTGGTCCAAAATTGCGCCACGTCTTTATTGTTGACCAACCATGTTTCCATCTCATCGAGAGCGGCATGACTCGGCCGAACATAAACGTCCGCAGCCAAGCGCTGCTGTAGCCAAGTTTCAGTGCTGGTGCGAAAGCTACCGACCATGGTTTCCATACCAATATGCGCCGAAATCGCGAGCATAAATGCCATCGCCGCCACACCACGGTAACTTAAACTTGCCGCCGCATCGGTGAAAAACCATCGCCATCGCGCGCCCGTATAGGCTGCTGCGCTGGCATGAAACAGCCAGCCACACAAATAAGGCAGCGCTAAAGCAGCACTTAACATGGTAAAGGCAATCAAGGTAAAGCCTTGCCATTGGCTGGTCTCCCAATACGATACGCCCCACGCCGCCACGCCAAGCAACACCGCTAAGATCGCCTGCACGGCATACTCTCGATGTGTGCCACGCATCAAGGTCATCCGTTGCGATAAGCGCCCTGGTGAGGTGCTGACTAAGCGCACTAGCGGCCAAGCTGATGCCATCGCCGCCCCCAAAATAGCGAGGAGTAAACTGTAGAGTCCCCATTGCCACTGCCAATGCATGACTAAAGTGATATCTGCGCCGTACAAATCAGACAAGGTCGTAGCAACCGCGGGGAGTAATTGGTTGGCAAGCAACATACCCAACACATTGCCACTGACCACGCCAAGTAGCACCCAAAGTAATAACTCTGTCGCCATAACACCAGAAAGCTGGCGTCCATCAACGCCTAGCTGCCGAAGGGTACCGACCAAGGGCTGACGCTGGGTCATGGAAAGGGAAATCGCCTGATAAAAAATAAACAGCCCCACCACAAAGGCCAATAATCCCATCGCAAGCAAATTTAAGTGAAAAGCACGGGTGAGTGGGCCTAGTTGGGTTGATTGGGTTTTGGTCAGCGTCAAGGCTGAAGGTAAATTGTCACGAATCGTTTGTCGTTCCGCTTGAGACAAATCCCCGCATAACACCTCGGTAAACCCAGTACGAGGCGAAAGCTTACGCAGTAGCGCCATATCCGCCACCAAGTAGGTGCCCATACTCAGCGCATCATTATCGATAATACGCAAAGGGCCGATCGGCGGGTAATCCAACAAATCGATCATTTGCCCCTCTTCCCAGCCTTTGTGCTCAGCCATGGCTTCTCCTACATAGACAGGATAAGGCACTGAAATGGCATCCATGGGAGACAATGAGGGGGCGTCATCTGTACGCTGATTCGCGATAAATGGCAGCATCGCGATCGCATCCACTCCCATCAGATGAATATCGCTAAGTGACGGTGTCACAACGTCGAGACGATCAATCGGCACACATTGCGTCAAGCCTTGACGGCGCAAGCCAATGTAAAAAGCATGCGGCACGCGCTGTGTTCGCTCGGTATGATGAATGCTAAACGGGTACGGATTGCTAAAAAGCTGTGCACCTTGGCGATAGCTTTGCTGCGCATGCTGGTTTATCGATAACACACCAACCAGCAAAGAGACCCCCAGGGTTAACCCAAGCCAGACGAGAAAGACTTGAAACGGGTGGCGGCGATAATGCCCCCATAAAGCGCTAGCGACGGGCCCGAACACTGAGCACGCCTCCTTGTAGCCCCACACTACCTTGCAAGTAGCTGGCCACGGTATCACTGTGTGTCACCAATAGCAGCCCAGCTTCCTGCTGACCGGTTAGCGTGATAAGCAGGCGCATCACCGCGTCCGCATTACGCTCATCCAAACTTCCCGTTGGCTCATCGGCAAGTAGCAGTTTGGGCGACATATATAACGCGCGTGCGATGGCGGCGCGCTGCTGTTGACCACCAGACACTTCTTCTGGGTAACGATTGAGCAATGGCATCAAATCAAGCTGAGAGACAATTTGTCGCCACAGACAACCGTCTTCTTTCAAACCTTTTAATTGGCGACAAAAGCGAATGTTATCCGCAATAGAGAGGGTGGGAAGCAGGTTAAATTGTTGGAAGATCAAGCCGATGTTTTGACGTCGAAACTGCGTGCGTGCCGCCTCGCTCAATCGGTGAAGGGGGGTATCGTCAAACCAGATCTCGCCACTGTCGGGTTTATCCAGTCCCGCAATCAAATTTAACAAGGTACTTTTACCCGACCCACTTTCGCCCATCAACGCCAATTGGCTAGTCGACGACAGCGACATCGCGGCGCCTTGCAGCACAGGGTGGAAATCGCTCCCATCCTGATAACCTTTACACAGCCCTTTAATTGCTAACATGCCAATGCACACCCTTATAGTGTCTTAAAAACAGCAATAAACGAGAACTAGGTCACACTGTTTGATTAATTTGGCAATGTACCCCAATTAAGAGGCTGAGAAAAGCGTTAAAACCGATGGGCAGCTTCCCAATTTATATTTCGTTTATCCTTAGCCATCATTAACAAGATTATTTAGCCAAACGCCCGACTTCACCCGAATCAAGGACCCTATCCATTTGACCACTTCTTCCACTCCCAGGAGCACATACACCCAATAAACCGGCCACTCAAAAACCGCCGCGGCGGCCAATACCACTGGAATGCCGATGAGCCACTGTGCAACAAAATCTTGCCCCAAGCAGTAGCGCACATCACCACCAGCACGCAGTACCCCAACAATCATCGCCATGGGGATCGTTTTCACCACAATCAACGCACACATCGCCCAGTAAAAATAAGCCGTGATCTGTGCGGTCTCACCCGTTAATGCAGGGAAGAAACTTAACACCCAGGGCTGAATCATCAGCATCAAACAGGCAATTGCCACGCCGGCAATAAAATTAAATACCGCCACCTGCCAGGCTTGGTGGTAAGCGGTGTCCGTTTGTTGCGCCCCAAGGTTATTGCCGACCAAAACGGCGGCAGCATTGGCGGTGCCAATCAAAAACGACAGTGAAAGTGACTCGACGGGCGTGATAACCGCAATAGCCGCCAAGCCTGATTCGTTAACGTGACCGATAATCGCGTGGTAAACGAACAAGCCTGACGACCACATTAAAAAATTAAATGCCGTCGGTAACGAAAGTGATAAAAAGCGCTTTACGGCGAGTAGCGTTAATGACGCACGCCAATCAGCCAAAGAGAAGGCAACCAAGTGTTGACGGCGATACAAATAGACATACAAGGCAACAACCTCAACCATACCGCTAAGTACAGTCGCCACCGCTGCCCCTTTCGAGCCCAGTTCAGGCGCGCCCAGATTACCGAAGATAAATACCCAGTTGAGCACCACGTTGACACTGATCCCGACCCCACTAAAAAAGGTGCTGATCCCTGGCTTATGCATGGCACGAAGCCCGGCAGCCAACCCTGATACACTGGCCAGACAAAACAGGGATAAACCGGCAATTTGCAAGTAGTCTTGGCCCAGCGCAATAACGGTGGGATTATCACTGGCAAACCCCACAATGACATCTGCATAAGCCCAAAAGACAAACGCACTTAACGCCGCCGTGGCATTGGTTAAAGTCACAGTCAGCGCCGTTTTTTCACGAAAGCCTTGCCGATCACCCGCGCCCCAATATTGTGCCACCAGCATAGAGCCGCCGGTCATGGCGCCGAGAATCAGTAAGGAGGAGACAAACATCGCTTTACCGGCAATACCAATGGCGGCGACATCCGCTTCACTCAACTGTCCCACCATCAGGATATCGACCAAACTGCGGCTCGAAAACATCATGGTTTGCAGCGCAATCGGTACCGCAATTAAAAGTAAGCGTTTTAAAAACACAGGATCAAAGAAAGGACGGGAAAGTACGGTCACACACGACTCCAACCTATAGGTAACCTAGTTAGTTTACGTGCCTTTAAAACAGAAAAAAACGCCCGAGGGCGTTTTCTTATCTGCGAAGACACTCCGATTAATGTGGCATCACCATTAAGCCATCGGCTTGATTGTTCGGCCAAATACGGTACTCAGCATGGTATTTGACGATCGATTTATAGGCAGTCACTCTCGTCGGTGCTATCCATGCCTGATGCGCCCAGGCTACGACCGCCTGCTCAGGCCCCCGGACATAAACGCTCAGTGGTGAGACCAAGCGCTGCTCATCATCAAAAGCCGATTGCATCGCGTCTGGACACACGGCCATTGAATGCTGCCCACCCGATATGATTTTCACTTTTCGGTCAATCGTATCTTGTGTATGTACGCACCAACCCGCTTCAACCGCACAATCAATCCACTGCTGTAATTGCGATTTGTGGACAGGCTTGGCAGGTTCGCCAACCGGAAACCACTCGGCATACACTGTTTGGATTTGAGCAAATTCAGCGCCGAGACCCGCCTGCGTGCCGGCACTGCGGGCACGTTGAGTCCAACGTTGTAAGTCCGCTTTAACGCTGTGATGAAAACGTTGTTGCTTCACCGCTTGCGCCACCCAGCGACCAAGAAACGCCTCACGCGCATGGGGCGCATCGGCCACTTTTTTGGCGGCGATCGCTGCCGCGAGATCGTCAAAGGCGGCGGCCATCACAGTTTGAATTTCGGTGACATAACTCATGGTTCTTTGCTTGCCAATAGCCAATAGAAAGCGGCAGAGAGTATCGCACAAAGGGCGATCGCGCCAACCATCCCCCAGGGCGTACCGTCTGAAGCAACGGCAACCCCTGCACCAACCAACGAGCCAATACCAAACCGTATTGTCCCCGCTAAAGAAGACGCGGTGCCTGCCATTTGCGGATAGCAGGCCAACAAGCAAGCCATGCTATTGCTGCCGATGGTTGAAATTACCCCAACATACATCATCACTGGAATCACAGTGCCCCAAAGCCCAATATCTAACCATTGGAACACGGCAATGGCTATCCCCGCAGCCAGCTGCAACCCCAGCCCTAAGCGCAGCATCCAATGCGAGCCCATTTTGCGAACCAAACGGCCATTAATAAAGGTCATCACAATCAGACAGACAATGTTTAACGCGAACAAGTAGCCAAACATCTTCGCGCTCACACCGTAATAATCAATGTAAACAAATGAGCCTGCGGTTAAGAAAGAGAACATCCCAGCAAAGGAAAACCCTGAGCAGAAGATCATTCCTACGGCAAACGGTGTTTTGAGCATGCGGGCATAGTTACGCAATGACGCGCCAATACGCATAGGCGGACGATTGTGTTTAGGTAAGGTTTCAGGGATCCGGACAATAATGCAAAGCATCACAAAACACGCCCAACCAGCCAGTACCCAAAAAATCGCGCGCCAATCAAACCAAGTGAGCAAATAGCCACCAATCATCGGTGCCGCTAAAGGCGCAATCGTCATCACCAAGGTGATAAAAGACATGGTGCGCGCAAACTCTTCACGCTCAAACATATCACGCACCAAGGCTTGAATAATCACCGCGGCAGCGGCCCCCGCAAATCCTTGCGTTGCACGCACAACAGTGAGTACGTCGATATCTTGGGCCATCGCACTGACCACTGCACAAACGAAAAATAGTGCCACACCGGCCAGCATCACTGGTTTACGACCATAACTGTCAGAAATCGGACCATGAAAAAGCTGTCCAATGGCAAAGCCGGCCGTGTACGCAACCAAGGTTGATTTCACCGCACTGCTTGGTGCATTTAAATCCGCGGCAATCGCTGGCATCGCCGGGAGGTACATGTCGATCGCTAACGGTGTCAACGCAGCAATCGCACCAAGCACCAAGATCAAAAGCCAACTTAATTGAGTCGGGGACGACGTGACAGCCGATGATTGCGACATAACTCTCCTTAACGTAAAAGACAGGACAAAGGGAAATAACGTGAGCGTGGTCAAAGTGTAACAATTTATTGTGTCGCCATGGGAAAGAATGTCTTTCTTTTGGTCACGTTGTCGTAACACATGCTTCTCGATGAGCAATAAAAAAGCACAGCCCATGCTGTGCTTACCGTTACTCAACGAGAGGCAACAATGACGGGGCTAACCAGTCACCTGCGTTAACCCAGTAACGCGATCTCTTCGTCTGTTAATGGACGATATTCACCGGGCTCTAAGTGTTCGTCTAAGACCAAGTCACCGATTGACTCTCGATGCAACGCATCGACTTTATTGCCCACTGCCGCAAACATACGTTTTACTTGATGATACTTGCCCTCTTGAATAGTGAGCAGTGCCTCATAATCATCAACTTTCTCGAGGGTTGCTGGTAGCGTGGGTTGCTTCTCGCCTCGTAGCATCACCCCTTCTTCAAAGGCTTTTGCCGTCTCCGCGCTGATCGGATCAGCCAGCCACACACGGTAGGTTTTGGTGCACTGATGTTTAGGAGATGTAATACGATGTGACCACTGACCGTCATCGGTAAACAACAGCAGTCCCGTTGTGTCCGCATCCAAGCGCCCAGCAATGTGTAACTTTTCCGCATTGACTTCATCGAGCAATACAAAGACCGTCGGATTAAACGCATCCTCATGCGAGCACACCACGCCAGCAGGCTTGTGCATCATAAAATAGCGCGGGCCTGACAACGTAAGGGCACGTCCCTCAAACGCCACTTCCACTTGATCGCTCACTTTGACGGCACCCGACTTGATCACCTCACCATCAACCGTCACCAGCTCGCTTTTAAGCACACGCCCTGCTTGCTTTCGTGTCACCCCTAAGGTTTCACATAAAAATTTATCTAATCGCATATTACCGCTTATTGCACCTTTGTTTGCCGCGGATTATACGTCACATTGCGGCTCAGACACAGATCAAGTTTTACGAGATCTGACGGAAAAACACGCCTTGATGGGATAAACTGATTATCATCGTCCACGTGATGGACATATGTAAATGCAAGCAAAACAAAACGCTTTTTGCTGAGACGCCGAGTCTGTCACAACCTGCCAATCAAAATATTGTTGGTGATTGAGCATGCCAATTTGGCGAGTATGATACGGTCGTCTTGACCAATCAGTGATAAAGAAGGAAACACCATGATTGTCTCTCTTCGCCGCCCTGACGCCGATGCCTTTGAAACCTTATTGACGCTGTCACACGAACAGCACGACCACGAAGCGCTGCCCTTTGATCGTACTCCCGTCGCGGCCACTTTCAACACCTTGCTCTCACAACCCGAGCGTGGTGATGTTTTTCTGATTGATGTTGAGCATGAGGGAGAAACCGAAACGATTGGCTTTTTAGTCGTCGCTTACAGCTTCAGCGTGGAAAACGGCGGTAGCGTCGGTGTGATAGACCAATTCTTTATCCAACAAAGATGGCGACGGCAAGGCGTGGGGTCGCAAGTGATCCCACACGTTGAAGCGCGAGCCAAAGAAAAAGAGTGTGTGGCCGTCATCCTCGAGGTCAATATTGGCAACAAAGGCGCTCGACTTTTCTATGAGCAGTTCGATTACCAGCCTCGCCGCCAGCACTGCATTATGACTAAACGACTTTAATTCTGTACCTGACGTCACATGTCAGTAAACTAAACGGCCTCACTTAGGCCGTTTTTTCGTTATGTATACCCTACGCCCCTATCAATCTGACGCGGTTAAAGCCGTGCTGCATTATTTTCGCCGCCATACGCCTCCTGCTGTCGCCGTGTTACCGACCGGTGCGGGAAAAAGTTTGGTGATCGCAGAGCTCGCACGTATCGCCAAAGGTCGAGTACTGGTGCTCGCTCATGTGAAAGAACTTGTCGAGCAAAACCATGCCAAATATGAAGGCTATGGATTAACGGGCGGGATCTTTTCCGCTGGACTCGGCCGCAAAGACTCTGACGACAAAGTGGTTTTTGCGTCAGTTCAGTCAGTGGTAAGAAACTTGGATGCCTTTGCAGACCAGTTTTCCTTACTGGTGATAGATGAGTGCCACCGTGTTCCTGACAACCAAGACAGTAGTTATCGCCGCGTCATTGCGCATCTGCAAACGGTCAACCCTGGCCTCAAAGTGTTGGGACTCACTGCCACCCCTTATCGACTCGGACAAGGCTGGATTTATCAATACCATACCAGTGGCAAAGTGCGTACGACTGCTTCCCGGTTTTTCCGCGACTGTGTTTTTGAGCTGCCGATTAGTCACTTACTTGATGAAGGCTTCCTTACCCCTGCCCATGTTCTGGATGCACCGCTACTTAGCTATGACTTTTCCCAAGTATCACGCACCGCGAACGGTTATTATCGGGAAGCGGATCTCGAGAAGGTGGTTGCCAATGCCCCTCGCGCGACACCGCAAATTGTCGAACAAATTATTGCGTATGCACAAGAACGCCAAGGGGTGATGATCTTTGCCGCCACGGTCAATCATGCGCGGGAGGTTCTCTCTTATTTGCCAGACGGTTCCGCCGCGTTGATCGTAGGTGACACGCCTGGTATCGAGCGAGATCGCTTGATCAGTGCTTTCAAACAAAAAGCGCTCAAGTACTTAGTGAACGTATCGGTACTCACGACGGGCTTTGATGCGCCTCATGTGGACTTGATCGCGATTTTACGCCCCACGGAATCGGTCAGTCTCTATCAACAAATTGCCGGGCGTGGTCTTCGCCTCGCGCCAGGAAAGCAAGATTGTTTGATTCTCGACTACGCCGGGAATGTCTACGACTTGTACCAACCAGAAATAGGCATGCCCAAACCTGATAGTGACAGCGAGCTGGTGACGATCCCCTGCCCCGCATGCGGGTTTAATAACAGCTTTTGGGGCAAACTGGACGACAATGGCTTTTTGATTGAACACTATGGCCGCCAGTGCCAAGGCTATTTTGAGGATGAAGATGGCGAACGCGAGATCTGTGGTTACCGCTTTCGTGCCAAGTTTTGCGATGAGTGTGGCGCCGATAACGATATTGCCGCACGTCGCTGTCACCAATGTGACGCCCCCTTAATTGATCCAGACAAAACACTCCGTGAAGCGCTCAAGCTCAAGGATGCACTCGTGGTCGCATGCACCGACATGACCCTCACCGCTGGCAAAAACCGCTATCAAAAACCACAACTTAAAGTGACCTATCACACCCACGAGGGCAACGATTTACACGAGGTGTGGCCGCTGGCCAGCAAAAAACAAAAACAAGACTTCCTGGCACGATTTGTCCGACCTCACCTGGTCGATCGGCACCGCCCCTTCGACGCCACCGCCCCGACCAAAGTGGCCGCGTCACAGCACCGATTTCGTCCGCCCGACTTTGTGATTGCACGTAAACAAGGCCGATTCTGGCATCTGCGTCAGAAAATCTTTGATGTGGAGAGCTTTATTGGCCAAGACAGGCTAACGGCCATGTTAGCGCAAAGCCGAGGGCAAGCTTTCGCAGAATCCGACGCGAGTTGAAAGCACTAAGGGTCCATTCAAAGACGCCTCCACGAGCAAAAGGCACCGTGTGGGCGGCTTGGGCGGTGATGAATCCCGCCTGTAAAGCTTGTTTTAGTGGTCAAGCAGTGCTAATATCCGCGCTCGTTTTTGGGTACTGAGTTAGGTCGCTACGCTCAGTACTGTGTTTTCACTCTAAAGAGAGTTATTAATTATGTTTAAGTTCGAAGCTGAAGTACGTACAGAAAAGGGTAAAGGTGCGAGCCGCCGCCTACGTCATCAGAAGAAATTCCCTGCGATCGTTTACGGTGGCAACCAAGAGCCTGTATCAATCGCACTTGACCACCCAGTGGTTGTTAACCAAATGGACAAGCCTGAGTTCTACGAAGGCATCATCCTGGTTATCGATGGCCAAGAAGTAAAAGTTAAGCCACAAGACATCCAGCGCCACGCGTTCAAGCCAAAAGTTGAGCACATGGACTTCATCCGCATCTAATCGCATTTGCGATCATGATGAGATGAGAGAAGGCGCCTTTGTGGCGCCTTTTTTGTTTTTATTGACTGCTCGTCTAGCGTAAAAATCAACTTCGTGTGTCATATTACCGTCATAATTAGAGACCTTGATCACTAAAAAGAAAATGAAATTAATAACAGTACTCCACTTTGCCTACCCAGTTAGTTAGTATAGCCACCCTTTCAATACACACGTTATGTCTCACTATGAAAAACAATATCTTTCTCGTGGCGTTAATATCGCTAACTCTTGCGCTGACTGGCTGCTCAGCGACCAATACTCTCGTTAAAAAGCGTAACCTTGAAGTTCAGACAAAAATGAGCAACACCGTTTTCTTGGACCCAGTAGCTCCATCAAAACGAACAGTATTTCTGCAAGTTCGGAATACCTCTGACAAGCCTAATCTTGATATTAAATCTAGTATCAAAGAAAAAATTGAAAGCCGCGGATATAAAGTCCTCGAGGACCCTAGTAAGACTCACTACATGATCCAAGCCAATATTCTGCAAGTTGGTAAAGCTGACTTACGTGACAGCGAAAACTTTTTGTCACAAGGGTTTGGTAGTGCTGTTGGTGGCGCACTGGCTGGCGCGCAGTTTGGCGGTGGTTCAGCACGAGGAGCTACGTCATTAGCAGGGGCTGCAGTTGGACTAGTAGCAGATGCACTCGTTGAAGATGTATATTACTCAATGATCACCGATTTACAGATCTCTGAAAGAGCGTCAGATGGTGTTGTTGTGACTGAGGCTTTGGACTCTCAACTCGCTCAGGGCTCTACTAGCAAAAAGGTAGTAACGTCCACGGAGAAGACACAGTGGAAGAGATATCAGACTCGTATTCTCTCCACAGCAAATAAGGTTAACCTAGAATTTGCTGAGGCAGAGCCTGAGCTTAAGAAAGGATTAACCCAATCAATTAGTGGTTTGTTATAAATGGCTTTAATGCGCTCTTTCTAAGGGCGCATTCGCTTATATCAAGCAGTATTAGCCTCTCTTCTTTATAGTGATTTCTACCTCGTCATCTTCTTCACGAACACCACCACAAAGAGCGCCATGGTAAAGCTCCCCAGAAATGCCTCAAAAGCAGCAATAAAGCGAGCAAAGCCAGACGGTGTAATATCGCCATATCCTAGGGTGGTAAAGGTCACCACGCTGAAATACAGCGCATTCAGCAACTCATAAAAGCGGGCTTCGACGCCAGTCAGATCCGGATAAATCGGGTTGGCTTGTGTGGTACCCAGCGCAAAATACGCCAGCGCACAAGACGCAATCACTAATACGGAAAAAATCACTACCCGTAACGGATCCTCACCGTAACCACAAAACAAATCGACCGTCTTCGATAGTGCGCGCTGAAAGCCGAGCTTCGGCATCTGATAACGGCGAAACCGCATTTCCTTTTTGAAAAAATATCCCGCTACATCAAACAGCCCTTGTTTTTCACATTGTTTGCGGATGTTGCGGCATACCTCTTCCGATTCTTGGAACAAAGATTGACGCCGAGACGGATCCTTTTCCAAAAAAGCCAACCGCTCTTGCTTAAGTTGCGCTCCCCAATCGACATTTTCGAGCCCCGTGCGCGCCATATCCGCCCCCAATAAATTGCTGCCATCGAGACGGGTACAATTAAGGTTGGCGCGCAGTAAATTGGCTTTCATTAGCGACGCATTGCGTAAGTCCAGGCCAAAGCAATGCGCTTCGGTTAAATTCGCACGATAGAAATCCGCACCTTGGCAGGAGTAACCTTGCTTGTTACCACGATTGACCAAATGAATGTCAGTCAAGTTGGTGCGCGCCAGCTGAAAACCATCCAGTGGCCGGCCCGAAGCTGCCCACGCTTCTACATCCGCTTTTACGTCATGGTGTCGCTTGTCAATGTTAGGATCATGCCAATAGCAAAGACCGGACTCACCCGCTTGCTGATCACATTGCCACCCATTTCGCGCTTTAAACCCACATACTTTACCGCTCATCGCTCGCCCTCCTATTTCTATTTTAGAAAGGACGTGCCAACTCGCCAGCGAACATGCCGTTCAATCAAGGGAGAGGGAAAGCAAATAACTAAGACGAGGAGTCGTCGTTTAGTTCATCGAACAAAGAAGGTTGGTAAGGCAGGGGCTCTGCGTCTAAAGCCGCATCTTGCGCCTGTTTTCTTTTCGCACGCAAGATGCGCAGGTAACGCTGATGGCAAAGGCGGACGACATTGCGTTTTTGCTCGTTGGTAAACGTATACCAGTGAACACGCTCGTCGCGGCTGCGAAAGCATCCTTTGCAATAGCCTTTATTGTTGACCTGACAGATGCCTTTACACGGGTTCGGCACCTCGAAAAAATCGAGCTGTTCCACGTCGACCTCCCTGCTGATTCTTTCATTCAAGCGGGTGGGCAACGAAATTGCAAATTTAGATTAAAACAACCCCAGTTGCGGCAGCGCCAACGTATCAAACTCTTTGCCAATAAAAGGTAAAATACCGTCAGCAATCGGCTTAAGCTGTTTATCGATATAGTGCTGATAGTCAATTGGACTACGCAAATAATCGCAGGGTTCCGGGCCATTTACCGTGATCACGTATTCTATCCAACCACCACGCTGATATTGCTCGGGACGCCCAAGTTTACGGTTTTCGCTCTCTGCCATCCGCGCCGCGCGCACGTGCGGTGGCACATTTTTTTGATACTCCGCCAAGGGTCGGCGCAGCCGTTTGCGATAGACCAATGCATCGTCATGCTCACCCTGATTGGTACGCTCGACAATCTCACGAATAAACCCGTCTACCTCGTCACCATCAAACACACGTTGGTATAACTGTTTTTGGAAAGTTTGTGCCAACGGGGTCCAATCGGTACGAACGGTTTCTAACCCCTTAAACACCAGTGTTGCCTCGCCAGACTGTCTGTCTACTACGCGGCCGGCGTAGCGCTTTTTACTGCCCGTTTCTTGACCCCGAATGGTTGGCATGAGAAAGCGTTGGTAATGGGTTTCGTATTCGATTTCTAAGGCCGAGTCTAACCCATATGTGTCGCGTAAATGGCTTTGCCACCAGCGATTGATTTCACTCACTAATTGCTGACCAATACGGTCCGCTTGTTCGCTCGATTGCTCACCACCCAAGGACACAAACGTCGAGTCCGTATCGCCATATATGACCTCAAAGCCCTGCGCCTCAATCAATTCACGGGTGGTTTTCATGATTTCATGGCCACGCATGGTAATCGACGATGCCAAACGATGATCAAAAAACCGACACCCTTGTGAGCCCAGCACCCCATAAAAGGAATTCATTATGATTTTTATCGCTTGTGAAAAGGCTTTTTCACCGGCTTTTTTTGCCCGGTCGCGGGCTTGCCACAAATCATCAATCAAGGCGGGGAGATAATGTTTTTCACGATGAAAGACGCCGCCTCGAAAGCCTGGCACCGTGTCCGCGTCCTGCCCTGCCTCTTGCGCTTTAAGTCCTTCGATAAGCCCTAAGGGATCGATAAGGAAGGTGCGGATAATAGAGGGATAAAGCGATTTGAAGTCCAAGACCAACACCGAGTGGTACAACCCAGGCTTTGAGTCCATCACATAACCGCCGGGGCTTGCTATCCACCCTTCACTGGCAAGGTTAGGCGCCACATATCCCGATCGGTGCAGGCGTGGTAAAAACAAGTTGGTAAAGGCCGCTACCGAGCCCCCTATACGGTCAAGTTCCACCCCGGTTAACCGCGATCGTTCAATGAGAAAGTCGAGTAAATGGGTGTGATCAAATATACGGTTGACTAAAACACAGTCTTGTAAGTTGTAGGTCGCCAGTGCGACTTTGTCGTGATGAAACATGCGATTGATGGAGGCCATGCGATCATGGGGATTATTAATCGCTTTTCCCTCTCCCAATAACGTTTGTGCAACCGCCTCTAGCGCCCATGAACGAAACCCATAAGTCGCGGTTTTTAGTGCGTCGATACCATCAATCACCACCCGCCCCGACAAACTGATAAAACCAGGTTTATTGCTCCCCCCATCCCGCCAATAAGCTCGCTCTCCGCCACGCCCAAGACGTAGATCACGTTGATAGATGTGGGCGCGCTTCACAAGCAAGCGAAAGTCAAAATCAATCACATTCCAACCCACCACAACGTCAGGATCGTAATAGGCAAACCACCTTTCTAGCGCGCTCAGTAATGCTTCTTCGTCATCGACCCACTCTATCCAATCAGGGGCATTGTCTTGCGGGCTGCCCACCATGATCACTCGGCTATCTTTTTCACTCGCGAGTCCCACTGAATAAAGTTGCCCTTTTTGTGAGCATTCAATATCCAAAGACACATGATGCAATGTGGGGGTGTAGTCTGCTTGTTTCGCTTTGCCTTGCGTCACCTCTAGGTAGCCTTGACGTTGACGTGCTTGACCGGTGAACAACAAGCTGCCACAAATGTATCGCTCCATTAAATAGCGGTCGGCGAGCCGAATATCCCCTTCATACAAAGGAATAGCCGCCCCGCTTATCACCCTCTGCCCCTCTTGCGCGCGCTTCACACTACTGAAATAACAAGCCGCCACGGGGGTGTGTTGAAAGGTGGATAATGACACCGCTTTACAGTAAGCGTGAGGATCAACCGATGGGAGTAAAGCATCCACACGCGCTTTTTCTTCTTGAGGCACAAAAAACACGCTTTGCTGATCATCAATACACAGCTTTACGGGACCATCTGGCGTCGATAGCCACAGTACAATCGACGTGGTTTGGCCGCGATCACGCTGTTGGCGCGTGATCACGAAGCCTTGCTGCATGTAGGACGAAGAGAGTGAGGGCACAGGCGTTATCACGGTTGCATTGTGTAGGTCATGCATTCAGTGTAACAAACCCCACCAACCACTGTATAGATAAACAGCCCTAAGTAAGTTGGTCGGGATCCTCAGCGCGCCCGGCAACACCAATGACAACTACCCCAACCACCACGACCACAGCCGCGCTAGTGAGTCGCATATTCATCATGCTACTTTGATCCCAAGCCACCAGACCCATTAAGGCGAGCAAGACGGCCACCCAAATGAGCTGTTGTGCCAACAATCTCTGGGTTGATGCCATCATGCGCCAAAATACCCCAGCAGCGAACACAAACAATGCACCAGCAAGGACAGCAAACCCGACACCGCGCAGCGAAAGAAAACCATTGGGTAAGGTAAAGATGATTAGGGGCAACACCAACAATAAACTCATCCGTAAACTGGTCGCCACGATAACGTCGGCTTGATGAGCACCTTGGGTCACTTGCAGCCAAAAACTCGCCCATGCAGCACCACTAATCAGCCCTAGCACCATGCCTAACGGACTGGGGGCATACATGCCCGGCGCGAGTAAATATCCCAGTCCTGCGAAAATCAACATTAACCCCATCCACAACCAATGTTGATGCGTTGAACGGGATACCAGCCCCAAGACACCTTGCACACTCGCCACCACGACCAATCCCAAGGTGGCGATATCAAGTAATCGGCAGGCGAATACCGCGCTGGTCACCGCCAGGAAAAGCAAGCCTGCAAGGCGCCATGTGGTAAAAGGCGGCATTTGACGCGAGGCGAGAGCTTCCCCTTGCCAACGGTTGGCCACGTCCTTTAGCGGGGAAAGTCGCTGTCCTACCAACGCCATGACGGCGGCAGATAACAACCAAAGGCCAATGTAACTGGCCGGATCAATCCATTGATTAATCACACGGCGGCCCACCTCGGCATTGATCACCGCAACCACAACCACCACTAACGTGCCAATGACACGATTCGCTCTTTTCATTCGTCCTCATACCTTATTACTGATTCTTTCAACAAGACCGAACGCAGCCACCCATTCTTTCAACCCTTTGTTGTCTCTTGCGGACGCGATACAATACGCGTTTGTTCGTTTCCGGGAAGTATGCATGTCAGATCCGAAAAGCAAAGCGCTCAAAAAAATTGCTAAGTGTCTCGAGCTCAGCAATTCCGCCAATGTGAATGAGGCAGCGCAGGCGATCAAAATGGCCGAGCGGCTGATGCGTAAGCATGGTCTCGACCAGGACGACATTGACTTCATCAGCATGGGCAAAACGCGCTCAGAAAAGCTATTACCCGCTTCAATTGGCCAATCGATCTTAAAAATCATTCGCGGTATCAATAGCCGGTTTGGGGTGGAGTGTGTGCTCGTCAATCACAAGGGGCTAAAGCAGGCCGAGTTTATTGGTGATGCAGACCGTGCCATCTTTGCGGCCTTTGCCTTCGATGTGGTCTATCGTGATATGAATGAACATATCGGCCAGTTTCGCAATAGCTTTGCAGGCACAGGCACCAGTACGCAAGAGGTGACGCGGCGCGTACAGTCATTTACCACAGGCTGGCTTGAGGGCGCGCTCGATAAACTTCCTCAGCTTGACGCGCGTGATAGCGACGACAAAATCAAAAGCTATATCGATAAAGAGTTCGCCAATATTGACCGCGAGACCTTTAAGCAGCAACTGAAAGAAGCCATGGCGGCCATGACCGATGACTACGAGCGTGGAATGAAAAAGGGCCGTGAAATCTCAGTCAGTCGTCCCGTAAGTGGTCAAGGCCCTCAAAAGCGCCTGACGGGAACCCGCAAGTCATAATCTTGTTGAGTGACAGGCCGGCTTATGTCCGGCCTGTGTCAGTACTTTCCCATCGATAAGACATCTGTGTTAAACCTCGTCAAATCAAGGTTAAATCCCTTTTCTCCGGTTGAGTTACACTGCGCTGGCGTCTAGCCTAGGATCAGTGTCACGTTATCAATGGCTATTGGCGCTGTCCGCTGGCAGTCCAGTTGCTATGAGCTAATGTGAGCCTATAACAAGCAGCAAATGCGTAAAATAATTCTTCATATCCTTACTGAGGAGACAGTGGCATGAAAAAAATAGTGACAAGCCTAGGGTTATTAATCGCGGTGGCACCTACCGCCTATGCACAGCAAGACAGTGGCCTATATATGGGTGGCCGCATTGGTCCTTCGTTTTTAGAAGATAGCTGTGTGACTGACACCGATTGCGGAGATTCAGAGCTCGGCGCGGGGATTATCACCGGGTATGATTTCAACGATTGGTTTGCGCTCGAAGGCACCTATGATTACTTAGGCCGCTTTGATACCGCATTTGACCAATCAGGCACCACTGTTGGCGCCTCGGGCGATCTGACCGCACTTACACTTGCGCCCAAATTTTCTTATCACTTCAAACCTGATACGGCGCTTTACGGTAAGCTTGGTGGCGCCATGTGGGACTTTAATAGCAACGCCGGCGATCGTGACGATGTGTCACTAATGGGGGCGTTAGGTGTCGATCACCAAGCAACAGAAAAACTTAACGTTCGCCTTGAATATCAGCACATCAACGATATGGATGATGGCTACTTCTCAAGCGTCGATAACAATTTGGTCACTGTCGGTATGACGTATCACTTTGGACGCACTAACCACGAGCCAATGCCAGAGCCAATGGTTGAAGAGCCGGTGATGGAAGAGCCAGCACCAGAGCCACAACCTGTGGTTGAGCCGCAATCGATCGTGCTATCAGAAGCTGGCGAAACAGAAATGTTTGGTTTTGACAAAGCCACACTCTCTGAACAAGCAGCGGCGTCGTTACAGCCCTTAGTTGATCGCTTGCTTCGCCACGAAGAAGCCACCGCGACGATTGTCGGTCACACGGATAGCAAAGGCCCTGCGGCTTATAACCAGAAGCTGTCTGTTGAGCGAGCGCAAGCGGTGGCAGACGTGTTCTTGGATGCGGGTATCGATGCTAGCCGCCTCACCGTGGAAGGCAAAGGCGAAGCCAATCCTATCGCCAGTAACAACACGCCGGAAGGACGCGCACAAAACCGCCGCGTTGAGGTAACCTCGCCTGAGATAGTGTACGTGGAAGTCAATTAACTCCACCCGCACTTAAAATCACTAAACACCCAACAGGCCACCGTTTGAGCGGTGGCCTGTTTTATTGTGCTCGCGAGATTAAAAATTGACGGAGGGCGCGACAACACCTTGTAAATGGTTCTGCATCAAACGGTCTATTTCGATTCTGTCTTGATCACTCACGCCCGCCACCCGCGGGTATCTTGGCGCTGAGCGATCGTTATGATAAGCGCCTTCCCATCCCTGAGTGGTGGTTAAAAAGGCGCGAGCAAAGTCCGTCGAATAGCGCAAACACCCTGCCATTACCGTATCCACATAGGATTGCGCAATCGGCTTATCTGCATCTGGAGCACGCCGTGCATCAGCAACGTATACATACACGGGACCATCCAGGATAACGTCTTCGGGCAAAACAATGTTTGATTCGGCTAACTGTAAACGCTGATAACCCGCTTCGCGCCGATCAAAATCGGGCAGTGATTGTGGGTCAATGTTTACCAATACCCCGTTGCATTCACCCTCCCCTTCAAGCACCACCAGCGGTGAGATAAATGCCTCACTCACATTGCTCCAATGGCGGCTAAGTCCACTGACAGTCACCGGACAGGCCCACCCTGAGTCGCCTGTCAGCGCCCGTGAGGCTGGATTCATCAAACTCCCGTACCCAAATAGATACATGACGTTGCAAACTCCTTTATTGCATTCGCTGGCAGAACCAGAGGCGCTGCCTTGCTTTTCTCTCTGAAATTGCCAGAATATCCGGCAACGTTGTAAACAAGGAAAGTGATTATGGAACAACTAGATAAGCTGGAAGCTCACTTCAAACGTCTATCGCATTTTCAGCACCTTGCCGCAATCTGCGGTTGGGATCAAGCCACCATGATGCCAGATGGCGGCAATCACGCCCGTGCCGACGCCATGGCAGAACTCGCCCTCTACTGTCATCAACAAATGACCCAGCCAGAGCTGGGTGACTGGTTCGCGGACGTGGATGAAAAATCCCGCCACCTAAGCGCCACACAAAAAGCAAGCGTGGCAGAGATGAAGCGCCAATGGCAGCAAGCCAGCGTACTTCCCGACACCTTAGTCAAAGCCAAATCTTTAGCGGGCGCTAAATGCGAGCATGCTTGGCGTCAGCAACGCCAAGATAATGACTGGGACGGGTTTGCCAAAAATTTAAAAGAAGTGGTCGCCCTGGCGCGTGAAGAAGCCCATATCCGCGCTGACCAGAAGCTGTGTGCCCCTTATGATGCGCTCCTTGATTTGTACGAGCCCGGGATGACGGCCGAGCGTATTGATGAAGTGTTTGGTGCCCTCAAACAATGGCTACCAGAGACCATCCAAGCCGTGGTCGACAGGCAAGCACAACAGCCGGTGATCACGCCCAAAGGCCCTTTCCCACAAGCGCAACAAAAAGCCTTGGGTGAACACGTGATGAAGCAGCTTGGGTTTAGCTTTGAGTATGGTCGACTCGATATCAGCACGCACCCATTTTGTGGTGGTGTGCCCACCGATGTGCGCATTACCACCCGCTATGATGAGCAAGATTTCACCTCGGCATTAATGGGCGTGATCCACGAAACCGGCCATGCGCGCTATGAACAAGGATTACCTCAAGACTTAGCAGGCTTGCCGGTGGGCCAAGCGCGCTCGATGGGCGTACATGAAAGCCAAAGCCTGTTTTTTGAAATGCAGCTCGCCCGCAGCGCCCCCTTCGCGACTTTAATCTGCCAACAAGCCAAACAGGCCTTTAACCGCCAGGATGATCCCGCGTTTCAGATCGAAAACCTCCACCGCGTGCTCACTGAGGTATCACCTGGCTATATCCGTGTTGATGCCGACGAGGTCACCTACCCCGCGCACATTATGCTGCGCTATGACATTGAACGCGATCTGATCAGTGGCAAGATGGAGGTCGAGCATATCCCTGAGCGCTGGGACAACGCAATGCAGCAATACCTTGGCCTCAGCACCGCCGGGAATTTCAAAAACGGCTGCATGCAAGATATCCACTGGACCGATGGCAGCTTTGGCTACTTCCCTACTTATACGCTAGGGGCCCTCTATGCCGCACAATTAATGCAAGCGATGCGTCAGCAGTTGGACGTGGATGGCATTATCGCCAGCGGCAATCTGTCACCGATTTTTGATTGGCTGTCCCAACATATCTGGCAACGCGCCAGCACCACCTCAACCGATAACCTACTCAAAGACGCCACCGGCGAAGCCCTTAACCCCGCCCACTTTCGCGACTACATTCAAGGGCGGTATTTGTAAGCCTCTCTACATTCCCCACGCCAGCCCAGCTGGCTTGGGTTTCTTCAGGTTAATCTGTTAATTCCATCACATTTCTGTACAATGCGCGCTCAGTCATATTTATCTTTACACCCTCCTCGCTGGGCCGTGAATTTATCGCTTGTCATAAACGATACGGGCCTTGGTTGAGTACAGTCGCTAGGAAACTCTTTTGATTTCAATCGCCAATATCACCATGCAATTTGGTGCCGAGCCGCTATTCGAAAACATCTCTGCCAAATTTGGTAACGGAAACCGCTACGGGTTAATCGGTGCCAATGGTTGTGGCAAATCAACCCTGATGAAAATCATGAGTGGTGCGCTCACGCCTACCGCAGGCAATGTGTCCGTCACCCCAGGACAAACCTTGGGCGAGCTCAGCCAGGACCAATTTGCCTATGAGCAGTATTCAGTGATTGATACGGTGATGATGGGTGACCGCAAGCTGTGGGAAATCAAGCAAGAGCGAGAGCGCATTTATTCTCTGCCGGAAATGAGCGAAGAAGACGGTATGGCCGTGGCGGAACTAGAAAGCCAGTTCGCCGAAATGGACGGTTACACCGCCGAGAGCCGCGCGGGCGACATTCTGCTACAAGCGGGTATTGCCGAAGAGCTGCACTTTGGCTTGATGTCGCAAGTCGCGCCAGGCTGGAAATTACGCGTGCTGCTTGCTCAAGCGCTGTTCGCCAATCCTGATATTTTGCTGTTGGACGAACCAACCAACAACCTGGATATTCATACCATCAACTGGTTGGCCGGTGAGCTGCAACAGCGCCAGTGCACCATGATCATTATTTCGCACGATCGTCACTTCTTGAACGCCACGTGTACACACATGGCCGATATCGATTTTGGTGAGCTTCGTGTTTACCCCGGCAACTACGATGACTTTGTCGCAGCATCTAGCTTGGCACGCGAGCAATTACTGGCCAGCAATGCCAAAAAAGAAGCCGAACTGAGTGAGCTGCAAGACTTTGTTAACCGTTTTGGGGCCAATGCCTCCAAAGCCAAACAGGCCAGCTCTCGCGCGAAACGCATGGAAAAAATCCAACTTGATGAAGTCAAAGCATCCAGTCGCGTGCACCCTTACATCCAGTTTACTGAAAGTAAAAAGCTGCATCGTCAAGCGGTCGAATTGCGCGAGGTAGGCCATGCCTTTGACGATTCGCCCCTGTTCCGCGGTGGCCACTTCTTACTGGAAGCCGGCTCGCGTCTCGCCATTATCGGCGAAAACGGGGTGGGTAAATCAACGCTGCTGCGCTGTTTGGTCGGTGAGCTTGCGCAAAGCGAGGGCACGATCAAATGGTCAGAGAACGCATCCATTGGTTACTGTGCGCAAGATAACAGCGCCGAGTTTGATAACGATCTCACCGTGTTTGAGTGGATGTCGCAGTGGCGTACGGCCAAGCACGATGATTTGATGGTTCGTGGCATTTTAGGCCGCTTACTGTTTTCGGCTGATGATGTGAATAAAAAAGCCAAAAGCTGTTCAGGGGGCGAGAAAAACCGCCTGATGTTTGGCAAATTGATGATGCAAGATATCAATGTGATTGTGATGGATGAGCCGACTAACCACATGGATATGGAAGCCATCGAGTCACTCAACAAAGGGCTAGAGCAATTCCCTGGCACCTTAATTTTTGTCAGCCACGACCGTGAATTTGTTTCCTCACTGGCCACCGACATTATTGAGATAAAAGATCAGCAATTGATCCACTTTAATGGCAGTTACGATGAGTACCTCGCCCATCTAGAAAAAGTGCGTGCCGTGGCTTAACGCTGAGACTCACCAACACTTTGCCGCTGAGGTGCTTTATTTCAGCGGCGATCCTCGCTATACCTAGATCACGGTTCTCTTTTCTGCTAATGGATGATCATGATGAAATACGCGGCGACCTTTCTGACGCTCTCAAGTCTTATTTTCGCAACACCAAGCTACGCACTGTTCGGCCAAGGCGATAAAACGACCGATGTGATGACGCAAATGGCGACGCAATTCGCGGATGACCAGGCCAGCCAATCTCTCCTTGTCCAGTCGATTACCGACCAAGTGGATGTAAGTTCAACGCAAGCCGCCGGCGGCGCCAGTGCATTGTTAGCGATGGCAGCTAATAACCTCACCGGTAACAACCAACAAGAGCTTGCCAATCTCCGCCCCGATTTAACGTCACTGTCTTCGCTCCTTGGCGGTTCAGGCGTCAGCAGCGGCATTGGCTCCATCAGTGCATTATACGACGTCACACAGCAGCTCGGGATTGACCCTGCAACGCTTCAACAATTTGTGCCCATTGTGCTTGAGTACCTTGGGCAACAAGGTGCCAGTCAAGGGTTGCTCAGTTCCCTAACCCAACTTTGGCCCTAACCTCACACTCGCTTTCCACACGCGGCCTTGAGGGTCGCGTGTTTATTTAACAAACCGGCAAGAAAAAAGCATCGAGACGCGTTATCATATCCGCCTTGTTGTTCAACGCCGTGTGATTATGCCTGCCTTATCTCTCTCTGCGATCCCCATTGGGATCCGCTATATGCTCCTCTCTGCACTCGGGTTCGCGCTCATGTCGGCCTGTGTGAAATATGTCAGCATTAACGGCATCCCAGTGTTTGAGATTGTGGCATCGCGAGCCTTGGTCTCGCTAATCATCAGTTATACCGATGTCAGACGCAAAGGCCTATCACCTTGGGGCAACAACAAACCGTTACTTTTATTGCGCGGCGTATTGGGAACCATGGCATTAATGTGTGTGTATTATGCGGTAACGACGCTGCCACTCGCCGAAGCCACCGTGTTGCAATACACCCACCCAGTATTTACCGCCATCCTTGGGCTCGTGCTGCTCAAAGAGCGTTTACAAGGGGCGACGTTAGTGTGTATCGCCCTGTGTTTAACCGGGCTCTATATTATGGTGCAACCTAACCTCAATGCATCCATTGACGATGCACTTCCTACCTTTAGCGTGGTAGTGGCGTTAATGGGCGCATTCGGCAGCTCGATTGCCTATGTGATTGTGCGCAAACTCAGTCGCACCGAAGACAGCTCAGTGATCATCTTGTATTTCCCCATGATCGCCTTACCGGTTTCCACCGTGCTGATGTGGCCGTCTTTTGTACTGCCCAGCCTGTCACTGACCTTGCTGTTGGTGTTAGTCGGCGTCTTTACCCAAGTTGGCCAATACGGCTTAACTAAAGCGATGCAAACCCAACAGGCGGGACAAGCCTCTGCCTACGCCTATATTCAAATCGTGTTCTCGACATTAATTGGGGTATGGATATTTAACGAAGTGCCCTCGATCTGGACATATATCGGTGGCGGGTTAATTGTCGCTGGCGCGTTGTTCAATGCCGTGGGACACCGCCTCTTTCGGCGACGTATCGTATAACACTCGCATATTCAAAGGTTTAATACGAGCAAAACTGGCTTCATTTGAGGCCAGTTTTGGTTTGCGAAGCCTCCTTCGTCAATGGCATAAGCGCCAACTCGATCGTACAAGCTTGGTGTGATTTGCGCCGCGCGCCTCCGACATTGAGGCTAACGATTAACCTCGATCGTGACAGGCGCCCGTTGGCAATTTCCACATATCCAACACCGTGCTGGGGCTTGTGTCACCCACGCTGCCTATGCGGCAGTGAACCATCATGGCTAACATCGACGGCCAGCCGAATTTTTCTAAGCTGCCTGTGCGTAGGTCGGACAAGCGCCAGTGCAATGTCAGCCATCTATTACCCAAGCGGCCTGCGCGCCTCCGACATCGGCGCCAACGATTCACCTCGATCGTGACAGGCGCCCGTTAGCAATGTGCACCTATCCAACACCGTGCTGGGGCTTGTGTCATCGTCGCTGCCTGTGCGTAGATCGGACAAGCGCCAGTGCAATGTCAGCCATCTATTACCCAAGTGGACTGCGCGCCTCCGACATCGGCGCCAACGATTAACCTCAATCGTGACAGGCGCCCGTTGGCAATGTCCCCTATCCAACATAGTGCTGGGGCTTGTGTCATCGTCGCTGCCTGTGCGGCAGTGAACGTAAGACCGTCAATATCACCCATATCCAGCTTTTTCTAAGCTGCCTGTGCGTAGGTCGGACAAGCGCCAACTCGATCGTACAAGCTTGGTGTGATTTGCGCCGCGCGCCTCCGACATTGAGGCTAACGATTAACCTCGATCGTGACAGGCGCCCGTTGGCAATTTCCACATATCCAACACCGTGCTGGGGCTTGTGTCACCTACGCTGCCTATGCGGCAGTCAACCAAAGACTTGGTTTCTTGAGGGGGCGATTAGATTTTCTAAGCGGCCTATGCGGCAGTGAACAGCCCCTTTCGCCATATCGTCTGCATCTAAGCTTTCTAAGCTGCCTATGCGGCAGTGAACTCTTGCCGATATCGATCAGAACATACAGTCGTTTTCTAAGCTGCCTGTGCGGCAGTGAACACCGCCGTCAACAATATCAGCAAGGTCTTGTATTTCTAAGCTGCCTGTGCGGCAGTGAACACGCTAGACTATCCACTGCTTGCTCTAGGCGATTTCTAAGCTGCCTGTGCGGCAGTGAACAAAAAACAAGTATGGAGTGCCGACACCCTTATTTTCTAAGCTGCCTGTGCGGCAGTGAACAAGAACAACAAAGGAATGTGCCCCCCGTAGTTTTTCTAAGCTGCCTGTGCGGCAGTGAACACGCCAATGGCGACCCTGTTGACGATGTGTCATTTCTAAGCTGCCTGTGCGGCAGTGAACAGCACCAGACTATTATGCCTCTAGCTAATGGATTTCTAAGCTGCCTGTGCGGCAGTGAACCGTAAGTCGGTTGGCCTGCCTGCAATATTGATTTTCTAAGCTGCCTGTGCGGCAGTGAACAAAAACTGGTCGAGGGTTTTGCCCTGGATGTTTTTCTAAGCTGCCTGTGCGGCAGTGAACTAAGCGATTAGTTAAGGACTTTAAAGCAACAATTTCTAAGCTGCCTGTGCGGCAGTGAACTATAGAATAACGTAACAATCGTCAGTGACAACAGGCCGTTAGGATAAAAATGGACTTTTACCCTTGTTAAAAAGCACCTGCTGTAACTGACTGTATTTTCGGTTTATTTTTAAAGAGCCAAAAAGAAGGGGTAAAGAGGGGTTGCCCCCTCAAAAACACGGCACCGCACTTTGCTGGTCGGGCTCTCGTCTGCTTAACCCATAACAGGTGAATGGTTGGCCATTATTGGGCGGCTGTTTGGTGAGTTCCCGCTCGATATACAGGGCGAACTCGGTATTTGGCTGCCCTGCTCGTTTTTGGCTCGACAGGCTGGTCACTTGAATAAAAGGCAGGGACCAGCGTTTGTCGTCCGTTTTAATGTTTTCCAACAAACGACGCTTTACTTCCTCCTCATCGTAACCATTTTTGCTGGCAATCGCGGCCGCTCGCCGATCGAGTTTTTTATACAGTCGCTGCGGCGATTTGTAGTTCCAGCGTTTAAAGTAGGCATAGTCTTTCACCCCGTCTGGCACCGGCTTAACGGCTTTGATATGCACGTAATCGGTCAGGCGTGACAGCCAGCGCTGAATATTAAGCTGCTCAAATGCCGCCTCAGTTTGCGCAAACAGACGCAACCGATGGCCGAGTGGAAAATCACCTTGGCGGTAATCCGGAAACCCCACCGCAATGGCCGATTGATTCGGTCCGATTTTGTTTTCCGCTAAGGCAATGTGCACTTGCTGAAACACCTTGTGCCAGAGAAAATCTGCCGAAATATCGGTGTCGGGCAACAAGGTGATATCAATGTAATACTGCATTGTGCCTCCTTACGCGCCAAACACGCCGCCGCGGATCAGCATCGCCATAATGTAATGCTGCTGCTCGAGCGTTGGGGTTTTGTCTTTTAACATCCATCCATCGAGCAAGTTGTAAAAGTCGTTCTTTTCTTTGGGCTGACGATACGCCGCTCCGCGGTTAGTTACTGAGCCATAAGGTTCAATGGCAATTGCGCCCACTTCATCATAGGCAGGATGCCAGGTATCAATAGTGCGCAGCGCGTTGCCGATTTTTTGTGAGTGCATCGCGGCTTGGCCATCTAATTGATATAAGAACTTGCTTTTATCGCCTTTACCGCCGCCCATCACCAGCTCTTGAGAGGGGTAGACCGCTTGCCCTTCGCCCAGTTGGCAGTAGGCTTCAACATGAATAAGCGCATGCGCTTCTGTCAGGCCATATTGGATCACCTCTGCCAGCGCGGTGACATCCGGGTGCGCGTCAAAATCGTGCAAGCTAAATTCGTAGCTATCAAAACTAAATTGCTTCTCGCCTGCGGTGACCACCACCTTAACTTGCTCAGCACCGACACGGTTGCGCCACAAAAAACGCCCATTAGCAATGTTGTGTGCATAACGTTGCGCCAGTTCTTTAAAACCGGTTTCTGATTGATAGTCACGCACTTTATCAGCCAGTGCTTGCTGATAGTCTGGATTGTTACAGGTTGACGGCACATGCAACCCACTGAGCACACGCAGCGAAAAAGCCACTTTGAGCGTATCAGCATCATGCGGTAGCGCTGCAATATCGACCGTTTGCAGGTTGGCTTTAGATACTTCCGCATCCAGTTTGGCGGGATCATTGGCAGTGGCCGCTTTTAAGCGGTTCGAAATCGTGCCTCGCACCGATTTCTCTCCCACTTGAATGGGTTGCCAATCGCCTTTTTCCCAGTTCCCCGCATACATTAGTGCATCGGAAGGTACCAGTTTCGCTTCAAAGGCAAGCACGGAAGGGGTGGTCAGTTTTTTATCAGCCATGATGAAGTCTCCTTAATTACAAAAAGTCGGGGTCAAAGTCAGTGTTATCATCCGTTGTGGGAACAACGTCTGGTTCAATGGGTTCGTCATGTGTTGCTGCCATCACACGGGCAAGATACCAAGGATGCTCACCGTGATAACGCCAGCATGCGTCGTCGATATCCTTAAGGCGGTGGACGCTACGCCACTCACCTACGCTGTATGCCGCTTCGACAAAACTTACTGGTACCTCCGGATCGCGCACATTGGCGACCTCACCTGCGGCATAACAAGGGGAAATCGCGCGGTAGCCCGTCATGATCGGCACCAAATATCCTGGCTTAGGTTTGGGCACGCGTTGCCATTGCGCCGGAATCGGTTGGTTATCGTCGTCAGGTACGTGTTCATCATCAGCGACAGCGTGGTACGTCAACATGGCAAACTCACACCACGCATCAAATAAGCTGGCTTGCGCATTGTGTTGCAATAGATGTTGATGATGCTGGGCGAGATAATCATGTCGGTCGCAAAGGACAAAGCCCGGCATGAGGCGGCGCAACGCTTTTTTCTGCATGCTTGCATCCGCGAGCAAATCAACCTCGCCAATGGTTAAGATTTGCCCACCAGCGAGCCGTCGCTGAGGCGCCAAATCTTTCACTTCTGCGATCAATTGTGCTGCCGCGGCTTTATCACCAGCAATCAATCCCTCAACCTCGATCAGCAAAGAGACTTGCATGTTCATGCGTCCTTCTTCATTGATCGATGCTGTTTCTCCTTTGGCGGTGACCGGATTGCGGGTTAAGGCAAAAACATAGTCGCCCCACCCTGTGGGCTGCCGCACATGAACATTGTTTTCATGGCTGACCACGGTCACGCCACCTAACCGCAACCCCAAGGCACCAGGAAGTTGACGTGATAGCGCATGGGCAAAGCCGAGAAAGTGCGTGATCGCCGGAAAACCATAAGTCAGCCCTGCGATCGCATTCGCGTTTTGCACCTCAATGTGCTTAAGCAATAAATACTGTGCCATTATCGGTTCTCCTCAAATTGAGGCGTGTCGCGCTCAAACGCTTTGAGCTGGGTTAGGAACACTTTGCGGATATAATTGAACTCCGTATCACCAAGCAGGTAGTGTTGTTTGTCCTCAAGCTGGCGCAGTAACCAAGCGGCAAAATCAGAGGCAACAGTGTCCAGCCACGCTTGTGCGTCACGCTCTCGCTGAAATTGATCGTCAGGGTTGTACACATCCAGCCAAAGTGCATGTTCACGTTTTAGTCGGCATGCTTGATCATCAGTGCCTTGACTCCAACCGGCTGGAACTTGCTGCTGAACCCGCGCGGCATAGTCAAACACCAAGTCAGTGAGTGGCAGAATAAAGTCATGATCGCGCCGATAACGGGTGGCAAAATTACGATCCCGTTCGGTAAGGCTTGCCAGAAATGCGCGAAAATCGTGAAGCAAGTGACTGGCTTGGTAGGCTAAACGGCGATTAAAGATGCTGGTTTGCTTGCTTGGATCCTCCGGCTGCTGCTGATAGCTTGGCGGGGCGGCATTGAGTAAAAAACCCTCGCCATGACGCTCACTATTAAGCTGTGACACGTTTTGCGGTTTAGAGCCGCCAAAAGTTTGTTTAACAGTACGCGGAAAGGCTTCTAACCGCTCTGGGTGATAATGCTGTTTGTTCTTTGCCTCACGAATCGCTTTTATTTTTTCACCAAACCGTGTCGCACGGACCTTAGTGTACAGCGTGTGCGCGAGGCTGGATGAATATAGCGGACACAGCAGGTGATACTCACCTTCATTCACTGGAAAGTAGGTTTGCTTAATCAAATTATGAGCCGATAACACCTGATCGCCGAGTGCCAGTGAAAAGCCCGCACGCCAAGTCTCTAGCAAGGTAGCGTCATCAGTGAGTAGCTTAAGCACGTTGATATGGCCGGCTTGTAACTGAGAAATGAGTGACTCACCTTCCACTGTGATTTTTAAAAAACGCGCCACATCCAACGCAGCCGCATTGCCGACCGCATCAATGGCTTTATCGGTCAGCGAATAGCTGGTGAGGTAGTGAAATTCACTCTTATCGATCTCAGTCACCAGCATGCTACTCGCTTTAGCATCACTGTGAACAAATTTGGGGCAATGGGTGGCGAGACTGATTTGCTTGGCTCGCGTTGCGGCGTCTGTGATCCAATGAATTGGCTCAAACTTCGCTTCGATCGGCGCCGCTTGTTCCGCATAATCGGCATTGGCGATCGCCTCTTGCTCTTGGCTGGCCGCGGCTTTTAAGGCCTTATCGCGCGCCTTTTGCAAGGGCTCAAGCTTCGCCTGTTTGCGCTGTCCAATATATGCCAGCAGCGCATCGTATAGGCTGTGTTCCATAAGCGCTTCCTTTATCCTATTTGTTCCATTAAATTTTTTATTCCCGATAAGCACCCAGTTGTGGATGCCAACACCAAGTGATATTTTGGCCTTCCCGCTCAGCCGCGAGACGTATTTCGCCCAAGTGCTGGCTCGCTTTTTTTACCGGCCATCCCAGTTGGTCAGCAAAGTGCTGATAAACCGCTTCAGGATCAACGTCAAACCACCAATGGCAACCGGCTGCTAGCGATATATCGACGGGTTTAAAGCGATATGAGTGATCGGCGTATTGGTAGGGATAACGTGAGGTATCTAACTGCTGCCAAGCCAGTGTGTCATCGTCGTTATAAGCCAACACAAAGCTTTCTTGGGGCTGGCTGTGACGAAACGGAGTACGCCGGATCAGTTCGCCGCTCCAGCTAGCATGTTTTCCGGGGTAACGTAGTCCAGCGGCTTGACTGATCAGTGTTTCATTCCACCAAAGCTCGGCTTCCTTGCCAGTTCGGAAAAAATCAGACTGATATTTTTCCCCGCCCGTCAACTCCAACGTAAAGCGCAACGCACGGTGTTCCTGTACGCCCCAGTGGCTCACCGGCTTAGCCGCTCTTTTTGCCGACGAAGCAAATATAAATGCAGATTTTTCCAGCTTAGGGATTTCCTGAATACGCGGCGTAGCGGAAATTGCAGTCAGCCCTTCATCAAGCGTGACCTTGTAACCTTTTTCAAGCGGGATAGCAGCGCTTTCAAAGCCTGGCTTACAATAAGCGGGATGCCTGCCTTTTAACCCACGGACGTTCTGCTCGAGCACATGAATATTGGCGGTCGCCGGCGCTTGCTGGCGGTGACGTTGTACCCGCCCCGCCAACTGAATTAAGGCACGCATTGAACTCGGCTCGGCAATGGCCCAGTCGTAATCGTGATCGCGTCCGACTTCCACCACCGCCGTGCCCACCACCACAAACATTAAATGGTTGGCATCACAGTGTTCAATGGCATCGCGAATCTCTGGCTGCTCGAAAATCGCCGCTTCATCATGGCGATTTAACGCCGCATCGAGGCGGCTCTCTCGATAAGACCGCAGCGCCAGCGGAAACTGTGAGTGGTACGGGCAAACAAAGAGCGCATGATCCGGATCTGGCGAGATTTGCACCAGCGCGCGGGTCAGCGCGACCATAGGGTTTATATTGGCCATGCGCACCACGCCTATCGACACTGTTTTGCCGGATGCATGAGTTTGGTGATGCGCATGGTGCAGCTGATGAATATGGGTATGGATAAGTTGCGCTAGCGGCCCAAAATCGAGATGAGATTCGCTGGACTTAGAGGGAACAGCCAAAGAGGTAATCGCGGAGGTGTCTACCGCCTTCCCTTTGCGTAGCACCTGTTGCTCGCCCTCTAATCGCTTAACGCGTTTTGCGACAAAGTCGCGGTGGTAAGTCACGTAACCGGTTTTACTCGTCACCGTCTGGATCTCGCTGGTAAACTCATCAAACCAGCCGCAAATCACAGGCGCATCGTCAGCCTCATGCGTCGAAGCGTTGTCGCCAAACTGGGCATGATTAAACTGCGCCCTGCCCGCACGATAGGCATCAAACAAGCTTTTTACTAACGAAGGCGGCAAGGTCGCCGATGACAGCAGCACTCGCGATCCCAACATGCCTGCCCAATTTACCAAGCGGCACAGCGCCGGTAAGTCTTCAAGACCAAAATCATCGGGCTCATCAAGCACTAAGTCGGTACTGAGCAAACGCAACATAGGCGCAATTTGATGGCCGCCGCGCAGGCTTTCAGTGGCGGGCATCAGATGATCAATCGTGCTCACCAACACCGGCGCACTTACCAATTTCTCCAGCTTAGGCTGACTACTTAGCCAGTGTTTCAACCGGCCATCGTATATTTGCCCTTCGTAGCTAATAAACAGTTGCTTGAGAAAGTCTTCGGTAGATTCACTGCCGCCGGAAGACTGATGTGACGTATTTTGCGCCTCGTGCAAGCGCTGGATTGCTTGCGAGCCAACGAGCACAGCCAACTCATCATCGCCAAGTTTTAGCAAGTCGCGATACGCGTCGCCGGTTTGCAAGGTAAGTGTTCTCAGCCCCAGCGCCACCGAGAAACGGCACCCCTGCCAAGGGTCCGATAACGCATACATAATGCGCGCGTTGGCGATGGTTTTCCCGCAGCCTGTGGACGCCATATTAATGCCGAAAAATCCCTGTGTTTCCGACTGAGTAGCGATAGTTTTGGTTTTCCGATAAGCGATATCTTGCCAGCGATACTTTTCTTGTTCGGCGCCTTGGCTAAAACGGCGGTGCTGAGCAATCGCCGGCATTGTCCATTTAAGTGAGGGTAAATTCTCTGCAAAGCGTCTCGCATTAATGGCCACACCGATATTGTGCTCATCTAACTGTTGTTTAGGCGGCGCGTTTTTGCGTTTGCCTTGAGACGGGTCTGTATTAGCAATCGGCACGTAATGGCGATCGCGCCATTTGGGCTTGGATTTCTCCAGTGGCAGTGACGAGTAATAATGATCCGCTAGCATTAATGATAAACGTGCCATATGGCTGAGAAACCGCTGCGATAACCAATCAACTTGTCCATGAGCGCTCCACGGATATTGGCGGGCACGCTGGGCCAATTGACACGCTTTGTGTTGCCAAGGCTGGCTTAAAAACGGGGTGCCATCAGGAAACCGCCAGTTATCGGCAAGTGCTTGCGGGTCATATTTACCAAGGTTAAGCGCGTTGGGCGCATTCCAGTGGCTGCCAAAGCAACGGCTCAGCCATTGGTCGATTTGCGAGAGTTCAACTGGCGCGTTGTCGGCATCATAGTTCACGGGCAACCGATGATGCGAGACAATAAGCCAAGCCACGATACGTGCAAATGGCGATAAGTGATCAAAGACCGGTTGATAGTCGTCTGTTTCAGTAAACAGTCGCGCCAGTATCGCAGCTTCATGCTCAACGGCGGTTTCAGGCGTAAGCTCGCTAAGCTCATCAAGCCATTGCTGATCCGCCTTGCCTTTGACAAACGCCTCGAATAAACGCAACGACACCCACTCATGGCGATACGGTTCACCTTGGTGTACTGTTTGGCCGCGAAGCTTTTGCTGAAACAACGCATTGGCTTTCCCAAAATCATGAAACAATCCCGCCATGGCCGTTGCCAGTACAATCACCTCATTAAGCTGCCAGCCCTGCTCCCATTCTTTGTGGCTAAAGTCCAGCTCAGTACGATTAACCGGCACATTGCCTTCTAAGTTAAATTTGCGGCGATTACCCACAATCCACACGAGTTGGCTATGAGTTCTCGAACGAATCCAATGACAACTGACCGCGGTGCTGCGGCTGGCGGTTTTGCTCAGCATTTTTCGCACCGTATTTAAGCCATCTTCGGTGATCAATGTTTGCCAGGTGTTGTCACCAATTCGGTTGGCAAAGGCATCAAGCACGCGGCGGGTTTTCTTCAGTGCCTTTTTCTCGCACTGAGAAATAAAGGTCACCATCATCGTTGCGGCTCCGTCATCTCATCGTCGGAATCATCTTGCAGCGCAATGGCTTTGATGGTGTTGAACATAAAGTCCATCGCTTTGTGTTCAATAAAGGCTTGCAGAACTTGCTGGCGAAACTCTTGTTCGGTGGCGTTTTCTTTAGCGCATATAAACGCCCAAGGCAGCACGGTGGCATCTTTGATTAAGTCCGCGGCATCAAACACCAGCGCGCCGCGACGGGTTTTGCCATGCATCACCGCAAATCCGTGCGGGATCCCAAGCACCCATAGACAACTCGCCGCCAAGCCATAAGCTAGGTAGTTGCCATGATTTAAAAAGCGGTTGGCGAGATCGTCCGCCTCATGCTGACGTTTAAAACCGTTTTTTTGAGTACGGTTCGCCGCGTGTTTGTAAAGCGCTTTGGTGAGCTGCGCTTCGGTAAGCAATAAATCCGCCGGCTTGCTGGCTTTGTCAGTTCGCTCCACAAAGGTATCGAGTGCGCCGGCCAATTCGGCCACATCAAACCCTTCAAGCTTGAGCTCACGGCTCGCTTGCCAGACCTGCTTTAAGTAACTCAGGCGTGCCAGCTGAAAAGTTCGCGCAGCGTCCAATCGCTTTTGATCATCAAACCAAAATGACAACCACCCTTGCAGATATTCAGTAGGTCGATACTCGCTTTGCGGTGTAAACCACTCAACCTCAGTTGCCATATGCAGTGGTGTACCGCCACCTCCGCAGAAGCCAACCAGCACGCCCGCTTGCGAGAGCATACGCATCGCCGCTTGAGTGATTGATGTGCCAGTCCCGAGCAACAACACCGTGGTATTGGCAATGGGGATATTAAAGTAGAGGTTTTCGCGTTTCGCCTCCGCCAAGTACAACACACGCCCATCTTTTTGCATCACACGGCAATGCTCGAGGTAGTACATATTGGCGCGTTTAGAATGAAGGATGGTTTTAAGATCCGAGGGCGAGAGATCGTCCATGGGTGTCCCTTTCGTGATTGTCCGAGTGACCAAGCAGATCACTCACAAGCATTTGAAAGGTAACAAAAATAGCAACGCATGCCCGTGAAACAAGGCACAGTTTAGGGTTTGAAGGAAGATCGCATTCTGATGTCTGTGCGATTGTTATGCGAACCAGATAATACTAATCAGCCAAGATTGCCCGAGATTACTCGGTATGATAAGTGGATTTTGACCCATAAAAAATTATCATATATGATAAAAAGAAGTAAGAGATGAACTGGAACATTGTTTTTTACCCAGGCGTGGAAGAGAGCATTCTCAACATGCCTCCTAAGATTCAAGCGCGAATGCTCAAGCTGCTTGAACTAATAGAAAAACATGGCGCAAACTTAGGTCCTCCTCACACAGAATCAATAGGTAACGGCCTGTTTGAAATTCGTGCCAAAGCAAAAGAAGGGATCGGACGCAGTCTATTCTGCTATTTAGACGGCCCCAACATCTATGTCCTTCATGCATTTGTGAAGAAAAGCCAAAAGACACCAAAGAACGACTTAGCATTGGCAACAGGGCGTATGAAAGAGGTGAAAAGTGAATAGCCTACAAGCACTAAAAGCGAAAGCATTGCAAAAACCAGACGTGAAACAAGCATACGATGAATTGACGCCTGAGTTTGAGTTGATCGATATGTTACTCAGTATGCGTAAGCAGGCCGGGCTAACTCAACAGCAGGTTGCAGAACGTATGGGGACGAAAGAAGGCAATATTTCTCGACTTGAAAAAGGGAAAGGTAATCCAACCCTTAAAACCCTGCTTAGCTATGCAAAAGCATGCAATTGCAAGCTTAACTTTGGCTATAAACATGCGTCAAATTGACGTATATGGTCATTGCTAGTCATACGCTTTTATTGACCTTTAACCATCCCCTTCTTCCTCGATGCCACAACCACTAACAATGAACTGACATAAAAAACAATTATTTTCAGTGTCTAAGCTGCCTGTGCGGCAGTGAACATAGCAAAGAATTTGAAGGAAGATCGCATTAGTAGTGCGTATGTCAGTAGTTATCAATCACAATGTGCGCACTAACCAATAGTGAAATGGTTAATAATGTCCATTTCTTTATGAGGAACACCAATGATATCAATTGCATGGCGTCGGATAAGATAAAAGACAAGATGTTGTCCTTCAGGAAAGCAATAGTATCCGTCTTCAATGTCTGTTCTATGCTGGCCTAGTTGCGGGTTCTCTGCTAGCCAGTTAAACCGCGCAGCTAGACGCTTTAGATAAGTGTTACGCTGCGCCTTTCCCCATTTCCGCTCAGTATAACGACCAATATTTTTAAGATCATCACGTGCTCTGGGCGTAATACGAACCTGCTTTTTTGTTTGGCTCGCCGTCAAGATTCTGCGTCCAAGTCGTTAATCAGTTCATCCATTGAAAAGTCATCGACAAACGTATCACTGGCTGCCTGTTGAGCCCCCTCATCAAGATGTGCGCGCAACACATCCAGTTTGGTTTTGCGTTCCTCAAGCGTGCGTAATGCATCACGAACAACCTCGCTAGCAGAGCCGTACCGGCCACTTGCTACCTCGTTTTTAATAAACACTTCCCAGTGCTCCCCTAAGCTTAAACTTGTTGTTGCCATAACTATCGCACTTATTCATAAATATGAATAATGAATATAGCGCTTTTTGTAAGTGACTCCCAACTTTTTGACTCATATTGATTCAGCCGAACAACGTTGGATTTACAGCAGCACACATAAGACTTCTCATTCAATCCTTTCTAAGCTGCCTGTGCGTAGGTCGGAGAAGCGCTAACTCGATCGTACAAGCTAGGTGTGATTTGCACCGCGCGCAGTGCAACTGGCGCCTCCGACATTGAGGCCAACGATTAACCTCGATCGTGACAGGCGCCCGTCGGCAATGTGCATCTATCCAACACCGTGCTGGGGCTTGTGTCACCTACGCCAATGGTATTATCGGGCCAAAAGTGGCTATTCCGATAACCAATGTACGCCAATGGCACCGCCGATATTAAAATGGTGTGTAGGTCGGACAAGCGCCAGTGCGATGTCTGTCATGTATTACCCAAGCGGACTGCGCGCCTCCGACATTAAGGCCAACGATTAACCTCGATCGTGAAAGGCGCCCGTTGGCAATGTCCCCTATCCAACATAGTGTTGGGGCTTGTGTCACCTACGCTGCCTGTGCGGCAGTGAACCGAACATCACACGGTACTACGCTGCGACTGAATTTCTAAGCTGCCTATGCGGCAGTGAACGTGATGTGTTCTTCTATGTCATTCGCGCTAACTTTCTAAGCTGCCTATGCGGCAGTGAACATGACGTCGAGCGGAGCAAAGCTGATACCGTTTTTCTAAGCTGCCTATGCGGCAGTGAACGTTCAGCATGATGCCGATGGTGATTTTCACTGTTTCTAAGCTGCCTATGCGGCAGTGAACAAGCACAACCTTCAGGATTTTTTTACGTTGCTTTTCTAAGCTGCCTATGCGGCAGTGAACCTCAATGTCTGAGTGCCTGTGTGATTTGAGCGTTTCTAAGCTGCCTATGCGGCAGTGAACACAAGCAAGTGGCCAAAGGAGTGAAACCGCTATTTCTAAGCTGCCTATGCGGCAGTGAACTGCATAGTCCTGCATCAGTGCAAACAGTTTGCTTTCTAAGCTGCCTATGCGGCAGTGAACGTCTTTGTTGAACACGTAAGGCGTGACGCGCATTTCTAAGCTGCCTATGCGGCAGTGAACGCCTGTTCCGCTTTCTGCCGCACTTCTTCATATTTCTAAGCTGCCTATGCGGCAGTGAACCTTAACTTGATCGCGCACTTGCTGACACTAGATTTCTAAGCTGCCTATGCGGCAGTGAACTTTTTTGCGTGTTTTTCGGTGTTTAGTGTTCCTTTCTAAGCTGCCTATGCGGCAGTGAACGCTTCAAAACTGTGTTTAGTTTCTGCGACTGATTTCTAAGCTGCCTATGCGGCAGTGAACTGACGGCAGGCTTTTCACGGCCACGGCTGGGATTTCTAAGCTGCCTATGCGGCAGTGAACAATAGAATAACTTAATAGTCGTCAGTGACAACAGGCTGTTAGGATAAAAATGGCCTTTTACCCTTGTTTAAAAGGGGATTCCGTAACTATCTGTATTTATTGTTTATTTTTAAATAGTCAAAAAATAAGGGTAAGAAGGCGCCGATTTAGCGCCCGGTTTGGCTGGATCATGAATCAATGGTGAAGTTCTCGTGCAGGGCTTTCCAATGATCACGCAGCATCGCTTTGTGCTCCGTTAACATCGGTAATTGCTTAAGTTGATTTGGCCACATATTTCGCGCCAGGTTGATCGTATCCAATAGGTGCGGTTTGATCATTTGCCACGGCACACCCACATCTTGCGACCAGCGTTCGAAATGGCTCAAACCAATATCATACCAACGCTTGCTTTTCGCCATTTTCAACGCAATGTTGTCATATTCAATATAAGGCTGCGTAAAGACCACATCATAAAGCGGTGCTAAACGCGGCAACATGCGGTAGGGGTAACAGATCGTCCAATTTTTTAAGTGCGCATCGCCGTTCCCGAGCAAGATATTAATCAGCAGCCTGCGTGCCATTTGCTGTATGTCTTCTCGCCCATTAGCGCTCTCGCGATATAACACTTTTCCCAACTGCTCATAGTTCACTTTTTGATATTTATCTGAAGGATATAAGCCAAATACCTGTGCAAAATCCTCCGCATGTATTCGGCCGTCGGGTCCGCGATCAAAGCGTTGTATGCCATACGCAAGAGGCTCGTTTGGCAGCTGAATATTGGGTAAACCCTCTAACTCAACCACATTAATCAAACGTCTTTCGGGAACCACGGCGCCGGCCTGCGCAGCGAGCGTCATACATGTGAACTCGTTGAGAGGCACCCCTTTATGCACGGTTGAGGGCGTTTTTATGATCCATGAGTCTTCATTGGCGTCGTGATCAATATGGTATCGCCCATCACGGTGCGATGAAGAAAACTTCATTTGTACGCCGGCTAATGAGAATTTGCTATCAGCATGCTTAACATCAATCTGCTGCGGCGCGGTTGAAAGCCTTTGCGCCAATGCCCAACGCGGTAACTCGCCCGCTTTAATTGGCGTCGCCACAATAGCACCGGGCAGGTTTTTACCCATGTATGCCAGTATCGCGAATTCATTGTTTGTATGACACTGTAACGCCTTTGACACGACATCTCTTAATGCGCCTTCTGGGAGCAAGTTGGAGAGCACTGGCGGCAGTTTGTCCGTGCGAATTTGTGGTGTGCGTAAGTATTGCGGATCGCGACGTTGCCTCAACGAAAAGGTTAAACGCTCATGCTGAGAGGTGGCGATAAACGCCGGATTAAACGTGAGAATATTCTTCCCACCCGCGTAGTGGGTGACAATCGCTACGTCAACGCCATGCAGTTGAATGTTTAGTCCCTCAACCTTTTCACTGGTTTTGGTCATCGCTGCGCTCCGTCCCTAACCAAAAGTCGAGATCGTCGTTATCATCATCTTTATAACGATCGAAGTTTACCGGCTCATCGACAGTCTGAGACGTTTTGGGCGTAAGCGTTAATGTCAGGTCGAGCCCTTCGAGCACACGCAGCAAAGTCGATAGCCGGACATCACTCCCCGCCTCTACTCGCTGGTACTGCTGTTGTTTCATGCCAATACGCATGTACATGTCAGACTGCTCTAGTCCAAGTGACTTGCGACGCGCTTGCAATGCACGCGCGATATCTTTTAGTGACACCATCACACCCTCAAACAACTTTAATGTTGTACTACAGCCTATATACAACATATTAGTTGTCATTTAAGGAATTACAACATATTCATTGTTTAATAAGTCACAACATCAAGACTAGCATGGTGCATTTACATCGTTTGATATAAGCGCCAATCGAGCCAGGCGCCCGTTAGCAATGTCACCTATCCAACATAGTGCTGGGGCTTGTGTCACCTACGCTGTCTGTGCGTAGGTCGGACAAGCGCCATTGCAATGTCAGCCATCTATTACCCAAGCGGCCTGCGCGCCTCCGACATCGGCGCCAACGATTAATCTCGATCGTGACAGGCGCCCGTTGGCAATGTCCCCTATCCAACATAGTGCTGGGGCTTGTGTCACCTACGCTGCCTATGCGGCAGTGAACGGCGTGATCGCGCTCGATACCGCGGTTTCAACTTTTCTAAGCTGCCTGTGCGGCAGTGAACAGCATTCAGGTCGGTTTTAACCGTTGGCTTTATTTCTAAGCTGCCTGTGCGGCAGTGAACGGCTTGAGATTTGATTTCTACTATGTGGAAAATTTCTAAGCTGCCTGTGCGGCAGTGAACCCTGTTCGACCTAGACCCCGATGATTTGGATTTTTCTAAGCTGCCTGTGCGGCAGTGAACGAATAGATTGGTATTTCATGCGCCCGTGCGTCTTTCTAAGCTGCCTGTGCGGCAGTGAACACAACTAAAACGCGGTGAGGCGTGTTGCTGACTTTCTAAGCTGCCTGTACGGCAGTGAACAAACAATCCGAGGAATGAAGCAATTTGACTCATTTCTAAGCTGCCTATGCGGCAGAGAACAGCCGCTGGCGTTTCGCCCTCGGCTAGTTGCGTTTCTAAGCTGCCTATGCGGCAGTGAACACCGGCGTCTTGAATCTGCTTGATTTTTTGATTTTCTAAGCTGCCTATACGGCAGTGAACAACACCGCAAGCAATAAAAAACCCGCCCGAGCTTTCTAAGCTGCCTATACGGCAGTGAACCAAATCCGTGACGAAGTGCTGGCCCCTCGCAATTTCTAAGCTGCCTATACGGCAGTGAACCGGAATACAAGCGCACACAAAAAACGCTGGCATTTCTAAGCTGCCTATACGGCAGTGAACTTTGTGCTGGCTCTGGTGTGCGGTTATCTTCTTTTCTAAGCTGCCTGTGCGGCAGTGAACCATCATGGCTAACATCGACGGCCAGCCGAATTTTTCTAAGCTGCCTGTGCGTAGAGATACAAGGTCGGACAAGCGCCAGTGCAATGTCAGCCATCTATTATCCAAGCGGACTGCGCGCCTCCGACATCGGCGCCAACGATTAACCTCGATCGTGACAGGCGCCCGTTGGCAATGTCCCCTATCCAACATAGTGTTGGGGCTTGTGTCACCTACGCTGCCTGTGCGGCAGTGAACCATCGTACGCACGGACCTTTATCTCTTATCTATTTCTAAGCTGCCTGTGCGGCAGAGAACGCGACTTCCTGCAAGCGTTTCGCTTGCGCTTTTTTCTAAGCTGCCTGTGCGGCAGTGAACTACATCCTTGAGCGGTCTTTCCATAGCGATATTTTCTAAGCTGCCTGTGCGGCAGTGAACTCCGAGAATTGCGTCATCTTATCCGCAAATCCTTTCTAAGCTGCCTGTGCGGCAGTGAACGATAAACAAAAAGCACGTAACGAACACGGTTGTTTCTAAGCTGCCTGTGCGGCAGTGAACAAGTTGGCGACCTCGATTGCGTTACCGTTAGCTTTCTAAGCTGCCTGTGCGGCAGTGAACCTGATAGGTTTCCTTAAATGGCTCACCCTCGCTTTCTAAGCTGCCTGTGCGGCAGTGAACTGGCCATCTCGTCAATCGCCACAGGTGGCAGCTTTCTAAGCTGCCTGTGCGGCAGTGAACAGGTAGTATAGGATTTTTATCAACTCGCTTGATTTCTAAGCTGCCTGTGCGGCAGTGAACTTGACGGCGGCGGCGCTGGCCTCTGGCGTATTTTTCTAAGCTGCCTGTGCGGCAGTGAACAATAGAATAACGTAATAATAGCTCGGAACAACAGGCTGTTAGGATAAAAATGCTCTTTTACCCTTGTTTAAAATGGCCTTCCACAACTCTTTGTATTTAATGATTATTTTTAAACCTCCCCAAAAGAAGGGTTACAAAGGGGTTTTATGTATCCAACTTCAATGATCCGCGTTGCTCAACGTATACGTAATTATTAGTCCAATGCGAGGAGGAGACTATGCGACTGACTGAGCCTGGTGACGTAGACCGGATCATTGAAATGGCGTGGGAAGATAGGACCCCGTTTGAGGCGATTGAAGCACTCTATGGGCTACGCCAAGATGATGTGATTGCTTTAATGCGACGTGAATTAAAACCGCGTAGTTTCAAAGTATGGCGTGCGCGTACACGTGGTCGCAAAACCAAGCACACGGCCCTGCGTTCAAAGAGCGTGATGCGTAGCCATTGTAAGACACAATACAAGCTTAAAGCCGCCAAAAAGTGACCATGTTGACGATAAGTGACAGCATCACCGCATCGGAATATGGGTGAATACCGTCCCTACGCGGTATTAAACCAAAGTGACAGCCAATTTGTCACTTTCTTATAACACTCACCCACTCCGTCTCAAGCTCAACAGTTCCGTACTATAATCTTTATTTTCAATAACTTACCAAGTTAAACACCGACTAATCCAACCGGTTATCCACAGTTTCTGTTGATAGTAAACGCGGAACGATAAACTTAATTTTTACTTTATTATCAGAACTTTAAACACAAAAAACGTTTTTTTATAGAAAATTCTTGACGGCTGGGCGGATAAAGGTGCAATCCATACGGTTAACCGAGCCAGCGGCGTGCTACTTCCATCAATAACTTATCTTTAAAAGGGTGAGCCAATAATGTCACGCCATAAGGTGTGTTTTGATGCTCAAATAACGGGATAGTGAGCTGAGGTAAGCCACATACATCCGCCAGCGCCATGAGTCGTCGCTGGGATAAGTTAAACGCATCACCGTCTGACGCATCCGAATCACGAGGTAAAATGGCGCCCGGTGTGGATGGGATCAGTAATACTTTATCGCTCGGCCACATGGCACAAACGGTATCTCTCAACTGTTTGCGGGTTTTCTTCGCCTGATAATGCGCTTTGTAGTCGACAGCTTGTAAGCGGTCTAAATACTGTTGCGTTGAGGTGGGCAAATCAAGCTTGGCCTGTTTCAACCATGCGCCGTACATCAACAGAAACTCTTGGCTGGCAATTGACACCTGCGCATTTTCAAGCCGCGACAGCACCAGTTTGTTCATAGTCAACGTCGACTCTTGCGGTAAGCTTAAATGCTCAAGATGCTGGTAGACCTGCGCCATCGCTTCATCACTGTAGAATAACGCAAAAACCGCTTCGGCGATGACCACGCCTTGGATATTCGTCACGGCGGAGGACGGCTTGGCCACCAGCTCTTGGAACTGACTTAGCGGGCCAAGCGCCGCGCTGCACACACCCACATTATCAAAGGTTTCCGCGACAGAGATGATCCCCTGGGTATCGATAAGGCTTGGCGTGGGACGATATCCAAACAGTCCACAGTGTGCAGCAGGGATCCGTACGCCGCCAAATGCATCGTTACCAATGCCCAAATCCGCCAGCTTTTTTGCCACCGCCACCGCGATACCTGCGTTTGCCCCTCCGACGCGGTATTGGCGAAAGTGAGGATTGCGAAGCTCCGCATAAAACGGGTTAAAACCGGTAATACTGAAGCCTAAAGGATCCATTTGCAGCTGCCCAATCAAGCTGGCGCCCTGGGCCATCATGGTTTTGACAACCGCAGCGTCTTGGCTGGCGGCGGTGCGTCCCTCAGACCATGAGGGGATCCCGATACCAGCGACATGTTCCTCAACAGACACCGAGTGGGACACTGCCAGTTTATAACGCCGAAACACCCCATTTAGGCTATCTTGACGTGGTGGATCGAACGGGTGCGCAAACATCGCTTGATCGAGCATGTACACAGGCCTCATCAGTCACGCTTATTACTTATTGATCAGTGTAATACATGTGCGTGAAATCAGGCGCAATTTCACGGTTTTCCGCTCTGATATCTTGAGCGTGCCCACTCGCGGTCTGCGATCTCGCTATCGATTTCCGTGCGAGGCAATGATTAAAGCGATGTGAGATGCGTGCCTAGTCGCGATACTGTTTATAAGTTTACCGCGGTTAAACCTGGTACTTGTCGACAGGATTGTTCAAAAGCGCTGAGTTTGGGCGCCAAGTCAGCACTAACGAAGGTGTGTTCGAGTATTTGTACCTTACGTGCCAACTGCCAACTATCCACCGACGCCCCCTGCCCGTAAGGAATGGCATAAACATGAAAGTGCTGACGCTGTGCTACGTAATCCAAGTTTGGTGGCACACGGAGAGGCTGATAGCCCTGATTAAGGTAGATATAAAACTCGCCCATACAATTCGCGACCACATATGACCCTTGCTCACTGCGTAAGGCCAAGTAAGGCCGTGCGGTCTCTGCATATTGATTGATATGCCACTGATTCGCGTCAGGATTAAGCTGAATCATAGGGGCAACGGGTATCGCTGGTGCAGGCGCCGCCTGAGGCTGAGGCTCATTATTCGCTTGCGTGGGCTGAGACTCTGAGGGCGCTGGGTCGATAATACGTACACGTTGTGCGGTCTGGTCCTGATCTTGCCCCCAAAAGCGGTCAACCCATTGCTGCCATTGGCCCAATGGGCTTATCAGCAGCGCCATCATGGCCCAAGACACAAGCACCCAGCGCCAAGATAAACCAGGTTTGACTGGCTTTAATGTCACTGGTGTCGCTTTGCGAGTGAGATCAGTTTCCAATTGCTCCGCGCGCGATAGCGCTTCTTTTAACTCACGGTTCACCTGTACCAAGTCTTTTTTACGTTGGTCCTGCTCGCGCTGTAACGCGTGATACTGAGATTCCAATGAGTGATGCTGTCGCTCAAGCTTTTGGTATTGCTCGCGCCATTGGCGATTATCAAATTCGAGTTTGGCAATTTTGGCTGTCAAGTGTGCGGGGATTTGAGTATTGGCTTGGCGAGACTTCAATGTTCGATTTTCTTGTTGTAGCGCCGCCAGTTCTTTTTGTAGATGCGCAATTTGGCTGCGCAATGCTGCCTGACTGGCACCACTTAGCGGCTGACCCAGCGCACTGCCCTCGCCTTTACCTGACTTAACCGCTTGATAGGCTTCACTGACCAGCTGCATTAGCCCCGTACTGCCTCCTTTATCTGGATGTACGCGGCTAGAAAGTCGCTTATAGCGCTGTTTTATTTGCTCGGCATTGTCGCCAGCGTTCACGCCTAAAAGTTCGTTCCACGTGGTCATGCTGCTGCTCGTTATCCTACTCGTTGCCTGTCCAGATTAGCCAATTTATCGGCCAATGTGGGAAAAAATTAACCCCTTTCATCTTGTTTTCAAGTTAACAAACTCGGCGAAGGCATGCGTCGACATCTCTGTTGTTAGAAATAAATACTAAAAGTTTGTGTTTTTTGCCATTAAGAAAGAATTATTCCCCATTCACTGATTTTTGCATTGCATTCATATTTCTGTGATCTATCATACTTTCCGTCATAACGACGTTCCGATGAAGACAGCAGGAGAGAGGTGGCTGACGCCATCCGCCGAAGAAGTAAATCTTTCAGGCACTTAATTGTATGGACTGCTGTTGGAGGAGACTCTGGAGAGACCCGTTAGTTCGGGCGCCGAAGGAGCAAGCTTGTTTTCAAGTGAAACTCTCAGGCAAAAGGACAGAGGAGATACCCACCCCAATATGTAGCACTTTTGTTAATATTAGTGTGGTCTATCTCCTCCTTTGATGTTTAAAGGGGGAATGAATGCCATTTTTTTCGCAACTACCAGATATACAAACACTTCTAGGCACCATTGACGATTGGATATGGGGGCCACCGCTTCTTTTGCTACTCACCGGTACGGGGCTCTTTTTTACAGTACGGTTAGGGCTACTCCAACTCCGTCGCCTGCCGTTTGCGCTCAAGCAAATCTTTAAGCCGTCGAACGCCAAAACCCAAGGGGATGTTTCAGGGTTTGCGGCACTGTGTACAGCCTTATCCGCGACCATAGGTACCGGAAATATCATCGGTGTGGCCACCGCCATTTCTCTTGGGGGCCCAGGGGCACTGTTTTGGATGTGGCTCGCCGCCTTTTTGGGCATGGCGACTAAGTACGCCGAGTGTCTACTCGCGGTGAAATACCGTGAGGTCGACCATAAAGGCAATATGCTCGGTGGGCCGATGATGTACCTGTCTAAAGGCGCCGGTAAACCCATTCTCGCCAAGCTCTTTGCTTTATTTGGACTGGGCGTGGCATGCTTTGGCATAGGCACCTTCCCACAAGTGAACGCGATTAGCAGCGCGGCGACCCACTTATTTAACATTCCTACTGTCGCCGTTGCTGGACTTTTGACCGTACTTGTCGCCTTAGTGACATTAGGCGGAGTTAAATCCATTTCCGCCGTCGCCGCCAAAATTGTGCCTATTATGGCAGTGCTTTATGTAAGCGCGTGCTTATGGGTCCTCGTAGCAAACGCCGCGCAACTGCCACAAGCCGTCAGTTTGGTGTTTGAGTCTGCTTTCAACGGTATGGCCGCAACCGGTGGCTTTGCGGGTGCCGGCATGATGCTGGCGATTCAATCGGGTATTGCACGTGGGGTATTCTCTAACGAATCTGGCCTCGGGAGTGCGCCCATCGCCGCGGCCGCAGCAAAAACCGACTCCTGTGTTGAGCAAGGCTTAGTATCAATGACCGGCACCTTTATCGATACGCTGGTGATTTGTACCATGACAGGACTGACCCTGATCCTAACACAATCTTGGTCTGGGGAGCTCGCAGGCGCCGCCATGACCTCACATGCGTTTGCGGTAGGGATGGAAAGCAGTGTTGGTCCGATGCTGGTCAACATTGGCCTATTGTTTTTTGCCTTCACCACCATTTTAGGTTGGCACTATTACGGCGAGCGCTGCGTCGCGTACCTGTTTGGCAAAAAAGCCATTTATATCTATAAGCTATTCTTTATCGGCTTAATTGCATCCGGTGCCTTTATTCAATTGAATACGATTTGGATACTGGCCGATATCGTCAACGGCTTAATGGCGATTCCTAACTTGATTGGTTTATTGCTGCTGCGCAAGGTGGTCATTGCGGAAACCCAAGCTTACTTTGCCACACTAGACAACCGGACTCGCGCAACCAATGTACAGAGCCAAGAAAACAACGCCGTTGTTGATGCACAGTGAAAGTGATTAGCGACTCGCTAAGAAGTTGAACAGCGGATAAAAAAGCCGACGTGTCGACGCGTCGGCTTTTCTTTTCTGCTCATTGTTCGCGTTCACGCATTGCATCGCGTTTACGCATAAAACGATTAGGCGTATTGACGCTGCGCTTCATCAATACCCAGTTTGCCTAAAATCGCACGCGGGTTGACAAAATTGCTCACACTTACGTCGTGCTCGACTTTATCGCCCACGGCGACAAATTCGTAGTTTAGCGACTGTGTGGCTTGTTTATCCCACACCCCATCACCAAAATAAATGCGCCGCTCAAAATGGACACCGTAATCTTGTTTAGCGCGGAACGCAGCCAATGCCATCACTTCGCTACGACTCATCGCATCTGAACACGAAGAAAAAACAATACCGTCAATATTAAAACCAGCGGCTTTAAGCTTCATCCGCGCGGTCTCTTCCCAGCCTCCTGTTGCTATCGCCAAGGCAACGGTCGGCATATGACGCATCTCATCAATAAATGCTACCGCACCTGGCAACGGCTTTAATCCGTGGTTAGCAATTGCGCTGGCCAGTTTATGCGTAAACACGCGCTTAATTTCTCGAAACAACATGATCTTTTCGCGCTGAAGATCATGACTATCAATCAGCTCTTCAATGATCCCCGCATCGGTGACATTGGTGTAGCCACCCCAATCATCCGGCACCGTTAAACCAGTGACTTCATAAACAGCTTGACTAAAACACTCGTGGTCCATTTGGCAGCTATCGACCAGCGTGCCATCCACGTCTAACATAAATAAATTTTTCACGCGCATTTCCTCAAACCCCGTTGCGTCCCACAAGCGACCGACTTGTGATTTGATCTGGCGCTTTGCCGTTCTTTGTCTTGGATCCCTAGCCAACACAACGGGAATTATAACATTATTTTTACATTTTGAACGACTATCGGCCGCTATCATACGCCCATGCTCACGCAGCGCAACTGACCACGCCACGTGCAGCGACATCAACAAAATTTTTGAACAAGTTTAACGAATCTGTACGCTGGTGTTCATTGTGAAAGTCTCTAGACTACATCGAGTCAACAAAACAACCTCATGGGCAAAACGCCATAAACTGTAAGGAGAGACGCATGAAAGCGCTGGTATTGAAATCAAGTATTCTTGGCCCCTACTCAAGCTCAAACGCTGTGATTAACAGTGTGGTGGATGAGCTGTCTCCAGACACGCTGATTGAGCGCGATCTTGCTTCTACCCCATTGCCGATTCTCACTGGGGACAATGTAGGCGGCCTACGCGGTACAGGTGAACTCACTGATGCCCAGCAGCACGTGCAGCAAGCTTCAGATCAGTTGATTGAAGAAGTTCAGCAAAGCGATACCCTAGTGATTGCTGCGCCTATGTACAACTTCACTATCCCCGTGCAACTCAAAGCTTGGATTGATCTCGTTGCCCGTGCGGGGGTGACTTTCCGTTACACTGAAAATGGTCCCGAAGGTCTACTGAAAGGCAAGCGTGCCATTGTGGTCACCACACGCGGTGGGATGCACAAAGGGGGCACGACCGACCATATCACGGGTTACATGCAGACCGTACTGGGCTTTATTGGGATCACCGACGTCGAGTTTGTTTACGCCGAGGGGCTGGCAATGGGCGAAGACACTGCAAGCCAAGCCATTGATGAGGCCAAGCAAACACTGAAACGCTTAGCGTCTTAGCGTCTTAGCGGCGGATAACGCATGCTTTTGGGTGTTCGCACGACGTGAACGAACCGACCTTTCCACCTGCCTTATCACGATAGCCTGCCTGCGTGCAGGCTCTCATTATCGATCTTCACTGCTGACTGACTGTTTTTATACGCATCAGCGTTTCAATATTGCACCGGTTAGCTCAGGATTGGTGATACGCGATGCCAGTGTTACCATACTGGTTTATCGCAGGATTTTGCGCCTGCTTTCTTATTGACCAAGTTGGATTCGATTGTGACAGACGCCGACCAGCCAAGCTTTTTTTTCTACGACTTTGAAACATTCGGCACCCATCCAGGTAAAGACAGACCTTGCCAATTTGCTGGCGTTCGTACCGACAGTGACTTTAATGTCATCGGTGAACCCTTAGTCCTGTACTGCCAACCACCCAATGACTACTTACCGGCTCCGGAAGCCTGTTTGGTCACCGGGATTACACCGCAACTGGCACTGAAAAAAGGCTTATCCGAGCCGGAGTTCATCGCGCAGATCCATACAGCCTTCTCGCAACCCAATACCTGCATTGTCGGGTATAACAACGTGCGCTTTGATGATGAAGTCACGCGCTACACGCTGTACCGCAACTTTTTTGACCCGTACGGCTGGAGTTGGCAAAACGGTAATTCGCGCTGGGATTTGCTCGATGTAATGCGCGCCTGCTACGCACTGCGTCCGGATGGTATTGAATGGCCCCACGATGACAACGGTAAACCCAGCTTTAAACTAGAAAACCTCTCTGTTGCCAATGGTATAGAGCATAGCGACGCACACGATGCGATGGCGGATGTGCACGCGACCATAGAGCTGGCGAAAAAGGTCAAGGCGGCACAGCCACGGCTATTTGATTATTTGTTAAAACATCGGAATAAAAACAAAATCAAGCACCTGATCGATGTGGTGAATATGACGCCTCTCGTGCATGTCTCTGGCATGTTCGGCACCGAGCGAGGCAACACCAGCTGGATTGTGCCCGTTGCTTGGCATCCTGATAACCCTAATGCCGTGATTACTGTCGATCTGGCCCGTGACCCGGCCCCTTTGTTTGAATTGGACGCTGATACGTTACGCGAGCGCCTGTATACCCCGCACCACGACCTCACGGAAGGACAGTTACCGGCACCACTTAAACTGGTGCATATCAATAAATGCCCCGTTCTCGCCGATGCAAAAACATTACGACCAGAGGATGCTGCCCGACTCGGTGTGGATCGCGAAGCGTGCTTACAACACCTAAAAGCATTGAAAGCCGCGCCAGAATTACGCGAAAAGCTCGTTGCCGTGTTTGCCGATGCCAAGCCTTTCAACGATCAGGACGTGGATACGGCCCTGTACGCGGGCTTTTTCTCGAAAAGCGACCGCAGTGCGATGGACATCATCCGTGCACGCGATCCTGAGAATCTTGCAGCCCTGGATCTCAGCGTTGATGACTGGCGCATCAAGCCGCTGTTATTCCGTTATCGCGCGCGCAATTACCCGTGGACACTCACCGAAGCCGAGCAGCAAAAATGGTTTATGCATCGACGTGATTACTTTGAGACACACCTTCCTGCTTATATGGATAACCTGCAGCATCTCGCTGAACAGCACCAAGCTGAGGAGGATAAAGTTCGCGTTTTAAAAGCGATTTACCACTATGTGGAATCACTGGTTGGCTAACACTGGCACGGTTGCTAAAGACGCATCGCGAATACACCATCCGGTCAGTAAGGCGACCTACCATCACTCCGACCTTAGTCTACCTATCAGGTAGCGGTGGTGGACAGGTTTGGTCGCCTTTTATTTTTAACGTCATGTTTTTTAAGTTATTAACTAGCAATGCTGACACACTGCCCACTTTGTCCTACCAAAAAAAAGATAGCTTGACCAGTTGCAGTTCTGTGATTTGAGTCCACACTTTTAAAAAGGATGTTGTTTGGAGTGTGGCAATGATGACAACAAAAGTAGATACGCGCTGTTACCGCTTTCCCGAGGTTGATTTTGAACCAGAAAGCCGTACGTTATATTGGGCCGATGACACGATGACGGTTCTCTCTTACGAAGAGTCTCGTTTACTCGAGATGCTTTGCTACTATGCCGGAGAGGTACTCTCTAGCCGCACCTTATTCAAACAAGTGGCCTTGCCCGACAGCTCATTTGCCCAGCATCAAAGTGTGGTGACATCATTAATGGCCAAATCCTACCGCAACGGCAAAAAATGCCTTCCCTTTGAAGTAGTCGGTGAATTTGGTTTTCGTGTGTCGCTTCCGCAGCAAACACTTGCCAAACGTCCAGGACGAGCAGCAAACGCTGCATCACAGACGCCTCCACCGTCTTTAACGCACTCAACGACCATTGAAGAGTCGTCGTTTAGTATCGCTAAACCACTCACGATCCTAGTCACGGCAGCGGCGGTCATTATTGGCATGACAGCATTATTGACTCAAGCTTAGCGTGTTTGATGCCCGTGGTGCGCCACGGGCGTGTCGTATTAGGTCGTCGTTTTTGCTTTGTCCATTGGCTTTAAAATCTGAGAGAGAGATAATGCCACGCCGCTATTTACCGCTTCTGTTGTTTATCACGCTGCTCAGCCTCTCCACCCCTACCCGAGCCACCATTGAACAAACCTATGTCGCACACCTTGGCGAACTACCTGGCTTGATCAATTTGGATGGTAGCGGCGCGTTTGTCGATTTCGTCCGCTATCTTGATGCGCAAGACCCTAGCACCAAGATTATTATCGAGGTTTTCCCTATTCATCGCGCGATAAACAGTGTCGCACAAGGGCGAGCCGACTTTGGTTTACCCGCGGTGCGTCCGACGCGGGAAGTGTCCACCTTGCCTTTCGACTTTAGCGAGGTGTCATTTGGCCAGGTCACACATGTCCTTTACACCAATAAAGCGCTCCCGCTCTCGGTCAAAGCGCTGTGGGCAACCCCCTCGCGCTATACCATTGAAGCCGTTCCCTATTATATGCCCTTTAAGGTGCAACGCTCGCACAGTATTAAACAATCTTTGTTGCGCTTGGCCGCGGGGAGAATTGATGGTTTCGTTTGGGCGCAAGAGGAAGCTGACATGGCACTTAAAGAGCTAGGTTTAACCATGATCAAACGCGCACACTTTGCTGACTTCCACGATGTCTTCATCATTCCTAAGGGCGAAGCGGGCCGAGAAATCGATGCGTATCTCACACGACTGATTACTCGCTTGCGTGACCAGGGCGATCTCGCGCGTGAGTATCGTAAGGTACATCGCCCCTATGTCGATTGGCAGCCATAATGCATCAACCGTCTTTCGGCTCGCGAACGTGTCTGCCTACGCACGTCGTCATGATGGCCACATTAAGAGGCATAAAAACATTGATGTCACTCTAACTTTCAGCAACAAATCTGCTCTTGCAAAACATGCGTGACATTACTCACACAATTATTGAAAAGGCTTCTCTACACTGTCCTCCCGTTAACGATAAAGAAGAGATGCTATGCGAACCGCACTAACTGACGCACTGACACAATTACCCGACGCCCTACAAAGCGTCGTCTCTGATTGGATAAATGACGCAAACTTTGGTGCTACCTTCACACCAGAGCAGGTGGCGCAGATGGAATCCGCCAGTGGCCTTAACGGCGCCGCACTGCGTCTTGCTTTATTGCCTTTGGCGGCGGCCTATGCGGTTACCCCCATTTCTCAGTTTAATGTTGGTGCTATTGTCCGTGATGAAAGTGGCACCCTGTATTTAGGCGCAAACATTGAATTCACCGGGGTGCAGCTAGGGCAGACAGTGCATGCCGAGCAATGCGCTATCAGCCATGCTTGGACAAAAGGGGCAAAACGCCTCACCGATATTACGATCAATTACAGCCCATGTGGTCACTGTCGGCAGTTCATGAATGAGCTCAATGGCGCTGAGTCCTTGATCATCCAGCTGCCACAATCCGATCCTAAAGATTTGCACACCTATCTACCCGAGCCGTTTGGTCCTGCCGATTTGGGGATTGACTCTCGCTTATTGACTGACGAGTCCAATCAATTATCAACGGATGATATCGATATTCCATTGCTAAAAGCCGCCGCTGACGCCGCTAACCGCAGTCACGCGCCCTACTCAGGTAACTATAGCGGGGCCGCGGTTGAAACCAATGATGGCGAATTTTTCTCTGGCATGTATGCCGAGAACGCGGCTTTTAACCCAAGTCTTCCGCCTCTTCAGGTTGCATTAATTGCGGTCAATATGGCGGGCTACCATTGGACAGAAATTCGCTCTGTTGCGTTGGCCGAAATGGCAACGAGTACAGTCAGTCACCTTGCCGATACCCAGGCAACACTGGATGCCATTGACCCAGATATTCCCTTAGTGTATTCAACCCGCTAAGCGCCCTCCTTATTTGTCCGGTCCTCAGGGGATTTCAGGTCGCCCTGAGGTCGGATTTGCGCTACTATCCGTGCGTCTTTTTTCGGATAGTCACGGCAATGAAACAGATTCATAATCCACTCCAAGGTGCGGCCTGGATGCTGACCGCAGGCCTGTGTTTTGCCCTCGTTAACAGCCTGTCTCAGTACGTTAGTTTTAAAATGGGCTTACCCTCTACCACGGTTGCCTTCATTCAATACGCCATCGCCTTGGTTGCGATGATCCCCTGGTTGAAGCAACTCGGGATCCGTCAAGCACTCAAAACCCAACACCTTGGTCAGCATTGTCTGCGGGTGTTTGTCTCCGTGATTGGCATTCAACTGTGGCTGTGGGCGCTGGCCTACCCAGTGCCCATTTGGCAAGGGATTGCGCTATTAATGACCTCACCGCTATTCGCAACGGTAGGCTCTGGGCTGTTTTTACGAGAGCGAGTGGGGATCGCGCGCGGTCTTGCGACGCTCGCTGGGTTTTGCGGCGCCATGATTATCCTCGAGCCTTGGTCAAATGCGTTCACTTGGGCAACGTTATTGCCTGTTGGTGCGGCGTTTTTCTGGGCCACCTACTCGTTGATGGTGAAACGTTTATCCGCCTATGACCCTCCCACCACCATGGTGGTATATTTACTTTTGTTGATCACGCCCTTTAATTTGCTACTCGCCGTGCCTGATTGGACGCTCCCTCAGACATCGACTGCTTGGTGGATGTTATTTGGCGCCGGCATACTGACCGCCCTCGCCCAGTGGGCCATTGCCAAGGCATATGCTGTTTCCGATGCCTCTTTTGTGCAGCCTTTTGATCACGCTAAACTCCCTCTTAACGTCCTCTTTGGTTGGCTGGTGTTTAGTTGGGTTCCACCCGGCCGACTGTGGTTAGGGGCGGGTATTATTATTGCAGCGGTCTTTTTTATTACTCACTGGGAATCACGCCAATACACGCAGGCACAAAATAAGCTCGCATAGTCGGTTTGCCAGTTTCTACGCTTTCTTGCCCACTAAGACGGCTGCTTACGCCGTCAAAGAGCGTGCGACGTCAAAGAAAAGGGGCCGTCATGGCCCCTTGACACACTCTCACCCACATCGGCCACTACGACACCGCGGCTTTGATTAACCACACTTGTTCACCACGCTCGCCGTCGGGTTCCGTGTGTGTCTCGAGCAAACTGATGTCTAAGCCTTGGAACGCCTCTTCTACCACCGACGCATCAATGGAAAATGGCGGCGTGTCATCCGTTTGCGGATAAAATAAGGTAATCAGCAGCAAACGCCCTCCAGGTGCCAGCAAGGTTCGAATATGGCTGACATACTGCGCGCGCATAGCAGGCGGCATGGCCACCAAGGCGGCGCGATCATAAATCAATGGCATAGGACTCAGGCGCGCGGTAAAGAAATCGCCATTGATCAGCTCCAGTTCATCAAAACAATAGTGCATATGCCCTGATGGGGCGCGATAAACCTGAGGGGTATATAAGTTTTCCGAAAAAAAGGCACGCACTGCGATCTCACTAAGCTCGACGCCAATCACATGCTGATGTTTTTTAGCAAGCCAGTTGAGATCGATCGACTTTCCGCAAAGGGGCACCAAAACCGTTTCGTCACTTTGTGGGGCCAGTGATGACCAGTGGCGGATAAGCATCGGGTGTACCGTATCGCGATGAAAGCCTATTTGGTTTTCAGCCCAGCGCTGATGCCAGAACGCTTGTTCCATGCTCTCTCCAACGTGATGAAAACGGTGATTTTAGCAAGTTATTTCCCCAAACTCACTAACGTCGAGACTCAGGCGCGTTAGACGCTATTATCGATCTTGATCACAAACTAGCCACTAAGTGACTTGCGAGTGACGCCACAAAACATTACTGTTTAAACATACAGTATTGATTATATATACAGGTGTTTTATGTACGTGACGTCTAATGTGTCAAATCAAGCTAAGGTCCAGTCTCCCGCGCGTGTCACGCCATCATCTTGCTATCATGCTGCTTTTACCGCCGCCACACAGGTAAACGCACACTGGCAAGCGACCTTACGCGCGATTGCACTGCAAGCACGCCAGCCCAAGTGGGTCACGATCATTAATCCACCTCGCGCTTTAAATGCGGCACAACTTAGCCTCTGGGGCATTAATGCGAATCAGGTACGCGTGGTCCATCGCCAAGCAGGGTACGATGATGAAGCGCTTATTGATGCGGCGTTAGCGGCTGACACCTCATGTGCCATTATCGCCTTTACCCCAACAGACAAGCCGTTCAATTACTGTGAGCAAAACAAACAAGGGATCGCGCGCGTCGATCCCGCCTTTATCCAGCGTCATTAATTCACGCAGTATCAATAAGTTGGTAGCATGGCTGGTTAGGATTGAGGATTAAGACCTGAGGGTAGCGTTAGGCGAACCCATTCACGGTTCTCATTGCTGTACTCAATTTGCGCATCGGTTTGCTGGCTAATCGCCTCCATTTGTCGATATTCAAGGGCATAAGGCATTAAAATCGTTAGCTCTTCAATGCCTTGTTGACGCGCAAGACGTGCCAGCTGCACCAAATTGGCCGTATCGGTGTTACGCACCGACATCACGCGAGTGGCTTGCTGGTATAGCTGCTCTTGTGCAGAAAGCGGGGACACTCCATCACTGGCTTGATGTTCAAGCACAGTCGTAAAGATGGGTAATAAACTGCGAAAAATATCGGTAAACGTCCAGTTTGGTTGCTGACTCTCACACAAAAAGTGGGTGTAGTCGAAAACGACTTCTGTGGGCGCTTTCAGCTGGGTTGACAGCACATCCATGGCTTACCTCCAGACAGAAAATGAAATAGACACTCCCACTATAGGCAGTTTTAAACGTATGTCTGGAAGATCGTACAGTATTTTGCGCTTGATCATGCTTTAGCTAAGGGAATGCGCAATAAAGACAAACTTTATTAACACAATAAAAACAAATAGTTGATAATAGAAAAGTTTGTTTACCCTAGCATCACAATGCGGGGAGAAAATCAGGCAAGAATATTGGTGAGTCGAGTGAACATCCGCTTACGTATCAAATACCATCATCAAACACGTAAGCGGATGCGCAAAGGGATCAACAAGCTTTGTATATCACCTTATTGGCGGCGACTTGAACACGCTCAACGGCGCCTTCTTCAGTCAATTTTTTCAATGCACCTGTCGCCCAAGAAGCCGCTTTCGTGTCTTCTTGACCAGCCGCAAGGCCAATCCCTTTTGGATTAATGCCGTCAGGGTTTGCTTGAACAATCTCGAGTACTTGTTGTTGCTTTGGCGTCAATGAAGAGGCTGAGCTCGCCACCGGTGCCTTAGCGGCTGGTTTTGCGGCTGGTTTTGCTGCTGGTTTCGCAGCGGCAACCGATTTTGATTTAACCGGACGCTGACGTGCTGGCGATGATGCCTTAACACGTTTGTTGAGTTTAAGTTGTACCTTACGCTTGTGAGAGATTTTCATTCAATCATCCTACTCCGACGCACTACGTTCAGGCTTGCTGAATGCAGCGGGTGAAAAACAAAGCGCGTGTTATACCAAATTTCCATCCACTTTTGTAGGTAACCGCCCCCTAATAGGCGCAAAGATCGTGATATTCAGCGATAAATGTTTACCAATCCAGTGATTCTTAGGCAAACTAATCAGACACTATGCGCGTATATTTAACGGGTAGTTTGTAAAAAAGACGGGGCGGTTTTGCCACCTCTTGCGAAGAATGGATGATCATGGATGCTTTAAAGACGATCAAAATCTATCCTCCTCAATTTGAAGCGGCGCGCTGGAGCATGTTAGCCGCCATGGCGGTGGCGTTTCTTTTGATCTGCTTTTTCCTCGTCCAACCGACGCTCTCGCTTGGCCAGGGTTTATTGGGATTGGCGGCCATCATTGTCATTTTATATGTCGTTAACCAGTTGCTTCAACGTGTTCAGCTCTCTTTTTCATTGTCATTTATGCACTTACAGCACCATAGTTTTCGTGGTGGCTGGGCGCTTAAGTGGCGAAACATTGAAGCCATTGGCATCCCGCACCTCCACCGGCAAGGGTTAGGTGAACCGCTTCCATGGGTTGGAATAAAAATTAAGCGTTACGATGCGCTCTTAGACAGTATTAGCTTGCGAATGGTGACCCACATTATTATGACCCAACGCGCGTTACTCATCACTGCGTATCGGCGTGGAGACCATAAACCCAGTAAACCGCTGGAAGACATGATGTTTGATGACACCCCGTATCGGGGAAGCAACGGCGTGCTATACAAAGGATTGATGGCCATGCTGGCAAACCGTATGCGCTATACCAGAGAGTTACTCGGGTACGATTTGTTTGTCAGCGAAGACTTGCTCGATAGACCCCTCGAGGACTTTGTTGGCGTCGCCCGGCGCTATTTGGCCGCTGCCAGCGGTGATGACTAAAGACTAGCCTTTAGCATCAGATAGCTGCAAAAGGCCGGCTGTTCTCAACGGTAGATTAGAACGCTCCCGTTAAAAAGGGGTTCGTTTTCCGCTCGTGACCCAAGGTCGATGTAGGGCCATGGCCAGGGATAAAGGTCACATCATCCCCAACCGGCAGCAAGGTGTGTTTGATGGCGTTGATCAAGGTGGCGTGATCCCCTTTGGGAAAATCAGTTCGCCCGATACCACCGTTAAATAGCACATCTCCTACCCAAGCGGTTCGCCCTTCCAGATCGACAAACACAATGTGGCCAGGGGTATGTCCAGGGGCAAACAACACCGAGAGCGTACTATTACCCACGGACACGGTGTCACCTTGTTGTAGCCACTGATCAGGGTCAAACGGCTCAGCATGCGCGAAACCAAACATTTGGGCTTGTGCCGGCAACGCTTGTAGCCAGAAAGCATCTTCTTTGTGCGGTCCCACGACAGGGACATTCAACGCGCTAGCAAGCTCAACAGTGCCGCCAACATGATCTAAATGGCCATGCGTTAGGAGGATTTTCGTCACCGTCACTTCGAGCGAATGAATGACTTGGCGAATTTTAGCAATATCCCCACCGGGATCCACGACAGCCGCCTGTTGCGTTTGGTCGCACCAAATAATGGAGCAATTTTGCTGAAATGCCGTGACTGGCACAATTTCATAATGCAACGCCATGGAGTTAACCTTCTCTTTGTCTGTTCAGTGACGCAATAACACGTAATCCGTGACACGCCCTCAGGTTTTGAATCGTCAATATGCGCCTCACTATGCCACGCTGTCACCAGTTTGCAACTATGCTGCCAAGGGGGTGTCACTTTTACTATCTAGGCTAACGTCAGGATATCTGGATAAATCAGATGCGCATTTTTGCATGCAGGGTTGCTTATGTTAGATGTTGATAAAGTTCTATCGTCTCATTATCCCCAACTAGAACAGCGAGACTGGCTAAAACGTCCCGTCAGTAAAACCCTTAAACGGTTACTTCATGAGCAGGAGTTTCAAGCCTTTGCTGAGCGGTATCCTCATCTGCAAGGGTTTGAGTTTGTTGAACAAGTGCTCGACTACTTTAACTTTAGCTATCGGGTGAGTGATCGCGAGAAAGAGCGGATTCCCGAATCAGGACGTGTCGTGATTATCGCCAATCACCCTATCGGCTCGCTGGATGGACTGGCGCTGTTAAAACTGGTGCGCTCTGTCCGACCGGACGTCAAAGTGATTGCTAACGATTTATTAATGCAGGTTAAACCGCTCCACGGTTGCTTGTTGCCCGTGAACAATATGGGGGGATATACCCCGAAACAGAACCTACAAAACATGACTCAGTGGCTGGAAAATGACGGGGCAGTCATCATTTTCCCCGCTGGTGAAGTGTCACGGGTTGCGCCAACCGGGATCCGTGATGGCGCCTGGCACCCTGGCTTTTTACGCATGGCAACCAAATCAAAAGCGCCCATTCTCCCGATTCACGTCCAGGGCCGTAATTCAGCCCGTTTTTATGGCGCATCCATGGTATATAAGCCGCTCTCTACCCTGTTGCTCGTCGAGGAAATGTTTCGCCAAGAGAACAATACCATTGCTTTTACCGTCGGCGAATTAATCCCACACCACAGTTACAGTGCTACTGCCTCCCTGCCCGTCAAAACACGCGTTAAGTTATTTCATAAGCACTTGTATCGTATTGCCAAACGCAAGCCTGGCTTGTTTCCCACAGAGACAGCCATCGCCTCTCCCGAGCCTCGTTTAGCGCTTAAACAAGCCCTCAATGCTGGCCAGCAACTCGGACAAACACCGGATGGTAAACTGATTTACTTACTCGACTATCAAGCAGACTCCCCTGTCATGCGCGAAATTGGACGATTACGTGAAGTCGCTTTTCGTGCTGTGGGAGAAGGCACAGGTCAGCGACGTGATCTCGATAAATATGATCAGCATTACTGGCATTTGGTCCTTTGGGATCCCGCCGAACTCGATATTGTGGGCGCCTACCGCTTATGTGACACCCAAGCGACGCTCACCGCCCAAGGGCTTGATGGGATCTATAGCGCGAGCTTATTCGATTTTGAGCAAGGCATGCAGCCGTATCTTGCTCAGGGGCTGGAGCTGGGACGTAGTTTTGTGCAACCTAAATATTGGGGCAAACGGAGTTTGGACTATTTATGGCTTGGTATTGGCGCTCTGCTCGCGCAGAAGCCACAATACCGTTATCTGTTTGGTCCAGTCACCATCAGCAACGCCATGCCACAGGCGGCTAAAGAATTACTCATTTTCTTTTACCGTACCTACTTTACTGGCGAGAGCGAGTGTGCACGCTCTAAACGCCCCTTTGAACTGGCAGACAGTAAAGAAAGTGAGCTTCTGGGTCACTTCTGCGGGAACGATTACGCCAAAGACCTTAAACAACTTAAAATGCTACTCGATCACTTAGGCGTTGGGGTCCCCACCTTGTATAAACAGTATAGTGAGTTATGTGAACCAGGTGGTGTCCAGTTCCTGGACTTCGGCGTGGATCCTGACTTTGCCGATTGTATTGATGGTCTTGTTTTGGTCGATCTTAAGCGCTTAAAACCCAAACGCTATCAACGCTACATTGCCCCTCACCTGAGCCACCAGCCTAACGCTGATACATCTCGTTGAGCTAACGACAATGGCGTGACTCGCCTATACCGACATGAAGAGAGAGCCGCGGTTATACGCGGCTTCCTGGTGACTATTGCGCTTGCATCTGCACAGAATGACGCTGCTGGGTTAAATAACTGGGCTCTTGTGTGGTGATCTTACGTTTAGCAGGGACATCATAGGCATACACGTCATCACGAAAGGCCAATTCCCCTTCATCAGTGACCCAAGCCGTCTGGTAAATGGTCTGAACCGCTAAACGTTTTTTGAGCGGTACCCACTTGGTCTGAGTTTTATCAATATAGTACTGGTAATCGGTCAGCTGCTTACCCGATAAATCCAATAATAAGTCCGCCAGTTGCTCCGCTTGCTCGACACGGATACAGCCGGAACTAAATGCACGCCGTGACCGGCTGAATAAGCTTTGCGCTGGTGTATCATGCAGGTAGATAGCATTACGATTGGGCGTGTTGAATTTGTATTTTCCGAGGGCGTTGCCTCGACCTGGTGCCTGCTGAAGCCTATAGGGAAACCCGTCGACTGACACTTTTTGCCAATCAATCGAGCTAGGGTCAATCTGGGTGTCACTTTGCCAATTGGGCAAAATACGATATTGATGCTGAGACAAATACTCGTGCCCATCAACCAGCTTGGGCAAGATATCTTTTTGCACTATGCTCCGAGGCACATTCCAGCTCGGATTGAGTACCACAGAGTCGAGTTGTGACGAGAACAGGGGCGTACGTCTCGATTGGCGACCGACCACCACCTTGCTTTCGAACACATTCTGATCGTTAGCCCACAGACGCATACGATAATCCGGGATGTTGACCACAATGCGATCCGGTTGTTGCTGGGGCCATAACCGTAACCGCTCCGCATTAAGCGCCAGCAGCCGGATCCGCGCCGACGCATCTAAATTAAGCCATTTCAACGTTGACGGGCCAATGATGCCATCCACACTCAGTCCGTGTTGTGACTGAAACCGTTTAACGGCATCGAGTAGATCGCCACCATATTGCACCGTTTTACCATCCAGTGCCTCTAACCGTTGACTGTCCCCCCAATATCCCTGCACCCGCAGGTTATCAACTAAGTTGAGCGCCAAGGGGATCGCTACCGCTTGGTCAGGGTAAATCAATCCATCGCTGGTCACGCTGGGCCACACTGAGCGGGCTTGACGTTGCAAGCGAACAATCTGCTTAATCAGCGCGGTATATTGCGGATGCTGAGGCCGAAGCTTGCGCAGAAAAGCGGGCAACGCCGGCCCCAAACCTGCTTGAAAAAAGGACGCTCGCTGAGACTCGGAGGGCTCGGGCAATGGCGTGTGATGCAAAGAGCCAAAAAACCAACGCATACCTTTATCGGACACCGCATCCAGGTAACTCATCAAGGCATACGCGGTGTCGGTAGCAAAAATATCATACGCGGTGTCGCTACCCTGCTGGCGGAGTTGGCGAAGTTGCCACGCGCGCCACTCAAATTCCGGACTGAAGCTGGCCAATGAAATCACATTAACTTGCGTTGCAAGCTCGTCCCGTGCTGTATCCTGGGTCCAAAGCAGAGAAAACCCATTATCGAGATAGTCTTGAGTCAGCGCTGAGGGATAGGCCAAAACAGTGGCATCGGGGGCGGCCGACTCCAGCCAGTCGCGCGCATACTGATAGGCGCGTTGACGATGATCGTCAGCCGACAGGGTTTGCTCAACCGACGCCGCTTGATCTGAGGCCGAATGCGCCGAGGTGGATGGTGCCAGAAATCGCATGCCACCGGCCTCGATCGCCTCATTTGCCATACCGGGGTTTACCCAAAAACAACATCCTATCAGAAGGTTAGCCAACCAGGCATCGTGCCTTCTCATCATACGACCCTCCTCATCCATGCTTTAATTATGGCAAATTTTGCCCCCGTCTCGACAAAATCATCGCCTGATTTTTTCTCGCCCCCCAACCCGCGATGAAACAAAAAGCGGCAGCCTCTCCAGACTACCGCTTTTCACGCTACCATGCTTTCATTACACCAGCGTTATCCAATGATTATCCCATCGTACTGGCGTCATCTGATAATCGGGATGATGTGCGCTATCAAGGGTCACCATTTTGCCGCCCCCTGAACTTAAGTTGATCACATCACCGTCACGACTGGCACCAGAGGCATCCACTAATGGATGCAAACCTATCATTTTTTTCGTGTCTAAAGACCAGACACCGTAGCAATTGCCTCTGGGTGAGGTCGCCACCACCCAGCCATTGAGTGTCGCGATACTCGCCACATAGTTGTTAAATCGAGCCCATTGCTCAGGGGTGGCATTGAGCATTTTCATCGGCTCACCACGACGGTGAATGGCCACCAAGGGGGCATTATCCTGACCATGGTATTGCTGCCCCGTCACCACATAGCCCTCATCTGACACCATCAAATGACGAATACTCAGCTTTTTATTGGCTAATTCAGCACGCTCAACCACCTCACCCGTGTCGATGTCGATGTACACCAACGCCGGTGACATTGAATCGATGTTTAGCACGGTGCGGCCATCGGTATGCATGCCACCGACCCCCACCACCAGTGTGTTCGCATCCGCCAGCGCGATTTCATGAGGACCAATCCCAAAGCCGCTTATCTCACGCACTTTTTTCACCTGGCCGTGCTCGCTCAGTCGATAAACACCGACCACGCCCTCGCTGGTTTGACGTTTTCCTTCAGTGGTATATAACCATTGACCATCATCAGAAATCACGCCATGGCCGTAAAAGTAGCGTTCTGCGCTGGCCGTTACCTGTGACAACGTCACGCCACGTTGATAATCAAACACCTGCATGAAATGACCGGGCCGACGCGCAAATGCCACACCCAGTGTCCCAACCTCGCGACGTTGGGCGGCGACACCATGACCGCGCGCGGGTAAAGGAAGACGGAAGACGGGCTGTCCCATACGGTCAGCGCCGACAACCGCGAACGTTCCATCACTGCTCAGCGCGCAGCCGAGTAGCTCACAACGCGCTGACGTGCTGTTGCCACGACAACCACTCAACGCATTCACCACTGTAGGCAGCGCCGCTCCCATCAGTGCCGCTTTTAATAGACGGCGTCGCTTTAAACTAGTCTCCATCTGATGCATTAAACCCGACGATAATACCTAAATCTTGCGCGACCTGACCGCCAAGCACCAACTTGAGATATTCTAGATTGTTGTAGACGGTGAGCATGTCTCGATACCCTGCGACGCTATTTAGCCTGTCAAATAAGGGTTCGCCATCTTGTGGCATGCTGTTATATGCCAACTGCCAATGCTCGCTGACACGATCCGCGACCTCATCATAACCTCGCTCACGGAGGGATTGTTCAATGCCACCCTCAGCGTGATATTGGGTTTGCATCGCTTTGATGCTTTGGCGTAACAATGTGAGAGAGTGCCGTGAGCGCCACGCTTCACCTTGGTAAGGGTTAGGAAAGCCCGGTTTACCCAGAGGGCCAGACAGTTTCTTCAGCACATAATCCAGCTGATGGGTCAACGCACCGAGCTTTTCTGATACCGCCATCGAAGGCGGCATGCCATGCCAAGGATTTTGCTGCCAAGCCGCATTGAGCGCAGATGCCGTTTGTTGCAAGCGAGCACTGACCGCAATCGCCACTTCACAGTGTTTCGGTTGACTTAAGTCAGCTTGCTGATCATAAAGCAACCACTCCATCGCGCCGACGCCTTGCACGGCCACACTTTGCTCGGCCAATACCTCCGCGGTCCACTGTGTTTCACTGGCCAGCAAGGCATTAATTTTTCGCCCTGTGGTATTTTTTTTGTCAGGATAAAACTGAATACGCCAACTTTGCGCCAAGGCGTCCTCAGACCCTTTTTCTACCCCTTGTAATGGCATCCAATTGGCCATCACCGTCTTCCACGCTTGGCGCGCATCATCAATCGGCGTGCCCTGAGTACAGACCGATTGCGTGGTCTTAGCCAGATCCGTGGTCGCAGAAAGAAACTGCTCACTTCGCTGCTTTTGTAGTTGCCAAAGGCCGTGGTTAGGCCCGGTCTCGGTTTGAGATAAACACCCACCGAGTAATACCGTGGCGCTCAGAGAGAGCGCGGCGATAGGATTGAGTCGAAAACGCATGCGACAAGACTCCAGCATATTGTTGTTATAAGGAACGTAAAAACGCGATTAAGGCGTCACGCTCCGCTTTCGGCATCGCCAGCACCCGCTGTTTCGCACTGGCGGCTTCGCCATCATGCCATAAAATGGCTTCCATAAGGGTACGCGCGCGACCATCGTGCAGATAGGTGGCATCCGCATTCACTTCTTTGGTGTACCCAATCCCCCACAAAGGTGGTGTGCGCCACTCTCTACCGTTGGCGATAAACTCTCCTCGATGATCCGCTAGCCCCGCTCCCATGTCATGCAACAACAAATCCGTATAGGGGTGAATACGCTGCTCGCTCAGTGCGCTAAGTTCGGGGCGTTTTGCGGTAGTAAATGACGCCACATGGCACGCATTGCAGCCCGTTTGCACGAAGATATCTTGCCCCTGTTTCACGGCAGGATCCTGCACGTTGCGACGCGCTGGCACCGCCAAATGACGGGCGTAAAATTCGACAAACCCGAGGATATTGTCGCTGACTTCTGGATCGCCACCATTGGGCATCTCGTCGCACACAGACTGTGACGGCATACAATTGTGGTGCGGAAACATGGAAGTGGTTAATCCCACATCGCCATTGAAGGCCGCGGCGTTTTGTTGGTTAACCGTGGGTAGCCCTGCTTTCCAACCAAACCGGCCAAGCGCAGTGCGTTGTTTTTCGATATCCCACACTTGATTTGGTCGTCCAGAGATCCCATCGCCATTGGCATCATCAGGATCAGCCAGGGCGTAAATGTCTTCCGCAGGAATGGATTCCAACAGCCCCAATCCAATCATCGGAGGCGCAATCCGCGCCGACATCTGAACATCTTCTGCCATCGGCCCATAATTAAGATCGGTGATCGTTAAATGTGGCTGACGCAGAGTGACAGTCTCACCATCGGCAAAGGTCACGGGGACCGCAGAATAGGTAATGGCGACCTTTCCTTCTGGCTTCGCGCCTGGCAGTGCAAAGTCTTGCAACTGACCCCCATAATTTGGCTCGGGAATATTGCCATATTGGATCAATTTCTGCCGTTCTGCTTCGCTCATTGCCGGCACGCTCAATCGCACCAACATAGACACGGCGTTGGTATCGCCAGGAGAAGGCGGATGCCCACGGCCGTCTTTAATATGACAATTTTGACAGCCATTGGTATTGAACAAAGGGCCAAGCCCATCACGCGCATCGGTTGAAGCCGGCGAGCTCACCCAAGGATTACGAAAAAAGCTGTTCCCGACACTGAAGTCGATGCGCTCGCTCATGGGTAGGTTAGCGGCAGGTTGGGAGAAAGCGTTGGCACCTTCTTTAATCACCGTGGTGCGGCCACCAGAGGTGCGTTCAAAAGCAACCGCCGACGCGCTCACCAAGGCACTGATGCCGATTGCACCGAGGTAAACAATGACTTTGGACTTCATGTTGTATCCTGACAAAGCAAAAAGCCCCGCGGCACGGGGCTTAACATCATTAGCGGACAATTAGAATTGATGGTCCGCGGTATCTGGGTTGAGATTATCAATGCCGATGATCTGAGCGGCTTTCTCAATGTGTTTGGTTTGGTCAACCAGTGCGGTAATGGATGCATTGACGAGTTGGTTACCGTCATTGTTGCCCGCCGCTATCAATTGATCAAAATGCACATTGTCTTCTTCCGCTGACACAACCAGCGTTTTGACTTGCTCACGCGCTTGGTCAAAGCTTGTCTTGATCGCGCTTGCCGCGTCAGTATCTTTGTCTTTGACCAAGTCGAGCACTGATGGCCCGGTCAATTTGCTGCCATCAACACGCTGATAGGTTCCCATCATGACATTATAAATGCCTTGCTCGTTATAAAAATGCGAATTGTGGGTATTATCAGAGAAACAATCGTGTTCGTCTTCGGTCGAGTTGGCTTCCAATGCCACCTTCATGCGCTCGCCGGCCAACTCGCCCAACGAGAGTGACCCCATACCAAACAGCATCTTACGTAAACCGTTCTCGCTCGAATCCGCCAATAGCGTCGCGCGATAGTTATCTTTATTACCTTCCGCCCACTGGTCGCGCATCCAGGCTAAATCATCCACCAAAAGATCAGCGGCCGCTTTCAAGTACTCGCGGCGACGGTCGCAGTGGCCGTTCGTGCAGTCTTCCCCGTAAGCAAAGTCAGAGTATGGGCGCTCGCCCGCACCTGGGTTAGTGCCATTTAAGTCTTGCCCCCACAGCAAAAATTCAATCGCATGATAACCGGAAGCAACGTTGGCTTCTGACCCACCTACCTCATTGAGACTTGCCAACAGTTTTGGCGTAATGTCAGCCACGTCTAAATCGGTCGCACCAATTTGAATACTCTGGTTGGCAATAATGTTTGCTGTCGCACCGGCATTCCCCAGCTCTGCTTGGTAACCGTCTGCCACATAATCAATCAAACCTTCATCCAATGGCCACGCGTTCAGCTGTCCTTCCCAATCATCAACAATCGCGTTGCCAAAACGGAACACTTCTGACTGCTGATAAGGGACTCGCGCGTCTAACCATGCTTTTTTTGCTGCCTGAAAGGTTTTTTGAGAGGGGCTGGCAGTAAAAGCCTCAATAGCGTCATCGAGCGCGACCGCTGTCGCGTGGGAGTCTGCGAATACCGCATGCGCGATATCAGCGTAATGTTCAACAACGTCTTCTTGCGTCGCCGCATTAACACCCAGAGGTGCGGCAAATAAGGAAAGCGCGATAAGGTTACGCTTAAAAGGGGTCATTTCCATAGTACTTTGTCCTTCGCTTTGATATGAACAGTTATGAGAACTATTATCGTTTGTATGCGAGAGATTCTAAGCATTATGTTACTAAATGCAACAAAGAATTGAGGCTATTATCAAAGCTGTGATCTCCACACTCTAAGCATGGTTTAATGCAACTTGTTGCAACGCTGATCCGACCTCTTGACTGCTTAAATTGATGACTATGTGGCACTTTTTGCGCCTGCTCACTGAAACAGCTAAAAATAACAATAAATTAGATTTAATTTGAACTCTAAGGGTTATAATAGACTGAAAGCACATTGATTATTTAATAGTGAAAAAAACCATAAAAAGTCGATTTTTCTCTCGATGCCTTTGCACTCCAACCGCGGGTATTGTAAGTTTCGTTGGCGATTTTTTCTGGTGGAGGTGAGTAAATGGAAAAACACGAAGAAGTACTGGTTGCGCTGCGGCAAATCATCCGCGCAATAGACCTGCATTCACGAAAACTTAACAAAGTATCCGGGATCACTGGCCCCCAACTTGTCCTAATGCGTGCGATTAAAGAGCTGGGCCAAGTGACCATTCGTAAGCTCTCGACCCATACCAATATGAGTCAGGCAACGGCAACGACCATTCTTGATCGTCTAGAAAAGCGCGGATTGATTTTGCGTGTTCGCAGTGAGCTTGATAAGCGTAAAGTGCATGCCCACTTGACCGAGCAAGGGGAAGCGGCGTTAGAACAAGCACCCAAACCCCTACAAGAAAACTTTATTTCACGCTTTCAAAGTTTAGATGAGTGGGAGCAATCGTTATTGCTGTCATCGGTACAACGTATCTCTTCGATGATGAACGCCGATGATATTGATGCGGCACCGATGCTAGAAGTGTCTGCCCTCACCTCACATAATTCGCAATTCCAGGCAAAAAAATAATGGTCTCCGGCGGGTAAACAGGATGTCTCCACCGGTCCACCTGCCTACTACGGCGTATTAAAAGAAAGTGGCGTATTAAAAGCAAAGGACGTTCGCTTTTTGTCGCCATCAGTCATGCACTGGCTCTGCATGCGACACCCAGTCGCACCATTTACCGTATAGCAGTTTCCACTCATCCGTTATCAATGCGCCATATTGCCCCTATTCCGTCACCAGACAACCAACAAAAAAAGACGGCTAATAGCCGCCTTATGGATTGAGAGTCAGTCGGTTACACGCTGTTATTTAAGGTACATTGTGTCCTTTTGACGCTACCCATATCCGATACCATTGCTCGCGCGTGAGTTTGAGGTCGTAAGCCGCTTTGGCTGCTTTGACACGTTCAATATTGCCCGAGCCAATGATCGGCAAAGGTTGAGACGGATGACGCATCACCCAAGCATAAATAACCTGAGCGATCGTCGCACCACCGAGCTCTTCGCCAATAGCATGCAAGGTATCACGTACCCGCACAGCCTGCTCAGACTCGCCGTTAAACATCTCACCGCCTGCAAGACAAGACCACGCCATCGGTTTAATACGCAAGCGCTGTAACTGATCCAGGGTCCCGTCATGGACCACATCAAAACGTAGCGGGTTGATTTCAACTTGGTTGGTGACCAAGGATTCATCCCAACGAGACTGAAGCAGGTCGAACTGTGCAGGCGTAAAGTTAGACACGCCAAAGTGAGCCACCTTGCCATGATGACGCAACGTGGTGAATGCTTCAGCCACTTCATCCGCATCCATCAACGCGTCAGGACGGTGGATCAGTAACACATCCAGTTTTTCCACGCCCAAACGAGACAATGAGTTATCTACCGACTCCAAAATATGCCGGTAACTGGTATCGTAATGGTTGATTTTGCGGTTTGGAGCCGCTTCACTGACCAACTTGATATCGCACTTCGACACCACTTGGATATCGTCCCTCACGCTGGGATCAAGCTTCAGCGCTTGGCCAAACAGTGTTTCACAGCGGTAGTCACCATAAATATCCGCATGGTCGACCGTCGTCACCCCCAAATCGATATGAGCCTTAAGAAAGCTTAAACGCTGCTGCGGTGTCATTTGCCAATCATCCAGTCGCCAGTAACCTTGCACCATGGGCGAGAAAAACGGACCGACCGGAGAAATAGATGTCGCTTTAAACTCTGACAAAACGGATCCTTTATGCCGAGAAGTGGAGCTATCATGCTAATCCTATCTCCCGCCACCCTCAATGCCTTATCGAGCATTTTGTTAGCCTAACAGTGCGTTCGTTTGTTTTCGCGCAAAGGACAGCACTGTTTGGGTGTTAAATGTACGACAAGTGTTTAATTTATCACCAACACTTGGCGAATGCGGTGAACTTCGTTATCTTATGTCGCGCAAAAAAAGCGAAAAGGAAGCGAAAATGCTTATTCGACGCATGGAATTGCGTGATTGTGACGCGATCAATACGATTTATAATTATTACATTACACACACTGCCATTACGTTTGACTTGTGCCCATGGCAATTAGCTGAACGTAAACAATGGTTCGCTCAGTTTGATCCGTCCTCCTGCTATCAAGCCTGGGTGGCAGAGCAAGACCAACAAATCCTTGGCTTTGCTTACAATACGCCTTTCAATCCCAAGCAGGCTTTCCACATCGCCTCAGAAATCACCATTTATGCGGCTCCCGATGCCGGTGGCCGTGGGGTTGGCTCGGCATTAATGCAAACCTTGCTTGACGGAATGCGCGATAAGGCCCTGCGCCGCGCCTATTCTCTCGTCACGCTACCCAACCCAGCGTCATTGGCATTGCATCGTCGCTTTGGCTTCCTACAAGTTGGACAGCTAAATGATGTCGGTGAAAAATTTGGCCAATACCACAGTGTGGCAATGCTAGAGTGCGACCTAACGGTTTGAGCATGTTATTTCCCTATCGAATAAGCCCCCACCTCCACTTTACGCCAGTAAGGTGCCTTGATTTGATGCCGTCATAACGACGTTTCAGGAGTTTAGTAGTATGAAAGTTCGCACCAAGGTTTCTGCGGCGATCATCTCCGCTTGTGTTATTTGTATTGTCGCCACCGCCGCGGTGTTGGCAAACCGAACCACCACACTGTTTGGCGATAAAATGCGAGAGCAGGCGATTAGCCAGCTTAAAGCCGTACGCGAAGCCAAGCACTCTGAATTAACCAGTTATTTTTCATTTATCGGCCAGCAATTAACCTCAATGGCCGACTCCACCATGACCGAAAATGCGGTGACCTCTTTTAGCCAAGCTTATCGACGCTACAGTCGTGAAGTCCGCACCGATAGAGCGGCCCGGCGCGCGCTGCAAGACTACTACACCGACACTTTCGGCGATGTTTACAAAGCGCGCAATGATACCAACGCCAATGCACGCTCCAACCTCGCAGCGCTAGCCCCTGCCACGCGGACACTGCAGCAATTTTATATCAGCGGCAGCCCCCATCCTTTGGGCGAGAAAGACAAGTTGGTGACAACCAACGATGGCTCCACGTATGACAAGGTGCACACTCAATATCATCCCAACTACCATCGCTTTGCCGAAACGTTTGGCTACCAAGACATCGTGTTAGCCGATGCCAATGGCCGTATCGTCTATTCAGTGGCCAAAGAGATTGACTTTGGAACCAGCTTATTTGCTGGCCCCTACGCTACCAGCGGCATGGGTGACGCCTTCTTAGAAGCCATTGATGCAAAAGCCGGTGACATCAGCTTTGTTGATTATCGCCCTTACTTTCCCAGCTACGATGAACCGGCCTCATTTATCGCCACCCCTATCGTCGAAAACGGCGAAACGCAGGGTGTACTTATCTTTAAATTGCCGATTCAGCGTTTAAGTGGCGTGATCAGCGGTCAAGGCCAATGGCAATCCGCAGGCTTTGGACAAAGCGGCGAAATGTTTATGGTGGGGCCTGATAAAGTCCTCCGCACCGAAGCACGCGCTTTACAAGAGGACAAATCTGAGTATTTACACTTGTTGCGCACCAATGGCGTCAAACCCGACTTGATTCGCCGCATTGAGTTCACCGATACCGCAGCGGGCCAAATGCCGATGGCATCCCAAAGCATTGCGCAAGCGCTGGCGGGCGAAACGGGCACTGGCAAAGAACAGAGTTATCGCAACCAAACCGTCTATACCGCTTACTCACCGATTGATGTCTTCGGCAAGCGCTGGGCGCTGGTCAATCAAATCAGTCAGCAAGAGGCGCTATCACAAGTCGCTGCCATGCAAGACACTATTTTAAAAGCGACGGTTATTACCTCGTTGGTACTTGTTGGCGTGGCGATCGTAATTGCCTATATTCTCGGTGGCAATATTGCCAAACCAATGATTGCGGTCACTACACGGATCAAAACCATTGCAGAAAATAAAGATTTAACCCAACGCTTACCTGATAGCGGTAAAGACGAAATGGCACTGCTCGGCCGCTCGCTCAATGACATGTTCGCCAGTTTCCAACAGGTGATTCAAGAGGCGCACCAAGCTTCTGGGTTACTCGGCCAAGCCTCTAACGACATTAATCAAGACGTGGTCACTATGCGCGATAGGGTCGCCGACCAGGTCAAGCATACCCATCAAGTTGCCTCGGCAGCGACAGAAATGGCCACTTCCGTCACGGACGTTGCCCAATATGCAGACCAAGCCTCCACCGCGTCTGATGACATCACAGAAGCCGTCAACACGGGCTCAAAAATTGGTGACGACCTGGTTGAGCAAATCCGCACCTTGTCATCGAGCATGGATGCTGCAACAGCGACCATGGGCCGCTTATCGCAACAGAGCGAAGAAATCGGTACCGTACTGGATGTGATTCAAGCCATTGCCGAGCAAACCAACTTGTTGGCACTGAATGCGGCGATTGAAGCGGCGCGCGCGGGCGAGCAAGGCCGCGGGTTCAGCGTGGTCGCCGAAGAGGTACGCACCCTCGCCTCACGTACCCAAGACTCGACCGAAAGTATCCGCGATAAAATTGCCGCATTACGTCAAGAGACGCAGTCAGCGGTGGCAGATATGGATACCACCAGCCAAACCGTCGACGCTTGTGTGGATTATTGTCAGCAAAATAACGCCGCACTGGTTGATATTGCCAACATGGTCATCGAAATCAATCAGATGACCTCACACATTGCCAATGCCACCCAGCAGCAAACGCAAGTGACGACAGAAATCAGCGAAAGCATCTCTGATATCGCGCAATCGGCTGAAACCGTCTCACAACGCACGCATGACACCGCAGAAACCGTCACCGGCTTAAGCCAACGGTCAGCACGTCTGGCTGATACTATCGGTCATTTCAAAACTGAGTAAATACTCACGCTACCTAGGGAGGTCATCGCACCTCCCTGCTTTACTCGCTGTCTGTCTAGAAACCACCCATTACGACTGACTAGCTAGACACACGCTCACCATTTGTTCAAATTTTATCCCCTTTTCTACGCACTTTTTATCCGCCGTGACTAGATTCAAAACGTGATGTAGGAAGGAGTGTCACGATGAGAATCAGTAATAAGATCACGCTCGCAATCGTTGCGGCATCATTAACCTGTGTTTTAACTATTGCGGCTATCTTAGCGTTTAGAACCATCGGCTTATCATCACAAGCACTTGATAAGAAAGTAAAATCGCAACTAACGGCGGTGAAAGCGTCGAAAAAGTCGGAAATAAGTAATTACTTCAAGTTCATTGGTGATCAAATTAATACGCTGTCAGACTCCACCATGACAGAAGATGCACTGGCACAATTGGCACAAGCGTTTAAAACCATCGCCGCAGACACTGCCAACTCCCCTAGCCAAGAGAGCCAACTGGCCAGTTATTATCGCAATCAATTCGGCGCGACCTATCAAGAGATTAACGATACATCCACCGACGTCATGGGAAGGTACAATCAGTTACCTGATGTAGCTAAACGGCTGCAACACGCGTATATCAGCGGCAACCCCCATCCATTAGGAAGTAAAGATGCCATGGCGAAAGCCAACGACGGCAGTGTCTACAGTGAGATCCACAGCGTCTTTCATCCCAACTTTCAGCATTATTTAAAGACCTTCGGCTACTACGATATTTTCCTGGTCGATAACCAGGGCAATATTGTCTATAGCGTTTACAAAGAGCTGGATTACGCGACCAACCTGTTAACCGGCCCGTATTCAACCAGTGGCTTGGCTGATGCCTATAAAGCGGTACGCAAAGCGCCTCAGGGTGAGCTGGGCTTTATAGACTTTCGCCCTTACTATCCCTCCTACGACAGTCCAGCTTCATTTATCTCGAGTCCAGTTTATAAAAATGGTCAGCAGATCGGGGCGTTGATATTTCAAATGCCGATCGATCGTATCAGTGAGCTCATTAGTAATAATGGTCAATGGGCAGAGTCAGGCATGGGCACAAGCGGTGAAATATTATTAGTTGGTCCCGATAACCTGTTACGCACGCAGCCACGTCTGTTGAGTGATGATAAAGACGCCTACCTCAGTGCACTAGAAAGCCAAGGGCTTAATGCCGATACCATTCACCGCATTGATTATCAAAACTCCGCCGCTGGTAACCAACCCCTCGATAACCCTGCGGTAAAAAGAGCGCTACGGGGAGAGCAAGGGTTTGTCACGCAAACGAGCTATCGTAATACTGAGGTACTGGCTTCTTATTCGCCCATTGACGTCTACGGGGTGACATGGGCGGTGATCAGTCAGCAAGACACCGATGAAGTCTTTACAGCCATTACCAAATTACGCACAGACATCGGCGTTGTGACCGCGTTTGCGGCAGTGCTGCTAGGCAGTCTCGCCGCACTAGCAGCGTATTGGTTGGGTAAAAGCATTGGCGCGCCTATCTTAAAACTCGCCACCAGTATCAAACAGGTGGCAGACAGTAAAGATTTGACGATCACGTTGCACCATACCAGTAAAGATGAGCTCTCTACGTTGGCTGACAGCCTCAATGAAATGTTCCAAAGCTTCCGAGACGTGATTCAAAAAACACACGACGCGTCAAAAACCTTGTTGTCATCAGCCAACGATATCAGTGATGACGTAGTGGCTGTGCGTGGGCAAGTGGACGAGCAAGCCAAAAGCTCGAACCAAGTCGCTACCGCTGCCACACAGATGGCCGCCTCCATCAGCGAAGTATCAGAGCATGCGAGCAATGCCTCTGAAGCGTCTGATACGATTACCCAAACCGCCAATGAAGGCAGCCAAAAAGGCGAAGCCTTGGTCAGCCAAATGCAAACACTCAAAGATCATATGGACAAAGCCACCCGCTCGATGGAGAAGCTATCACACGAGAGTGAGTCCATTGGGTCGGTGTTGGATGTGATTCAAGAAATTGCCGAGCAAACCAATTTGTTAGCCCTCAATGCGGCGATTGAGGCGGCCCGTGCTGGTGAGCAAGGACGCGGATTTGCGGTGGTCGCCGACGAGGTACGCTCTTTAGCCACACGCACCCAGTCGTCCACTGAAGAAATTCGCGCCAAGGTCGACGCCTTGCAACAGGAGACGCGCGGTGCCGCCGATGGGATGACCCAAGCCAATGACGCGGTGACCCAAAGCGTTGAGCATTGTCACGAAAACAACGACAAGCTGGGGCAAATCAAAACCATGATTGAGCAAATCAACGAGATGAACATGCAAATTGCCACCGCGGCCAACCAGCAAACGCAGGTGACCGATGAAATCAGCCAAAATGTCAACACGATGGCACAATCGGCCGACCATGTTTCAGAGCGGACGCGCAACACTGAACAAACCGTCAACCACTTACGTGAGCATGCCCGTACCCTGGAAACGCGGATCAGTCACTTTAAAACCGACTAAAACCCAAAGGGGTCAACCTCACGGCCGACCCCCTTGTTTTCGCCTTGTCTTACGATTATTCCATCACCGGCTCACGCTCTAGCTCCCGACGCTTCTCTTCACCAAACCCGCGCAAGCCCACAACATGGACGTGCTCGCGATCATTGAAGATTTTACGGACCAGTTTATACGTTGTGCCTTGCTCTGGGCTGATGTTTTCTGGTGCCGCAATCAACAGCTGCATATCTAAACGATGACACAACTCAAACAAGGTCGAGATCGATTTGGCATCCAGACGGGCCGCTTCATCAAGGAAAAGTAAGCGACATGGGATCACATCTTTGCCACGCAGTCGGCGTGACTCCTCTTCCCAGCTTTGGATCACCATCAGCAAGATTGCTTGGCCGGTACCAATCGCTTCACCGGTCGACAACGCGCCGGATTCCGCTTTCAGCCAACCATCCGTTCCACGGTTGACTTCAATGCCCAAGTCCAGATAGTTGCGGTAGTCCAATAGCTCTTCGCCCAGTGTCTGCGGGGCACGTTGTCCCATTTCAATGTGCGGGTTCAAACGTTGGAACAACTTGGCCATCGCTTCTGAAAACGTGAGATTTGGATTGCCGAATAAATCTTGGTGCTGGTCAGCATGTTCAGCCAAGCCCATCAGCAACTGTGCATGGGTTTCACGGATAGACACATTGAGGCGCACACCTTGCACTTGACCAAAGCCCACGCTCTGTAGCCCTTGGTTGAGCATACGGATCCGGTTTTGCTCGCGCTGAATGGTCTTGCGAATAATGTTGGCTACTGACTCGGAGCTGATCGCCAGACGTTGTTCACGCTGCGTGAGCTCTTCAGTGAGCCTTGCCAGCTCGACTTCCATTTCCTCAATCGCTTCGACCGGATCATCGGTGCGAATAATGTCGTGACGGATACGCTCGCGCAAATGCTGATACACAGCCACATAGAATAAGACTTTACGCTCAGGCCGTCCGACATCCTCCGACGCACGCAAGGCATCACGCAAGGTTTCATTGTCAGCGACCGCAAGGCGCAATGCCCCCAAGGATTTATCCGACAAAGAGCGAAGCTCGTCAGCTGACATGTATGCCATTTCTCGACGATGCAGTTGTTTTTCCACCCCGTTGTCGCGCGCAATACGCAGGACACTGCACCAAGCCGCTTTGGCGTTGACCACAAACTGACGAAGCGCTTGGTACTGCTTGAGCAGTTTACGCAATTCCTTGGTGAGCGACTTGGTTTCCATGTCCAGTGACGTAATCCCACGCGAGAGTTCACTGTGACGCTGCCGGGCCTGATGCATTTGCTCGTACAAGGCATCACGGCGGCTTTGTGCGCGCATTAAAGCGTCTTCATCCGCTTGCACACCTAACTCACCGAGCTCTCGCTTAAACTCGTTCAGCGTCTCTTGCTTAGACTGATGGGCACTTTTGAGTGAGGCAAGCACCTGGTGATATTGACTCGTCTGCGACTGAATTTGCTTGAGCGATTCGCGTTCACGTTGGCGCACCTGCTCGGCATCTTTCAGTTTGGCTTTAAGCTGTTCATTAAGCTCACTGCTTTGCGTCAGCATGTCTGACGCATCTTGATAGGCAAAATGCGGACGACGCTCCGCTAAATCGGCAACAGCAAACACTTGCTGCTTAATCGCCTGCAAGGTGTTATCCGCCTCTTGGTAGGCTTGCTCCAGCTTATCAAATTGCTCAGGGTCACTGTCGAGTGTTGCCAGGCTGGTTTCCAATGCCGCTAAGGTTTCACCATGTTGCTGGATAAAGCCTTGTGCCTCTTTCGCCGTCTCTACGCGCGCCATAGCCGCTTGCAAGCGTGCCTCAAGATTATCCTCTGTGAGCGCCTCAGCACAGTAGCGAAGCTTATCGAGGATTTGTAGCGCTTGCTGACAGCGCGCCACCTCCGCCTCGTGTTGTGCCAACACTTGCTTGGCATCGGTTATCGCCCGCTGAGTCTGTGCGCGTTTTTCGCGGCAAGCGGCGATCGCCTGCTCAGGATCGGGCTCAAACGCCACCGTGAGATGCTCGGCAATAAATTGGCTAAATGCGTGTGACAGGCGTTGCCACTTTTGTACATCAAAGGACGCTTTGGCGTGCTCTTCGACCAAGGCTTCCCGTTGTTCACGTAGCTGCTCAAGGCGGTGCTCACGGGCAGCGCGACCAAACAGTGGCGTGGCTGGGAAGCGCGAATAACGCATTTGCCGATCGTTTAGATGTACACACACGGCACCCGACAGCTCTTGTGCATCAAACACGCTATCATCAAACGCGTCGGCATCCCCCTCAATGATGTATAAGTCATCAGGGCAAGCGTCCAAATCCGTGAGCTTATCCTTTACGCCTTTGAGATCGGGCACCACGATGGCATGCCGTGCCGGGCCATAGAGTGCGCTGAAGTAAGGGGCGTCATCTAGGGTAATATCATCATAAATTTCAGAGAGTAAGGTGCCACCAAGGGTATCGGCGAGACCTTGCAATTGTGCATCGTCGCTGCCACCAGGCTGCGCCAATTGCTCAATCGCTTGTTCAATGTCTGCTTTTTGTTTGCCCAGCAGATCTTGGTGCTGCGTGCGCGTGCGTACCGCCTCATGCGTCGCATGCATCGCCTCCATGACCGCTTGACTGTCCACCAAGGTTTTTTCAGTTTGGCTTTCCAGTTTGGTCAAGGCGTCATTGGCCGCAAACCAAGTCGGTGCTTTGAGCTCAAGATCTTGGATTTGTGCGTCCACCGCGTCCTGTGTCCGCGCGAGCTCACGCAGTTGTTCGGCTTGGGTGTCTTTTTCCTCTTGCAGCGCCTCACGTCGCGCTTGCTGCAGCGCCACGGCTAGCTCGACCGCTTCACTGTTAGCCAGCGATTCGCCTGTTAGGTCCTGATATTCCGACACGAACTGGCTCGCGTGCTGATACTGCTCAGCCCGTTGACTCAATTCGCGCTGTTCATACTGGCGCTGCGTCAGGCTATCGGCCAGATAACGGCGCTCTCTACCCTGTTCAACCCAACGCTTGGCGGCCTTGCCAGCCTCAGCACGGTGCACGGATGGATCAAGACGGTGCAAAAGACGCAAGCCCTGTTCAAATTGATTGGCCGTCGCTGACGCCAGATCGCGTTTATGCTTGAGTGACAGTACGCGATCGGTTTGTTCAGACTCTTGTGCTTTTAACGCGTGTAATCGTGTCGTGGCCTCGTCTGCACTGAGGGTCTCATCCTCAGTCAGGCGACGCGCGGTTTCCAAGGCATTGACGGCTTGTTGGTACTGCAGGGAACGCGTTTGTTGCGTGTTGAGCGCTTGTTGGTAGTCAGCAAGCTGAGTCTTCAGACTATCCACTTCCTCTTCACTCTGCGCCGCGCGCAATTCAGCGTCAGCAAGCTGCTCTGTGGCCTCTTCCACCACCATGACTTGCTCTTCCAGCTTTTCAGAAAGATCGAGTAAGTCTTCCTCGTAACGCTGAATTTTTTCTTGTTGGCGCATCGCCGATTGCACCAACTGCAGATGATCAGCCGCCGCTTGGTGATCTTGTTCGAGGTGATCTTGTCCCGCTTCTAGCTCGGCTAATTCTGCGCGCATGGTTTCCGCATGCTGCTGCTTTTGCTGCAACGTCTGCTGGGCAGCGTTCAACTCCGCCCGCAATGACAGCGCTTGCTCAAGCTTACTACGACGCTCATTGGCATGGCGCATATAGTCCGAGGCCACATAATGGGTCGCTTCGGTGATCAAATGCTTAAACAAGTCACGGTCGCGTTGCGTCAGCTTGATCGCCTCTAGCGTCATACGGTTTTCTTTCAGCGCCACTTCCATATCTTGGAAGGCTTTTTTCACACCACCATTTTGTGGCAACAAATACTCGCGCAACGACTTGGTGATTGCGCTAGAAATGCCGCCGTAGAGTGACGCTTCAATTAATCGATAAAACTTGCCTCTATCTTGCTGGGTGCGCAGCTTTTTCGGTAGCACGCCAAATTCAAACATTTGCGCGTGATAGTCGGTGACCGAGTTAAAGGCTTTAAAGTGCGCGGTTTCATAGGCGCTCGCCGCCTCTTTTACCTCGTTCAGCTGGCGTACACGCGCTTGACCGTTATTTAAGGTCTCGACCAACACATCGGTTGGGGCCACAGAAGAAGGCAAGCCTTGTAAAACGAACGGCTTGATATCCACCTTCTTATCACGCCCTGCCACTTGTTGAAGACGCACACCAAACAGCACCCGCTGTTGGCGTGAATTCACGACATCCAAGGCGGCATAGCAGGCACCTGGCTGCAATTTACCGTGCAACCCCTTATCACGAGAAGCACTTGAGCTGCCTGCCTCTGTGGTGTTACGGAAATGCAACAGGGTTTGGTCAGGGATCAACGAGGTGATAAACGCCGCCATGGTGGTCGACTTACCCGCGCCGTTCCCGCCTGATAAGGTGGTGACGAGGGAGTCAATATCAAAGGTTCGTGCAAAAAAGCCGTTCCAGTTCACCATGGTGAGTGAGTGATACTTACCGCGCTGGCTCATACTGTCGGCTCCTCTGTTGTCTCTGTATCGGCATTGTCTGCGTCTTCATCCGAGTGCTCATCGAGCAAGCTTGATTGAATGTGCGCTTGGCTATGCACCACGGCTTCCCCGTCACGAATCAGACGCAATTGGGCTTCTTGTGGATCGTCACCGCTTCGTACATCAGCACCAAAACGGAACGTTGCTTCACTGACACGGAATTTACTTCCCTCACCAATGGGTAAGATCATCCCGAGACGACGCAAACGTCGCAGCGAGGTTTTCACTTTGTCGAAAAGCTTCTCACGGTCAAGATCTGAGCCTGTTGCGCGATGCGTGACCAACTTCATCAGTTTCTTCTCGTCAGCCAACGCTAATAGCTCATCAAAAAGCTCTTGGGTGGTAAAGATCCCCTCTTGGGCCAAGCGCTCTGGGCTTAAGTACAGAAAACAAAGGACTTTGCCAACCAGCATATCCAGTTCAGATAGCACGCTACGCCTAATTAAACTGGTTGAGCGAGGACGAAGATAGAAAAAGCCCTCTGGCGCGCGGACCAATTCAGCGTTATAACGCTGGTAAAAAATATTCAGCTCTTGCTCAAATTCCATCAGCAAGGCGTGGTTATCCAGATCGTCGCTGGCAATATGGCGGCCAGCACGCAGTGCACTGTCCAACGCCGGGAACAAAGGGTTAGCAATGGCTTTGGCCAGCCCTTCTGGCATTGGCTGTTCAGTATTTATCGATGACATTCGCTTGTACCTTAGCTCCGAAGTCGTTAATCGCCTGCCAATCAGGCTGAATCGCGTTAAGATCAGATTGGGAGTAGCCCATGCGGACCGCTTGGTTAATCACTAAGCGCGCGAGATCAAAATGGCGAGCTTGTGGGTGCTCGGCTAAGTAATCTTTCAGGACACGACCTAAGTCGATCGCTTGTCCGGTTTCTCGATGGCGGTTGAGCATCTGTGACACTTTCTGTGAAAGGCCATCGTCAACCACACTTAATTGTTCGAACGCCACCTCTTCTGGCATCTCTCCGGTGACTTCATCGTCACGTAACACCAAGGCTTCATCTCGCGTATCACGCAGTCGCTCAGCATCGGCATACGTTAAAAACCATGGCGCGTCAAAGTAGTCCGATACCGACTGACGCAAACGCTGGCTGAATGCACGGTTTTTATCCATATCAATCGCGGTGCGAATAAATTTATGCACATGGCGGTCGTAACCTATCCATAGGTCGATCGCTTGCTGTCCCCAGTTCACGATACGATCCAGCTTCATTTGCAAGCTGTATACCATGCGATCGACGAACTCAAGATCATCACGCCCCCGCACCACTTCTTGAATCTCAAGCAGCTGACTCTGAAGCTCATCCCCCGCGGCCTGCAGCGTTTCTTGTAACTCTTGCAAAGTACTCGAGGTTTCGTTGAGCAAGTATTCACAGTTAGCGATTGCGGCTTGCCAGTCCTGGGTGAGGAGCGCAGCAATATCTTCTTTTACCTGTTGTTGCTGCTCATCCATCACGCGCTGATTAAGATCGATGCGGTCAAAAATCTCGGCGACCGAGTACTTCAACACACCATAGACGTTATGACGCCAAAAGGTCGCATCCCCATCTTCTTCCGCCGCACGGCGCGCCTTAGCGATTTCGTCAGCCACCATAGACAGTTGTACCGACAGCTTTAGCGTTGAGTATTCACGATGACGGGCGTAATAGTCCGCAATACCTAGCGCCAATGGCGTGAGGCGGTAAATGCTATCACCATCGGTCATTTCACTGGTAAACCGGCTTAGCAACCGTGCTTGCACCATTTCGTTGATCGCATTGTTGGCGCGAAAAGCAACATTGCCAAGCGTGGCACTTTCACCGCTAACAAACTGCTCACTGACCAGTCGAAAGACATCCACGAGCTCATGCTCGCTCAGTTCGTCCTCCAACCGCTCTTGACTCATCACCGCCATTGCCAGCAAGAATGCCAAGCGCTCTGGCGGCAGGTTTAACCCTAAGTCACTTTGTTTTACCCAACTGACCAACTCAGGTACTGTCTGAGCGTCGTCTGTCCACGACTGGGAAGACTGAGCCTGATCACTCATCCGTTGTCCTTGTTTTTATCTTGATTGCTTGGGGCACTGTGCTGTCCCCATACATGGATATATCGCCCCAGAGACACAAATGGCTCTTGGCGGCAAAGCTGTTGCTCCAACGCCATGACCTGCTCAAAGGTAAAATCACCAATATTGGTATCACGCATATAATCGTGAAAGGTGCGTACGCCTGTTTTACCTTTGAGGATAATGTCACTGTCTTGCATCCATCGATACACGCTCTCTGGTTGCAAGCCTTTAGGTGGCTGAAGCTTAAACCGCTTACGATGCGGCATACCTTCCTCAACATGCGTGAGGTTACCGCACACGAGGTTCTTAAAGAGCAACCCGGTTTGGTTATAGAACATCACCGATGCGATCCCCCCCGGGCGCAGTTGCTTAAGCAAGTCTTTCAACACCTGCTCCGGCTCAGCGGTCCACTCCAGTACCGCATGAAATAAAATCACATCCGGCGGATCGCTCAAATGGTCACCAATCGTCTGCACCGACGAATGAACCAGCTGATACTGCGCAAGTAAGCCCTGTTGTTCAATCTCCTGACGGGCTAAGTCGAGCATTTGCGAAGAAAGATCACATAAAGTGACCCTGTGACCGCGCGCCGCCAAGTGCCGAGACATAGGGGCAACCCCACCGCCGGCATCTAAAATATGCAGGGTCTGCTCAGGCGCAAAACAGTGCAGGATCTGCTCGATGTCCTGCCAAACGACCGCTTGGCGGATTTCGCCTTTGCCCGATCCATAAATGTTTTTAACAAATTTGTGGGCAATGTCGTCGAAATTTTTATCCTCAGTCACAATGGCATTCGTTATCATTGAGTGGTAGAAAGGCATATTCTGTCACAAGCCTTACGTTAATAAAGGTTTATGGCATTATTTGTGCCTCGTTTGACTATATTTCGGGCGACATTGCATGTTTGAATTAAAAAAACTTATCTCAACCTTGATAATGCCCTTGCCCGCGCTGTTATTGTTGGGTCTTTTCGGGCTATGCCTGCTTTGGTTCTCTCAGCGTAAAAGGCTGGCATCTTTTGTTATCTTCGTTGCGTTTGCTGGGATTTTTCTCACTTCGTTTCAACCGGTCGCCTCTGGGCTCCTTCGTCCACTTGAGCGTCAATACACCGCGTTTCTCCCCACGGAAAAGCCGGTAGACTTTGTAATGGTACTGGGCAACAGTCATGTCGTAGATGACGCCATACCCCCAACCTCAGAGCTTTCTCGTGCGGCGTTAATGCGCCTCGCAGAAGGCATCCGTATTCACCGAATGTACCCCACCTCCAAGCTAATTTTGTCGGGCTATGACCATGGTTATGAAGTCAGCCATGCGCGTATGTTGGCACGCGTCGCAATGGCGTTGGGTGTCAATAAAAACAGTATCCTGTTGCTTGAAACCGCCAAGGATACGTGGGAGGAAGCCTACCAAGCCGCATCGGTGGTTGGGAGTAGTAACCTAGTGCTCGTGACATCCGCGGCACATATGGATCGTGCCGTTTACGAGTTTCAAAGCGCTGGACTCGATCCCATCCCGGCTCCCACTAACTTCATGGCGCAAAAGCAAATTAAGCAGCCATGGATAAAATACGGCCCACGTGCGCAATACCTCGAGCAGTTCGAACGCTATTGGCACGAGCGATTGGGACAAGCGTGGCAACGTCTCCGTGATTTTATCGCTCAGCCGGCCAATTAAGGTCCCACAGCACATCACCCACCAAAAAAGCCGCGATTGATTCGCGGCTTTGTTATTACCATTCGCAGTAGACGTAAAACCGCGCCTATGCGTTGCTATCTGCGGCTAAATAAGCGCGCACTGCCTCTAAGTCTGCTTGGGTATCGACGCCATGTGGGGGCGTCTGTGTGGCAACCGCCACATGGATTTTCTCACCATGCCACAATACGCGCAGCTGCTCTAACGATTCAATCTTCTCCAACGGGCTCGGTGTCCAGTGGATGTAACGGCTAATGAATCCCGCTCGATAGCCATAAATACCAATGTGCCGCAACAATGCTTGTGGGATGTCGGGAGAGTCAGCCTCGAAATGGGTGCGATCCCAAGGGATGGTGGCGCGGCTGAAGTACAAGGCAAACCCTTTATGATCCGTCACTACCTTGACCACGTTGGGGTTAAACACTTGCTCTTTGTCATCAATTGCAACTGCCAAGGTGGCCATCGGAGCCTGGTCATTCTGACTGAGGTTCTCCGCCACTTGACCAATCACCGCAGAGGGGATCAACGGCTCATCGCCTTGTACATTAACGATAATGTCATCTTCAGCAAAGCCATAGCGTTCAACCACTTCGGCTAAGCGCTCAGTGCCAGACTCATGGTCGGCACGTGTTAAACACACCTCGCCGCCAAACGCCCGTACCGCCGATTCAATACGTTGATCGTCCGTTGCAACAATCACCTGACTGGCACCGGCCGCTTGGGCGCGCTCATAAACGTGTTGGATCATCGGCTTGCCAGCAATATCAGCCAACGGTTTACCCGGCAAGCGGCTCGAACCAAATCGCGCCGGGATCACCACATAAAACGGGCTCATCCCTGGACCTCTTCCAATGACATATCGCGAGCTTCTGATTCAAGCAGCACGGGAATACCATCAATGATCGGATAGGCAACACGATCAAACTTACAAACTAACTCATTGTTATCGCGTTGATAATAGAGTTTGCCCTGGCATGATGGGCAGGCCACAATTTCAAGCAGGCGGTGATCCATAGCGTTCCTTTATTTTTTATTCGCGTTTGTTTGCAAACGTTCTATCTTGGTGAATACGGCCTGAGCTACCTCGTCAGGCAGCCGTGCCTCTACCGGTAAATACCACCAGTTATCTTGTGCGATCCCTTGGTATTTTACCGCATCTTTTTCTGTCATCAGCAAATGTTGCCCCTTCTTGCTCAACCTGTCCAGCTCGTCGGCGTTGAGGGTTTGATGATCATTAATTCCCTGGCTGTGAACGGGTGTCAAGCCCATTTGCTGCAAGGTATTAAAAAAGCGTGGTGGATGGCCAATCCCGGCGACTGCCACCACTTGCGGTAGCATTGAGGCTTGACAGCGTTGTCCCGTACGTAGATTAACGGCCAAGCCAGGCACCAGGTGCATCTCCCACTCTTGGCCTTGTGGTGTCCCACCGTTAGTGACCAACATATCGACGCTCTCAAGCCTATCGAGTGATTCGCGCAACGGCCCCAAAGGTAGATAATGACCGTTACCAAACCGGCGCTGGCCATCAATGATCACGATCTCTATGTCTCTTTCAAGCTGGTAGTGCTGGAGACCATCATCTGTGATCACGATATCGACACCTTCTTGCAGGATACGTTTAACCGCCTCGCTGCGGTTGGGGTCGACACAGACAGGAACTTGGGTGCGACGTGCTATCAAAACCGGCTCATCCCCCGCCGTGCGCGGTGGCGTGGTTTGGCTGAGTAAGAGTGGATAGTGCTCAGATTTACCGCCATACCCGCGTGATACCACCCCTGGACGGTAACCATTCGCTTTTAGTTGTTCCACCAACCAAATCACAAACGGGGTTTTGCCATTGCCGCCAATCATGATGTTCCCCACCACGATAACCGGCACTGGCGCCGAATAGCGCTGCGTTTTGCCGCGCAGATATTGACGCCGACGATGGCGCGCTATCATGCCAAACAACGCACTAAACGGTCTTAATAATACCGACCATAGCGGGCGTTGATGACCAAACCACAGTTGCTCTAGCATACTCAGTCACCAAACTGAATACGGTGAAGCTGCGCATAGGCCCCCTCACGTTCAAGAAGCGCTTGATGACTGCCTCGCTCGACAATCTCACCTTCATCCACAACCAAAATTTGATCAGCATCTTCAATGGTCGACAGGCGATGGGCGATCACCAACACCGTACGGTTTTTTTGCAATTCATCCAGCGCCGCCTGAATAGCGCGCTCCGACTCTGTATCCAGTGCCGACGTTGCCTCATCCAGGATCAAGACGGGTGCATTACGTAACAAGGCACGTGCGATGGCTAAACGTTGGCGTTGTCCGCCAGACAGGCTGACGCCGTTTTCACCAATCATGGTGTCATAGCCATGATCGAGCCCGCGGATAAAATCATCGGCATAGGCAAGTTTCGCGGCGTGCTCGACTTGCTCACGGCTATACTTGTCTTCTGCGGCATACGCGATGTTATTCGCGACCGTGTCATTAAACAGATGAACGTTTTGCGACACCACCGCGACATGCTGACGCAAATTACCTAGGGTATAGTCCTCAATCGGTACGCCATCGAGCGTAATCACACCACTGTCTAGTTCATAAAAACGGGTTAACAGGTTAGCAATGGTGCTTTTTCCTGACCCTGAACGCCCAACCAAGGCCAGCGTCTGCCCTGCTGGCAATTCAAAGCTCACATGGTTGAGGGCCGGCGCATCTCGAGTGGGATAGGTGAAAACCACATCCTCAACCTTAATGTCGCCACTCACTTTCTCAACCGCGTGTGTCCCGGTGTCTTTTTCCGTTTCCAGCTCCATCAGGTTAAATAAACTGTGGCAAGCCGCCATCCCGCGTTGGAACTGAGAGGTCACGTTGGTCAAGGATTTAAGTGGGCGCATCAGACCAAACATGGCACCAAACACCACCGCAAAGGTACCTGCAGTTAGCTCAGAGCGAATCGCCTCTGTGTTGGCCAAAATCAACACCACCACCAATGCCATTGATGCAATCAACTGGATCACTGGGTTGGCAATCGCTTGTGCGGACACCAGCTTCATGGTCTGCTGACGCATACGGTTACTGACTTTCTCAAAACGTGTCTTTTCAACGTCTTGTCCACCGTAACTAAGCACCACTTTGTGCCCTTTGAGCATTTGCTCGGCGGAGCTAGTCACCGACCCCATTGCATCTTGCATATTGGAAGAAATGCGACGGAAGCGCTTAGAGACGATGCGGATAGAAACCGCGACCACCGGCGCAATCACCAGAAGAATGGCGGAGAGCTGCCAGCTTGACCAAAACATCAACGCCATCAAACCAATGATGGATGCCCCTTCGCGCACCAAACTGACCAACGCGCTACTGGTCGCTGACGCCACTTGTTCTGAGTCATACGTAATCCGAGAAAGCAGTGCCCCGGACGACTCTTGGTCAAAAAAGCTGACGGGCATTTTCATAAAGTGATTGAACATCCGGCGGCGCATGGTCATCACCACATGACCCGACACCCAAGATAAGCAATAAGCGGACACAAAGCTCGACAAGCCACGTATCAACATGAGTGCGACCAAATAGACAGGCATCCATTTGAGGAAATCGCCTTTGACATCATCATAGGTAAAGCCTTGATCAAGCAACGGCTTCAGCATTGAGAGCATCAGGGTGTCACTGGCGGCATTAATCACCAAGGCGATAATGGCAACAATGAGCCCTACTTTATAGTTGGCAATGTAGGGCCACAGCTGCTTAAACGTCTGCCAGGTCGTTTTATCTTGATATTCGCTCATTAAAATCGTTTAGATGTGTTAAACAGACGGGCATTCTACTCTTTTACAAGTCCGCGTCCAAATATACTGGCCGACGTTTAAACATCTGACGATACCAATAATCGCTGCGATCCTGCCGCCAACGTGTTAACTGCCAACCAGAGCCGACACTCTGCCAACGCACTTGGCCATTCGCCGCCGTATCAAGCCAGGTGATACCGGCGTTTTGATAAGCCAATTTCACCTCTAGTGACGGAAGCTGCCATGGGTTGAGAAGCCCGGTTGACGCCACGCCCCAAACCGGATCAACGGCGCGAATAAACGCGGAGGAAGACGAAGACGCACTACCATGGTGGGGCACCAAAATGATGTCACTATCAAGTGCCTTTTTGTCGGTCAGAGACGCCAACAAATCAGCCTCCCCACTGGCTTCTATATCGCCAGTGAGCAACACGCTACGCCCATCGCCAGACACTCGGATCACACAGGAATCATCATTATCAGCACGCCGCTTTTGTGCCGGAGGCCAGAGTACCGAAAAGGTGAGTCCTTGCCAGCGCCAACGCTCGCCGGCCACACAGGCTTGATACCCAACCCGACGCTCACTGGCGCGGCGCCACTGTGGTGAATAGGTCTCAGACATAAACGTCGCGCCACCATCGTGATCACTGTCGCCATGACTGAGAATGAGGCCATCTAACTGCTTGATTTGCCGATGTGTCAGAATCGGCGCGATAACCGCCTGAGCAATGCCACCCACCTGCCAGCGGTTGCCCGTGTCATAGAGCACCGCGCGGTTATTCTTACTGATCAATACCGCCAACCCATGCCCGACGTCCAACACATCAATTTGCCAGTTGACCGGTTTGGGATCTCGCCAAGCTACCACGGCTGCGACAAGGACCAGCATCACCGCCTTTAAACGATGCCAATGCCACCCGTAGAGTCCCCAAGCGAGCACCATCGCCGATATTGCCCAGCCTGCCGAAGCGACTGGGGCGGGTAACCAGGTGTCCGCCGCCTGATCGGCCAGTGCCATCACTGGATGAAGGCTGGCATTTGCCCCGTCCCACACCCAATCTGCGACACGGGAAAGTGATAAACTCTCACTCAGCAGGCCGACAAAGACCAGCGGTACGGTCACCATACCCACCCAAGGCACCGCCACGAGGTTAATGGTCGTGGCAGCGGCGCTGATCCCTGCAAATAACCCTAGCTGCAAAGGAAGCATTCCTACCAATAGAATCAATTGTATGCCGATAAGCTGCTTGATAGGACGAAGCCAAGGCCGTGTTTGTTTTCGACCCTCGGTGGTGTGAGCAAGCGTGTAATGCGCCATGCATAAGGCCCCCACGGCGGCAAACGAGAGCCAAAAGCTCATTGAGAAACCGGCGAAAGGGTCGCGGAGCAATACCAATAATAAGGTCAACTGCAACAGATTTAGCGGCGAAATCCGCGCTCCCAAGCGTTTACTGATCGACACCAGCATCAAGGCAATGAGCGCGCGTTGAGTGGGCAGTGCAAACCCGGCTAATGCCGCATAGAGCGACGCCACCCCAACTGCAACGTACAAAGGCAACCATAAAAACAGGCGTCGTTCTGGGAGAAAGACGCGCGCCCAACGGCCGATTTGCCACCCTATTCCGTAGGCCAAACCAATATGCAACCCTGAAATAGCCATCAAATGCGCCAAACCACTGTGCGTCAGCGTGTCCCAGTGCGCTGGGGTTAACCACCCTCGCTCGCCAAGGCTCAATGCCAATAAATGCGGCCCATAGGACAGTGTTGATAAAGCGGGACTAAGCGTATCGAGTAGTTGTTGACGCCAACTCACTTGCTCAGTCAATTGCGTCGCTTCTTTTAGCCGAGCTTTGGCATGTGCTCGCCGTGCAACATAATATTTTTCAGCATCAAAACCTGCCTCGTTTAATCGCCCATAAGGCGGCTTAAACGTTACCACCAATTGCCAGCGCTCGCCTTGCTTAGGATACGGGGGAGATTGCCAATAAACACGCACTCGGGCTGAGCGAAAAGGCGGCAATCTTGTGTGATTAATTTTATCGACGTCAAAAATAATCGCTTGCGCCCCCTTTTTTGCGCTGAAAAGGGTGCCCACTGTCCCACTGATTGTAGTATCCTCTTGGTGTGAAATGACGTGGATCACGTCGGCTTGATACAAGTTTGCGGACAATACAGCCCAAGTGAGTCCTAACGCGCTTCCAGCAAGCCACCACCAACGTCTTTTCCACCCAACAAAGAAGACGATCACTGTCATGATGCAGACCCAAATTGGCGGTAATATTGGCCACCAAGGTAGCGACAGCACGGCCAGTGCGGCAGTCAATGTAAAGGTCAGCGTCATTGCGTAATTTCCAGGTAATGTAAACAGGTATGCCTAAGAAGTTTTTCCAACGCTATATGCCCAAGCGTGAAACATTGCGCGACAATAAGGCACTCAGGGTGTTTGGTAGCCTGTTGCATGATCCCAACTTATGGTGCCTTAACCGCCGGTCGGCTTCCGGTGCCTTTGCCGTCGGCCTGTTTATAGCATTTGTCCCCCTACCAAGCCAAATGATCATGGCTGCCGGCCTAGCGATTCTGTTTGGGGTCAACCTGCCGCTTGCCGTCGCGTTAGTATGGGTAAGCAACCCCATCACCATGCCGGTGCTTTTTTATCTTGCTTATAAGCTCGGCACCTGGATGATGAACAGTCCCCCATACCCGTTCCACTTTGAACTATCGTGGCATTACTTGGCGGAGCAAATGAGCCACATCGGCCCACCGTTTTTATTAGGCTGCGCCACCAGCGGACTGGTGATGGCTGTCATCGGCTATTTCACCGTACGTGGCATCTGGCGCTATTCTGTGGTCAGAAGCTGGGAAAAACGTAAGTTACGCTTGCCTAAGAAAATTAAAGAAGTGTTGCCTAACCCAAACAAGCCCTCTTAAATCGTCCTGATTTAATCTACGCGAGGCATCAAACGCGTCCAAACGCCGTCAGGCAGAAGTGCGATTCAGGCGTCAGCGCCGCGTATACACATGATATTCCCTGCAGGGTTCAACGAGGCAGATCAAAAAGAGCCCATTGTCGGGCTCTTGGTTTTTATAAAATAAAGCGTATCAGTGACCAAAGCATACCAAGCGATATGGCCACTATTTAGCACTCAACACCGCGGCAGGCTCAAGCTGACAGGCTCTTCGGGCTGGATACCAAGCGGCAAGCAAACTAAGCAGTATGGCCGTGGTACTCACCAGTATGACATCGGCAGCATGCAGCTCACTGGGTAAGAAATTAATAAAGTACACATCCCCTGATAAAAAGCGATGCCCGAGCCACTGTTCGACCTGAGACAATATCGCCGTGAGGTGAGTGGCGAGGGTAACCCCCAATAGACTGCCCAACACACTGCCTAAGGCACCAGAAAAGAGCCCATACCAAATAAAGATGCGGCGGATCAGTCGATCGTCCGCCCCCATGGTGCGCAAAATAGCAATGTCAGCGGCACGGTCTTTTACCGACATCATCAAGGTTGAAACCACATTAAAACAGGCCACGCCGATCACTAACACCATCACCAAATACATGATGGTTCGCACCAACTGAATATCCCGATATAAATAACCGAACTCACTCGTCCAGTCTTTCAGATACACATAGGTGGTTAGCGTTTGCCCGACTTCATGCACAATCTGACGGGCCTGCAACACCGGAGACACCTTTAGAGACACACCGGTCACTGACTGTCCTATTTGCATAATAGTTTGCGCGTCCTGAAGTCGCATCAGGGCCAATGAATGGTCGATTTGTCCACCGAGACGCAACAGTCCAGCCACTTGCATTCTCACTCGCTTCGGGGCGCGCAATGCAAGTTGGCTATCCGTCGCGGGAACCATGACCGTTAACCAATCTCCTTGACTGACGCCCAACTTCGCCGCCACGCCTTGTCCCAACACAATCTGCGACTGCCCAGCTGGCAAGCTCTCCCAGCCACCTTCAATATAATCACCAATGCGACTCACGGTTTGCTCATCATCCGGATCGACAGCGCGAATTTGCGCAGGTTGCAGCGCAGAGCCATGCTCCATCAACACCGTCATCTCAACATAGGGAGCCGCAGCCTCGACATTGGGATGCTGCTCAGTCTGACGTTTGACCTGTTGCCAGTTATCGATAGGGCCATTGACACCAAACACTTGTGCATGCGGTACCACAGACAGCACACGTTGATTCAGTTCGCGCTCAAAGCCGTTCATCGCAGACAGACCCACAATGATCACTATCACCCCCACCGCAATCCCGATCACTGACGATAAGGAAATAAAAGAGACCAAGCGATTGCGTTGTCTGGCGCGACTAAAACGACGACCGATGGCCAACGATAAAGGCTTCATGCTCCCTCCTGCCCCAGCAACTGGCCGTCTTGCATGGTCAGTTGACGATCCAATTTTGCTGCCAGCTCACCGTCATGGGTCACCACTAAAAAGGCCGTGCCATGCTGGGCATTTAACTGGCGCATCAAATCGTAGATTTCGAGCGCAGTGGTATGATCCAAGTTGCCGGTCGGCTCATCGGCCAGTACCAACTTGGGTTCATTGACTAATGCACGTGCAATGGCCACACGCTGCCGTTCGCCACCTGATAGCTCTGCCGGGCGATGGCTGAGCCGGTGTCCGACCCCTACCGCGTTGAGCATGGCCGTCGCACGTTCAGACGCGGCGCTGTGGCTCATTTTGTTGATCAAAAGCGGCATCATCACATTTTCCAGCGCGGTGAAATCGGCGAGCAAATGGTGAAATTGATAAACAAACCCAAGCGTTTGATTGCGCAGCTTTGCTTGCTGCTTGGCCGTCATCGCATTGACCGCCTCACCCTCAATCCACACATCACCTTCCGAGGGCAAATCAAGCGTCCCTAAGGTGTGTAATAATGTACTTTTCCCCGAGCCAGAGGAGCCCACTATCGCCACCAGCTCTCCCGGGGCAATGGTCAAGGAAACATCGTTTAACACGCAGGTCGGCTGTCCGCCCTCTTGATACGTTTTACTGACGCGGTGACAGGACAACAAAGATTTACTCATAACGCAGTGCCTCAGCAGGGTGAACAGATGCCGCTTTAAACGCAGGAAATAGCGTGGCTAGCACACTTAGCACGACCGCTAAGCCTAATACCATCGCCACATGAAAAGGATTAATAACCACAGGTAACGCTAGGCCGTTACCCAGCAGACTCACACCAAAAATAGACATGATTTCATTGATGTATGCCGATAGGAGCACACCGAGCACGCCACCTACCGCGGCGCCCAGCACACCACTCAAACTGCCTTGGGCAATAAAGACAGCAACAATATCTTTATCTTGCATCCCAAGAGTTTTTAAAATCGCGACCTCAGATTGTTTCTCCATGACCACCATGATCAGCGCGGAAATAATGTTAAACGCGGCGACAATCACAATCAGGCTGAGCATCAAGCTCATCATGTTCTTTTCCATTTTTACCGCTTGAAACAGCTCGCCGCGCCAAACACGCCAATCCGTCCACGTATCGGGATCGGCGTGTGTCTTTAATTGGGTAATGGCAAATGGATCATCTAAAAACAGGCGTAAATCGTTGGCTTGAGACGGTGATACCCCACTGAGTCTCGCCACATCGTCGATGTTAGCCAGCATTAATTGCCCGTCGACATCCGTCCCTGTGTGAAAGATACCCGCCACCGTAAATAAGCGCTGTGCGGGGATCCGACCTATCGGTGTAAAACGACTCGCACTGGTTACCATCACGCGGACAGCATCCCCGACGCGAAGTTGTAACTCAGTGGCCATGCTACGCCCAATGATCACTTGATAGCGCCCGGCTGCCAGTGCCGACAGTTCACCTTGCAATAGGTGGGAAGCCAAGGGCTCATGTGCACTGGGGTCGATGCCCTCTAACAAGCCGGCGCTTAAGCCTTTGCGGCTTTGAATCACGGCATCCGTGGTTTGTATCGGCGCCGTATCAATCACGTGAGGCCAACGCTCAATCGCGGTTTGATCTGGGTTTGCTTGCCCGTTGGCAATAATCGCGTGAGGCAACACGCCGAGAATTCGGCCTTTCAGCTGAGCTTCAAAGCCATTCATCACCGACGAGACGGTGATCAACGCCATCACGCCAATGGCAATGCCTGCCGTCGACATCGAGGAGACGAAGCGTCCAAAACGGTCGGCTGAGCGGCCGCGTAAGTATCGCAAGCCAATAAACACCGACAAGGGTTGAAACATAGCGCACCTAGCTTATTGTTTTGATTCGCTGCAAGCATACCTGTCCAATGGGGGGACGCCAAGCCGACCTTGTACGAAAGGCACCATTGTCACCCCAATTAACGCCTCACCGCCCTCAGAAACTGCGACTGATCTTTACCTCTTGCCAAGGGTGCGTGATAATCATTAATACAACTGCAATCTAAGGCACAGTGATGAGCCAAGACGAATATTTTTCTGTGCGAGCGGCGATTCGCATTAATGTTGAGCCTCTTGCTGACAATCAAGCCCAGCCAGATGCGCAGGCTTTTACCGCCGAAATCCCGGCACCTTTTCGCCTGGCGAGTCAATGCGGCCAGCTCGATAGCGACGTAGAAAAAGATCTTAAAGCGATCGATCCGGAGGATGCCTCTGCGTTATTCCGGGTGCTGCAGGCGCAAAACGAAAAAATGACACTGATGATGGGCTATATGCTCAGCCACGAAGATCAGCCCGACCATCGCTTTGTGACACACGCCTTTGGGGCGAGCAGTTTTTCTTATCATAGTCATTCGCCGCTTAAAAAAGGCGTGCACGCGCGCGTGAAGTTGTTTCTCGATTATCCGCCGACGGCCATCTATTGCTACGGCGTCGTGACGAGATGCGAGCCTCACAACGACAGCGATCAAGAAAACCCTGACTATGTGATCCAAATTCAGTACACGCGTTTATTGGAAGAAGACCGCGACACGCTCATTCGTGCGGCGCTGCATCATCAGCAAAAACTACTAAAAAAGCGTGCACGAAACCGAAAACAATCAAGCAGTTAAACTCATGACCCAACAACCGCTCTATGCTTTTACCCTGCCCTCAGGGCCAGGCGACGTCAAACATCTTGGCAATTTATCAGGGGCTGCGTTACCGCTAGCCATTGCGACGCTCACCCAGCAACACGCCGGTCCGGTGTTCCTTTTGGTGCCCGACAACCAGACTGCGGTGCGTTTGCAGCCCGCCATTCGTCAATTTACCCAGGGTAACTGCGACCTCCTGCCTGATTGGGAAACCCTGCCTTACGACAGTTTTTCTCCCCATCAGGATATTATTTCCGCGCGTTTGTCTTGCCTGTATCAGCTTCCTCATCAACAAGACGGGGTACTCATTGCGCCCGCGAGCACCGCATTACAGCGCGTGACGCCGCGACATTTTCTCCATCAACATGCCTTAATGGTGAAAAAAGGCGATATCTTATCGCTTGAGAAGTTGCGTGATCAGCTGACAGACGCCGGCTACCGCCACGTTGACCAAGTGATGGAGCATGGCGAGTTTGCGAGCAGAGGCTCGATTCTCGACTTGTTCCCAATGGGCAGTGACGAACCTTATAGGATCGATTTTTTCGATGATGAAGTCGATACCATTCGCCAATTTGATCCAGAAAACCAACGCTCCACGGGTGAGCTAGAACAGATCCAGCTATTACCCGCGCATGAATTCCCCACCGATGACGCGGCAGTGGAATATTTCCGAGGCCGTTTTCGCGAGCATTTTGAGGCGCGCCGAGAGCCAGAATCTATTTACCAACAAGTGAGTAAAAAAACCTGGCCGGCTGGGATTGAATACTGGCTGCCACTGTTTTTTGAACACACCGAAACCTTGTTCGATTACTTACCGAACAACACCTTGGTTTTATCGGTCGGGGATATTGACAGTGCGATTGACCATTTCCAAGCCGACGTGGCAACCCGCTATGATCAACGACGTGTCGACCCGCTTCGCCCACTGTTACCCCCCGAGGCGTTGTGGCTCAGTAAAGAGCGCTTACACACCACCTTAAAGCAGTACCCTCGCTTAAAGCTAGAAAGTGACAGCGTCACAGAAAAAGCGGGGCGAGAAAACCTCGACATTGCGCCGCTGCCAACGTTGACGGTCAATCACCAAGCCAAGGAGCCCCTCGCGGCGCTACGCCAATTTAGTGAGCAATTTAGCGGCACCTTGGTTTTCTCGGTCGAATCGGAAGGACGACGCGAGGCTCTGCTGGATCTTCTCGCCCAAGCCAAAATTCGTCCCATGGTGGCCGACGGCTTGCAAGAAGCTTTGTCGCAACCCGGTCGATTTGGCTTAATCATCGGCCCGGTAGACCAAGGCTTTATTGATAACACCCGACAATTTGCCCTGATTTGTGAAAGCGACATGTTTGGTGAGCGCGCGGTGCAGCAGCGCCGGCGCGATAAACGCAAGCAAAGTGTCAGCAGCGATGCGGTGATCAGAAGCTTGGCGGAGCTAAAACCCGGCCAGCCTGTTGTCCATCTCGAGCATGGTATTGGTCGCTACCAAGGCTTACAAACTCTGGAAGCGGGCGGGCTCAAAACAGAGTACATGACGCTCGAATACCAGCAAGGCGCCAAGTTATATGTTCCGGTTGGCGCCTTACACCTGATTAGTCGCTATTCTGGCGGCGCAGAAGATGCCGCTCCCGTGCATAAGCTTGGCGGAGAAGCCTGGGAGAAAGCACGCCGCCGCGCCGCAGAGAAAGTGCGTGATGTCGCCGCTGAGCTACTCGATGTGTATGCCAAACGAGAGACCAAGCCTGGCTTTGCGTTTAGCCATGACAAAGACGCGTATCGCGCTTTCCGGGCGACTTTCCCGTTTGAAGAAACCAGTGATCAATCACAAGCGATCAACGCGGTGCTTTCGGATATGTGTCGCCCCATTGCCATGGATCGCTTGGTATGTGGCGATGTCGGCTTTGGTAAAACCGAAGTGGCCATGCGTGCCGCCTTCTTAGCGGTCAATAACAGCAAGCAAGTTGCCGTGTTAGTCCCCACCACCTTGCTGGCGCAACAGCATTTCGAGAATTTCCGCGACCGCTTTGCTAACCTTCCCGTCCGGGTGGAGGTGTTGTCACGCTTTAAGTCTGCAAAAGAGCAAAAAGCAATTTTGGCCGATTGTGAAGCGGGTAAGGTCGATATTCTGATTGGCACCCATAAGTTACTGCAATCGGATGTGAAGCTACGCGACCTCGGTTTATTGATTGTTGATGAGGAGCACCGTTTTGGGGTTCGCCAGAAAGAGAAAATTAAGGCGATGCGAGCCAACGTAGATATTCTCACATTAACCGCCACGCCGATCCCCAGAACACTGAATATGGCGATGAGCGGCATGCGCGATCTCTCGATTATCGCCACCCCACCGTCACGCCGCCTCGCGGTAAAAACCTTTGTCCGTGAACGCGAAGATACCCTAATTAAAGAGTCATTGCTGCGTGAGATTATGCGCGGTGGCCAGGTATACTTTTTACACAATGATATCGAGACCATAGAAAAAACGGCGAATGAAATCAGTGAAATGATCCCAGAAGCACGCGTGACCGTGGCCCATGGTCAAATGCGCGAACGTGAGCTAGAAAAGATCATGAGCGATTTCTACCATCAACGATACAACGTGTTGGTATGTACTACCATTATCGAAACCGGTATCGATATTCCCTCAGCCAACACCATTATCATTGATCGCGCCGATCACTTTGGCCTCGCACAGCTCCACCAGCTGCGTGGTCGTGTTGGTCGTTCGCACCATCAAGCCTATGCGTATCTGCTGACCCCCCATCCAAAACGGATGACCAAAGATGCGGTGAAACGACTGGACGCCATTGCCTCGCTCGAAGACCTTGGCGCTGGCTTTACCCTCGCGACCCAAGATCTAGAAATACGCGGCGCCGGTGAGCTACTCGGTGACGAGCAAAGTGGTCAAATCCAATCGGTCGGTTTCACCCTGTACATGGATATGCTTGAGCAGGCCGTCGAGGCACTAAAAGAAGGTAAAGAGCCGAGCTTAGATGTATTGCTGAATGAACAAACAGACATTGAGCTGCGTTTGCCTGCGCTGTTACCGGATGATTATATTCCCGATATCAATATGCGTTTATCGATGTATAAACGCATTGCCAGCGCTAAGTCCAACGATGATATTAATGAGCTGCAAGTTGAGCTGATAGACCGCTTTGGCCTGCTGCCTGACGCCACCAAAAACCTCCTTCATATCCAGCAGCTCAAGATACGCGCCGCGGCATTAGGAGTGAAAAAGATCGAAGCCAGTGATCGTGGCGGCATGGTCGAGTTTCATGAGGACGCGCAAATTGATCCCGGATTCTTGGTCGGGCTGTTACAATCGCGGCCAGACAAGTATAAATTTGACGGGCCAACCAAAATTAAGTTTATCGAAAGTCTCACCGATCGACGGGAGCGGATGAACTTTATTGATGAGCTGTTGACTCAATTTGCAAGTCACCAACTGGTCGCATAATGGCTTGCGAAAGAAAACGGAGTAACCTGTGAAAAATCATTCATGTCACCCACCAGGCTGGCTAGCACGCTATACCAAGCAGAGCCTTTGGGCGTTGCTACTGATCTCACTTAGCCAACCGGTTTTAGCTGAGCGACTTTATGATGTCGAATTGATTGTGTTTAAGCGCAACCAAGACCCTGCTAGCGTGGAGGAAAGCTGGCCAGCACAAACCGATATGGGATCGGTACGTCGTGCAACGCCAGTGACGAACAACAGCGCACTACAAAATGCAGGACTGACCCCACTACCTCGTAGCCAATGGCAGCTGACAAATGCCTACAACAAACTGTCTAACCATGCGGGCTTTACGCCCATGGTGCATGTTGCATGGCGTCAAGATGACAGTGGCCGCGCTGCCCTGCCTTTGCTGCGTGTCAGTGCCGGAAAAGACTATCGCGACCGTTTTAATCCAGACGGTACGCCGGTGACAGCGCAAGCCACCCCGTCAAGCAATACAGCGTCAGATAGCGAACAAGCGTGGGATGAGCAGGCGCTTGAAACCGCGCCCCCTCGCCAGCCCCTCTATGAGCTAGATGGCACACTGCGCGTCTACGTCCAGCATTACTTGTTCGTCGAGGCCGACATGGTGCTACGAGAGCCAAGCGAGCGGCGCGCACTGGTGGAAGACGTGGTCAATATGCCACTGCAAACCACAGATGCGCAGCAAGGGGCCTCATCAAACACGAATAACGTGCAAGTCGCGGGCCTAGAAAAGGTGAAGAAGCAGTACCACATCGAGCGCTTTTTGCAGCCCTATGCATTCACGCACAAACGACGGATGCGCAGTGGCGAAACCCATTATTTGGATAACCCCATGATGGGAATGATTATTCAAGTACGCAAAGTGCAGGAGCAATAAGTCCCCGATTGCCGGTGCGACTTATAAGCCTTAAAACAAGAAAGCCGGTGTCACCACACCGGCTTTTTACTAAACAAACTTAGGCACTCAATCAGCATGCCGATGCCTACCCATGAGCCCCATTTATGATGGCGTTTTACTCTGTGAACGAGATGAGTTGGGCTTACCACCACGTGGTTTGTCGGTATGGCGACGATTTTTTCCCACCGGCTTGTGGCCACGTGCATTGTCACCAGAGCGTTGACCATCCTGACGCGGTTTATTCTTTTTCGGCTTCTTGGGCTTGATGGGACGCGTGTCGAGTTTAGACTCTGGCACTGGATTCGCCACCGGAAAGTCCGCCAAGCTATGGCGCGGGAGCACCTGTTTAATCAAGCGTTCAATGGCAAACAAATCTTTGGCTTCATCAGCGCACACCAAAGACACGGCATTGCCTACCGCCCCCGCGCGACCGGTGCGACCAATACGGTGAACATAATCTTCCGCCACATGAGGTAAATCGAAGTTCACCACTTGTGGCAATTGGGCAATATCAATACCACGCGCTGCGATATCCGTTGCCACCAACACTCGCACGTCACCGGTTTTGAATTGTTCAAGTGCTTTGGTGCGCGCGCCTTGGCTCTTGTTACCATGAATGGCGGCGGCACTTACGCCGTACTCATCCAGATAACGCGACAAGCGGTTGGCGCCGTGTTTGGTTTTGCTAAACACCAGCACCTGTTGCCAGTTATTGTCAGCAATCAAAGAAAGCAGCATCGCGGGCTTTTTCTTTTTATCCACCGGATAAATGCACTGCTCCACCCCTGTCGCGGTTTGGTTCGCAGGGCTCACCGAGATCTCAACCGGATTATTCACCAGCTCTTTCGCTAGCTGGCGGATGTCAGCCGAGAAAGTGGCAGAGAACAGCAAGTTTTGACGCTTGGCTGGCAACAGTCCCAAGATCTTACGAATATCACGAATAAACCCCATGTCTAGCATGCGATCAGCTTCATCCAGCACCAGCACTTCCAGCTGAGAAAAACGCACCGCATTTTGCTGATACAGATCCAATAAACGCCCCGGCGTCGCCACCAGCACATCAGCGCCTTTGCGAAGCTTCATCATCTGCGGGTTTATCTTCACCCCGCCAAATACCACCATAGAGCTCAGCGATGTATGCTGGCTGTACTGCTCAACATTTTTATGCACTTGGGCGGCAAGCTCACGCGTTGGGGTCAGAATCAGGGTGCGCACGTGGTTAGGGCGCGCGCGTTTACCTGCTTGCAAACGCTCTAAAATAGGCAAAGTAAAGCCTGCGGTTTTGCCCGTGCCGGTTTGCGCGGCCGCCATCACGTCTTGCCCTTCAATCACCGCTGGAATCGCTTTTTCCTGAATCGGTGAGGGTGTGGTATAGCCTTGTTCTTCTACGGCTTTTAATAGTGGTGCAGATAGTCCTAAAGAGGAGAAACTCATCAATTGATCTCAATAAATTAAAAATGTCGTCACAGGCCGCATGGCCCATCACTTAGGGTCATGAATATCAATATCGTGGTATGAGAAAAACTCGGCGTCAGGAGGGTTGCTCTAGAAGTGATATCAATAATCTTGATTGCGGGGCTATTGTGACGCCTTTCATGTCAGGCGGCAACCTCTATTGGAAGCTCGTGGCAAGAAAAAGACCGAGGCATGCCCCGGTCTTATCGTTTAATGTCGCGGTGCCTGATTCAGGCGCAACGTTTAGTGCAACTTTAGACTCGGACGCAACACGCGGTTAATCCGCCCAACCAGCATCATCAAACCGGTTTTGACATAACCGTGCAACGCAATTTGGTGCATCCGGTATAGAGAAATATAAACCATGCGAGCAATCCGGCCCTCAATCATCATCGAGCCTTTGGTCAGGTTACCCATCAAGCTACCCACGGTAGAAAAGCGGCTGAGTGAGACTAACGAACCGTGATCTTTAAACACATACGGCTTCAGTTCACGTCCATTCAACTTCGCCACAATGTTACTAAAACAGCGACTGGCCATCTGATGCGCAGATTGTGCTCGCGGCGGTACTTTGCTGCCGTCTTCTTGCGTGCACGCCGCACAGTCACCGATCACAAAAATATCGTCATCACGGGTAGTCTGCAGGGTATTTTTCACTTCTAACTGATTGATACGGTTTGTTTCTAAACCGGCGATCTCTTTCAAAAAGTCAGGCGCTTTAATGCCAGCGGCCCACACCATAATATCAGCATGAATGCGCTCGCCTTCTTTGGTTTCTAGCCCTTCTTCATCGGCCTTGGTGACAAAGGTATTGGTTTTCACCTTCACACCTAACTTCAATAATTCTTGATGTGCGGCACTGGAAATGCGTGGCGGCAATGCGGGTAATATCCGCTCACCGGCTTCAACCAAGGTCACGTTCAGTTTCGAGTTATCTAAATCACGGAAGCCATAGTTCCGCAGTTCTTTAATCGCGTTGTGTAGTTCGGCAGACAGCTCCACCCCGGTGGCACCGGCCCCGACAATGGCGATATCGACACTGCCTTGGCCGTGTTTGGCGTGCAATCGCATGAATTCGTTGTTCATCTCACGACGGAAACGATGCGCCTGCTTAGGGTTGTCGAGGAAAATGCAATTGTCCCGCACCCCTGGCGTATTGAAATCATTCGACGTTGAGCCAATCGCCATCACCAAGATGTCGTAATCCAACTCACGCTCAGGCATCAACAGTTCGTTGTTTTCATCATACATAGGCGCTAACGTGATCACTTTCTGGTCACGATCAATGTCCCACAGCGTGCCCATTTGAAAGTCAAAACCATGGTTTTTAGCATGCGCACGGTAACTAAGCGCATCGACGCCTTCGTCCATCGACCCTGTCGCGACTTCGTGTAACAACGGCTTCCAAAGGTGGCTGCTATTTTTGTCCACCAAGGTAATCTCTGCTCGGCGCTTGCGGCCTAACGTGCGGCCCAGCTTGGTTGCAAGCTCAAGCCCGCCTGCACCGCCACCGACAACGATAATTTTGGTCACTTCTACATCCTTACCTAACTAAAAAAATACACGCTAGCCGCCCATCGGCGACTGGCTAAAACTGGCACTCATTGGCATTTTGTCAGTAACTAACAACATCTGTTGCGTATTCTGCGTTCTTTTTTTATTGGGTTGTTCGTCAACGCAAGGCTCTATTTTGCCGTAAAACGACAATTACTTCGAGCCTTGTCTGCGCTTAATTAATGGATTACATGTAGGAAAATTACACCAAATGCTCGCAACACTGTGGTTACGAGCATGGCATTAGGCCGATTGTTTAAACTCGGCAATGGCTTGTAGGTGGGCGGAGAGGTTTTTAAATTTGTGGCTTTGTTTTTCATCCCAACGTACGGGATAAAACGGAGACAGCAGATGGTAGCTACGTTGACTGTCTAACACATCATCTTCTCGCGACAAAATGACCAACGCGCGCTGCTGATTACGTTGGCGAAAGTCAGTCACGCATTTAGTGGCGATGTCTTCATACTCTTCTGGGCGGTCGATTTTGCCCTGCATGTTTTCATAAGGATGCAGATTGGGGTTGATGATCACCTGCTTAATGCCACACAGAAAGCCAATCCGCTCAGACCAATAAGCACCAAGCCCCACGCCGCAAATCAAAGGGGCTGGATCACTGCTTGCTTCAATTTGCGTCTGAACTTGTTTCAGCAGGTGTTGCATATCGTGCTTGGGGTGCATGGTGCTGTAGTTGATGGTGCGCACATCGTCATCAACAAATTGAAGCTGCAGCACCTTTTCATGGTTGCCTGGGCTCGTGGCATCGAAACCGTGAAGATATATGATCATGTAAAGCCATCCTTGGTTGTCGCAAAGCTGTGACCCTTATCAATAGCATAGCCCTCCGGACAGAAAAATGAGCAAGATCACCCTAGAAATAATCAGGGTATTTGACCCGCCACGATGTCACACCTCGTCCCGATAATAAGATAACACGACCCGCTCCAGCAGACATTGCGCTAGGCAAGGCTCAACGGCTCATGTCACTAAGGCGCGTTTGCCACTCACTAAGGCTTTCCACTAAGCGGTTGCGTTGTTCGTCATCCAGGCTGCGATCCAGGCGCAGCAGCCAATCAAGCCGCCGAGAACGATAGATTGCCATTTCGGTTTCCGTACCTGGCCCGGCTCGCCACGCCACCACATCATTCACCCATTGCGACAACGCCGCTTCGGTATCAATCGATTGTCTGTTATTGATAATGTTGAACAGGCGGCTGACTAACCGCTCACGTACTTGACGGAATGTCGGCATCGCCGCTTGTTGGTATTGCGCCATTTCGGTGAAGAGCGGCTGCTGATGGCGGTCGGTATCACCCACCCACTCTTCGGTATCTTCTTCCAAGTCATCCCGCTGATAGGCAAATTGCTCGTCCTCAGAACGCTTAGCGCGGCGCTGGGTGGCTTGTTCAATTTCCTCTTCCATCCACTGCGTCAGTGCTTTGGCTTGCTCATTGTCAAAACTATCAAGTAAACGTGCGGTGGCGGGCACAAAAGCCTGTAACGTCGCGCGAATTCTCTCTTTCACCGCGTCTTGATGCGCGCGTAATTGCGCCATGGTTTGCCGTTCGGTACTTTGTGTGGCGATCAGTCCTAAGCGCTCAGCAATCGCCGGTAATTCGTGTGTGCGGTGCCATTGTTGAATCTTGTCGAGGTCGGCTTTGACTTGGCGGGACTGCTCGGGGCGCAAATTGACAATATCGTCAATGTAGTAATGAATCCAAAACGGCAAGGTGTTATAGGCCAGCTCTGTGGTACAACCTACCAGCAAAAGCAAACAGCCAACTAGCCACCCTGTTCGACAACCTTGTTTGACCATCCCTTCCTCCGTGTTCAATTAGCCTCGCCTTTGTGCCGCCAGCTGTTCAAAAAGCTGATTAGCCGCCTCTTTATAGGCCGGTAGCCGATACAAGTTCGCACCTACCTCATACCAGCATAGCGCCAAATAGTCGGCAAACGGCAACCACGCCAACACACGCCTGCGCACCGCCTCCGTCGCTTTTATCTGTTGCTGCGCACAGTAGGTTTCAATCACCGCATCAGGCTGAAGGGCATTGGCACGACAAAACAGCGCAATATCAAGGTGCGCATCGGCCGTACGTGCATATTCCCAATCAAGCACAACCGCCTCTCGAGTCGGCGTTATCACGATGTTGTAAGCCCCCAGATCCATGTGGCATACCACGCGCTTCTCTCCCTCCGCGGCAGGTCGCTGCGCGTTTACCCACCCTTTCACCTCTTCGAGTTGCTGCTTACAGGTTAACGAAAGCTGCCGCTCGTAATGCTGGCATTGTGCATCCACCGAGGCGGTTTCAATTTCAACCGGTAATTGGTGTATACGAGCCAACAGGTCGATTAAGATCGCTGTGTGATCATCGTTACATTGATCAAGCGGCTGACCTGGCACCCAGGGCACCAGTAAGCCTTCGTCCAACAACGCAACCGGCTGACGTGCCAAACCATGATTGGCAACCAAGGATTGTGCGCTTGCTTCGCGTGAGCGATCGATATCAAACGCCCTGACTGCTTCGCTATTGGGACGCCATACAGCCAGCCCACCTTGCGAGTCCGTCAAACGCAAGCATCGGTTGGTCAAGCCTGCTTCCAGTGGCTCAACCGCCGTAATCTGGGTAGGTTGCGCGTAATATCGGCTTAGCTCGGTGTTAAGCTTGGCCTCTAACGCTGGTGCCCAATCATTCACTGACAAACGATTCAACCCCTTGCCACGCGATAACACCAGAGTGTAAGTCCATCAGCTGTAAACGCAGTCGATGCGGACTGCCGCCAATGATTTTGCCACTTAGCTGATACTCTGCGCCCAGCATGCGGCCATACTGAACAATGGTAGAGGGATCCACCAATGCTTGATTTTGCGCGAGCCCAAGGGATTGACGCACCGCTTTTACTCTCGCCTCTGGTACTGGCGTGATGCGGCCAGCGCTAACGAGCCCCGCTTCAAGCTGCTCGGAATAGCGCTGTGTCGGAAAGTAGGTGTTACTGAGGTTTTGAATCGGCTGCACCAAGGTCACCGGCTAGGATTGCAACGGCTGACTATCGAGCAGTGCACGTACTGCTGCGCGCATCGCTAGCTCAACGCTCCGATGTGGCTGACGAGATGCTGGCATGGGAGATGGGTTATCTGTGCCTGACGGTTGATAGACAGGTTGGGTGCGCGGCGCACAACCCACCAAGCCGAGCAGAAAAATGGCCACCACGAGCTTGATTAGCTGTGGACGCTGATGTCCCAGCCAACCTGGAGACGAAAAAGCAGAGCAAACAAGTGCCATTGTGTTGTTTCCTAGATTGTAAACGTGAGTCTGCGGGTGTATTGGGGCTTGAGCAGCCCCTAGTGGACAATCACCATACGGTATTGCGTCGCGCTTGCAGAAGGGACCTGAGTGTCAATATGCTTTGAGGCTTCTGCTGGCAAGGTAATACGTTGCCAATCAGTCGGTGAAGCCTCAACTTGTAACCCTTGTTTGTCGTACCAGTAGAAACGGTATCGCATCCACTGTGAATGCTGGCTACGGTTAATAAGCGTTAGACAGGTTTGTTGCGTGGTCTCAGATGCAGCACACGCGCGGCGCTTAACATCCAGTGCCTGTGCAAGCGCACTGTCTGAAAAAACGACAGATTGCCTAGGCGTGATGGTCAGAGACTGCGACTCGGTAGCGCACCCAGTCAACACGCTCAGGGTTGCCAATAGACACAGCCATTTCTTCATACCCTTCCTCTCTTCACACTTGATACTTATCGCGACTAGCCGACCACCATCGGCCCCAACGCCCGGCCACCCACTAGATGCATGTGAATGTGGTAAACCTCTTGCCCACCATGCTGATTACAATTCATGATCAAGCGGTAACCGTCTTCGGCGATCCCTTCGTCAGCGGCTAATTTTTTCGCCACCGTAATCATACGTCCCAGCGCAAGCTCATCATCGGTATCCACATCGTTAGTGGTCGGAATCAACTTATTGGGCACGACTAAGATATGCACAGGGGCACGCGGGTTGATATCGCGAAAGGCGGTCACGAGTTCATCCTGATACAAAACATCCGCAGGGATTTCTTTACGAATGATTTTGCTAAAAATTGTTTCTTCCGCCATGGTTCACTCCCTTTTATTGTTGTTTACCGCGCCAAGTATGCGGCAGCCCTACTTGAAGGGCAATACGCTGGCGGTGCTAATGTACAACAATTGCGTCAACATCCGGTTAAAACTTGGTTAATCTCCCTAAACAATCAGGGGCTGAATCAAGTAATCGATTGCGTTACCATAGCGACAATACCTTGACATGTAAGGATCACAGCATGACCACCCTATTATTTAAGAATGTCTCCGTTGTCAACGAAGGACAGATTGTTGAAACGGATGTCCTGGTTGAAAATGGCCGAATCAGCCAAATCGCCCAAGATATCAGCGCGCCCGCCGCGGCCGATTGCCGCGTGATTGATGCCACTGGCAAGCACCTTCTCCCTGGGATGATTGACGACCAAGTGCACTTTCGCGAACCCGGTTTTCCGAAAAAAGGTACCATCGCCACCGAATCCAAAGCGGCGGTAGCGGGAGGCATTACCACCTACATGGAAATGCCTAACGTCAACCCACCCACCACGACGCTAGACGCGCTGGAAGAAAAATACCAACGCGCCGCGCAATCCAGCCATGCTAACTATGCATTTTACCTCGGCGCGACCAACGACAATATTGACGAAATTCGTCGTTTAGACCCCAATAGCGCCTGCGGGGTAAAAGTGTTTATGGGCGCCTCCACCGGCAATATGCTGGTGAATGATCCAGAGACACTCAACGCCATTTTCGCTGATTGTCCCACGCTTATCGCCACCCACTGCGAAGACACTCCCATGATCAGCGAACTCGAGAGCATCTATCGCGAGAAATATGGTGAAGACGTGCCGATTGATGCCCACGCGCACATTCGCTCTAAAGAAGCGTGCCTTAAATCATCCCAGCTGGCGGTTAACCTCGCTAAAAAGCACGGCACCCGTTTGCATGTGCTGCACTTGACCACCGAAGATGAGCTGTATCAGTTTGAGCCAGCCAAAACGCTCGAAGCCCTGCAGCAAAAGCAGATCACTGCTGAAGCCTGTGTCCATCACCTGTTTTTCAACCGGGATGATTACGCGACCAAAGGCACGTTGATCAAATGTAACCCAGCGATCAAAGAAGCTCACCATCAGCAGGCACTGATTCAAGCGGTCAAAGACGGCGTGATTGATGTGATTGCCACCGATCATGCCCCCCATACGTTTGAAGAAAAGCAAAACAGCTACTTCAACGCGCCGGCTGGCCTGCCACTTGTGCAACATGCGTTACAAGTCGCCTTAGAGTTTTATCATCGTGGTATCTTCGATTTGCCTTTGGTGGTGCAAAAAGTGGCGCACGCCCCTGCAGTTCGCTATCAGGTGAAAGATCGTGGCTTTATCCGTGAAGGATATTGGGCCGATTTAGTGCTGGTGGATCTCAACCAAACCCAGACGGTTGGTCAAGATAACCTCTTCTACCAGTGCCAATGGTCACCGTTTGACGGCCACACTTTCGGCTCTAGCATTGATATGACTATCGTCAATGGCCAAATTGCCTTTGAACACGGTCAACACAGTGACGAACGCTATTCAACGCGCCTTGAGTTCGACCGTCAGTAAGTCATTGCATAGGCGCGCGACTATGTGTCGCGCGCACAAGACAGATATTTCACTGTATAACGCGTCAACAAGGGTGTTTTTGTCTGACAGGTCAAACTCTGGCATCACAAACCTTGCGCGCAATAACGATTTGCTTTTATATCCGAATCGTATATTGTGTGGGTGATATATGGATATTCACGCTGCTTGGTTTCAACACCGGATGATGTTGAAAAGCTGTGTTCGCAAGGAGAGGTAACCTTAAGCGTCTTTCGGTTATCGCGACACTCGTATCCTACCTCTTCCACTGGCGCAAGCTGTTCATCATGCCTGTTTTGGCCTTTGATGAAACGCTCCAGCTGGCTGATATCCGCATCAGGGCGTGCATTGTGGCTCCGGCCAACAATGACCAACCCAACACGAATGACGGGCGTTTGCGCATAAATCGCAGGCGACCATCCAAATCATCGAGTATCTGCCGTGCCAACGATACTGAGCGCATTCAGCGTCTATGGCTATCGGTTAACTCGTGACGTCGAATAATCAACCAGTGAGGTGATGATGTCTTCATCTGCTTCTAAGCCACTTCTCAGTGTCGAAAACCTGAGTGTGTCATTTACGACCAACGACGGCATGGTCGATGCCGTTAAAAATGTTAGTTTTGACATCATGCCCGGTGAAACCGTGGCAATCGTTGGTGAATCAGGGTCAGGAAAATCGGTTTCTAGTAGCGCCGTGATGGGGCTGCTCCCCAATAACGCATTAGTTAAGCCGGCCTCTAAAGTGACCTTTAATGACACCAATGTCTTGACGCTGTCCACCAAGCAAATTCAGAAGATGCGCGGCGATCGTGTCGCCATGATCTTCCAAGAGCCGATGACTTCGCTTAACCCTTACATGCGTGTTGGCGAGCAGTTAACCGAAGCGATTCAATGTCACCATCGCACCACAGCTGAGAAGGCAAAACAGCGCATCATCGACTTGTTAAACCTGGTTCACTTGCCTAACCCTACCAGCGCGCTAGAGAAGTATCCGCACGAGTTTTCTGGCGGTCAGCTTCAGCGCATCATGATTGCCATGGCACTGGTTAACGAACCGGATTTGTTGATTGCCGACGAGCCAACCACCGCCCTTGACGTCACGGTGCAAGCGGAAGTGCTTAATCTGATTGGCGAGCTCCAGCAAAAAATGGGCATGGCCATCATGTTTATCTCGCACGACCTCGGCGTGGTGAAACACCTGGCCGATCGTGTGGTGGTCATGTGCAAGGGTGAAGTGGTCGAGACCAACGACACCCAAGCCCTGTTCGACAATCCACAAAAAGATTACACCAAGATGCTGATCGACGCCGTGCCGCGTGGCCGCAAAGAAGCCCCGCAGGACGATGCAGAAAACTTGCTGACGGTGGATAACGTCACCATCAAGTACTTCTTGGGGGCAGACTTCTTTGGTGGCAACAAACGCTATTTTGAGGCGGTCAGTGATATCAGCTTATCACTGCGCCGTGGTGAGACATTGGGCATTGTCGGTGAGTCTGGCTCAGGGAAATCGACCCTAGGCCGCGCCATTATGCGCCTGTTACCCGTCGCTGAAGGTCGCGTTTGCTTTAAAGGCCAAGATATTCACGGGATCAAAAACAGCGAGAACAAAGCGCTTTGCCGCGATATGCAGATGGTGTTCCAAGACCCATTTGGCTCTTTGTCGCCACGCATGACAGTCGGCGAAATTGTTGCCGAAGGCTTGCGCACGCATTTCCCCGAGTTGAGCAAAAAAGAGCGTCTCGAGCGGGTGAAAGATGCACTGTATGAGGTACGTCTAGATACCTCAGCGATCAACCGTTATCCGCACGAGTTCTCCGGCGGTCAGCGTCAGCGTATCGCGATAGCCCGAGCACTGATTTTGAACCCTGCGTTTATCTTGCTGGATGAGCCAACTTCGGCACTGGACCGCTCCGTACAGCTGACGGTCATCGACTTGCTGAAAGATATCCAAAAACGCCATAACATCGGTTATCTGTTTATCAGCCACGATTTGAGTGTGGTTCGTGCCCTATCCGATCGCGTGATGGTGATGCAAAAAGGGAAAGTCATGGAAGCCGGTACCCCAGAGGAAATCTTCCATCACCCACAAAACGAGTACACGCGTAACCTGATTGCTGCCTCGTTCGACCTTGCAGAAGAGGAAGTGGCCTAGCCCACGCAGTGATGCCCAAACGGGCAACATCGTTAAACAAAAAATGCGCCAATTTGGCGCATTTTTTTATGGTTTCTATCCACTTATACGCTGCCCGACTCAACGCCTTCTTGTTAACGCAAGCAGGCGTTAAGCCAAACAGGCACCATTAACGGATTAGTCATCCATTTCGGCTATCTTCACCTTCCAGGTGTCTGGGCCAATCTGATGCGCATTTTGTCCTTGCGCGTCGACGGCCACCGTGACCGGCATGTCTTCGACATCAAATTCGTAGATGGCTTCCATCCCCAAATCTTCAAACGCCACCACACGTGCGTGCTTAATCGCTTTTGAAACCAAATAGGCCGCGCCGCCAACCGCCATCAAGTACACGGCTTTGTGGTTTTTGATTGACTCGACCGCCGCCGGGCCACGCTCGGCTTTACCAATCATGCCCATCAAGCCGGTTTCGGCGAGCATCATATCGGTAAACTTATCCATACGGGTCGACGTGGTAGGGCCTGCAGGGCCAACCACTTCATCGCCTACCGCATCAACAGGACCCACGTAATAGATAAAGCGACCGTTAAAGTCGACGCCTTCGGGAAGGCCTTCGCCATTGCGCAGCATTTCTTGCAAGCGTTTATGTGCGGCGTCGCGTCCAGTCAGAATCTTGCCTGATAAAAGCACGGTTTCACCGGTTTGCCAGCTTTGCACGTCTTCTTTGGTGACCGTATCCAGGTTGACACGACGTACATTCTCGCCGACTTCCCAAGTGACTTGCGGCCACTCTTCCAGTTTTGGTGGTGCCAACTCGGCAGGCCCAGTACCATCAAGTGTAAAATGCACATGGCGTGTGGCAGCACAGTTTGGAATTAAGCACACAGGTTTAGACGCAGCGTGCGTTGGGGCGGTTTTCACTTTTACATCCACCACCGTGGTTAAACCGCCCAGCCCTTGGGCACCGATACCCAGCTTGTTCACACGATTGAAAATATCGAGACGCAACGCTTCTTCGGCATTGCTTGGACCACGCTCGATAAGCGCTTGAATATCAATGTGCTCCATCAGTGACTCTTTGGCTAACACCGCGGCTTTTTCTGCCGTGCCGCCAATGCCGATACCCAGCATGCCCGGTGGACACCAACCCGCGCCCATTGCAGGCAAAGTTTTTTCTACCCACTCGGCAACATCATCCGATGGGTTAAGCATCACCATTTTGGTTTTGTTTTCAGAGCCTCCGCCCTTCGCGGCGATTTGAATATCCACGGTGTCGCCTGGCACCATATCAATGTGCACCACCGCAGGGCTGTTATCACGGGTGTTTTGGCGTTTACCTGCCGGATCAGCCACCACAGAGGCACGCAAAGGGTTATCAGGATTGGTGTACGCACGTCGCACCCCTTCATCCACCATTTGCTGCACCGTCATATCGTGGCGGTCCCACTGCACCGCCATCCCCACTTTGACAAAACAGGTGACAATACCCGTGTCTTGGCAAATCGGGCGCTTGCCCTCGGCCGACATTCGCGAGTTAATCAAAATTTGCGCGATGGCATCTTTCGCCGCTTGGCTTTGCTCCTTGTTGTAGGCTTTTTCAAGGGCTTGAACAAAATCAAGAGGGTGGTAGTAAGAGATATATTGCAGGGCATCTGCAACACTTTCGATCACGTCTTGCTGTTTAATAGTGGTCATCATTGCCTCTGGTGTCATTTGCAGGACCCAAAGCGGGTATCCAGTGTTGGGGAGGCCTTCCCCTCGTTATTATCGTTTGGCTAGGCAGTTTTACTGCTCTGTGATGAGAGAAGTCGATGGTTGACAGCAACCTCGCTTCGTCTTTTATTGTTGCTCGTGCCGGAAAAGGCCTAGCTATGATACGCTTAGCGCTATCTGCGCGCCACACGGCGCCTTAACCGTGATCACAAAAAGAAGAATGCAACCACAAAACGCCATGAAGCTCACTACCACGCCAATCGACTACGCCCCGGATCTTGCGTTGACCCTGTTTGATAAGATAGCTCATCAGCCCTGGGCGATGTTGCTCCACTCGGCGACACGGACGCATCCAGATAGTCGCTTCGATATCCTGGTCGCCGATCCCATCGCCACGGTGACCGCGCGCCACAACCAAGTGACCACGCGTTATCCCGATGGGCACACCACCACTGACGATCACGATCCCTTTCACTGGGTCGCACAATTACAAGCACAGCTGTTACCGGCGGTTTCTGAAATCGCCCCCTGGCCGTTTGCCGGCGGTGCCCTTGGATATTTTGGTTATGACTTAGGGCGCTGTGTTGAAACCCTACCCACGCGGGCTAAAGACGAGCTCAATGTCCCTGACATGGCGGTTGGCCTCTACGACTGGGCAGTGGTGATTGATCATCACCAGCATCAAGCGGTGGTGATTGCCCCTGACAGCGATCAGCGCTGGCAATGGCTCACTCATCAGGCTGCACCGTCCCGTCCATCATTTGCACTCACCGAACGCTGGCGCGCGAACATGACCGAGGCGCAATACCAGCAAAAGTTTGCCCAAGTGCAAGCCTATTTACATGCCGGTGATTGCTACCAAATCAACTTAGCTCAACGCTTTTCCGCCCACTATCAAGGGGATGAATGGCACGCCTATCGTAAACTAGCCACCCGCAATGGTGCCCCCTTCTCTGGCTTTATCCGCTTGGCAGACAGCGCCATCTTATCGGTCTCGCCCGAGCGCTTTCTCTCGCTACACAACCAACAGATTGAAACCAAACCTATCAAGGGCACGCGCCCTCGCTATACCGATCCGCAACAAGATGCAGACAGCGCTCAGGCACTGAAATCGGCAGAAAAAGATCGTGCTGAAAACTTGATGATTGTCGATTTGCTCAGGAACGATATTGGCCGAGTTGCCTCGCCAGGTTCGGTTTCTGTGCCTAAACTCTTTGATATAGAGAGTTTTCCTGCCGTGCACCATATGGTGAGTACGGTCACAGGTAGGCTCCCCGAAGACAAAACTGGCCTCGATCTGCTTCGCGCGGCGTTTCCCGGTGGCTCGATTACCGGGGCACCCAAAGTACGCGCAATGGAAATTATTGAAGAGCTTGAGCCACATCGTCGCCATATTTATTGCGGCAGTTTTGCCTACCTCAGCCGCTGTGGTCGCATGGATTCGAGTATTACCATTCGCACCCTAGTCGGTCATCAAGGTCAACTGCACGTGTGGGCGGGCGGTGGCTTGGTCGCTGATAGCAAGGCAGATGCCGAGTACCAAGAGACGCTCGACAAAGTCAGCCACATTCTCCCCGTGCTGGCAGACGATGACAGCTTGGCTGCCCCTATAACTGATTTAACGGAGTCACGATGACGCTAATCGCCGAAGAGCATGCTTATTTCACGCCTATCCGCTGTACGTTACGCGCGAAAGCCGCCTCTTGGTCTGCGTCCTCGACTCATCCTCAACCCATCAGTGACGCGCCAGGCCACCCCTTATCGCCTGCGGATGTCACTCGGGCTTTTTCGTTAACCCCGCTGGCGCGCCACGACAGTCGCATTTTAAACCGCGTTCGCCTCTCACCCAGGATATTGGGAGGCGCCGATTTTCAACCTGCCGCGGTATTGATTGGCTTAGTGCCACGCGAAAACGGGATTCAACTGGTGCTAACCCAGCGCGCGAGTCACCTAAAACATCATCCTGGCCAAGTCAGTTTCCCTGGCGGCAAGCGAGAGCCATCCGATAAAGATAATACCGACACCGCCACGCGGGAAATGTGGGAAGAAACCGGGATTCGCGTTGCCCCTGACGCGATTATTGGCCACCTGTGCCCGCTTCCCACCGTCACCGGCTACTACATTCATCCCGTCCTCGCGTGGGTAGCACCGGATTACCAACCTTATCTTGATGACAATGAAGTCGCTGCCTGCTTTGAAGTACCGTTAGATACCCTTTGCCGTCCCGGGCATATTCGCGAACAGTCTTTCCTACTGTATGGCCAGTGGCACCCTGTGTGTGCGTTTTATCACCAAGACCGACTGGTTTGGGGTGCCACTGCGCAATTACTTCGCGCATTAATCAGCCAGCTAACATTGTTTTCACCCTCGGGTAACCACCCATCAACCCACTCATAACCATGTAGTCAATAGGGATTTAGACGCACTTTGATGCATATTTATCCAACAAATATCTATACATTCATGCCTATATAGAAGCGCAATCCGCTCTCCGTTATTGATAGTCATCACATTTTGGTGCAATAGTCTGCGCACTGCTTTTCATATAGCGATCTAGCTCTTGGTTTTCTCTGTGGAAATCGCCAGAATTCGCCTTCCCTGATTCCTGTTCCCTACAATGTGAGTAGTATTGTTATGCAAACAACCTCGACGACTGGTACCAGTGCAATGTCGCGCCCGCGCTGGACCAAACAAGATACAACCTGGGCGCTTTCCCTTTTTGGCACCGCGGTTGGCGCGGGTATTCTTTTCCTTCCGATCAACGCAGGCATGAGCGGCTTTTGGCCTCTCGTGGTCATGACCTTGCTTGTTGGCCCAATGACCTTCTTTGCCCACCGCGGCCTCTCTCGTTTTGTTTTATCTTCTAAAAATGCGGGCAGCGACATTACCGAAGTGGTTGAAGAGCACTTTGGTGTTGGCGCGGGCAAACTGATCACCTTGCTGTACTTCTTTGCAATCTATCCGATTGTATTGATCTACGGCGTCGGAATCACCAACACCGTCGACTCCTTCTTGGTCAACCAGCTTGGCATGGCGTCGCCACCACGTGCGATCCTCTCGCTAGCGCTTATTCTCGGCATGATGTCGGTGATGCTACTGGGCGAAAAAATGATGCTGCGTGTCACTCAGTTTTTGGTCTATCCGCTGGTTGGTATTTTGGTCTTTATGTCCATCTACCTGATCCCAGAGTGGAACACCGCGGCGCTATCGCAAGTGCCGTCTGCCGGTGACTTTGCCATTACCCTTTGGATTTCAATTCCGGTACTGGTTTTTGCGTTTAACCACAGCCCGGCCATTTCGTCTTTCTCATTGGCACAGCGTCGTGACCATGGCGACGAAGCGGAATACAAGTCTGGTCAGATCCTGATGCGCTCGGCCGCCATGTTGGTCGGTTTCGTGATGCTGTTTGTCTTCTCTTGCGTGCTGTCCCTCACGCCAGCGGATTTGGCAGCGGCAAAAGCGGAAAACATCGCAATCCTTTCTTATTTGGCCAACAAGCATGAAAGCCCGTTCATTTCCTTCTTGGGTCCATTGGTGGCCTTTGTCGCGATTGTGTCCTCGTTCTTTGGTCACTACCTAGGCGCACGTGAAGGCCTGAACGGAATTGCCACCAAAGCGCTGCGCAGCATGGGGAAACCCGTTGATCGCAAAAAAATCGACGTGTTCACCGTGGTATTCATGATCCTGACCATTTGGTTAGTCGCCACCCTCAATCCAAGCATTTTGGGGATGATTGAATCACTTGGCGGCCCAATCATTGCCACCATCCTGTTTATTATGCCAATGTATGCCGTGAAAAACGTGCCAGCAATGCAGAAATATTCAGGTACAATCAGCAACGCCTTTGTTCTGATTATGGGGCTGGTGGCAATTTCCGCGATTACGTACAGCATGATCTCTTAATCACCAACGATTCTGAATCAGCCGTTTTGCTTAATCGAACACAGCGCGCGCAGCAGGCGCTATAGGACTGCTGCGTTGGGCTCTATGCCCAGCCGCATCCATCGATGTTTGCGGATAACAAGGAGCAGTGAAGGCTGCTCCTTTTCATTATGGCGAGCATGCGCTTGCCATCACAGTCAATACCATGGACGGATGGCGTAAACACTAAATCCATTGCCCTTAGGGCATTGACTGAGGTAGACACATGATCAGTGTTTTTGACATTTTTAAGATTGGCGTTGGCCCATCCAGTTCTCATACGGTTGGCCCAATGAAAGCGGGCAAGTGCTTTGTTGATGAGCTCACCGCCAGTCAGCGTTTAACCGACGTCGATCGCGTCACGGTTGACGTATACGGCTCATTGTCACTCACCGGTAAAGGCCATCACACCGACATCGCCACGATTATGGGCTTAGCAGGCAACAGCCCTGAAACCGTTGATATCGATTCGATTCCCCGCTTTATTAAGCGGGTAGAAGAGACAGAGCAATTGCCACTGGGTGAGCAACAGCACGCCGTCGCCTTCCCGCGTGATGGAGGGATGAACTTTCATACCTCTAACCTCTCACTGCACGAGAACGGCATGCAAATCCATGCCTGGCAAGGCGATGAGTGTGTACTGAGTAAAACCTATTACTCGATTGGCGGTGGCTTTATTGTTGAAGAAGCCGAATTTGGTCAGCCTGCCATGCAAGCGGTGCAAGTCCCTTACGACTTCAATAGCGCTGACGGCCTACTGGCACTCACCCAAGAAACCGGTTTTTCGATCAGCGGCTTGGTGATGGCTAACATGCGCAGCATGCACAGCCAGGACGAGATTGATACCTACTTCGCTGACATTTGGAAAACCATGCAGGCGTGTATGGCGCGCGGGATGGAAAACGAAGGCGTGTTACCCGGCCCGCTGCGTGTGCCGCGCCGTGCTGCCGCCTTACGTCATCAACTAAAAACCAGCGAAAAATATAACATTGATCCCATGGCCGTGGTCGATTGGGTGAACATGTTTGCCTTTGCCGTTAACGAAGAAAACGCTGCCGGTGGCCGCGTGGTGACCGCGCCCACCAATGGCGCATGTGGCATTATTCCTGCAGTGCTGGCCTACTACGACAAATTTATCGAGCCGGTTGATAAGTCAATCTACACCCGGTTTTTTGCCGCCTCCGGCGCGATTGGTGGTTTGTACAAGCAAAACGCCTCTATCTCAGGTGCCGAAGTCGGTTGCCAAGGCGAAGTGGGCGTCGCCTGCTCTATGGCCGCCGCTGGCCTCGCTGAGCTGATGGGCGGTAGCCCGCACCAAGTTTGTATGGCGGCCGAAATCGCTATGGAGCACAACTTAGGCCTCACTTGTGACCCGGTTGCCGGGCAAGTACAGGTGCCTTGCATTGAGCGCAACGGCATTGCGGCGGTGAAATCCATTAATGCCTCACGCATGGCACTTCAGCGTTCGTCCGAGCCGCGTGTATCACTGGATAAAGTGATTGAAACCATGATGGAAACCGGCAAAGACATGAACGCCAAATACCGCGAAACCTCACAAGGTGGGTTGGCCGTGAAAGTGATGTGTTAATCCTTCACTGTCAGGCTTAATCGCGGATAAAAAAAGCTCGGCCTCTGATGGCCGAGCTTTTTTAGATCTCAACAATGTACTAGGCGTTTAGTGTCAGGCGTTTACGCCGTTTGCGGCGCTAGCGCTGCTTTTTGCTCACCAACGGGCAACACAGTACGGCCGTACTCTTCGTTAAGCACCTGCGCCATCGCGAAGTAAATCGCACTCAAGCCACACACAATGCCCTCAAAGCCTGCAATGGTGCCAATCAGTGCACTGCCGGTAAAATCGCGCGCTGCCAGCAAGAAGAAAAGTACGGTCAAGCTAGCAAAGACAAACTGCTTAGCCAGGCAGTAACGGCGTGAACCGATGTACATAAAGCCGGTAAACACACCCCACATCACCAAGTACCAACCCATAAAGCCCGCTGGGCTCGGTTGAGCAATCCCCATTTCTGGCATGACGATTAGCCCTACTAGCGTCAGCCAAAACAGGCCATAAGAGGTGAATGCCGTGGTACCAAAGGTATTGCCCTTTTTGAATTCCATGATGCCGACAATCACTTGCGCCAAGCCACCATAAAAAATGCCCATCGCCAAGATCATGCTATCGATAGGGAAAAAACCCGCATTATGAATGTTCAATAATACCGTGGTCATTCCGAAACCCATCAACCCCAAAGGGGCAGGATTTGCCAGTTTGTTTTCCATCAGAGCCCTACTTCGTATAAAAACAATTTAATGTTGAAAATGAGCGCGGATAGTGTCAGATAAAAGTGATTATCACGCGCAAAAACGCGGCAATATTACGGTTTACAGGACAGATGTAAATAGGTTTTAGCGCTTAGAGGCAGGATTAGACAATAAATCCATCAAATCAGATAGCAAACTGGACAAAATGAGGCGATAAATAATAAAAAAGCAGCAAAACGCTGCTTTTTTATCCATCACGTTTAGGCGCTCTCTTAACGGATGCTAAACCCTTTGCTGTGCAGAAAGTCTTTCATAAACGGACGCGCTTCTTTTTCTAGCGTGGCGGAGATCTGCTCGCTCCAACTCATGTCTTTATTGCCGCCCGTGCGCGTTTGATAATACTCGCGCACTTGGTTGTCATAGTCGCTTAGCGCCGCCTCATCGATGGCTTGATAGCTGTTTTCGTGCACCAAAAGCTGTGCAGGTAATTTAGGCTTGGTTTCGGGGTCTTGCGCCGGCACACCCAAGCACATACCAAACAAAGGCATCACGTGATTCGGCATCGCCAACAACTCGGCCACCTTTTCCGGCTGATTGCGTAAGCCACCGATATACACGCCGCCAAGGCCCATCGATTCCGCTGCCACCATCGCATTTTGCGCCATAATCGCGCCATCAATCGCACCGATAAGCGTCTGCTCGGTAAAGCCCAATTTGGCATTAGGGTTGATTTGCTCGTGACGATGGAAGTCCGCACACCACACTAAGAACTCGGCACAATCGGCCACATACGCTTGGTTGCCCGCGTATTCTGCCAATAAGCGTCGTTTTTCTTTGTCCGTCACACGAATAATGCTGGTGCACTGCAAGAAACTTGAGCTGGATACCGCGCGTGCCGCATCAATAATCTGGGTTAATTGCTCGGGAGAAATGGCATCTTGAGTAAATTTGCGAATAGAGCGGTGAGAAAGAAGTGTCTCAATCGTTGGATTCATTGTGCTTCCTTATTTGACGTTGAGCCGTAAAAGCGGGACTTGATGGTTTTACACCTTTATACTCAGCGAAGCAATCACCCTGCTCTGGCGCTTTATGTCCCACTCACCCCACAAGCACGTGACCCCACGCACTGGCACGCCTTGACGCTTATCATCGGTTTTTCCTATTGGTGCGAGAGGGAAATTCATCTTTTCTAACGCGCGCCCATCAGGCATAGTAAGACCATTAACGCTAAAGGAGATGAATATGTTCGTCGTGATTTTTGGTCGCCCCGGCTGCCCATTCTGTGTTCGCGCTAAAGACCTCGCGGAAGAGCTAAAAACAAACCGTGACGATTTCAACTACCGTTATGTTGATATCCACGCAGAAGGCATCAGCAAAGCCGATCTAGAAAAAACCGTCGGCAAACCGGTTGAAACCGTGCCACAAATCTTTGTTGACCAAGAGCACGTTGGCGGCTTTACCGAGTTTGAAGCCTACGCCAAAGAAAACCTCGGCCTTTTCCAAGACTAATCTGCCGAGTGACCGATTTAAAAAAACCAGCTCATTGGCTGGTTTTTTTGATGATAGCCTTGTTATCAAACTTCGTCGTACACATTAATGATTGCGCACGTTATGTGTTTCAGTCACGTTTACAAACCATCGTTCAGCGTACTGGTTCATTGCTTGAACTTAACCGCTTACGCTTAACTCGCTTGCCGATGACATCAACTAACTTGCCCGTTGTCAGTCGTCTTTTCAGTAATACATCGTGAACGATATCATAACGGTCAGCGCCTACCTCTTCTCCCGTCAGTACAATGATCGACGCGGTCGGCTGTATCTTTTTTATCTGCGGGATTAAGTTCCAACCAACACCGTCGGGTAAACCAATATCCAATAAGATCGCATCATACGTATGTTGCGATATCAACGATTGAGCTTGGTCTAGTGTGAGCGCGTGATCGACGGTCATATAATCACTGACCATCGCATGAACGATTCGATGTAAATCCATATCATCTTCAACATGCAAAATAGTCGCATGTGTCGCGTTAAGCAACTGTTGTTGTATCAAGCTGATAAGGTGTTTGTGCTCGATGGGTTTAGCTAACCATTCAATATTTTCAACGTCACCATTGAGCGCTAGACGCCCCTCCTCCATTTTTGCAGACACCACGACGATGGGAATATCAGCCGTTTCAGCATGCTGTCTTATACGACGAATAATATCGAGCCCATCAATATCGGGCAGCATTAAATCGAGACTGATTAAATCATAATGCTTTGCTTCTAATGCGCTTAAAGCTGTTATGCCATCGTGACTGATCTCAACCCGATATCCCGAGTCTTCCAGCATGATTCTTAACAGGCTAGCGACGTCAGGATCATCCTCTACCACCAGGATATTATAAAAAGCATCCATATCTGGATCTGGCTTATCACCAACACTCGAGTCAGTCAGCCTATCCTGTACAGTCGGTTTCATGTTCGCCGTTTCATACAAAGGCAGCTGAAAGTAAAAACGTGACCCTTTGCCTTCTGTTGATTCAACGTTGATCGTTCCGCTCATATTCTCAATGAGTTCACGAGTAATCGCTAAGCCCAACCCCGTACCGCCTTTTTGACGAGTATCCGTACTGTCAGCTTGTGCGAACTTCTCAAACAGCTTGGGTCGGAAGTCTTCAGCAATCCCACAACCTTGGTCAGTGACACTGACGATAACTTGCTTTTCATTCACTGTGGAATCGATGACGACCGAGGCTCCATCAGGCGAGAACTTGATCGCATTGGATATCAGGTTAGCCATGACTTGCTTCAGCCTTTGTTTGTCTACCCGAACCTCGACATCCGCCGTTTCACTGTTCAAGATAATGTCGACTTGTCGCTCTGCACCGTATGCTTTATTTTCTTCTAAACATTGCTCAAGGATGGAATCAATAGGTTGAACGTGCATATCAAAATACAACTGGCCGGCCGCTATTTTTTCGATATCGAGTAAATCGTTGATCAGCAAGGTTAACCGCTCGCTATTACGATGTGCGGTGTCGAGTATTTTTTGGGCTTTATCAGGAATCTCACCCAGGCGTCCACTTCGCACCAAACTCAATGCCCCGGACACCGAGGTGAGTGGCGTGCGTAACTCATGACTGACCGTAGAGATGAACTCATTCTTCATTTGCTCATGGCGTTTACGTTCGGTTATATCTTGAGCAATACCGAGGAAGCCGGTAATCGTTTGACGATCGTCGTATATCGCCGTCACTGTCAACGTAACGGGAATATAATGGCCTTGTTTGTGGATGTAACACCATTCACATGTTTCTGCCCCCTCTAACGTCGGAATCGCCACGAAGGTATCGAACCCCTTTATCGGGCGATTCAACTGGTCTGTTAACGTCTGCGCCCTTTCTTCCACTTCTTCAGTCACATGGAACAGTGCAGGGCTAACTTTATCGACCACTTCTGAGGACTGGTAACCAAGCAGTCTTTCAGCACCCGTGTTGAATAAGGTAATCAGTCCTCTCTTATCGGTGGCGATAATCGCAATCTCAGTCGAAGCAGCCAATATATTGCTTAATAGATCAGAGGTTCTCGCCAGTTCTTGGGTGCGATTTTGTACTTCCTCCGTCAAATTCTCCTCAGCTTTCTCCAATTTACGGAAGTTATCGCTAAGCGCATGGCTCATATCTTGCAGCGATGTCGACAAGACAGCATATTCCGCCACTCGGCTTTGAGGCAGGACAACACTCGCTTGATAGCGTATTTTCTCCGGTAGGTGGCGACTTGCTTTATCCAGCCTAGATAGAGGCTGAATCAGGATACGGCTCAGTAAAAAAGCGGCAAGTATACTCAAAAAAGAAATACCCGATAGCACCATAAAGCTCTGATTTCGGGATTTTTCAATCTCGTTTATCAGTGGCGCAGCAGGCCGCTCTATAAGCAATGTGTTTGTATTTGGCTGGTCTGCTATAGGTAATTGATATCGATATAAACCCGCTTTCCAACGGTTAACTAAATTAGTCCCGGATTTGGGCAACCAAATAGACAGGTTATCGGCACTGGTCAGCGACTGAATTTCGCCTGGTAAAACAGAGTGCAAATCACCTACCTGCACTGTCGGTGTCCCGTTAAGGTTTAATATCGCCATACCAGACGCACCTTGAGACAGTGACCTTGATAAAGCCTCTTTTTGGCTTTCGAACGAACGATCAGGTTGTTGTTGGAGTCGCGCTACAGCGTCTTCAGCAACTAACTTAAGTTCGCCAGCGAGCCTTTGCTCGTTGTTTATTATATTATTTTGGTTGTTGATAATGATGGGTGCCATCCCCGCGATAAGGGTCAGGCACAACAGGGCATCAAAAAGCAGCTCCTGGAGCCGCACCTTTGCCGGTAACCAATTGATAGTGCCATTCTGGAAATACCAAATCAGCAGTTTCACCAATAGCCCTGCAATAAGCGCGTTGAATACGCCGTTCAACGCTTGCTTCAGAGCAATCATGATAGCGGAACTGGCCTCCATCCCGATGACTATGACGTCGAGTGGCATCAGCACTATCGGACTCACCACTACCCAAAAAGCGAGATCCGCGAGTACCAAGTTTTTTACGCCGCGGCGATATAATACACTGACCGCAAACGCTTCCAGTGCCAGTATTACTATCGCATAAGGGTGGCCCCAAAGTATCCAGGTGTAGGAACCGCCAGCTAGCGCCACTAACACCGCTGGCCATAGCCCGAGTAAATTTACGGCTAGCATCACAGCCACCGAGCCAAAGATAAAATGCACGCCAAAGAACAGCGGCAAACTGATCATGTTGCCGGCAAAGGCAACAACAGCTAATAACAGCGTTGCCATTGTCTGTTTAGCTAATACGCTCATTTTTCAACCTGCAACTGAATAAAAAACAACGCCCCACCACCCTCAGCATCGCGGTAACCCACATCGCCACCCATCTGTTGGCAGATTTCCCGAGTAATAGCCAGCCCTAGCCCTGTACCAGGTAACTTTCGATTATCACTGCTGTCAGCCTGACTAAAACGTTGGAACAGTCGGTTTTGAAATTCCTTGTCCACGCCGGATCCGTAATCTCGGATGCTAATTTCAACGCCTTTACGGCTTTTTGTAACAGATACGTCCACCTGCCCTTCTTCAGGGGAGAATTTGATCGCATTGGACAGTAAATTGGTTAATGCTTGAATCAATCTTGCTCCGTCAACATTGACCATCACCGTCGGCCAGTGATTTGGGGTGTGAATTCGTATCTGGTTTTGGTGCTGATAGGATTTAACAGACTCTATCGCGTCATTTAGTAGCGGGCCAAGCTCTTGTTTTTTTAATTGAATGAGCATTTTTCCTGCGACAAGCTTTTCCATATCTAACAAATCGTTTATCAGTAGGCTTAAACGTGTTGCATTCCGTTCAGCCGTATGCAATAGCTGATTCGCCTTCGGCGGTAAATCTCCAGTTGCACCGCCATTCAATAGCCCTAACGCGCCTTTGATCGACGTTAATGGTGTGCGCAGTTCATGGCTGACGGTGGCAATAAATTCATCTTTCATTTTGTCGAGTTTTTTACGCTCAGTAATGTCTTCGACAAGCGACCAGATCACCTTTCTTCCGTCCAACTCTGTGCTCAGCATGCCTTGTAGACGCACTGGATAACGACTGCCATCTTTACGGATGTACTCTTTTTCAAAGGGCCCGTAGCGACCTGTACTCTGCATACTTGCCAGTGCTTTTTGCTCCTCTGGCTCATATTCTTTAGGCGTGACATCCCAATAACTGAGGGAAACGAATTCTTCGCGGGTGTAACCCGTGGGGGCAATCAAAGCATCATTGAGATCAAGAAACTGTCCGGTGGCAAAATCGTTCAAAGCGATACCAATAGGGGAAAAGTCAAACAAGCTACGCAATCTCGCCTCGCTCTGCTCCAAAGCTAAACGCGCCTGATGCTGTTCGTGAACATCCTGCAAATAACCATGCCACAAGACACTGCCGTCAATCATTTTTTCTGGCTGCGCCTCACCCGAAATCCAACGGTACCCCTTTCCTGGACAATCACTCTGGTAGGTCGCTTGCCAATATTCTAACGTGTCTGCCGAATGCTCAATGGATTGCTGGATAGCCTCGATATCACCAGGATGGATACGTTCAAACGCGGGCGTGGCGTCTTCAGCGGCCTGCTCTGGTGTAATGCCGTACAAAGATTCTATTTGAGGGGAGCTATAGGGAAAAATCATCCGTCCATCGGGAAAGCGACGGAATTGGTACAGCGTTCCCGGTAGCAATGCCGCTAACTTGGTCAGCCGTTGCTGGCTCAGATTTTGGGTCAGTACATCAGATAACCAGTTGCCCAATAGACGCAGAAACAGCTTTTCACCATCATTGTAATCTTCCGAACGCGCACGAGAAGACGACACGTTCAATGTGCCCCAAGGGCGACCATAGACATAAATAACCACACCTGCATAACTGCCTAGCGGTGCCGCTTTATAGCACGGGTGTTGGTAGAATTCCGGACGGCAGGTGTCAGCGATAAACTGTTCCGTCACAGAGGTACGGGAATTTTCTGACATGAGCAGCTGGCACCACGTATCTTTTAACGCAAACTGCTGTCCTGCATCAATGACCGAGTCTGGAGGTCCGACTATCCAGTTAACTATATACACATCGTCTTTGGTTTCACTGACAATCGCCAGTTCAGCCCGCAAATACTGCTTGGCTTCTTCCAAAGCATGATTAATTCTATCATCCAAGCTACTATGGCTTGAAAAGGCAATGTCAGTCAGCACCGCTAACGCCTGATGATGCCGCTCCAGCTGCGTCAGGGCATTGCGCTCTCGAGTAATATCGATAATAAACCCTTCAAGCACCTGTGGATGCCTAGGGTCTGTGTCTATACATTTACCTCGTTCTTCTACCCAGCGAAAACCCAGCGTACGATGCCGAACACGGTACTCAATATGCCATCCTTCATTATTAGCCATGGCGTTAGTAACAGCGTCATCAACCAATGAAACATCATCAGGATGAATGAGATCTGCATAACAAACACGTTTATTGTTTATCAGATCGTCCGCGGCATAACCACTGATGGTGTCAACTTGGTTACTGATGTAAAGCATGGTCCAGCTTTTATCTGGCAAACAACGAAACGTGATACCTGGTATGTTATTAATCAGCGATGCCATTTCATCGTGGCTAGCCTGCAGTTGTTGCTGCAACGCTGTTGACTCACGCCGCTGATAGGTATCGCTCCAAATCAGATCCTCCACCATGCCAGCAAGGTTCTTTAGTTGCGCCACGTTTTCTTCACTAAACTGCCTTGGTTGGTTATCAATTAGGCATAGCGTGCCCAGTCGATAACCCTCGCTGCTGTGAATCGGCATACCCGCATAAAACCGAATATCTGGCGCCCCACAGACAAGTGGATTGTCACAAAAACGCATATCGTCTAGCACGTTTTCAATAATCAATGGTTCACTGCCCATAATGGCGTGCCCACAAAAAGAGATATCCCTTGAGGTTTCAAAGGCATCTAACCCCTGACGAGACTTAAAGTATTGTCGCTCACGATCGATCAGTGACACCAGCGTGATAGGCACAGAAAACAAGTCAAGGCATAAGCGAGTAATGCGATCAAAGCGAGGGTCGGCACTACCATTAAGCAGCTCCGTTTCGTCTAGTGCCTGTTGACGCTCGGTTTCGTTATCAGGGATAGGTGGCGTTCGCATACAAAAGCTCCCGTGTATTCGCGGTTAAGAAGTAATGACTGCTTGTACCACACAATTTCGACCATCATGTTTGGCGCGATATAAGGCTTGATCAGCGAGCGCTAATAGGGATTCACCTGTTTCTGCGGGAAAACGCTGATTGTCGGCAATACCGGCGGAAAGCGTGCAGGAAAAAGGTGTATCATTTGCTTTAAACTTGACCGCTGCAAAGTCTTCGCGTAACTGATTCACTAGTTTCTCAGCTTGGTGCATATCGCAATCGGGTAATACGAGTGCAAATTCTTCTCCGCCGTAACGGCCAAGCTTATCCGTATTTCTAAAGTGCTGACGTACCAGCGTGCCAATTGCCGCAATCACTTGATCGCCAATAGCATGACCGTAGGTGTCGTTGACGCCTTTAAAATGATCGATATCTAACATCACTACGCTAAAAACTTGTGACCGGCGCTGTGCCAATTGCCATTGCTTTTGCAACGCGTCTTTGATGCTCGCGTGTTTCAGTAAGCCGGTAAGCCCATCTTGATGTTGCGTGCGGTTAAACGCTCGAAATCGCTGTATTCTGCTTTGACACAGGCGCACCAAAAGGTCCGTGTCCACCGGTATCTCAAGAACGGCATCGCCATCTAGCAACAATGATTGGCGACGCAAATCTGCATTAGGGTCACGAGAAAGGAAAATAATCGGAAGGTGCGCCCAGTGTTCTGTCTGCGCCAGCAAAGTGGCCAATTCCGCACCAGTGACATGAGATAACCAGACACCAATGAGAATGACTTCAGGGTTGAACTCGCTGATACATTCAAAAATGTGTTCGGGATTAGGTACTACCTCGATGCTCATGTTTGCGTTTTCTAAAACAGATTGGCATTGCGAGACTAAAGCGGCGTCTTGATCAATAATCATAACCCGCCCAGGTTCTGTATCACTGTGCCCGAGGATATGCGCAAACTTCGACGCGAGCGTAGCCATGTCCAAAGGCTTTGTATAATAGCCAGAGCCTCCTGCACGCAATGCTTGCAACCTGGCTTTATAACTTTCCTCAGCGCCCATGAAAAAGACTGGGCATTGGAAGTCCCGCAGCTTGATTTTCCATAAATCCGCTAAATTGGTATCAGACGCGTCATTCTGAATGGCATGATGGTCCACCAGCATTAAGTTCAGTGCGTGGCTGGTTAATTGGTTTAGTTCGTTCGCATCTTTGACCCAATGCACCTGAAAACCAAAACGAGCGAACTGGGATTGGGCATATTGCGCTAAAATACTATCGCGCTCGACCAAGCCGATAACAGGCGCCCCTTCCATGACCAGTTGCTGGATTGTTGTGGTGCTCAGATTTGCTGATAGGCTATCTTTGTTATGCGCTGACTCCAGCGCTTTGATCCAATCATTCGGCAAACTGGCTTGCTGTTCAGCTTGAGATAAGCGGTTGGCAACCTGCCTCTCGAAATGACGAGCGGCCTCACCGAGACTAGGAAAGCCAAATGTTCCTGCCGCGCCTGCAATGGTGTGCAATCCAGCATGCAACGCTTTTAACGTTTCATGATCATCATTGCCTGATAACAACTTATCATTGATAGCATGAAGCCGTTTAAACTCTGAGGTCAGCCGTTTGGTATACGCTTCCTTTAGCTTCTCAAGGTGCTTTTCGGTGTCATTGTTCTTTTGATTATCGTCCATTGAATTCGTCCCAAAATGCCTTAATTTCGTCAGCTAATGTCATAGGGTCAAAAGGCTTAGAGATAACCTGACTCACTCCTAACGCTTTATAGCGGGCCACTTCTTCTGGATGAACTTTCGCAGTCATAAAAAGAACAGGTACCGAGTCATCAACAAATCCTCGTTCCCGCATCGCAGTGAGAGTTTCGGGTCCATCCATATTCGGCATCATGACGTCGAGTAGTATGAGCTGCGGCTTAAACTCTTCGACTTCCTGCAAGGCTCGTTCTCCTGACTCACAGGTTTTGAGTGTGAGTCCTCCCACGTCCTCGAGTGCTAAGGTAGCAATTTCGCGTATATCAGGGTCATCCTCGACATATAAAACTTTATCTAAAACAGACATATCCATTCCTTGCTCATTCGCTCAACGGTGTACAATAAATACGGCTACTCGCTCACTATTGCCAGCTAGATAAGGCTTTCTCTTTGAATTTTAGTACGTTGTACGTTTAGCGTAGTGCATACCGTCAGCTTCTGGTGGGAAAGACGGATCATTTTCGCGCGCCAAACATGGTGCCCAGTTCAAAGAACAACGCAATCAACAAGAGCAGCCAATAAATGCCTGTGCCAGTTACTGTTCATAATGGATCCAGAGCCTGAGCACTTTCACCACTTGTTCATTCTCGAGGACTTGATAGACCAAGCGGTGTTGAACATTAATACGGCGTGAATAGGCACCATTGATCACTGGCGAGCTTTTCAAATGATGGAGGTTTACGGTAGAGGTCTTCTTTGGAGAAGACTCAAAAAAACGACCAACCTCACACTTTAGGCTCTCTAATCGATAAAACACATCACCCTTTACAAAACCATTCAACTTCACGCAAGTATATATATTCAGGGTTGGGCCTTCCTACCCTATGAATTTTTATTTTATCTTTCGATGGGGTTAGCTCGTGTTTTCTATGCTTAGAAGTAACAAACCCTAATGGCTTTCCTCTTAGAGATTTAATAAAACCAAAAAGCTTATTCCGCGTCCACTTGCAGGAAAATCCGGTACTAGCCTCTAAATTCCTTAGCTCGTATTCCTTTCCTTCGATGTATAAAGAATATGCATCACCACGGATGATGCGCCCACCTTTTAGACAGATTTCATCCCAGGTTCTAAGTATCCCTATCTTATCTCCAATATTTCTGCAAACCTCTGAGTTAATACGCTTTGTCATTACAGACTCCCGGGCTGACTGTTTTTCCTCTTCACTCACCAAAAAGTGAATTAAGGCAGCGAAAAACTGATCTTCAACTCGTTTGAATATAGATACCTTAGGTATAAATGATTTTATCTGCTCATGAGTAACCACACGTGAGTCTCTAGATATCTCTGGAGATAGCATTAAATCTTTATAAAAAAGCACTCGTTGCTGAATGTATCCATCGGGTATTTTAAAGTCTTTTAAATAATAATTCAGGGCCTCGAGTTTCAGTTGATTCTTGTGTAAATTATCCTCATGTTCAACTTGCTCACCATTTCTGCGAGTCTGAACCCAATTAGAGCCCACCTTTGATAGAGAGCCACTATAATTTTTAACTTCGAGAACATATAAGTGTTGCCTAGTAAGAAGGATGATATCAATTTCATAGCGGCCAGTGCTGTCTGATCTTGGTACGCGTTTACCATTATAGATAAAAGACAATCCGTTTGCTGCTGATTTTATCTGTTTTGATATTAATCTTTCTGCTTCGTCACCGGCTATTTCATGGCCCATTGGCGAAAAATTACGTGCTGAACTAAGGCAGTTAAGCTCATGAAAATTCATAATAAATCTACTCTTCTATTCACCTAGATCAATCAGGTTTTTATATGGTGGCTTTTTTGTCTCATAAGCCTCCCACGATAATCTTTTATCCTTATAGCTTTTACTATTGATTTTCCTGACCATACCTTTATTAGACATTAGAAAATAACAAAGGAACACTGCCAAAACAAAACCTACTGGCCCACCTAAAAGTACTCCAAATAACACAATAAAGGGATAACGCACATCACACCTCGCGAGTAAAAATTCAAAAAACCTTTGTTTATCTTATCAAATTAATTATCTTTCGCATCTTTCAAGCTTTGTAGATTTTCGTTAATTTTAAAAATCACAATCATCAACTCACACCAAATCCTTGCCCCTACTGCACCGGCAACAATGGTAAACAGGCCAATAGCAACGTTTTCCAGCCGCATCCCGCCGTAGCTACCAAGCATAGTGCCCAGCCCAGAGAACAACGCAATCAGCAACAACAGCCAATACAGTCCGGTGACCAGTTTTGGCGTCAACATCGAATTAAAAAAGAAGATAGATTTCACAGTTTGTTCCTTAATAAAAATGAGAAAAGGCAATTCGAATTAGCCACTATTCATAATGGCTCCAAAGCCTGAGCACTTTCACCACTTGTTCATCCTCGAGGACTTGATAGACCAAGCGATGTTGAATATTAATACGGCGTGAATAGGCACCAGTGAGATCACCGACAAGCTTTTCAAACGGAGGAGGTTTACGGTGGGGATCGTCTTCAATCAGTGCTAACAGTTCTTGCGCTTTTGGTTTGAGGCCACTGGAAGCCAGCTTTTTTGCGTCTTTCTGGGCTTGTTTGGTGTAAACCAACTTCCATGTCACCAGTCCAACGCCTCATCGCATTCATCCGTCGGCGTGGCGATGCCTTCGCGAATTGACTCACGCATCCCTGGTACAGAAAGCAAATAGAGTGTTTCCTGAATTGCTGACCAATCTTCTTCTGAAATCAGCACCGCTTTGTTACGTTTGCCCGCAATAACAATGGGCTGATGTGATTCGGCGGTTTCATCAATGAGCCGATACAATTTGCTACGCGCTTCAGTGGCAGTGATCCCCGTCATAGCGCCTCTCCGGTGATTAACTTTTAAACAATTGTACGACATCGAGTACGTACGTCAAGACGAACGTAGTCGTTAATATCCGCTCACTCAAGCCGCCGCGTTGGCCGCTACCTGTGCAAATGCGGTTTCCAACACCGCTTTCGGCGGTTGCAATAAAAACACCTCATGAACCAACTGGGTTAATGCCTCGACGCTATCGATGCTTTTATCGGTAATAAGGTGCCCTGCCGCATCCCAGACCAAAAACTGCTGATTACGGATCAAATAGCGATGTGAAGCGGTGATCAACGACACCACAAGGTTATTGACGAAAACCGCATCGGAGTGTTGATGAGAATAGAAATGCGCCACTTCAAAGTCGGCTTCTACCACACCATAAAGCTCAACCTCGTACAGTGTTAATGGCGGTTGCTCGGGCTCGTGTAATACCACCGTCACTACATCGCCATTGCGCGTGATCTGATAGGTATCGTGCCCGATGGTGCAGGTGCGCTGATTGATATTGAGTAACCCGCGCGGGGTTTTATTGCCAAAACCCACATCAACTAAATAGGTTTCACCATCGAGCTCAAGCACATTCATACGGTGAGTGCGGGGATTGGTGGATTTACCATTAAGCATCACCCGCGCCAGCACACTGCGCACATCAAACCCCAAATGTTTCAGGGCAAGATAGGCAATTTTATTGTGCTCAAAGCAATAGCCGCCTTGTTGGTTCACCACCAACCGTTCAAACAAAGCATCCGTCTGTAAAGAAAGCGACTGCCCTGCCAAGACATTAAGGCTAGAAAACGCATACCGCGCCAAGTGCTTTTCAATAAGCTCAGTGACCAGTACCACGCCCTTCGCCTCACTCAACGCGAGGCGATGTAAATACTCTTCAATCATGGGTGCTGATGTCATCGTCGACTCCTTATGTGAATGGCACCAGATTAACACCTCAAGTTAGGTTGAGGTAAAGCCTCACGCAGGATTGCGACTAAAAGCAGAGCGCAGCAATCCTAATCCTGCCAGTGCAAAGATCCCAGACACTACTCGCTCGACCCAATGCGACACCTTCAGGTAGACGTTCATCACGCCGTTGATTGAAAACAACAGGGAGTACAACCTATTCACCAAAAAGCCGACCAGCATACAAGTCAGCACCGCAGCGACAAGAAACAGCCCATCACTGCTTGAGCCCATTCCAACCGACAAAGCCGCCATCCATGCCACCACGGTTTTAGGATTGGAGGAATTTAAAACCACGCCACGAACAAACCACTTTCGGTATCCCACTTCTTGGTTATACCGACCCTTGCAGCACCACCCCCAAGCCACTGGCGGCGACAATGCCCCAAAACAGCAGCCCAATGGATAACCCTGGGCCGTAAACAAGGCTGACTTTTCGCCCCTTACTCATGGCGACGGTTGCATTGGAGATGTTCGCCGGCCCCGGGGAGACCGCAACAACAAAAAATGCGAACCCTATTGATACGAGTGATAAAACGTCAGTCATCCTTGCTCCTTGTTATCGATACTGTGTTTAGAGTGGTTTTTCCATCGGCACGCAATCTAAACGGATCCCTTTTGGGGCGTGATACGTTGATATCTCATCGCCCACAAAGCCGCATGCGCGATAAAAAGGCGCTGCATTCAGCGTGGATTCGAGCGTTAGCAATCGCAAGCCCTGTTCTTTCGCTAGGTGCTCTAAAAACTGAAGCATCTTTTTCGCCGCGCCCCTGCCACTGTAATCTGGCTCTACGAAGATGGCATCAACCACACCAGTTTGTGTGTTGAGCTTACCGCTACCGATAACCTGCCCGTCTATTTCAGAGACGTAAAACGTATCAACCACGTCGGTAATAAAACGCTCAGACACGCTACCCTGCGCCCAAAGTGAAAGCTGCTCTTCCGTATAGTGTGCCGAACACTTAGCTAAAATAGCTCGGTTTCTTAAATCAAAAATAGCCTGCGCATCGTTTTGGTTGGCTTTTCTAATGGTGATCAAAGCGCATCCTTGTTTGTGTAAGCTGAGTAACTTTCTGTTATGTCGTGAAGGTAAAGAGTTTGTATTCTTGTCTGGCTAAGCGGAGTAAGTCTAGTGTCATCTTGATACCTTTGCTATGTTTGTAGCTAATTGAGGCTCCTGACCGTTTAAAAACTACGTCTACTAGATGAGACAAACTTCCTCAACTTAGATGCTGTAACACTTCAATTTGAATGCTTCGTAACAAGCTTTGAGTATGTTCTGACTGTAAATCGAGTTCGCACCAACCGTCAGTTCCCATGTATTCGGCAGAAATATATCTAATACTTTTAAGATCAATTTCATCGTTGATGACTCCAGTTAGCCTGAAAATACCTGACTTTGTATGGATTCTGCTAATTTTGAAATTTTCCATAAACCTCCGAGAACATAACGAATGACATGGACTCCCCCTCATTAAGATCTGCCACACACTTAGGTGCGGTCTTTAATACCGGAGGTAACCATGTCTACTCAATTCTTTTGTGGCGTTGATCTCTCCAAGTACCACTTTTCTCTCACGCGGTGAATGACCACGGAAAAGTCATTCTCCATAACACGATCCCACGCTCCTGCGTGGGAATGTATATGAATTTGAAGCATAGTCAGTGTTGGCCACAAGATCACCGAACTACACTTGATCGCTGTTCTAACAATAGCGGACAGCGTCAATACCTTTAGCGAACAAGCCAGATCAATGCCCTGGGCAGCATAATGTTATACTGGGTATGGTGCTGTTTGTGTTTGAATGATAGCAAGAGCTAGATATACATTCCCACGCAGGAGCGTGGGAACGAGAAAAAGCCAGAATAGTCTAGCCAAATCTATCTTATCACTTCCCTCAATACTTTTTTAAATATTGAAAAAAGACTTATGTCAAAACAATTAATAATTTCATGTCCATTATTTGTGGTTAACTCCACTCTTTCTTTGATGCATACCCCGACTTCCTTCTTCTTATAAGAAGTATGCCCATCCACAACATTTGACAAGTCAACATTGTAAATTAGATTATTAGCATTCTTCGGTATAGGCTTTGATCCAATTGGTATATTACTGAAAAGAGTTCCTATTTTATAAAGAAACTTTAAAACCCAATCATTAGTTGAATAACAATTTATAATCATTGACTCTGGATGGCTCGTACATGTCTCAGTCCATTTTTCAGTATTTGACATGGCACCGCCAAACAAATATATTGAGTGAATGCTATTCTTTCTTTCCAAATTAGATAATGCATTAAACGACACACTTGCCCCTAGCGAGTGCCCCATTAAAATAAACTGATTGGATTCTTGGTTATTGATATAATGAGCTAGCCATATGCCCGCATATTCAGCTCGGCGTATTGCCTTACTCCAATCAGAACCTATACTAGTTAGCACGGCACTTCCAGCTATTAAAATAGATACATTGGATGATAATATTTTAAATTCAATTGTTGGATCATTGCTAAACCCAAACATTTTTTTAAAATTACCGCTGGGCCAATCTAAATGAAGCACTCGCTGAAATGGATAAAGTTCATCAACTACAGAGAGCCAATCCTTAATATCTTCTTCAGACTCTGATAAAAAACCATTAATTACAATCACGGTAGGTTCTAATCCTTCTCGTATGTGCCTGATTTTATATTCACAACTCATCCAACTATCCGATATCGACTCAATATAATGCTTTAATATGGGACGCAAGTAGTGTGCGCGTCCCAACCTAACTTGTTGAACGAAGACGCTATGCGGCAGAATGCCGAATTATCGCCTATTTTTCTTCCTGCTCTGCAAGTGGCCAATGAACAGGAGGAATACCATGACCTCTCCACAACAAAAGGAATTCGTCATCCTTTATAACTCGTTCCCACGCTCCTGCGTGGGAATGTATATGAATTTGAATCATAGTCAGAGTTGGCCACAAGATCACTGAACTGTACTTGACCTCTGTTCTTACACTAGCGGACAGCGTCAATATCTGTAGCGAACAGCCAGTTCAATGCCCTAGGCAGCATTATGTTATAATGGGTATGTTGCTGTTTGCGTTTGAATGATAGCAAGAGCTAGATATGCATTCCCACGCAGGAGCGTGGGAACGAGAATAACATAAATATCAGCCACTCTCTATCAAGTAAAATTGAAACTAACGTGCGAAATGGAGTAGCTTTTGCATTTAAATGGAGCCCAGTAATGATGTTTATCACCTTCTAGATCAGAAACCAGTTTCTCCATCCATTGCTGCACTTCTCTTGACAATTCTTCTATTAGTTCTTGAGTATATCTAACTAGAGATGAGAACTTTCTGTAGCCTATATCATCAGTAAACTGCCCATGACTAAACTGATTACGATATCCAACAAGTTGATCTAGTTGACCTAGGTTCAATTTACTATAATCTAAGCCTACAACTTCCATATTCATTTCTGCAACAACCTTAACTCGTTCCCACGCTCCAGCGTGGGAACGAAACATAATGTCTAATGGTCCTCTCACAAAATTGGCAGGCAGCAGCGGTGAGACCGCAGTAAGAGATCTTCTATATGTGTTTGCCGTAAGCAATGACTTAATGGCGGAAATGACAGAGCGAAGTAGACGACTTTGTTGTTCGAGAGCATTGGCTGCTGCGCAGCCAAAAAAATGCTATTGCCTATTGACCGGAGAAGGGCTCATATGTGTTATGCCCGAATTTTTTCTACTATTTTTTCCGCTAACTCAGCCGGACCTAGTGAAGATTGCAAGCCAAACCGATCTAGTAAATCTGGAGAATAATTGTATACATCCTCTGCTGATACGTTATGCCAGATTGGCAAAATTACGTTATTTTTATCGAAGATTTCCCGCATGATGATTGAGTTGAACTCTTTCTTAGTCCAACCACTATTGCTTATGAAAGATGGCGATAAAACTAAAATACACTTCTTAGACTCTTTCAGCCCCTTCTCGATACTTTCTCGCAGACTATCACCTATTTTTAATGAGAACTCATCATACCAAACTGGGCAAAGTTTCTTGTTTAATTCGATAGCCAACTCACGAACCAAGTCGTCTTTGTCATTGAAGTCATGAGAGATAAATGCAAGTGGCTTTTCTAATTCTGCGCATTTTTTCACGTAGTTAATGTCCCGTATTTTGATATTAAACCCATAATTATCTCCAAGCTTGTGTATGGCTTGAATCTCGAAGTTAGAAAGTGCTTTATCGATGTAAATGTAAACTCTATTTGTAAAAAAAAATGCACTTAATTTTTGTCTCTCTGGTGTATGAACAAAACCGATTTCTTGTTCTAGTTCTCCATACTCAATCACACCCTCTGCTACATTAGGTTGAGACAAAATAAAGTCGATGCAACTAATGTCAGCTTTCGCAGGAAAGTAAAACGACCAATACTTAGAATTTTCTTCAATACTGTGTGAAAGCTTGCCATAAATGCTGATTCTAGATACCCCATTATCATCGCTTAACTCCCACTCTCTATTTGCATTAAGAGCTTTAGCAGTAACGTCAAAGTACTCTCTTACTGTCGCCATTTTAATACTCCATACTCAGTGGCATAACATTGTATTAGCGCGCACACTCACTTCCCCAAAACCGTTATACGCGCCTTTTCTTTCTTAACTGACTGTTATTAATAGTATCTATCGCTTTTACTATCTGCCTCTTCCCCGCGATAGCGTGCATCCGATTCGGCTTCTATCTCGATAAGCTAGTTAACTATCCAGCCATTCCCACGCTACCGCCCGCCAGTTTTGGGCACCCGATAGGCCATTTCCCTTTTTGTAGTAAGGATTAGCCTAACAGAGGCGTGATAACGTTTTCATTCCCTAATGTCCAAAATGTTAGCTAGCGCTAATTCTGTGAGATTGCTTCGAGGATTTGGCCGAGATCTTGCGGGCGTGTTGGTTGGGTCTAAAAAGCCAGTCGGGGCTGCCATTTTTTGTGGATGCTTCCAAAAAACGTGCAACTGGTGTTTTTTTACGCAAAATTAATCTTTATTTCACTAAATTTGTACAACAAAGTGTGATTAAGGTTGGTATAATTTTCACCACATTAACCCCCTGCACGCTCTGTCGGACATTTGTGCTGTGAATATAGACGTCAATAACCTCCTGCTCCAAAACGATATTTTACTCCTTTTTGTGGTTCTCGCCCTCGGCCTCGCGGTCGGAAAGATCAAAATTGGTAGTGTGCAACTCGGCGGATCCATCGGCGTGTTGTTCACTGCGATCATTTTTGGCAACGCGGGGTTCACCTTCTCGCCTGACACCCTCAGCATCGGCTTTATGCTGTTTATCTACTGCGTGGGCATTGAGGCGGGGCCGAACTTTTTTGGCGTCTTTTTCCGTGACGGAAAATCATACCTATTGCTTGCCTTGGCGGTGCTACTCAGTGCCATTGGCTTAACCCTGTTCTTCCAAAACCATTTGGGGTTGGATATCAGCATTGCCACCGGCATGATGGCCGGCGCGCTTACTGCCACCCCGGTATTGGTGGGCGCGAAAGATGCGCTTAACTCCGGCTTAACCGGCGCGGAAGGCGAACAGCTGGGGATGATGATTGATAACCTCAGTGTCGGCTATGCCATGGCTTACCTCACCGGCCTGGTGAGCTTGATTGTGCTGGCCAAATTGATGCCGAAGTTGCAGCGCCATAACCTTGAGCACTCCGCCCAACAAATTGCGATTGAGCGCGGCTTGGGCAGTGAATCACAGCGTAAGGTCTATTTACCCATTATTCGTGCCTATCGGGTCGGGCCTGAATTGATCGATTGGATTGATGGCCGCAACCTGCGTGAGCTGGGTATTTATCGCCAAACCGGCTGTTATATCGAGCGTATTCGCCGTAACGGCATTTTGGCTAACCCCGATGGGGATGCCATTTTGCAGCAAGGCGACGAGATTGCCTTAGTGGGCTATCCAGACAGCCATGCACGGCTGGACCCGAGCTTTCGTAACGGTAAAGAAGTGTTTGACCGCGATCTGCTCGACTTGCGCATTGTCGAGGAAGAAATCGTGGTGAAAAATGACAGCGTGGCGCAGAAAAAGCTGTCAGATTTAAACTTGTCTGAATACGGCTGCTTTTTAAACCGAGTGGTGCGCGCTCAGGTTGAGATGCCGATGGACCAAGGGATCATTCTTAACAAAGGCGATGTGCTGCAAATCAGTGGTGAGAAAAGCCGCGTAAAAGGCTTGGCCGACCGCATCGGCTTTATTTCGATTCATAGCCAGATGTCGGATTTGCTCGCCTTTTGCTGCTTCTTTATTTTGGGGCTGGGCTTAGGGATGATCACCCTCACCTTCGGTCAAGTGACCTTTGGCCTAGGTAATGCCGCTGGCTTGCTGTTGGCGGGGATCAGCCTCGGCTTTTTACGTGCCAACCACCCCACTTTCGGCTATGTGCCCCAAGGGGCGCTGAATATGGTGAAAGATCTTGGCCTCATGACCTTTATGGCTGGCATTGGACTGAGCGCCGGTAGCCGGCTATTTGATTACATCGCAGACATGGGCTTTTCGGTGATCTTGGCCAGCATTGTGATCAGTGTTATTCCAGTGATTGTCGCCTATTTGATTGGCGCGTATGTGCTGAAGATGAACCGCGCGCTCTTGTTTGGCGCGATCATCGGGGCAAGAACCTGTGCGCCGGCGATGGATATGATCAATGAGCATGCCCGCAGTACTATTCCTGCCTTGGGCTACGCGGGCACTTATGCGATTGCCAACGTTATTTTGACCTTAGCCGGCACCTTGATGATTATTTTGGTGTAACGTCACGCTGGAGACGGTCGCTGAGTCAGCCAAAATTCAGTTTATTAAACCTATAATAAAGGCGTCCACCTCGGGCGCTTTTTTGTTTTACAGGGGCTTTTATGCAGGTTCTTATTATTGAAGATGACTCGATTTTAAGTCATCACCTGAACACCGAACTCAGTGAACTCGGCCACCATGTTCGCTGTGCCAGCACTGCCAGCGAAGGGCTTTATTACGCTGACCAATACCCCAATGATATTGCCATTGTTGACCTTGGTTTGCCCGATCAAGATGGCATTAGCCTAATTCGTGATATTCGCGCCAAAGGGCTGCGCCTGCCGATTTTGGTGCTCACGGCGCGCGCCAATTGGCAAGATAAAGTCACGGGGTTAGATGCCGGCGCGGATGATTATTTGGTAAAGCCGTTTCAAAAGCCGGAACTGGTGGCGCGATTAAACGCATTGGTGCGTCGCAGTGCTGGTTTTGTGAAGCCCACTATCACCGCTGGCGATATCGAGTTAGATTTGTTGGCGAAATCGGTCACCGTCAACGGACAAGCGCTAGAGCTCACCGCCTTTGAGTATGATTTGTTTGAGTACCTGATTCGTCACAGTCGCGAAGTGATCTCGAAGCAACGCTTGCTCGATGTGCTGTATCATGACCAAGATGGCGACCCTAACACCATTGAGGTGATGATCAGTCGTCTGCGTAAAAAGCTGATCCAAACCGGACACGACAACCCCATCTCGACCGTGCGTGGCCAAGGCTACCTGTTCGAGATCCAAGCTGAGTAAACCATGAAACTAGGCCAACTTACCCTTTGCCAATGTCGCCCCCGACTGCGTACCCGCGTACTCGCCACCTCGATTGGCATTATTCTCCTTTTCTCGATTGCGCTCGCGGCCTTGATTAATAAGCTGTATCAGCAAAATTCAATGGCGGCTTACTCGCGCGATCTGGCCTCACAAATTCCGATGGTGATGGCGCAGCTCAGTAAAGACGGGCTGATCCGCGCTGACCAGCTGACAGCTTGGATTCAATCGCTTGACCCGTCCAGCAGCGATTATATGTCGGTGCTATGTACACCCGATAACCACACGCTATGGACCTCGCGCGATGTGCAAGCGTTTAATATCGACGATATCTGCACACATATTCCTAACGAAGCGAAAAAGCCGCAGTACCTTTCCATTGCTGGCTTTAACGTGGTGGCGCAACGGCTTTCATCAGAAAAGCAACCCGGTGATAGCGAAAACCGGCTGTTTGTGCTGCGCAACGTCGACAAACAAAAACAACAGTTAGCCGATTTAGAAGCAGAGACCTGGTTTTACATCAGCCTGCTGTTTGTCTCGGCGTCGGCACTCGTGGTTGCCGCGTGTCATTGGAGCTTTTCCCCACTGCGCCGCTTGGCCAGAGAGCTAATCGCGATTACTGAATCACGCCAGCAAACACTGGATAACGATTACCCTGACGAGCTGCAAGATGTCACCCAAGCGCTTAATCGGATGATCACCCAGCGGGAAAAGCAAAAATCCCGTTATCGCCACGCCATGGATGATTTGGCACACAGCTTAAAAACGCGTTTATCCGCCACCAATGCCCTGCTCGATGATAATCATCTGTCGCGCGAGCAGCTGAATAAGCGGATTTTGGAGCAGGTCAGCCAAATGGATGACATGGTGCAATATCAGCTCAAACGCGCATTGGTGGGGCAATGTGGACTGAAACGCGAAGATAGCCCACTGACCGCACCGATTGATAGCCTGACCGGCATGTTAGATAAGGCCTATCGCGATAAACCCGTGAAAGTAGTGCGAGCGTTTGATGAAAGTGCCTCTTTACCGGTGCACCGCAGTGATTTGATGGAGTTACTCGGTAACTTGCTGGAAAACGCCTATCGCTTTTGCCTTGAAACGGTGCAAATCCGGCTCGACGATCACGGCGAAGTGTGGCAATTGGCGATTGAAGACGATGGCCCCGGGGTGCCAGAGCAATATCGGGAAAGCATATTCCAGCGTGGGGTGCGTGCCGATCAGCTCAATCCTGGCACTGGCATCGGGTTAGCGGTGTGCGATGAAATCATTGCCAGTTACGATGGCAACATCCACGCCAGCGACTCCCCGCTGCAAGGGGCGGCCTTTGTGCTGACCATTCCTAAGCGCTAAGCCAGGCGGTCAGCTTAAGCGCGACGCCAACAAACACACCGGTGCTTTCGCGCTGCCACCAGCAGCAAACAAAAAACGCAGCCAAATCGTGGCTGCGTTTTTATGAGCAAGTAACAGGCGTAAATGCGTTTGCTGAGTGCCCGGTTTATTCTTCTTCCGGGTCGGCGAGCAAGTCGTCTTTGGCCGCCATCATGTACTGATACATCGACCAATAGGTCAGGCCTGCGGCGGCGTACAGCGCAATGTAACCTAACCATTCAATCCAAGGAGCGCCATGCCAAAGCAGCATGGTCAATGCAAACATTTGCGAGCCGGTTTTAAATTTACCCACCCATGAGACCGCGACGCTGGCACGTTTGCCGATTTCTGCCATCCACTCGCGCAGGGCTGAAATAATCACCTCACGCGCAATCATGGTTGCCGCCGGAATCGTGATCCAAATAGAGGCGTAGTGCTCAACAATCAGCACCATGGCAATCGCCACCATCACTTTGTCGGCGACGGGATCGAGAAAGGCACCAAAACGGGTCGATTGCTTTAAGCGACGCGCTAAATAGCCATCCAGCCAATCGGTGGCGCCAGCAATCACAAAAATCAATGCTGCCGCAAATGGCGCCCAAGCATAAGGTAGATAGTAGGCAACAACAAAGACCGGAATAAGCGCAATGCGCAAAAAGGTCAAAATGGTAGGTATATTTAGACGCATGCTCAGCTTTTTATTTTAGGATTAACTGGGTTATGGTGCCCCATTGCCACTAACCTTGCAATGAGGAATGAATTTTCTCTGCCAATGTAGCGCTGATCCCGGGCACCTTGGCGATTTCTTCAACACTGGCGTTTTTCAGCTCTTGAATACCGCCCAAGTATTTCAGCAAGGCCTGGCGACGTTTAGGGCCTACGCCATCAATTTGGGTGAGCACACTTTGCTTGCGCGCTTTGCCCCGTGCCGCGCGGTGTCCGGCAATGGCATGATCGTGGCTTTCATCTCGAATATGTTGGATAAGGTGCAATGCCGGTGAGTCGGCGGGCAGCGAAAACTCCTCGCCCGAGACCTTAATCAAGGTTTCAAGCCCCGGCTTACGGCTGGTGCCTTTGGCCACCCCTAAAATGAGTGGGTTAACCGGCCAATCAGCAATCAGCGGCTTAAGCACCTCCCAAGCACGGCTAAGCTGGCCCTTACCCCCATCAATCACGATGATATCGGGGATTTTTTCTGGCTCGACTTGTTTGCTATAACGGCGCGTCAGTACCTGTGCCATCGCGGCATAATCATCACCGCCGGTGATCCCTTCAATGTTGTAACGGCGATACTCTTTTTTCAGCGGCCCGTCTTGGTTGAACACCACGCAGGAGGCGACCGTTTTCTCGCCCATGGTGTGGCTGATATCAAAGCACTCCATCCGCTTAACCGGCTCTAAGCCCAGGGTTTCTTGCAGCGCTTGGTAACGATTCTGGATGGTCATCCGATGGTTGATCTTGCTGGTCAAAGCGGTACGCGCATTGGTGTTGGCCAGCTTCAAAAAGCGGGCTCTAGCCCCGCGCGGGCGGCTTTGTAGGCGCACATTGCGACCGGCTATTTCACTCAAGGTATTCGATAGCCAACCCAGATCATCACCGATATCGTCAGAAATCAGAATATGGCTGGGAATGGTTCGCCCTTCCGCTTGCGCCAGGTAAAACTGGCTGACAAAACTTGAAACCACTTCACCAGGGTCAGTTTCTGCTGGCATCTTGGGAAAATGGCTACGACTGCCCAGCACTTTACCCTGGCGCAGGAAGAGCACGTGAATGCACGCCACCCCGTTTTCTAATGCAAAGCCGATAACGTCGATATCATCATCGCTGTCTTGCGAGACAAACTGCTGCTCTTGTACCCGGCGCAACGCTTGGATTTGGTCGCGGTATTCCGCCGCCTTTTCAAATTGCAGCTGCTGGCTAGCGGTTTCCATTTTGGCGACCAAGCTGTCGATCACTTCGCGGTCTTTGCCTTGTAAAAACATACGGGCAAAATTGACTTGCTCGGCGTAGTCATCATCACTAATCAGCCCTGGCACACAAGGGCCAGAGCAGCGACCAATTTGATACATCAAGCAAGGCCGGCTGCGGTTGGCATACACCGAGTCTTCACACTGGCGAACCGGGAATATTTTCTGCAATAGGTGCAGGCTTTTGCGCACTGCATTGGCATCAGGAAAGGGACCAAAGTATTCGCCCTTTTTCTTTTTCGCGCCGCGGTGGATCGCTAGCCGCGGATGCTCGTGAGCACTGAGGTAGATGTAAGGGTAAGATTTATCGTCTCGCAGCAATACATTGTATTTGGGGCGATGCTGCTTAATCAGATTGTGCTCAAGGATCAGCGCTTCGGTTTCGGTGTGGGTCACCGTCACCTCTACATCGGCGATGTTACGCACCAAGGCTTTGGTTTTCTCACTGGAAACCTGGACCCGAAAGTAACTGGCTAGGCGTTTGCTGAGATCTTTGGCCTTACCCACATAGATAATCTCACCCGCGGCGTTCATCATGCGATAAACGCCGGGCTGGTGAGGAACGGTTTTCAGAAAACTTTTGGCATCGAAGGTGTTCGGCACTGCGCGGTCTCGTACTACATTACTTCGCGTTACAAGGTTTCGGTATCTAACATACCGTGCCTGATGGCAAGGTGGGTCAATTCCACATCACCATTAATGCCCAACTTGCTGAATAAGCGATAACGGTAGCTGTTCACCGTTTTCGGGCTCAGGCTAAGCTGCTCGGATATGTCGGTGACTTTTTGCCCTTTGGTGATCATTAGCATGATCTGCAATTCACGCTCTGACAGCTCTTTGAAAGGATTATCTGAAGAGGCAGAGAACTGACTAAGCGCCATTTGCTGGGCAATGTCCGGTGAGATATAACGCTGGCCACTGTTGACCATACGGATCGCGTTCACCACTTCATCGGCACCGGCTCCTTTGGTTAGGTAACCCGCGGCTCCCGCTTGCATGACCTTGGTGGGGAACGGGTTTTCTGTATGGATCGTGAGCACGATAATCTTGGCGTCCGGCGAGTAACGAAGCAACTTGCGTGTCGCTTCCAACCCACCGATGCCTGGCATATTCATGTCCATTAGGACAATATCGGCGTGATTTTGCCGGCACCACTTGAGTGCAGCTTCACCGCTGTCGGCTTCCCCTACCACTTTTATGCCACGAACGTCTTCTAAAAGACGTCGAATCCCTGTGCGAACCAGCTCGTGATCATCTACAAGGAACACATTGATCAATCTTGTATCTCCACTTGGTTTGGTTCGCCAACATGCTGCCACAAGGCAACGGTTGGACTTCTCTTACGCATAGTACTTGAGTTTTACCACGGATGAAAAGCCAACAACAGAGCGGATGTGGGCAAATGCAAATATTCATACACTAAGCCGCCAAAAAACAGTCAACCTGACTGAATTATCACCAATTTGGTGACGTTCGAGGCAAGTTGACTGCAATAAACAGCGTAAAACCCGCTTTACGTGTCAGTAATTTTTAACACTTAGCGGCTTAAACCGTCTAGATTACGACAGACCCAAACACAAGTACTTCATTTCTAGGTATTCATCGAGTCCCCAGTGTGAGCCCTCACGACCAAGGCCCGATTGCTTCACCCCACCAAAGGGCGCGACCGCGGTCGAAATCAGGCCGGTGTTGATCCCTACCATGCCGTATTCCAGTGCTTCGGCAACACGGTGCACCCGGCTAATGTCTTTGGCATAAAAGTAAGACGCTAACCCAAATTCGGTATCATTGGCCATGGCGATGGCATCCGCCTCTTCTTCAAAAGAAAACAGCGGTGCCACGGGGCCGAAGGTCTCTTCTTTGGCTATCCGCATCGCTGGGGTCGCGTATTTAATCACCGCCGGTTGGGTGTAGTTTTCTCCCAGCTCAGGGCACGCGCCACCCAGCTCAATCGCGGCGCCTTTTTGCTTGGCATCGTCCAGGTGGGCATTCACTTTGTCCATTGCCCCCTTATTGATGAGTGGGCCGATGTCCACGCCGTCGTCGGTGCCTTTACCCACCTGCAATTGACTCACCGCCTGGATAAACTTTTCTGCAAAGGCTTCATACACGCCCGATTGCACGTAGATGCGGTTCACACAGACACAGGTTTGCCCTGCGTTACGAAACTTCGCCGCAATGGCCCCTTCAACCGCGGCGTCAATATCGGCGTCATTAAACACAATGAAAGGCGCATTGCCGCCCAGCTCCAGCGAGAGCTTTTTAATGGTTGGGGCGCATTTTTCCATCAACTGTGCGCCGATTTCGGTCGAGCCGGTAAACGAGAGCTTACGGACACGTCTGTCAGCACATAAGGTATCACCGATGGGGCCCGACGCTCCGGTCACCACACTGATCACCCCAGCTGGCAGCCCGGCTCGTAACGCGAGCTCACCGAGGGCCAGGGCCGATAGCGGCGTGTCACTGGCAGGCTTCACCACCATGGTACAACCCGCCGCCAATGCTGCGGCCGCTTTACGGGTAATCATCGCCGCTGGAAAGTTCCACGGGGTAATCGCCGCGGTCACGCCAATCGGCTGCTTGATCACTGAAATGCGTTTATCCGCTTGCTCCGCGGGAATGGTCGCGCCATACACTCGCTTCGCTTCTTCTGCAAACCACTGTAAAAACGACGCGGCGTATTGGATCTCGCCCGCGGCTTCTTTTAGCGGCTTGCCTTGCTCAGCCGTCATGATTGCGGCTAAATCATCTTTGTGCTCGAGCATCAGCTCGTACCAGCGATAAAGCACGTCAGCCCGCGCTTTGGCGGTTAAATCTCGCCATTCGGGTAGCGCAGCATCCGCGGCATCAATGGCGCGGCTGGTTTCCTCCGTCCCCATATTAGGTACCGTCGCCAAGTGCTCTCCGTTCGCAGGATTGGTCACTGCGCGGGTTCGTTGGCTGTCGGCATCGACCCACTTCCCATTGATCAGTGCCTGTGTTTTTAAAAGCTCAGGATCCTGCAAATGCATAGTGGCTCCTTATTGGTTGAAGAAAAGATAATCTTTGAGGAAAAAGATGGTCATAGCGTGATAAGGGCACCTTGCCAGCTAAGACACAGTACGACAAGATAAGGCACAATACTGTTAATAATAAGCCAGTAAAGCCATCTTGCCTACGTGATTAGATAGTCAGTGGCGAGCTCGTCAGTGAAGACAATGAGTGACTCGGTTCGTTGCTAATCAGACAGTCACGCTCGGTTTTACAACATAAGGCTTACCTTCAGGTGCAAACACAGCTGGCCTCTCAAACCGATAAAGGATGCTCTATGCGTATTTTTAGCCAGTTCGACAGCGGGAATATTCGCGTTGTTAACGATGACGACATCAACAACATTCAACTTGCCATTCACCACGACAATCAGTCTGAGTTTTATCAGTGGTTCCACTTTCGCTTAGAGGCGCAAGTGAATCAGGCTCACACACTGCATATTCAGCAACTGGCAGGCTCAGCCTACCCTGAAGGCTGGAAAGATTATCAGGCGGTCGCCTCTTACGATCGCGATACCTGGTTCCGCGTCCCCACCGAATTTGACGGCGATACACTGACCATTAACGTAACGCCGCAACATGGCTCGATGTATTTCGCCTACTTCGCGCCGTATAGCTATGAGCGCCACCTGGATTTAATTCACCAAGCGCAGACCTATCCACAATGTCAGCTAGAAACCCTCGGCCAGACCTTGGATGGGCGCGATATTAGCCTACTGAAAATCCGTGCCGATTTAGGTGAATCCGTCCAACCGAAAACACCGATTTGGCTGATTGCTCGCCAACACCCAGGCGAAACCATGGCGGAATGGTTTATCGAGGGGCTGCTCGACCGATTGCTTGACGACACCGACACCACTGCCCGTGCGCTGTTGGAAAAGGCCGACGTTTACGTGGTGCCCAATATGAACCCCGACGGCAGCGTGCGCGGCCACTTGCGTACCAATGCGGTGGGCGCCAACTTGAACCGAGAATGGCAAGCCCCTACGCTTGAGCGCAGCCCCGAGGTGTATCATGTTCGTGCGCGTATGGAGCAAACAGGGGTGAAAATGTGCCTCGATATCCACGGTGATGAGGCCATCCCATATAACTTTTTTGCCGGTTGCGAGGGGATCCCTTCTTACGATGCGCGTATGGCGGATTTAGAGGACAGGTTTAAGCGTGCCCTGCTCACCGTGACGCCAGAGTTCCAAGACGAGCACGGCTATGACAAAGACGCACCTGGCAAGGCCAATCTGACCGTGGGCTCAAACTGGATTGGTGAGCGCTTTAAATGCTTGTCGTACACAGTTGAAATGCCATTTAAAGATCATAACGACCAACCGGACCCGGATTTTGGTTGGTCACCTGCGCGCAGCCAAGCCTTCGGTCGCGATATGCTCAGTGCCATCCTCAATGTGGTGGATGCACTCTAGCGCGCACTGAATCAATAACACCTCATGAAAGCCGGTGCCGTGTCATCGGCTTTTTCTATTTGAGTGATTGATAAATTCAACTTGGGCGAGCGACGTCACCCGCTTATATTAGACACAAATAATTCAACGAGGAAACCCAATGACAACCTTAACCTCACGCTGCCCTCACTGCCAAGCCATGAACCGCATTCCAAACGAGCGGGTGAATGACGCGCCCAAATGTGGCAAGTGTCAGTCTGATGTGCTGGACGGTAAACCGATTGAGGGCACCAGCGAAAACTTTAACGCATTGCTAAATAGCGATGTGCCTGTTGTGGTCGATTTTTGGGCCCCATGGTGTGGCCCATGCCAAAGCTTCGCGCCTGCCTTTGCGGCAGTGGCCGAGCAAGAAGAAGGCCGCGCACGTTTTGTTAAAATCGATACCGAAGCGCAGCAAGCATTGGCGGCTCAATATCGTATTCGTAGCATTCCGACGCTAATGGTATTTAAAAATGGCGAGCGCGTTGACGTACTCAACGGTGCCCTGCCACAAAATGCCTTTAGCGACTGGCTAAGCCAGCACCTTAGCTAATCGCCATTCGCTAACCACTATTTCACATTAATAGCGCGGCGCTACACCTTCAGCGCCGCGCCCTGTTTTACCGCGCGGATCGCCACATTGGTATTGATGTCTTTGACCATCGCCAAGGTTTGTAGCTGGCGCATAAAGGCTTCATAGTGCGGTAAATCTCGCGTCACCACTTCCAATAAATAGTCATAAGTACCTGAGATCACGTGGCCGTTGATGACTTCATCCATTTCCACCAATGCGTGCTCGAAGGTAACAATCGCCTCTTCTCGGTGATTGCTCAAACTCACGTTGACAAAAAAGGTCATGTTAAGCCCAATTCGCTGGCGGTCGAGCGTAACCTGATAGGACGCTATCACCCCATCGGCCTCCAGCTTTTTGATTCGTCTTGCACAAGGCGAAAACGACAACCCAACGGCATCAGCGATTTCCGCCGTGGTGCGGCGCGCATCGTCTTGTAACAGCGCCAGAATGGCTTTGTCTTTACTGTCCAAACCCTCTCCTTGGTAATTTTCATCAATTATTCACTAATAGCCGATGATAAACACTAATAGAGGATGAAACTACCCATTAATTTGCCACCAATCCCTCCCTTGACGCTGCCACACTAACTGCATCCATTATCAAGGAAGTGATCAACCATGCCTGCCACCTCTCAACGTTTATTAGGCCTCGCCGCCATGCTTGTCACCGTGACCATTTGGGCGAGCCTGTTTATATCCTTGCGTCAGGCCAGCCAGTCGGTATTAACCAGTGGCGATATTGCTCTACTGCGCTTTTTGCCTGCGGCGCTGCTATTTGGTTGGCTGAGCCGTCATCGTGTGCGCCATATTTTTGCCGTGCCCAAACGTTATCTGTTTGCGATTGCCTTCGGGGCAGGTTTACCGTTTTATCTGCTCGCCGCCACAGGTATGCAGTTTGCCCCTGTCGCCGATGGCGCCTCGTTAATTCCTGGGATCTTGCCACTGTTTGTCTCCGCCATTGCTTGGGGCGTGTATGGCGAGTCGCTCTCGGTGGGACGACGATTAGGGATTGGGTTGATCGTGATCGGCATTGGCGCATTTTTGTGGCATTCGCTGTTCTTCTCACCGTGGAGCGTCACCCAAGGTCATTTGATTTTGCTCGCAGCCAGCATCAGTTGGGCGTGGTTTACCATTGGCGTGCGTGTCACGGGCTTAAATGCCGCAGAAGCCGGAGCGGTATTAGCGATGTCAGCCGTCTTGCTGCTACCCGTGGGCGCGATGAGCGGGCTTATCTCGTTTAATCTGCTCCAAGCGCCTTTCGGTGAGCTGGGCTACCATGTACTGGCGCAAGGCTTGGGCGTGGGGATCATTGCCAATTACAGCTATGCGTTTGCGATTCGCCGTTTGGGCGCAGAAATGAGTGCCGCAATAGGCGCATTCACTCCTGTGGTGGCTGCGCTGATCGCGATCCCCGTCTTCTCAGAAACCGTCAGTGCGCTTACCGTGGTAGCGATGGCGTTGATTGTATTGGGTGCGGTGCTCGCCAGTGAGGGAATAAAGTGGCGTCGCACACAAACAAAAAGCGGCCCGCAGGCCGCTTAATCGATGACTCGGCGTAAACGCTATCCGATTATAGATAGTCGCCACGACGCAAGGCATCGATACGTTTTTCTAGCGGTGGGTGAGTCATAAATAGCTCACTCAGCGTTTTCTTACCGTTGATGCCAAATGCCATCATTGAGCCTTCTAGTTTCGGCTCGTGGCTGACTTTCAAACGCTCCAGCGCAGCAATCATTTTCTGCTTGCCTACCAGCTGCGCCGAGCCTGCATCCGCGCGGAACTCGCGATGACGGCTAAACCACATGGTGAGGATGCTGGCCAGGATACCAAACACGATTTCTAACACTGACGAGACGAGGAAATACATCATCCAGTTGCCGCCGCCTTCGCCTTCTTCGTCACTGTTCATGCCACTCACCGCACCGGCGATAACGCGGGCAATAAAGATCACGAAGGTGTTCACTACCCCTTGCATCAAGGTCATGGTGACCATGTCGCCATTGGCAATGTGGCTGATTTCGTGCGCCAGCACGGCTTCGGCCTCATCACGGGTCATGTTTTGTAGCAGGCCACTTGATACCGCCACCACAGAATCGTTGCGTTTCGCCCCCGTCGCAAAGGCGTTGATGTCAGGCGAGTTATATACCGCCACGGTTGGCATACCAATGCCGGCGCGCTGCGCCTGTTGACTGACAGTATTCATTAGCCAGTGCTCGGTTTCATTGCGTGGATGCTCAATCACTTGCGCCCCCACCGAGCGCAATGCCATTGATTTTGACATCAGCAACGATATGAGCGAGCCGCCAAAACCAAATACCGCTGCCAGTACCAGCAACCCAGATAAGCTCCCCGGTTGCATGCCTGTCACGGCATAAATGATATTCAGCACAATGCTAAATACGACCAGTACCGCAAGGTTGGTAGCGAGAAATAATCCTAAGCGTTTCATGGTGTGTCTCCGTCGCTTAAACCCAGTGTTTAGCGCTTATTTGTTGTAATGATAAAAATAGTATGGGCATTAATGATAAAAACAATCCTTTGATGCAATTTGTTACGAATAAATCCCAGTCGTCGCTTGTGGCGCCCGTACCATCCAGCTCTCTGCACCGACCAGTTAGTGTGGCACGTTATTTCGATCTGATCTAAACAAATTGTGATATCGCGCAACTCTTAATTTTTAACAATCCATTCAAACATTTAACAAGAATCGAGGCAGAAAAGCCCAATAAAAAAGACAAAAACAACCCAATATAGACTTTGGTCGAGTTGTCATCGCGGTTTACTCAGGCTAATTTATGCGCAGCTGTTTAAAACTATGACGCTGATGCACTGCGTAAGACAACAAAGTAATGGGCAGTCGGCGGTCATATCAACCATTAAGTTTATAACCACCCAGTGTGGACAACCTAACCTTAACAACGCAACGCGTTATCAATGGAGTGAGACCATGGCAGAGCAAGAAAACTACCGAGTCGCTATCGACATCTTAACCTGTCATCTCGGCATGAGCTTCGATGAAGCCTGCTCAGAGCTTGGGTTAGCGTCGGATGACGCGACAGCGGCGCGCCAAATGGCCGAGGTTCAGCAAAGCCTAATGGGTGTTCGAGACGACCAGAAGTAATTGTCTACCCGCATTGACTACCTGAATAGACAAAAAGCCAGCACAGCGCTGGCTTTTTTGATCGCTACATTCTCGCAATATGTTTACAACGGCTTAATATCTAAGTGGCTCGCGCATTGTGCTGGCGAGGCATCGGCAGCAAACGGCAAGCGCCCCAGACAAGGCGCATCTAAATGCGCGTCAAGATAGCGCACCATTTCGTCACTGTGCTGCGCCTTGGGATCAACAGCGTTTGCCACCCATCCGGCTAACGTAAGCCCACGTGCGCGAATGGCCTCTGCGGTGAGTAAAGCATGGTTTAAACAGCCAAGTTTAATCCCCACCACCATGATCACTGGCAGTTGGTGGGCAACCACCCAATCGGCCAGCGTTTCAGTCTCACTGAGTGGCACTTGCCAACCGCCGGCGCCCTCTACCAATACCGGACTGGCCTGCTGTTTTAAATGCGCGAGCCCATCGCTCAGCACCTGGGTGTCGATGGGCTTGTTGGCTAACACCGCCGCCCAGTGGGGCGAGCACGGCGTTTCCAACAACACTGGATTGATAGCGGCATACGGCAATGCGATCGCACTGGCGCGCTGTAAAGTGACAGCGTCACTATTTAGTTGGTGATCAGGCGCTAAATCGGCACCAGCAGCGACAGGTTTATAGCCCACCGCTTGATAACCTTGTTTGATAAAAGCGTGCAACAGCGCCGCCGTGGTATAGGTTTTCCCCACTTCCGTGTCGGTGCCGGTAATAAAATAACTGTCATGCATGGTGGTTAATCACTATGTAGCCAATCTGATAGGTCGCCGGTAAGGTGTTGGCGGCGAGTGCAAAACGCTGATACGCCTTTTCTACCGCGCTAAACTGCGCTCTTGTCGCCAGCCCTTGCTGCCCCGTACCTTGCGGGCGATAGGTGGCGCCAATGCCTTTTAAGCTTTTCATCACCGCATGGGCATTAGCAAACGTCAGCTGTTCGCTTTCTTGCAACACGGTTGCGTGCATCAGCCCAGCGCGTTGGGTCGCCTGCTGTAATCCAGATAACGTGATAAAGCGGTTCACCCGTGATGTGCCGCATGCTTGTTGCCACGCGCTGTCGAGTTCACACAGTGATCCGGTGAGCAGTGTCGAGACAAGAATTTTCCCGCCAGGTTTGACGACCCGACTCAGCTCCGCCAATGGCACATGCAAATCGTCACACCATTGCAGCGCTAACGAGCTAAATGCCAGATCGACACTATTATCAGCCAGCGGCAAATGCTCCGCATCAGCTTGTACGCCTAGCATGGCATCACCACAACGCGCTTTTGCCGTCGCAAGCATAGGGGCACTGAGATCCAGTCCAATTACCGTCTTGGCGTGAGTCATCCACTGCAGGGTGAAATAGCCGGTGCCACAGCCGACATCTAAGACGGTACCGAGACGGACAGCCTTTTGCTCTGACTCAGCCAATGCCATCAACCGATGGCCGACACGGCGTTGCAGCGTCGCACTGTCATCATAATGGGGAGCGGCTCGGCCAAACGCTCTGGCAATCGCTTGTTTATCGGCGACGGTCATGCTGTCACCCCACACGCTTTGTCGCTCGCTAATACCAGCTTAAGCGCCTCAATCAGTGCGGTGATATCTGTCTTTTGATGCTGTGCAGACAGGCTGATCCGCAGGCGTGCAGTGTTAGCGGGGACAGTCGGTGGCCGAATCGCCCCGACCCGAATATGCGCCTTCATCAAGGCGTGATTCACCTGCTGTAACGCTGCCAAATCACCGATAATCAGCGGTTTTATCGGGCTAGGCGTCGCGAGCAGTTGCGGGAAGGGCTGCCTATTACCAACGTGCTGTTCGCAAGCAGACGTCGTCTCTAACCAGTCGTGGAGCCCTTGCGTTAACTGTTCGGCATGAGCGCTGAGTGTTTCTCGCCGCCAGTGCTCTGTTCGTGCCAACCTAATCGCATCCTCAATGAGTGCCGCTTGCGCAGGTGGCATGGCGGTCGAATACACATAATGGCGCGCGAACTGACGCAAATAATCAATAATGGAGGGAGAAGCCAGCACTGCCGCCCCAGCCACGCCCAAGGCTTTTCCAAACGTCACAACTAATATATCCGGCCGTGCGCCACGACTGATACTGCCCTCGCCTTCTAGCCCCAACACACCAATCCCATGCGCATCATCCAGTGCCCAGAGCGCCCCCGATTGGTTGGCAATCGCGGCAAGGCTTTCGGTTGGCGACACATCACCATCCATGCTGAATACCCCTTCCGAGACAATCAGCGATGCGGAAGGCTGGATTTGCTTTGCGAGCAGTTGGCAAAGGTGTGCCATGTCGTTATGACGAAAACGCCGCTGCGTGGCAGGGCTCAATAAACCCGCCTCAATCAAGGAGGCATGGTTGAGCTTGTCTTGAAACAAGGCATCGTCTTTACCTAACAGTGTAAAGAGCAAGGCTTGGTTGGCGGCAAAACCACTGTTAAACAGTAGCGCTTGCGGGTAACCGAGCCAGTCACACAGCTGATCACAAAGGGATTGATGCGCCGCGGTAAAACCGGATACCACCGGCGAGGCCGTTGCACCCACCCCCCAGCGTTCAAGGTGCTGCTGCGCCCTTTTCACCAGTCGCGGGTCTTGCGCAAGGCCCAAGTAATCATTCCCCGCAAAGTTGCGCCATGACTCGGCGACGGTATTGTCACCACTTTGCCGCCATAAGCCTTGTTGCTGGCGTGCGGCCAGCTCGCCTTGGTAACGACGGATCAGCGCTGATGTTGTATCAGTCATGGGGACTTAGACACTGGCGTCGTAGAACAAATCGCCCTCTTGCGGGCGCGCTGCCACTCGCTCGGCCACTTGCTCAAGTAAGTCGTGCTCAGTGACTTGATCGGGTTTTTGGCTGACCGCTTCGCGATTAATACCCAGCTTTTTAAATAGCTGCATATCCGCGTCTTCATCCGGGTTTGGTGTGGTCAACAGCTTGCAGCCGTAGAAGATCGAGTTCGCGCCAGCCATAAAGCACAAGGTTTGCATTTGCTCGTTCATGTCTTCACGTCCAGCAGACAGCCGCACTGCCGATTTGGGCATCATGATCCGCGCCACCGCAATAATGCGGACAAAATCGAACGGGTCGACGTCATCGACGTTCTCAAGCGGTGTGCCTTTCACTTTGACCAGCATGTTGATTGGCACGCTTTCTGGGTGAGCCGGCATGTTGGCGAGTTCAACCAGCAAACCCGCGCGATCGCGAGCACTTTCGCCCAGCCCAATAATGCCGCCGGAACACACCTTCATTCCCGCGTCTCGCACGTTGGATAAGGTATCGAGGCGTTCTTGATACGTCCGCGTGGTAATAATGTTGCCGTAAAACTCTGGCGAGGTATCGAGGTTGTGGTTGTAGTAGTCCAAACCCGCCTCAGACAAGGTCTTGGCTTGCTCCGCATCCAACATGCCCAGAGTCATGCAGGTTTCTAACCCTAATCCTTTGACGCCTTGGATCATATCGAGCAAATACGGCATATCGCGTTGCTTGGGGTTTTTCCACGCCGCCCCCATGCAAAAGCGCGTCGCGCCTGAAGCTTTGGCTTTTTCTGCCGCTTCGAGCACGCGTTCCACTTCCATTAACCGCTCTTTCTCAACATCGGTGCGATACCGCGCACTTTGCGGACAATACTTGCAATCTTCTGGACACGCGCCGGTTTTGATCGATAACAGCGTGCTGACTTGCACTTGGTTGGCAGGATGGTATTCACGATGCACTTGCTGCGCTTCAAACAGCAAATCCATGAAGGGTTTATCGAACAATGCTTGCACTTCCTGTGCGGTCCAGTTGTGTCTTATTTCCACGCGGTTTTCCCCGTTGTTGTCGTTTTAATGCTTGGCTAGTCTACCCACAGACGTTAACCTGTCAACACAACAAGATCACACTGGTTTACATCTGATTTATTTATGAGCACAAGCACCCATTTTGACCGCGAGCATATCTGGCACCCCTACACCTCAACGCTCGACCCTTTGCCTTGCTTGCCCGTCTCACACGCAAGCGGCGCCGAGCTCCATCTTGAAGATGGCACTGTTCTGATTGATGGTATGTCATCGTGGTGGGCAGCCATTCACGGCTACAACCACCCTGCTTTGAACACCGCAGCGCATCAGCAAATCGATAAAATGTCGCATGTGATGTTTGGCGGCCTCACCCACCAGCCCGCTGTATCGCTTTGTGAGCGCTTGGTCGCGCATTCTCCCGCCCCGCTCACGCAAGTGTTTTTGGCCGATTCAGGATCTGTGTCAGTAGAAGTCGCGCTTAAAATGGCGATGCAATATTGGCAGGGACGCGGCGAATCGCGCGCACAGTTTTTGACCTTGCGTCATGGCTATCATGGCGACACGTTCGCCGCCATGTCGGTGACAGATCCTGATAATTCGATGCACAAACTCTACAAAGGGTTTCTGCCCCAGCATCATTTTGTGCCGTCGCCACAAAGCCGCTTTGACGGTGAGTGGGATCCTAGCGACATACAGCCTATGCGCGAAGCACTCGCCACGCATCACGGCCAACTCGCTGCCGTGATCTTAGAGCCCATCGTGCAAGGCGCAGGCGGTATGCGCTTTTATCACCCTGAATACCTACGTCAAGTGCGCGCTCTGTGCGACGAATTTGATGTGCTGCTGATTGTGGATGAAATCGCGACTGGCTTTGGCCGAACAGGAAAACTATTTGCCTGCGACCACGCGGGGATCAGCCCAGATATACTCTGCGTCGGTAAAGCACTGACCGGTGGCTACATGACCTTGGCCGCCACGCTAACCACCCGCCATGTGGCCGATACGGTCTGTAGCGGTGATGCAGGCTGTTTTATGCACGGCCCCACCTTTATGGGCAATCCACTCGCCTGCGCCGTGGCCTGCGCCAGCATTGATACCTTGCTGGAAAGTAACTGGCCGCAGACCGTCGCGCACATCGAGAAGCAGCTAAAAACCGGCTTAGCGCCTGCTCGCGCCCTCGAGTGTGTGGCGGACGTGCGTGTGCTTGGCGCAATTGGCGTGATAGAGCTGACCGATCCGGTGAGCCTGGCCGATATTCAGCCCTTAATGACCGCCCAAGGTATTTGGGTCCGCCCCTTCGGCAAACTGGTGTATGTAATGCCACCCTATTGCATCCGCGACGACCAACTCCACCAACTCACTCAAGGCATGATCACCGCAATTAAGCAGTTTTTTGGTGAGTAGATAGGGCGTCAGTCACGATCGGTGCCAAATTTAACCCCGATGTCGGATGGCGCGCGGCACACATCGTGATAATGATTGGCATCGTGCTGGCGCTTATGCCGACCTACGCGTACTTTAACGTCGGTGGCGCCATTGGCGTAGGTGACACAAGCCCCGGCATAGTGTTGGGTATGTGCAAATTTCCAACGGGCGCCTGTCACGTTCGATGCCAAAGTTAACCCCGATGTCGGGTGGCGCGCGGCCCAAATTGTGATACTTATTGGCATCGTGGTAGCGCTTATGCCGACCTACGCGCTATTTAGAATTTTTGAATACAGAGCGCTTCGCTTACGGAATACAGAAGAGAACAAATCGCGCTCGTATCAGCTCTTTCCGCATTCCGTATTCCGTATTCCGTATTCCGTATTCCGTATTCCGTATTCCGTCAAATTGTGTCATTAACGGCGATGGCGCTAGCGATGGTTGTCATCCTTTTCGGACCATGTATTTGTCATGATGCCTCACTCGGGGTACTGGCCACGTTGACTTTCGGTGCCGCAAAACCGCGGAAGATATTGTGTACGGAAAGCAGCGCGCACACACCCACTACCACACCAAGGTGCCATGCTTCGCTAACGCCCAAGCTCAATAGCGCCATACTCATCAACGCAGAAATAATCATCTGTCCACCACCGGAGAGCGCAGCGACGGTGCCGGCTTGGTTAGAGTAAGGTTGCATCACCTGCGATTGGGCGCACGGCAGCGCAATCCCGTTGCCAAACACCATAAAGAACTGCCCAATCATCAGCAGTAACGGGTCCATCGGGGTGAGCCATAACCAAACCGCAGAAATGAGCTGCATCACCGGTGCCATCAACAGCATACGCTTGGTGCCCAAACGCGGACGAATGCGCGAAACTAGCGCACTCCCCAACAATAAGCCACAGGTCGGAATAAGCGCCCACAGCGCATATTGATCCGAGGTCATACCGATGCGCTCTTGCATTAAAAATGGCATCAGCGACACCGTGGTGATCACCAAGGTAAAATTCACCCAGCTAATACTGGCGAAATAGAGAAAGTATGGCGTTTTTAGTAGTGCGCCATAACGGCCGAGGATCACCTTCACATTGGGCAACGGTGAACGAGTATGCATGCTTTCTTTAAACAGGAAAAACAGTACGCACCACACCAAGCTGGTGTACACCATCAGCAAAATAAAGATCGCCAGCCAGCCTAGATTGTGGTTAACAAACCCGCCAATAACGGGCGCCACAATCGGGGTCAACGACGCCACCATGATCAAATATGACATGGCTTGCGGTAGTTGATCCCCAGAATAAGAGTCACGGGTAAAGGCACGCGAAAGCACGGCACAGCAGCCGGTCCCCATTCCTTGGATGCAGCGGCCAATGACTAGGCCAGTGAAGCTGGCGCTAAAACTCACCATCACGGTTAAGCCAATCAGTGAAAGCAACACACCGGCTAACAACACGCGGCGACGGCCAAGCGCATCTGAGATAGGCCCATAGATAAACTGTGATGGTCCAAAGCCAAGTAGATAGGCAGAGATAAGCAGTTGGACATTGTCCATACTGAGGTTGAAATCTCGGGCGATCCAGGGCAAAGACGGAAATACTAAGCCCATGCTGAATTGCCCAATACTGACGGTCAGGCATGCCAGCAATACGGGCGACCAATTAAATGGGCGACTAGCCGATTGCATCCAGTTTCCTATGCGTTTTATTGATGTGGGGAGGTAGACGTCGCGATCCTAGCACATTGTGGATCACCGATAGATCACTATGGTAACAGTAATAACTGTATGAGTGGTAAACAAATAGTGACGTTTGGCTATCGGCCAGCATTGCACTGGCCGATTTCACTGGGTGACAATAAATTAAAACGCAGGCTCTATGGTGCCATTAAAGGTATCTTGCAAAAACTGACGTGTTTTGTCGGACTGGAATAACGCGAGTAGTCGCTGATACGTCGGGTTATCTTGATCGTCTTTGCGTACGGCCACCACCATAACGGCGAGAGGCGCATCTTTAGATTCCAAGAAAATGCCCTGCTCGCTCGGATCGAGCCCTGATGACATCACATAATTCATGGTAATCGCCGCGGCATCGACATCTTGCAAACTGCGAGGCAGCTGTGCCGCTTCTACTTCCACAAATTCGAGCTGTTTAGGGTTGGATTGAACATCTTGCAGCGTGGCTTTAAAGCCAACATTGTCAGCCAACGTAATCAATCCTGCGTCTTCCAGCAATAACAGCGCGCGACCCGCATTTGTGGGATCATTGGGGATCGCAATTTGTGCGCCATTCGCTAACGCCTCGACCTTGTCGACTTTGTCAGAATAAATCCCCATCCGCATTAAGATTGAGCGACCAATCGCTACCAACTCGCTATCGTGGTTTTGATTGAAATTGTCGAGAAACGGCTGATGCTGATAACTATTTAAATCCAAACTACCATCCGCTAACCCTGCATTAGGCGAGATGTAATCAGAGAACTCTACGACTTCAACATCAATCCCTTCCTCTTTCGCTTGCTCAGCCACCGATTCAACCACTTGCGCGTGGGGACCGACCGTTGCGCCAATTTTAATGGTTTCAGTTTGGTCGGAACACCCTGAGAGGAATACCGCCGCGAGAAGTATCGCGAGACTTGCGCTGAGTTGTTTTATCTTCATTCCCTTTACCTTGCTAATTGGCCATTTAGACATCCAGAGTGCCATATAGATGATTAATGTCAATACGATTAGCTTGATACAAGGGCCGGCTTGATCGCATCCATTGTCCTACGCGTAATGGAGGGCATGTTAAATCGATATAAGGAGGCATGAGTATGACTAAGCTGTTTCCTTTGCCCCTGTTTTTGTTACCGGGAGGCAGAGCCAAACTGCGCATTTTTGAACCTCGTTATTTACGCCTCGTCCGTGAGTGCTCAGCGAATCAAGAAGGATTTGTGCTGGCAATGATGCAGGGAAAGCGTCTTTACAAGTACGGCACCTTAGTCGACATCGTCGATTTCGAAACACTGCCCGACGGCTTGCTGGGGATCACGATCGCCGGTCGCCAGCGGGTAGAAATTATGTCGACGGACCAAGAAGCGGATAAACTTTGGGTAGGCGATGTGCGCGCCCTCAATGATTGGCCTCATGATGAGCATTTGGGTGAGGCGCAAGCCGACGACAAAGCGCGTATCGCCTCAGGGCTCAAACACGTCTTTGCCGCTCACCCTGAACACGCAGAACAATATGAAGCGCCTCATTTCGAAGATTTAACCTGGAGCTGTCAGCGCTGGCTCGAAATTTTGCCGCTTTCTAATGCGCAAAAACAATGGTTTATTGCTCAAGAGTCAGCAGAAGAAGCGAAACAATTTATCAGTCAGCTGCTCGAAGAGGAAGTCGAGTGATCCAATCACTGCTACCCACGTATTGGTAGCCAAATGGACGGCTACGACAGATAGGACTCAACTATGACTGCGCCACAAACCATGTATACTGAGACCACCATTTCCAGACGGGACACGCGTGCCAACATGACTGACGTGACGAAGGAAGAGTTGTCTGCATTATTATTAAAAGTCTCGGAAGACCGTGACCGTGTTGCTTTCGAGCGCCTGTTTCGGTTTTTTGGCCCTAAGATTCGCTCTTACGGCTCCAAGCATCTCCGTGCTGACGGGCAAGCGATGGAGCTTGTGCAGGAAACCATGTTGGTTGTGTGGCGAAAAGCGCATTTGTACAACGCCGATAAAGGCGCAGCGACGACGTGGGTCTTTACCATCATGCGTAACATTAGCTTTGACATGTTGCGTAAGGTGCAATCGAACCGGGAAGACAACTTCAGTGATGATATTTGGCCCGTGCTCGAATCTGGCCAGCAGGACAATGAGTCGGATGCTGGTGCGCAATATATGATGGATCAAGAGTTGCTGTCGTTCATTGATGAGTTACCCGACGTGCAACAACAAGTGGTGAGAGGCGTGTACCTGAAACAACTTACTCACCAAGAGTTGTCAGAACAGTTAAACGTGCCGTTGGGCACCGTAAAATCCCGATTGCGTTTAGGTCTGGAAAAGCTCCGCAATCACCTGGAGGTTAAACAATGATTAAATATCACCCATCGACCGACTTACTTGACGCGTTTGCCGCTGGCAAACTGCCCACCTCGATGGCGATTGCGTTGTCAGCACATGTTGAGCTTTGCCAGGAATGCCAGGCATATGTCGCCGCTGCAGAAGCCTCGCTTGCAGATTCAGCGTTCGACGAGGAAGAAATAACCGTTGCTGATTGGGATTATGCGGCTGAAGACGAAATGCTTGCTGCCATTTTCGAAGATGCAGCGGCCAATGATGGTGCCGTCGATGCGCAAACACCAGTCCGTTTAACACAAATCAGTGTGAGTAACAAGACCTACACGTTGCCACGCGCGCTACAGCGCTTTAGTGATTCTAACTGGTCATCTTTTGGCAAAGTGCAGCGCGCCCGGTTGAACCTTGATGAAGGGGCAACACGTGCCAGCTTCCTCCATATTGATGAGGGCGGCTCGGTGCCTGCGCACACGCACAAAGGCTATGAGTTAACTCTTTTGCTTGATGGTACGTTCGAGGATGAAAGTGGCGAATACGTACCGGGTGATTTTATTTTGCTCGATAGTCGCCATCATCATACGCCATTCACCAAACAAGGGTGTTTGTGCTACACGGTGGCCGATGCACCGCTTTATTTCACCAAAGGTGTGAGCAAACTACTCAATACCGTGGGACATGCGATTTACTAAAAAATTCTGTGTTAGTTGTTATCCTTCTGGCGGCTGCGAAGCCGCCTTTTTTTATGCTAAAGAGCCAACGGAATGCGTGCATTTGCTCGGCGATGCTCTCCATTATCGCCATTAATCTCGTGGCGGTAACAGAATAATTACACCTGGTAAACCTTTACTTAATGACAACTCTCCGGCTCAGTCCTACATAACTAGTGCAAAGTAGTAATTTTCCCTTTACATCGGGTGAATCAAACTGGTTTAATTCGTCACTTCTAACGATTCATTAACAGCCATTGATAATAAACACAGTGAAGTGAGAGTCACATGAGTCAAACACAACTCGCCAGTGTCAGCCGAGGCAACTCGTTGGTACTTCAAATCCTTGTCGGTATTCTTGCCGGTGGTGTCCTTGCATACCTGTCTCCTGAGTGGGCAGCGAATGCAGGACTGTTCGGACAACTCTTTGTCAGCGCGTTGAAAGCCGTTGCCCCCATTTTGGTCTTCGTTTTAGTGGCGGCTTCCATTGCTAACCAAAAACAAGGGCAGCGCGCCAATATGCGCCCTATTATTGGTCTGTACCTTGTCGGTACGCTTGCTGCCTCGCTGACGGCAGTCACCATGAGCTTCTTGTTCCCCACGACCCTGGAATTTGCGACCACAGATGCCAGCATCACACCACCTGAAGGGATTGGCCAGGTATTGAATACGCTGCTTTTCAATATCGTGGATAATCCCGTTAGCGCATTGATGAACGGCAACTATATCGGGATCCTAGCCTGGGCGATTGGTTTAGGGATTGCCCTACACCATGCATCAAACGAAACCAAACGCGTGTTTTCCGACGTGTCAGAAGGCGTGTCGATGATCGTGCGCTTTGTGATCCGTTTTGCACCTTTGGGTATCTTCGGCTTGGTCGCGAGCACACTGGCTAAAAGTGGTTTTGATGCCCTCGCGGGCTATGTGCACCTTCTCGGTGTGCTATTGGGTAGTATGTTCACCATCGCACTCGTGGTTAACCCAGCGATTGTGTACTTCAAAACAGGTCAAAACCCATACCCACTGGTTTTAAAATGCCTACGTGAAAGTGGCATAACCGCCTTCTTTACCCGTAGTTCAGCGGCTAACATCCCGGTGAATATGCAACTGTGCCGCCGTCTTGATTTGGATGAAGACACCTACTCAGTGTCTATTCCACTGGGTGCAACCATCAACATGGGCGGTGCGGCGATCACCATTACGGTATTAACGTTAGCGGCGGTCCATACGCTGGGCATTGAGGTGGACATCGCCACTGCGGTGCTACTAAGTATTGTCGCGGCGGTATCGGCCTGTGGTGCATCCGGTGTGGCCGGCGGATCACTGCTGCTGATCCCACTGGCCTGTAACTTGTTTGGGATCCCACAAGAGATTGCCATGCAAGTCGTGGGAATTGGCTTTACCATTGGCGTCTTGCAAGATTCCGCAGAAACAGGGCTCAACAGCTCAACGGATGTGGTATTTACCGCGGCAGCTTGCATGGCCGAAGAAAGAAAAAATAGTTAACATGGCTATTTAAAGAAACACTTTCAAAAAAGCAGGTGCACGTCACCTGCTTTTTTTATCGCTGGCCTAGGCGCTTAGGCCGTTATTGACTGTCGTCTTTCCAGTGTCCCAATCTCGCGATCTACCCCTCCAGAACCTTCATCAGTAAGTTGCCATCGTACATGGCTTGTTTGACCATCGCGGCGCCCGGCATGGTGGCCTGGGTATAAAAATAGCTTTCTTCCAACACGAGGTGCTTACTATACAGTGGGATGGTTTGCGTCTTTAAGCACTCCATAATCGCCGGATAAAGCACGCTCTTGGCACGATTAAACTCGCCGCCGAAGAGTATTTTTTCTGGGTTGAATAAATTCACCACAATCGCAATAGCCGTACCCAGATGATGCCCCAACTCCGTAATCACCTGATGTGCGAGTCCATCGCCTGCCACTGCCGCATCACAGATTGCTTCTATGGTTAACGGTTTCCCCTGTAACTGGCTCGCGTGCCCCTCATCGAGCAGCGTCTGTACCTGTTCATACACGGCAGAAAGACTGGCGACCGTTTCCAGGCAACCATAGTTACCACAAAAACAGCGTTTACCAAAAGGCTTAACCTGAATATGACCAAGCTCGCCCACATTGCCAACACGCCCCTGGAGTACCTTTCCCTCCAGCATGATCCCCGCGCCGACGCCATTGTGAACCGCAACCAGTACCGCGCTATCGGATTCTTTTGCGTTGCCAAATAACTTCTCTGCCAGCGCCCACGAGCGTGTATCATTGCCCACAAATACGGGCAGCCCGGTCTCACGATGCAACACGGGCCCCAGCGGCATATGGTCAACCTCAAAATGCGGCATTTGGATCACTGTACCTTGGGCGCTGTTCACCAAGCCCGGGAGCGAGACCGCAATGCTGGTAACACGATCAACCGTTTGTTGGTGGCGTGAGAAAAAGGCTTTTACGTATTCAACCACCGTGGAAAGCAAGGCATCCTGCGCCATGACATCAATTTCATGGCGTTCTTGAATAAGGATTTCACTACTCAGTGAGTGCAATGCCATAGTGAGATAACCACGGCCAAGGCGCATCGATAAGAACTGCCAGCCTTCATTGTCCAGCACCAGACCAACAGCGGGCCGGCCACGCATGCTGGTGCCCTGTATTTGTGTTTCTTTGACCAAGTGCGCATCCATCAACTCTCGGACAATTTTGGTAATACTGGCAGGCGCCAATTGACTGCGCTTCGAAAGCTCAATCCGAGAAATCGGCGCAAAGCGGTCGATCAAATTATAAATCGTGCCCGCATTTTTACGCTTAATGTGGTCGATATGTCCCGGCTGCCCAATAATCATGCCTTGTCCTATAACTGCTTGGCCATGGTGATACCCCTGATATCACCTATCTCCGTGAATTTTTTTACTTCGCGAACTAATTGTGAAGCAGCAAGCTGCTACCCCGTGATGTGGGTCACTTTAGATCGATGAAATCGCGCACAAACTCACAAAACCCGCTTAAACAGTAACGCTGTTCAAAGGCTAATCACGCGTGAAAAAACAAGATCTCAGTCGTATTCATTGGCATAATGTGGCGCTTTATATCTATCGCTATAAACCATCATGTACCGAGTCAACGAAATATTTGAAACCATTCAGGGTGAAGGCACGTTTACAGGGGTTCCCTCTGTCTTTGTTCGCTTACAAGGGTGTCCTGTCGGTTGCGCCTGGTGCGATACCAAGCAAACTTGGGAAACCGATGAGAAAGATCAGAAAGACAAAATTTTTATTATTGATAAATCTGAGGATTCTCCCGCTTGGTGCTGGCTTGATGGCAATGCGATTACCGCCGACATTTTAAGCCGCTACCACGCGCGCCATATTGTGATTACCGGTGGCGAACCTTGTCTTTATGACTTAAGGCCGTTAACCCATGCGCTAGAAGCGGCAGGGTGCCAATGCCAAATAGAAACGAGCGGCACCTACCCTATCCACGCATCCGCCAATACGTGGGTCACTGTGTCTCCGAAAATCAATATGCGAGGGAAGTTGCCAGTGCTTAAGGAAGCGATGGCGCGGGCGAATGAGGTAAAGCACCCGGTCGGCACAGAAAAAGACATCGATCAGCTTGATGCGCTACTCGCCGCCTGCCCACCGGCTGATACAGCAACGATTGCATTACAGCCCGTGAGCCAAAAAGCGCGCGCGACCCAGCTGTGCATTGATACTTGCATTCAACGAGGCTGGCGCCTATCGATACAGACACATAAGTATCTGTCGATTGCCTGAGCATGGAGAGCAACGGCTTGGGTCGCCGTTACTCAAAACCGCGTGACTCGCGCAGCGCCACGACACTCAGTCACCGTAATAGGTACAGCCGGCGGTGCAGGTCTCTTTCACCATCACTTTACTGAGTAAGGGTAAATTTGGCTTAACTTGTTGCCAAATCCACTGTGCGAGTACTTCGCTGGTCGGATTCTCTAGCCCTTCAATCTCATTGAGATAATAATGATCAAGGCGGTTATAGATAGGCTTAAACGCCGCTTTGATTTCCGCAAAATCAATTACCCAACCTGTGTGAGGATCCACCTCACCTTCTACGTACAAACGCACGATAAAAGAGTGTCCATGTAAGCGACCACACTTATGTCCCTCAGGGACATTAGGAAGGTGGTGTGCCGCTTCAAAGGTGAACTCTTTAAACAACTCGGTGGTCATTTTATCTCTTCCAACAACAATAAGAGGCCGCATGCTACTCAAATTAGCCGGATGACTCAATCGCATTCCTCACTGGCTAAGCGCACGTAACATTCCAACCTAGCATTCAGCCAACAATGCGGACTCGTGTCTCACTAACGGGACGATTTACGTCGATGAAATCACACATTTTATATGGGGACTCCCTTACTTGCGCACTCTGGGTTTAACATAGTGGCTACAGGCTATAACTGATAACTCTATAACTTAATAACAAATGGTTGACTCATGCGCATGACCCTTGCGAGCAAAATTCTTCTTGCTCTTTTTCTTGTTTTCGCTCTGGTGCTCGTCACGTCCTTGGCCTACCAATCTCATCAGCAAAAGGCACTGATGACATCGATTGTTAGTCAGCAAACGCTCGATAAAGCCTCTAACTACTTTGATAGCCTTAACATGTTGATGTTGACGGGCACCATTAGCCAACGAAATACCTTACGAGAAAAAATGCTTTCTCATGAAGGTATTGAAGAGGCGCGTGTGATCCGCTCCGACGCTATTACTCGCTTTTTTGGCCCCGGTAACCCCGAACAATCGCCGCAAGATGCGATTGATCAGCGTGCCCTAGACGGTGAAACCATCGTTGAAACCGTCGACAGCAATGGCGAAAAAGGACTCGTGGTTGCCCTACCAATGAAAGCAAGCAGCGACTACCGCGGTACTAACTGTCTGCAGTGCCACGTGGCGGAAGAAGGGACGGTGCTGGGGGTGATTCGCCTTGAGTACGATCTCGAGCCGCTTTACGGCACCATAGATAAAGAAATGCTCATTACTGCCGGGATCATGGGAAGCATTGCTGTGATCGGTTTTCTGATCTCATTAACGGTGATCCGTCGGTGGGTAGTGTCTCCGCTCAAGCGGGTCTCTGCGTTCATGAAACGTACCAGCCATGATAAAAATCTGGCCGAGCGTCTCAACGATACCCGAGGCGATGAAATCGGTGAACTATGTGATAGCTGTGACCAGCTACTTGATAACTTCTCTGCCAGCTTGCAACAAGTTCAGCGTACCTCTGAGACGCTTTCAGCCGAGGCGATGAACTTGATTCGCGTCTCTAGCCATACCGACCAATTAGCGGATAGCCAGCGTCACGAAACCAATGATATGTCATCAGCGATCGATAATGTTCAACAACACCAACATGATATCCAAAACCGCACCCAAGAGGCCGCGCAGCTGAGTGAATCAGCGGCCACCAGCGCCAACCAAGGCAGTGATCTCGCTAACGTTGCCGCCAATGATATTCGCAAGTTAGTCGAAGATATAAGCCAGGTGCGCAGCCAAATTTTGGATGTGAATCAACAAAGCCAGCAAGTGACCACTATTCTGGGGGTGATTCGTGAAATTGCCGAACAAACCAACTTGCTCGCGTTAAATGCCGCTATCGAAGCCGCGCGTGCTGGCGAACAAGGCCGTGGTTTTGCGGTGGTTGCTGAAGAAGTGCGTAACCTTGCCAGCCGCAGCCACGACGCAACCGGAGAAATCCAGACCATTATCGAAAACCTATGTGCAGGTAGCGAAGCCTCAGCACAAGCGGTGGAAGCGACCAGTGACAGTGCTAATCAGCGCGGCGAAACCGTTATGGCTCTCTCTGAGGCGCTGGGCAATATCGCCGAGCAAGTCACCACCGTGAATAACAACGCGGACGATATTAGCCAACAAAGCGAACACCAAGCGCAAATGACCGATGCCCTACTCTCTCAAGTTGGCCGAATCCAAAGCCATGCTAACGATACCGCCAGCAATGCCAATGAGGTCAAAGCTATCAGCGCGAATCTTGAGCAACTGGTTGAGCAGTTAGAGGGATTAATTGGTCAATTTAAGCTCTCAGACTCGCTCAAGTCTTGAAGCTATACAGGATACAGGTAAACTTGCTAGCCTAACTTGCAAAATGACTGATGCGGTTGTCACTGAATAACCGCGTTACCCTAAACGGAGATAGAAGCGAATTATGACATACGCGCCTGTAGTAGACGTCCTGCGCGGCAAGGCGGCAGTCGACACTGAAGTGACTGTGCGTGGATGGGTCCGGTCACGCCGAGATTCCAAAGCCGGTATTTCTTTTCTTGCCATTTACGATGGCTCTTGTTTTGACCCTATTCAGGCCGTGGTCCCTAATGAGCTGGATAATTATCAGCAAGACGTTCTTCGCTTGACCGCTGGCTGCTCAGTTGAAGTCACGGGTAACGTGGTAGAGTCGCCAGGAAAAGGCCAAGCCTATGAGCTGCAAGCCACAGCCGTAAAAGTCGTCGGTTGGGTAGATGACCCTGATACCTATCCAATGGCGAAAACACGTCATTCTATCGAATACTTGCGTGAAGTGGCCCATTTGCGCCCACGCTCAAACGTGATTGGTGCGGTGGCGCGGGTTCGCCACACCTTGTCACAAGCGATCCACCGCTTTTTCCATGAGCAAGGCTATTACTGGATGTCTGCGCCATTGATCACCGCCTCAGACTGTGAAGGTGCTGGCGAGATGTTCCGCGTCTCTACCTTAGACTTGGCCAATGTGCCCAAAACCGAGCAAGGCGACGTCGACTTTGACCAAGACTTTTTTGGCAAAGAAGCCTTCTTGACCGTATCGGGTCAGTTAAACGCTGAAACCTATGCCTGTGCGTTGAGCAAAGTCTACACCTTCGGTCCAACCTTCCGCGCGGAGAATTCAAACACCAGCCGTCACTTGGCGGAGTTTTGGATGGTTGAGCCAGAAGTGGCCTTTGCCGACCTGGATGATTCGGCGGCCTTGGCAGAAGCCATGCTTAAGTACGTGTTCAAAGCTGTGCTTGAAGAGCGCCAAGACGACATGAAATTCTTTGAGCAACGCATTAACAAAGACGTGCTCACGCGTCTGGAAAAATTTGTTAATGCAGATTTTGCCCAAGTGGATTACACCGATGCGGTCACCATCTTGCAAAACAGCGGCCAAACATTCGAATTCCCAGTTGAATGGGGAATCGATTTAGCGTCTGAACACGAGCGCTATCTTGCAGAAGAGCACTTTAATGCGCCGGTGGTCGTTAAAAACTACCCGAAAGACATTAAAGCCTTCTACATGCGCATGAACGATGACGGCAAAACCGTTGCCGCGATGGACGTGTTAGCACCGGGTATTGGCGAAATTATCGGTGGTTCTCAACGTGAAGAACGTCTTGATGTACTTGACCAACGCTTAGAAGAAATGGGCCTTGAGAAAGAAGATTTCTGGTGGTACCGCGATCTGCGCCGCTATGGCACAGTCCCTCATTCAGGCTTTGGTTTGGGCTTTGAGCGCCTCGTTTCCTACGTAACCGGAATGAGCAACATTCGCGATGTGATCCCTTTCCCTCGCTCGCCACGCAATGCCAACTTCTAAATCGGTTTGCTATTCAAAAGGCTGCATATTGCAGCCTTTTTCTTGTGTTTTTTCCGCGTAAAAACTGCTTTTACAGCATAAACCAATGCAAAACACATGACTGGTCCGCTTGTCCTTCGGTTTCTATTCTTCTCGACAAGTGTTATAAAAAAGCCAGTTTGACTTTCATTCATCATAACCATGGACGACACCAATGTTTGAGAAAATCTCTGCCGCTCCCGCTGATCCTATTCTAGGACTGACTGAAGAATATAAAGCTGACCCCCGTGAAGACAAAATCAATCTCGGGGTAGGCGTCTACAAAAACGAGCATGGCGAAACGCCGGTACTCCCTTCTGTCAAAAAAGCCGAAGCGTTACTTCTCGACAGAGAAAGCACCAAGTCTTACTTAAGCATTCCTGGCACGGCCGAATATGGCCTCGCGGTGCAACAACTGCTGTTCGGTGAGCAAGCTGACGTTATCAACGACAAACGCGCGCAAACCGCACACTCACCAGGTGGAACCGGTGCGCTTCGCTTGGCTGGCGAGTTTATTAAACGTCATCTTGGCGATGTCACGGTTTGGATCAGCAATCCAACTTGGGCAAATCATAAGGGCGTATTTACTGCCGCTGGCCTTCCTTTAGCTGAATACAGCTATTACGATGCGGCGAAAAACGATAAAGACTTTGCAGCAATGGTCGCTGACCTTGAGAAAGCAAACTCAGGTGATGTTGTTCTCCTTCATGGCTGCTGCCATAACCCGACTGGCATCGACCCTACCGAGCAAGAGTGGCAAACCCTCGCGGAACTCTGTCAGCGTAAAGGCCTGCTGCCGATGTTCGACTTTGCTTATCAAGGCTTTGCCACTGGTGTCGAAGAGGATGCTGCCGGCTTACGTATTTTTACTCAGGTATGTCCTGAGCTGCTTATCGCGAGCTCATTTTCGAAAAACTTTGGTTTGTATAATGAGCGAGTGGGTGCCTTTACGCTCGTTGGCCGTAATCAAGAAGAAGCCACCAAAGCGTTTAGTCAGGTGAAAACCATTGCCCGCGTTATTTACTCTAACCCACCCGCTCACGGCGCCGCCGTAGTGACCACCATCTTGAACGACGCGACGCTCAAGGCGCAGTGGTTGCAAGAGCTAGCAGACATGCGCGATCGCATCAAAACCATGCGTACCGAATTTGTCAAAACATTGAAAGCGCAAGGTGTGTCGCGTGACTTTAGCTTTATCGAGCAGCAAAACGGCATGTTCTCGTTCTCTGGGCTCAATAAAGACCAAGTCAATGCACTAAAAGCCGATCATGGCGTGTATATCGTCGGCTCAGGCCGTTTAAATGTGGCAGGCATGACGCACACCAACATGGTGCCACTTTGCACTGCCATCGCAAAGGTTATAGACTAAGCACCGCTGTCTTAAAACTGAAACAAAGGGCCGCAAGGCCCTTTTTTTATGGGCCACGCCCAGAAAGAAACAATTTAGTAACATAATTATTAATAGAAAGCCTGAAACCACTACACTAAAACCAACAAGGCTTTTATCAACTGTGACCAAAAAAGATAAAGACTATGAGCAATAATGAAGTTGTATTTGGTGACGATGAGCGCCTCGTCTCGACCACTGATAAGCGCGGGGTGATTACCTACTGTAACCCGGAGTTTATTCGCATCGCTGGCTACGATGAAGAGGAACTGACGGGCGCGCCTCACAATATTATTCGTCACGCCGATATGCCCAAAGCGGCATTTGCAGATATGTGGCGCGCCTTAAAAGCCAACCAACCTTGGCGCGGCATGGTTAAAAACCGTTGTAAAAACGGCGATTACTATTGGGTAGACGCCTATGTCACTCCCATTTATGACCGAGGCCAAGTCACTGGCTATCAGTCCGTCAGGGTGAAGCCTGATCCTGCCGTCAAACATCGCGCCGCGCAAATCTACCAAACCCTGTGTCGGGCAGAGAAAAACGGCAAGTCGATGAAGCAGTTGTCGGTTGCCGATATTCCTGCGGCATTGAAGTACACATTAATGGGGTTGGGACTGGTCGCCGCCCCTGTGTCGCTTATTTTCGATAACGCCATATCGGGCTGGGATGTGGCGGGCGCCATTGCGATGCCTTTGGTGCTTGGTACCCTCTTCCGTGACGAGCTCTTTACCTTGCCAACCCTCGCGCGCGGCGTGCAAGCCAATTACGACAGTATCAGCCGCTATATTTACTCGGGGACTGGGCTCAGTTCGGTGGTTGACTACAAGGTGAAAATGCTCAATGCCCGCATACGTACTATTCTTGGACGTATGCTCGATGCTTCACTGTCACTGAATCAATTTTCGGATGAGTTGAGTGCATTATCAACACGCGTGTCTAATGCTATCAATAAGCAAAGCCACCAGATTTCCTCGATTGCCAGTAACATTGATCATGCCTCTGAATCGGCAAACAGGGTATCTGATAACGCCCAGCAAAGTGTTGAACTATTGCACTCGGTCCAGCAGCAAAGCAAAGAAACCGAATCCTTGTTACAGCAGACAGGCGAGCAATTAAAAAGCCTCTCTCAACAATCTGAAAACTCCCTCACCGCGACGCAACAGCTGTCTGCCACCGCAGATCGAGTGACCGAGTCAATGAGTGAGATCAGTGGGATTGCCGAGCAGACTAACTTGCTAGCGCTGAATGCGGCAATTGAAGCGGCACGCGCCGGAGAGCAAGGCCGAGGCTTCGCCGTTGTTGCCGATGAAGTGCGGGCGCTTTCCAGTCGGACGCAAACAGCCACGGAGCAAATCCAGTCTTCAATCCAAGACATGCACAACACTATTTCGCATTGGCAAAACCAGATTCACGAAAGCCACGAACAGACACAAGCGTGTGTTGATACCACGGACCACAGTATTGCGAGCCTGCACTCGGTCAGAAATGCGATAGAGGATGTGGTCGGCCGCACGAATGAAACACACCACTCTGCCCAAGCGCAATTAGAGAGTTTCACCGCCGTTAGCAAAGAGATCCATGATATCGAATCGGTTTCTCAGCAAAACCTCAACGAGGTCAATGATGTTTCCGAGGCAAGCCGTCAGCTGCGAGATAAAGTGCGTCAGTTCCACGATATTGCGAGGCAGTTTGAGTAAACCAAACCGCTAACGCCTCCACGCTAACCGCCCTAAAAAAGCCCCAGCCTGTTACCAGAGTGGGGCTTTTTGAACATCTGCCGTCTGAGCATGGGCGTTATTGAATCCCGTGCAAAAACTCAGCCCGTGTTGCGGCATTCTTCTTAAACAAGCCACCGAGTGCGGTGGTGGTCGTCTCACTATTGGCATCCATGACACCTCGAGATTTTACGCAATAATGCGTCGCTTCAATACGCACCGCTACGTCCTCGGTTTCCAGCAGCGTTTGCAATGCCACCAACACCTGACGTGTTAGTCGCTCTTGCACTTGCGGACGTTGAGAGAAGAAACGCACAATCCGGTTTATCTTGGACAGACCAAGCACTTTGTGGTTAGGAAGGTAGGCGACGGTTGCCCGACCATCAATGGTAACAAGGTGATGCTCGCAGGTGCTGGTCACTGAAATGTCCTTAACGCGCACCATCTCATCGCAACCCATCTTGTTCTCAATCATGGTGACTTTGGGGAATTGCGCGTAATCCAAGCCTGAGAAAATCTCATCGACATACATCTTCGCAATTCGCGCCGGTGTCTCGGCCAAACTATCATCGGTAAGGTCTAAATCGATCGACTGCAGAATTTCACGCATATGAAATTCAATTTTTTCTTTTCGTTCTTCAGAAGACATCGGAGATGTCGCCGTCATTGGGGTTTCAATACCGCGAGCAACCAACGCTTCCTGAACTTTCTTTGCAGCATCGCTCAATGCCATGATGGATTCCTTTTTTGGGTCTGCCCTAGCCGTTCTTTTACTTACACACTGTAGCCAGTGTAGGATCAGTGCTGTCACTAAATAGAAGCATAACGTTAATATCCAAAAAATACACCTCGCGAATGCTGTGGTTTTACTGCCTGATGCCTTAGTGGACAGCCTCAATGGCAAAATTGTCAAGGAAAATGAACATGTTCGCTCAGAAATGATGTCGTCATGTGCGACCTACGCTGTCGTCAAGATGTCATCCTTCGTTATCTCGTCTTCTGAGTGAAACTAAACTGTCATTTTTATTTGGTAATCTCATTAGTTGATTTCCTGCGACTAACCAACCGTGGCGTCAGCCATACTCGCTCAGTGAATTGTGCTGGTGCAATAAACACCACCAAGACAAGATTTCAATAATAATAAGACACGCGATGGTATATCTTGCCCCCTCTACCGGGGGCGTTTTTTATCGCCCAACATAAAAGACATTGGCTTGACATAAACTCACATTTTTATTGGCATACTTGTTACTAACTTGGCTACGCTTGAATTGAAACCCACTGTTAGTGACTAAGGAGTCATTATGAAAAAACACGTGTTGATGGCAGTCATGCTCACTGCCGGGGTGACCGCTTGTAGTAACGGCCAGTATGCCGGCGGTGACGATGGCAGCGTGACAAGCTCTGGCGTTGCCCAGCAATGGCAACTGACCATGGTCGATCAACAGGCTATCAGTGCGGAAGGAACCCCAACGCTTACCATTAATAAGGACATGGGTGTCAGCGGCTTTAGTGGCTGTAACCGTTATTTTGGTAACGCTGAACTGAATAGTAATCGCTTCAAAGTGGCGCCAATGGCCAGTACTAAGATGGCGTGTTCGTCCAGTGCGATGGAACTCGAACAAACCATGAGTCAGGTTCTAAGCCAATGGAGTGATGCAACAATACGTGATAATCATCTTATGCTCAGTAACGAGACGCATACGTTATTATTCACCGCGGCTAACACGCAAAACACTGAGGAAGATCCCCTACTCAAAAGCCCTGTAGTTGATTCCCGCTTCAATAAAGGTGAAGAGTACTAACCTCGCGTCAGCGTTTATACCTTAGAAGCACGTAAGGGCGGTGCGTCTGTACCGCTCTGGTTTTTTAAGGGTCAATGCTTTTATTGTCCTGCACTGGCGCGCTGATTTCCATCCAGTGCCACCCAGTATCATTGTCCGCTTTCGCACGGGTCAAGCCAATTTCACCATAAGCATGTAATCGCGAGGCAGTCATTTCTTTTTGATCGCTGACCGTTACCCCGCCAACAAATACCCTGACCCGATCTTCCGGCTCTCCTTCAAACTCTACCTTTAATCGTTTCACCGCTTTTACACACTCATCAGCCAATCGCTCTGCGCCTTCTGTGCGCGGCAAGATGGCAACAAACTGGCTACCGGTAAACCGACATACCAAATCACCGGGCCGTTTAAGCATCTCATCCAGTACCTGTGCAATTTGTCGGATCAACTGATCACCAGCAATGCGTCCATACTGGTTGTTGTAATTAGACAGGTGTTGGATCTCTACCACCATCAGGCTCAAAGGCGCTTCATCACGAAGTGCACGCTGGATCTCACGTTCGAGCTCCTGCTCAAACTGAGTGCGATTATGTAATCCCGTCAACCCATCACACTTGGTCATCGACTCCAGTCGACTATTGGCTTCTTTCAATGCGTGTGTTTTTTGATCAACTTGTACCTGAACACTGTAGGCGCGAGACTGCAGGCGATAAAGCAGGTAGCAAATCACCAAAAATATGCCACTGCCAATGAGAAACGTCCACAACGGCACCCAGCTTTGCCTTGCCTGCATGTAGCTGACGGTCGGATAGCCAATAAGTTCCCACTCGCGACCCGCGAAGAAAATAGGCTTGGCGGGCTGTTGCGCCAGTGAGTCTTTCATTTGTGCCAATTCCACCCGCTGCGTATGAAGTACTTGGCGATGACTCGGGTCGGTCGCATCAATCAGGGTATAATTAATCCCATCATTAATGACGGTGTCTATCGCCAAATTAACCAAGGTATTCACATCAATCACCGCCACCAGAAACCCGCGTAAATCTCGCGTGTCTTCTCCACCCAGCTGCTCTGGATCTAATAAGATAGGCATGATCAACAAAAAGCCGCGTACATTGCCATAGGCGCGCTCGATAGTGGTAGCAGGGGTGGCGACAGGCACGCCGGTATTAAAGCTGGTTTTCAATGCCTGACGGGTGACTGGCGTGGAACCAAGATCGTAACCAATAACAGACGCTTCGCTGTTCTCGCCAGAGGTGAATCTCAGCGGAAAATACATGTCACGCCGCTTAGCAGGGATCAGCTGATTGTTTGGGCTTAGTTCGACAATATTAAACCCTGACGACGGGTCACCCCTCTCTTCCATTCCCTGAACATAATGCCGACGCTGATGGTGCATCACGATATCCACCCACTCTATCGACTTAAAGCTTGGGTGGCGTTTCAGTACACCGGATGTCAGCGGCTGAAAATTACGCGCGTCCAGTCGGTGACCCGCGTCAAAATGATTCTTGACCGCGTAGAGCAGTTCAAGGCCAAGGTTGACCTCGCGCGCCAACGCCATTGCGGCATTATTCACGTCTTTATGCAGCTCCTTACGAATCGCCTCTTGCTCTTTTTGATACAATAAATGGGCGGTTAAGGCTGCAAATCCCACACCGATCAGTGCGGTTAATACAATTACGCTCCATGCTCTTCGCGGCATCAGTGTCGTCCTTATAAAGAATAATCCACGTGATAAAACAGAAGGTTCACTGACTCTCTCCCTCTATAAGCGTAGTGGGCAGACTAATAAACGATCAAATTTTTAACAAAATGGCAGGACGTGTCGCGGGTCTGTCAAAAGGCGGCAAGAAATGCGACTCACTGTGTGCAGTGAGTCGCAGCCTAGACGTTATTTAAGCTTTAATTGGTTGGTGAGTGGGTCGTACTCACAACCAATATCATCAAATTTACTTTGCAACTGATCGTGGTCGAGGTCTAAATGCGCCATCAGTGCTTCCAAACTATCACACTCTAGACGCAGTCTTTCATTCACAATGCCATAGAAGATAGCACCATCTAATCGGCTGATATTGTGGATATCCATACCCTCTCCTTGCACTGAATTCACGCACTTTGAGTATAGATCCTAGACGAAAAACTGCCCAATCAAGCAATGACAAGCCGTGTCAAACTGATATTGGCCAACAGCATAAATCCAAAGCCAACACTCACGCGCCAAAACACAGGCGATGTTTGTTTAAGCAGGTGCCAAATCTGTGCGGCCACCCCAAGCAAACCTAGGCCTGCACCAGCCATAATGGCATTGATGTCACTCGTTGCCGATGGGCTAACCGCTGACAACAGCGCGGCCATCATCATCACGCCCATAAAGGCTAATACACTGCTCACAGGGAGCAAACGATCAAAAGCTTGCAATCGCGAGCGCGCACGCACTAACAAACTATGGCCAAGGCTCGCCCCAAGAATCACTAGTTGCAAGGCTCCCATCATCAGCATCCCGCCACCGTGCGTGGCAAGTATGACAATCCATGCAACAAAACCCAATAAATTTGCGACATGAAGCAAAGGAATGGGACCGGAGTGACGTGTTTTGCCTGTTTTTGATCGAAACGCAAAAATCCCTAACAACAAAAAGGGTAAACTGGCGAACAACGTAAATGGAACTAAGATCAACCACGCAAAAACAGGCACCCAGAAAGCACGATGGAATCGGCCCCGCTGGCCTGGGCATATTTCTCCTTTCAATAGCGCCAGTGAGAGCACCAGCTGTGCCCCTAGAATTGCCGAGGCAACCGCAGGAGCAAGTAACGTATACATAGTGAAAAGCACCTTACGTATCTCAATAAAAAATGGTCAATTATTCGTTTCATTGCATTAAAAAGTTGGCTAGATCACATTGAATGCAAGAAACACAGTCAAAACAAACAACAAACTGGCATGTTTGCACGCTTATACCAACCTTTATGACAGAAAAAAATAACATGACCGCGCAGTAGGATAATACCAAAGCGGCGGACGCAACTGGAACCTTTGCACAGGCGGGAACAACAATGGGTGCAATGATGAGTGAAACCTTAGGCCATATTATCTACAAGCTGCAAATATCGTTCCTTGAGCTGTGGAGTGCTAAAAAGCACGCAAACAGCTTTAATAATACACGCAGCACTTATCTGCGCAGCCGCTTGTGCGTGTTGTGTTATGTATGGGCCGCCCTGACCATTGCATGGTCACCCGCTGATTTTTTGTTCCTCGCTGACAAAGCGGCCGCGGCGCAGCTCTCGCTACAACGCCTTTTGTTAGCGGGTATGCTTATTACCATTGGTTACGCGGTCAATCGCGCTAATAATCTCAAATCAGCGAAACTTGGCTTGGTCGCCATGGTGCTTGTTACCAACGCCTTTTATTTATCCGCCAGCCACACTTTAGGCTTTCCCACCGACAACGCGGCATTCTCTTACAGCTACACCTTGCTGCCCATTATTCAGATTGTCATGCTGACCATCTTCCCGCTCACAATGCGGGAAAGCATACTCTTGATGTCGATTACCCTGATTTGCCACTTATGGGTTGATTCATTCAGTGGCACCATGACCAGTCCGGATAATATTGCTTCGTATTGGCTACAAACCGTTATTGCGTTCATGGTGGTATGGTCACAGCTTTCTCAACTCCACATGATTTTGCGCCTTTACCGGCAGGCGACGCTGGACCCATTAACCGGTATCTATAACCGCCGAATGCTATTACAGCTGGCCATGCGCGCTCTGGCCGTTAGTGAAGAGAGGCACTCGCCATTCTCCGTCTTGCTGCTCGATTTGGATAAGTTCAAGCGCATTAATGACAAGTGGGGTCACTACGCAGGCGATGTGGTCTTGCAATCATTTACTCGCACCGTACAAGAGCGTTTGAGAAAGGCAGATATTTTCGGTCGCTTTGGTGGCGAGGAATTTATTGTCTTCCTCCCTAAATGTAATGGCGACATCACCGCACAAGTCGCCGAGCGTTTGCTGGGTGAAATTAGAGAGATGGATGTCTATATTGATGAAAGCCGTACTCCGTTGAAAGTCACCGCGTCGATAGGCCTTTCCACGCTACAACCAGGCGATACGCTTTCATCCTTGATAGAGCGCGCCGACAGTGCTCTCTACCAAGCAAAAGCCGAAGGGCGAAATTGCATACGTACTTACCAGCCAGGCAAACAGACGGGGTTTGACGCCAGAAACTCTGTCAGCCGTGACAATATCGATATGCCCACCGAAACATCGCTTTAGCGAAGCATTCGGTCGCAAAAAGACAATCAGAGACAGGCAGGAGAAAGTACAGTCATCGCGAGACGCTCTCTTGGATGGGCGTTGGGCAACGCCTTTTTCTCCGCGCCGAGTTAACGCTTAGGATGCCACAACAGACGTTTGGCGCTGGCTTTCGCGACGTCGGCGCATGACACGAGAAAGGCCAAATACCAGTCCCAATAAAATCGTGATAAGCACTAGGGCCGCGATCACCACGCCAGGCCATGCAAAGTGTTGCCAAGCTGCGATAAGATAAAACCCACCGAGACTACCACCAATATAATAATGCACCAGATATAAGGCTGTTGCCGTTGCTTTACCCTGCGCGGCTTGACGGCTTACCCATCCATAAGCGAGTGAGTGAGTAAAGAACGCGCCACCGCTTACAATTAATAACCCCACCACCATCCAAAGCACCTGACTGCTCAAGGTCACTAAAACCCCCAGCATGGCCACCCCTGTTCCAAAAGCCATGCCTTTGATCGCGCCAAAGTGCAGCACCCAGCGCCCGCTCAATCGTGATGTCACCGTGCCGGCGAGGTAACAAACAAACACCGAAGACACCAAACTGACTGGCAATTGGTAAGGCGCAGCCACCAAGCGAAACGCCATCACCGAAAACAAATTCACGAATAATGCAAAGTTGACACCGCCAATCAGCATCGCCATCCACAATTTGGGTGTGCGAAGATGCGTGAGTACCCCGCGAGAATGGGTCAGTAAGGAGGTATTGCCAGGCGAAAAATAACGCTGACGAGGCAAAAGTTTACTCACGATGGCCACACCTACCAAGGAGAGTACGGCCATCGCCATCACCGCGCCATGCCAGCCCCACCAATCTGTCATCATCCCACCGAATACACGCCCCGAGATCCCCCCCAGTGAGTTAGCACTGATATAGCTACCCACGGCAATTGCCAGCGCCTCCGGTGAGAATTCTTCTGCCATATACGCGACCGCGACCGCGGCAAACCCACCCAGCGCAATGCCGACTAAAGCCCGTAAACCGACGATGATCCAAAAAGAAGAGGTGCTGGCGATCATAAGGCCTATCACGGGAAGCATCCAAAGGCTCACCAGCATCACGGGGCGCCGACCAATTCGCTCCGACAGCACGGCCCAAGGCACCAGTGAAAAAGAAAGACCTAAAGTGGTGGCCGCAAGTAGCCAGTTCGCCCGTGTTTCACTGATCCCATCGGCCGCGGCAAAGACAGGTAGCATAGGTTGAAACAAGTAAAGGTTACAAAAAATCAAAAACGAGCCGAACGCGAGCGCAAACGCCGTCAGTCGGTAACGTGGTGAGCCAAGCTCTATCATGAAAACCTCACCAGTGGGCTAAGATGTGATCATGCTAACAACCGCTTTATAATTAATAAAATATATTAAATATATCCTCTTCATATATTTCATTTATAGTCATGGACGTCAAACAGCTCCGCCAGGTGATTGCTGTCGCTGAGACTAAAAGCTTTACGCTCGCCGCCCAGCGTCTGCATATCGCGCAACCAGCGCTCAGTATTGCGATTAAAAAGCTTGAGAATCAATTGGGTATGCCGATTTTTATTCGTAATGAAAAGCACATTCAGCTTACGCAAGAAGGGCAAGTATTACTGCAGCATGCCTATCGCGTCGTACAGCAAATGCAAGATGCAGCCACAGCCATGGATGAGCTTAAAGGGTTGCAAAAAGGCGAGGTACGTATCGGTGTACCGGGTATGCTCGGATCTTATTTTTTTCCTGAGTTGCTGATGGGGTTCCGCCGTCGCTATCCCGCGCTAAAACTCACGGTGGTAGAGGCTGGCACTCACTCCCTGCGGCAAATGCTGCTCGACGGTGAGCTGGATCTCGCCGTGATTAACGATAGAGAGGTGCCCGATTCGTTAGAAACCACGCATTTGATTTCCTCGCAGATGGTCGCCGTTGTCGCGACCGATCATACGCTCGCCACACATCATACGCTCGATTACCACACCTTTTTCGACCATGAGTTGATCATGTTCCGTCCGGGATACTTCCACCGTGATTACCTTGACCAGGTCTGCGATACGCATGCAATAACCCCCAAACTTTCATTAGAAACCAATTTACTGGCGATGATTTTGAATATCGTCCGTCATGGGTTTGCGATCAGTGCACTGCTCGATATGGTCACCGAACATGAAAGGGGGATTGTCGGGATCCCCTTTACACAACCGATCAAGCTCGATATTGCGATTGCCTGGCGTAAACAGGGCTACTTGTCCCTCGCCGATCGCGCCTTCATTGATTATGTGCAACAACACAATCCGTCTGCCAAGCCTTCTATGACATCCTGAGCCACCTTTCCCCAGATTTACCCCTATACTCGATGCAGGATTATCGCTAAAATCGCTGGCTAATTTATCGCCCGCCCTGGCGCACGATGCGCGTATCGTTGAATCGCCTGTCCTCATTGCAATGGGCTGACCAAGAGACCATAACGTGACACCGACTGCTATATACGATTACACCCCTTATTGGGCGGCCTGCTTTGGCCCCGCGCCTTTTTTGCCCACCAGCCGTGAAGAGATGGATATCTTAGGTTGGGATAGCTGCGATATCATCATCGTAACCGGTGATGCCTATGTCGATCATCCTAGCTTTGGCATGGCGGTGATTGGCCGCACATTGGAAGCACAAGGGTTTCGTGTTGGCATCATCTCGCAGCCTAACTGGCACAATAAAGATGATTTTATGGCATTAGGCGAGCCTAACCTATTCTTTGGCGTGACGGCTGGCAACATGGACTCGATGATCAACCGCTACACCGCAGACCGAAAACTGCGCCATGATGATGCCTATACGCCCAATAACGAGGGAGGTAAACGCCCTGATCGTGCGGTTTTGGTCTATTCTCAACGTTGTCGAGAGGCGTATAAGCAAACGCCGATCGTACTGGGCGGGATAGAGGCCAGCTTGCGCCGTTTAGCACACTACGACTATTGGTCAGACAAAGTCCGTCGCTCTGTGTTATGTGACGCGAAAGCAGACATATTGCTATTTGGCAACGCAGAACGCGCCTTAATAGAAGTGGCACATCGTTTATCTCGCGGTGACACCTTAGCCGATATGACTCGCATCGCGGGCACCGCAGTGATGATGAAAACACCGCCCGAAGGTATGGCAGAAGTCGATTCCACCCGCATTGATAAACCGGGAAAGAGCATGACCATGCCCAACCCCTATGCAACAGAAACCCAATGCGAAACCAGCAAAAAAGCAGAGCCGGATGCCGCGAAACCAATCACCATTCGCCCTTCTAGGCATGATGCAAAAAACACCTTTGTTCGCCTGCCCTCGTTTGAAAAACTCAAAAACGATCGGATTTTGTATGCCCATGTAAGCCGGGTGATGCATTTGGAAGCCAACCCCTACTCCGCGCGGGCGTTGGGTCAGCAGCATGGCGATCAACTCCTTTGGATTAATCCGCCTCCGGTGCCGCTCACCACTGAAGAAATGGACTATGTGTTTGGCCTCCCCTATGCGCGAGTACCTCATCCAAAGTACGGTACAGCCAAGATCCCTGCCTACGATATGATTAAAACCTCGGTGAACATTATGCGTGGCTGTTTCGGCGGTTGTTCATTTTGTTCAATTACCGAGCACGAAGGGCGGATCATCCAAAACCGCTCACAAGCGTCGATCATTGAAGAGCTCAATGATATTCGCGATAAAGTGCCTGGCTTTACTGGCACGATTTCAGACTTGGGTGGCCCAACCGCTAATATGTATCGACTCGGCTGTGCCGATCCTAAAGCAGAGCGTAACTGTCGTCGCCCCTCTTGTGTATTTCCAAAGATTTGTGACAAGCTCAATACCGATCATCGCCATACCATTGATCTTTACCGTAAAGCACGCCAGGTAGAGGGAATCAAAAAAGTCCTGATTGCCTCGGGAGTGCGGTACGATCTGGCGATTGAGTCACCGGAATATGTGAAAGAGTTGGTCACTCACCATGTCGGTGGCTATTTAAAAATCGCCCCAGAACATACTGAGAAAAATACGCTGGATTTAATGATGAAGCCCGGTATGGGTGCGTATGATCGCTTCAAGGCTCTATTTGAAAAATACAGTAAAGAAGCGGGCAAAAAACAGTATTTGATCCCCTACTTCATTGCCGCGCATCCAGGGTGTACGGATGAAGATATGGTGCATCTGGCATGCTGGCTGAAAGAGAATGCCTTTGAGTGCGACCAAGTGCAAAACTTTTACCCATCACCCATGTGTAATGCGACTGCCATGTACCATTCAGAAACCAACCCACTGAAGCGGGTACGCTATAAAAAGCGCGAAACACTGACAGTGGCAAAAGGAGAGCGCCAGCGACGCTTACACAAGGCGCTACTGCGTTACCATGATCCCGCTAACTGGCCACTGATCCGTGAAGCCTTGGTACGTATGGGGAAACAGCATTTGATTGGTAACGGGCCCAAGTGCCTGATCCCGAAAGAAGATGCCCCCGAAAAAACAGGCCGGCAGCGCCGCTCAGGCCGCCATGGCACCCAGCGCTTTGCCACTAAGCACCCCAAACAACCCGATATACGTCGGCCAAATAACAAAGGGCGAGGCAATAACCAGCGTGGAAAACGCGCATAGGCGCCTGATTTAAAAGGATGAAATAAAAAACGCCCGTCGTGGTACACCCCGTTGCGGGCATCTTACTACGGGCGTTTCACTACGAGCGTTTCACTACGAGCGCGGCGAGTTTGTTGGCGTTACGGTATCATCGTACTCATGGCGCGTCGGATACGCCACCACTAACGGAAAAGCTCAACACCAATCACACCAAGCGCCAGGACACCGGCGATGGCTCCGATCACCCACGCAATTTTCTTTTGCGTCCCCTCGTCCAAGTACTGGGCTGCCGTAATCCCGAGTAAAACCAGCAAGATGATAACAATCGTTTTAAGCATTTGTTTTACCTTAGCTTTCAGCTCTTTATTTTACTGTATGACAAAGCCACCCAGATGCAAGCTTTATAGTGATACGTTATCAACACGCGCACGATCAATTCGCGTACACGCTAGCCGCAACAAGATTTGCAAAGGATGTTGTAACTGCGTCTCACTAAACCGCTTCACTTGGCTACGGCACGAGTAACCGGTTGCGAGCACTCTCTCGCTAGGTAGGTTGGCCAACTGTGGCGACCAACTTAAATCATAGATCGCAGCTGACGTTTCACGTTTGTCTGCTTCATGGCCATAAGTGCCCGCCATACCACAACAACCGACAGAAATCGGTTTAAGCGTCGCACCAAAGTGCGCAAATAAAGCCACCCATTGTTGCTCAGCATGAGGCAACTGTGTTTTCTCGGTACAGTGGCCGAACAGATACCAGGGGTCAGCATCACGGCTCGTCACGACCGGCATGTCAGGCACAACACTGCTCAGCCACTCATGACTCAGCATCACATTAAAGTTACCTCGGTGCTTACCTAGCGCTTCTTGATACTCATCGCGATAACAAAGCACCAGCGCCGGATCAACGCCCACCATGGGAATATTCAACGCCGCCAGCTGGTTTAAAAAGCCAGCGGTGTTACGCGCCGTCTGGGCGAAACGACGGAGGAAACCTTTTACATGCTGGGCTTTCCCGTTGGGTTTAAAGGGTACCAGCATGGGCACCTTCCCGAGTTGTCGCGCCAGTTTGATCAAATCGTGAATCAGGGGCGCTTCATAAAAACTGGTAAAAGGGTCCTGCACGATCAACACATAGTGCTCACGCTCTTGCGCGGATAGAGCCTGCAGCCATGCTAAGTCAAACTTAAGCGCATGATCGCCCGCTAGAGACTGAGCCAGCGTCGGCACCGACAACGCCGGTGTGTCTGTGTAGCCAATTAGCTTCGCAGTGAGCCCTTGGGCCCATTGAGGCTGAGTCGCTGCATTCACCCATTTTGGTGCTTTGGCCATCAGCGGGAGCAAGGTTTCAATGTTCGCCACTAAGTGGTCTTTCACCGGGCGCGGATAGCGGCTGTAATAGAGCTGCATAAAGCGCGAGCGGAAACTCGGCACATCCACTTTGATCGGACACTGACTAGCACAAGCCTTACACGCCAAGCAACCGCTCATGGCTTCCATGACTTCATGGCTAAAATCATCTGCTTCTCTGCGGCGAGTAAAATAGCGTCCGAATTTGGCCATCACTTCACGGACTGACGGCGACTGGGTCATCAATGCCTGCTCAACCGCCAAGGGGTCGACACCTTGCTCAGACAGTAAACGCAACCATTCCCGCACGATCCCAGCGCGACCTTTTGGCGAATGGCGACGGTCATAACTGACCTTCATCGAAGGACACATGGGTGAGGCGGTGTCATAGTTAAAGCACAGCCCGTTGCCATTACACTCCATTGCCCCTTTAAAGCTATCACGCACTTCTACCGGAATTTGGCGGTCATAAAAGCCACGCTTGGTATCATCAACCTTCACCAAGGCATCTTGGCTATTAATCGGCGTACAAATCTTTCCTGGGTTCATTCGATTTTGCGGATCAAATGCCGCCTTGATATGGCGAAGCTGCGCAAACAAGGTCTCATCAAAAAACGCTGGGCCGTACTCCGAACGATACCCTTTACCATGCTCTCCCCACATCAAGCCGCCATACTTGGCAACCAAAGCAACCACTTGGTCAGAGAGGGTTTTCATTACGCGTTCTTGGTCAGGGTCACACAAATCCAGCGCTGGACGCACATGCAGTACCCCCGCATCGACATGACCAAACATGCCATAGTGCAAATGGTGGCTATCGAGCAATGCCCGAAATTCACTGATAAAGTCAGCAAGGTGTTCAGGCGGTACACAGGTATCTTCGGCAAAGGCAACGGGCTTGGCTTTACCTTTTGTGGCACCCAGCAGTCCGACCGCCTTTTTACGCATCGCGTAAATTTTGTTGATTGACGCGAGATCCCGACAAATCTGATAGCCAATCACCCCTTTTTGCTTGTGAGCAATCAAGCTATCCAGTTGCTGACAAAGTGCCGTAATCTGCTGCTCTATCTCACCCGGATCATTCCCCGCAAACTCCACCATATTAATGCCGTGCATGGTTTTGCCGGGCACCGCTTGCAACAGATCACTCACCGTATGCCAAACAATGTCATTACGCGCTAAATCAAGCACTTTGGCATCAATGGTTTCAACCGACAAGGCATTAGCGTCTACCATCATCGGTGCATTACGCAATGCTGAGTCAAAGCTGTCGTATTTAATATTTACCAAGGTACGCACAGTCGGGATCGGGGTGATATTTAGCTTGGCTTCGGCAATAAACGCTAAGGACCCTTCAGCGCCACACAGCACGCGACCAATGTCGAAGGCTGTGAGTGTGTCATCATAAACATGTTTAAGATCATACCCGGTTAAAAAGCGATTTAACGGTGGAAAGGTCTCGGTAATCAAGTCACGGTGCTCACGACAGACTGAGGACACCGTTTGCAGCGCCCGGCCACTGAGATCATCGCGCGACATCGCTTGCTGAAGCTGATCCGCATTGAGAGGCTGTGTATCGAGGACGCTACCATCCACGAGCACTGCTTTTAAACCCAGTACATGATCGGAGGTCTTGCCGTAACGTAGCGAGCCTTGACCGGAGGCATCGGTATTGATCATCCCGCCAATCGTGGCACGATTACTGGTCGATAAGTCAGGTGAGAAAAAGTAACCATACGGGCGCAAGACATCATTGAGTTGATCTTTAACCACGCCTGCTTGCACACGTACCCAGCCTTGCTCCGGGTTCACTTCCAGCACCTGTTGCATATGACGCGACACATCCACCACCACATGCTGGGTCAACGACTGGCCATTGGTGCCAGTGCCGCCACCACGGGGAGAAAACTTAATCTCACTAAAAGCTGGGGCTTGGACGGTCTGACCAATGAGCTGAAGATCATCAACTGATGCGGGAAAGAGGACGGCTTGTGGTAAGGCCTGATAAACACTGTTATCAGTGGCCACCGCAAGGCGGCTCGCATAGGTCGATTCAATGTCGCCTTGAAAACCTGCTGTTTGCAAAGCGGTGATAAAATCAACAACGGCGGACGACAGGCCCGCCTCTGGATGGATTGCCGGTATCATTGCTGTTCCTGTGCGCTATCTCACCATGCCTGGTGCAATTTTTGTTGTACTGTCACTTTACCTTAACTCTTGGCACAGCCAAAGCGATCACCTAGCAAATCCTTATCACCACTCGCGCCAACCTAGCCGCTTACCCGACCATTTAGCAAGCTCTGGGCTGGCAATCAGTACCCAAGGGCCCAAACTCCATGCCGCCATTGACACGACAATAAGCACAATCCAGCTTAGGCCTGTCAGCTGTGCCACTCCCCAGGCGGTGCCAATAATGGCGGCGATACCGAAAAAAATCCACGCCAGCGTTAACAGTTTGCCATTGAGCTGGCTGGCCGGTTTATGGCTAGGAAAGAGCTTATGCCAAACCTGACCGGTATAGACACCCGCTGCTAACGCTGACAGATACACCAAATTGGGTAATTTAAGCGCCAGCGCCAACAGCGCCATGATAAGGCACGCTAAGAACCAGATTCTGCCTGTCGTTAGCATGGGCCGTTCATTACCCACCGTTACCGCATCAAGCTTGACAGTCGCCCAGGCAACGCTGCTTCCTACTAGCGCCCCGATCACTACATCACTGGCAAAGTGCACACCGAGATACATGCGGTTCAGCCCCATAAGCACTATCACCAACAGCGTCATGGCGAGCGCACTATAAGCAGGTGGGTGTGTGACCCGACGTTTTAGATACCAAGCGGTCATGACAGCCGCTGCGAGTAAGGTGTGACCACTGGGTACCGTAAAGCCGCTTGCCTGGCCGATTTGTAACTCTGGCCACAAATAAAACGGCCTTGGCATGGCAAAGCCACTTTTTAGCGTCGTCGACACTGCCGCCGCGCTTATTAACAAAAAGAGAAGTGATAATGCGGATTTATGGCCACGAAAGACCAAAAATAGCGGCAGCAGTGCAATGTAAAAAGCGGTCTCGCCCAGCGTATTGACCAATCTAAATACCGCGGTCACGGTCGAGCTCGCCGCCTCGCTCATTTGCTGTACCGCGGTTTGTATCCCCGCGACCCATCGATATTGACTGACATAAAACACAGGCGCTAAGGCACTAAAATCGGCCAAGGCACTGACATCGCTGCTTGGCGTTCTCGCCGCTAGCGACCACAAAAGATCACGACGGTCGCGAAAACGATAGCGATAATCTTGCGCATGGGCGCGCGGTACCAGCCGTGCTTGCTCGACTTCAGAGGCAAAATGGGGCGCGCGCCAAGCCGGCAAAAGACCCACTCCCTCCGCCGTAGAGACAACGGGCAATGGTGCCTGGCTTTGACAGGCAAATAACACACCACGCTCATCTTGATGATAGACATTACCGACCGTGACGCGAATAGCCGTTTCTTCAAACACTTCACGCGCTAGCGCTCTACTCGGTGATTCGGCCAAGTTAACCCGCCCACCGGGCAAACCATACCGTCCGGTCACTGTGTCTTTCACTAGCAAGAGCCGTCCGGCTGGATCGCTAATAATGCATGCAACCCCAGCGATCCCTTGCTCGGTGGAGAACGTAGTTTCATTCTCAGCCAAGGCATAGCTCGACACTAATCCGCTAAAGACTGACAATAGTACAGCGATAATCCGTTTCATGCGGCGGCTCCTGAATGCACGTGTCCTGATGAAAGATAAGGAAAAGAATGACGCAGCCAGACCCTCTTAGTCCCTATTATTACCATCATAACTTTCAAAACTTGATGGATTTAGTCTGCGAACGTGACTGGGATCTTCTCACGCACAAAGAACGACATTGGCTGACGACCTTTCAACAGCTTAGCTTCAAAGCACAGTGTTTGCTGGTGCGTTTACTGATGCGCCGTCACGACTGGTTTTTGGCCGGCTCGCTGCACTACGATGAGCTGGGTGAAACGCCGCCGCTGCTCGACACCTTGGCTGAACATCAGTTTATTAGTCTTACCCATACTGCCCCTGCAGAGGTGGTATTCAAATTACTCACCAAAACACAACTTATGGCGGCTTTTCCTGATACAGGGCTCGCCAAAAGTGCGCCTAAAAGCCATTGGCAGCAGGCGATAGAGGCTCTCTACGGCAATACACTCAACAGCCCTTATGCGTTGGTGGTCTGCCACCAGCCAGACATCTTACCGGTATTAAGCCTGCTGTATTTTGGCAATTCACGCCAGGATTTGAGCCAGTTCGTGGTGGCCGAGCTGGGTATCCAACACTTTGAGCCCTATCCCATTCGGCAAGCCGATCGCTTATTTGAGCATCGGTCCCAAATAAATGACTGGCTGCACTTATCCGCATTAAACGAGATCGTGTGGCAAGCGCGCAAAAACAAGCAACCTAAAGAAGTCTTGGCGTTAGCACCCTGTTTGCCAGCCCCTTTTGACTGGGCACCGCTCGAGCGCAAGCGGCAGCGCTTGGTTAATCGCATTGCACGCGAATTTGAGCGCCAGGATGATTTATCGACCGCATTGTCGCTGTATCAAACCACCACTCAGCCACCCAGCCAAGAACGACGCGCACGTATCTTGATAAAGCAAGGTGACATTAAAGCGGCTGCAACGATCATCGCAACCATGCTCCAAGCCCCACACGATGAGGAAGAGCTTGACGTCGCTTATCGCTTGGCGAAACAAAAACCGGTTCGCGCACTCGGCCGCTTGGTTCCCTCAGCGCGTGCTAAACCGGCTACATTACCCACCGAGACGTTAGCTTTACCGCTGAATCAGCGCGTCGAAAATGAGGTTGCTGATTATTATCGTCAGCAAGGCTGGGATGTATGGTTCAGCGAGAACAGCTTGCTTAACGCGTTGTTTGGGCTGTTTTTTTGGGATGTTTTGTTTTTGCCGGTCCGTGGCGCCTTTCTTAACCCTTTTCAACGTGGGCCGCGCGATCTCCACAGCGACGACTTTGTCGCTAAACGACAGACAGTGATTGATAAGCGCCTCGCCGAGATTGATCGAGCACGCGATTGGGTGGCGCAACACTATCAGCAAAAGCACGGCATCACTAACGCGTGGGTAAATTGGTCGGTGATAGAGTGGCCGCTGCTTGAGGCTGCGTTAGTCATGCTTACAGACACACAGCTTCGCGCCTGTTTTCAACGTATTTTGTTCGACCGTCGCCATAACCGCCGCGGCCATCCAGACTTGTTTATGTGCAGAGGCGCATCCTACCAATGGGTGGAAGTAAAGGGGCCAGGCGATACGCTACAGCCTCACCAAACACGCTGGCTACAGTTTTTTCAACAGCATGAGATCCCAGCGAAAGTGACGTATGTGACATATGTGACGCCAGACCAATAATGCTCGCACTGAGACATGTCTATCACCTGCTCTCAATCTCGCGACAGCCACCGCGTCTTTAAAGTGACGTTGTCACTCTTTTCTTCTACATGTGGGTTAAAAATATAATAGGAACCATCGTAAACCAGCCGTTTAATCAACGCCTCGCAATGTTTGAGACCGCTGCGGTCAAACGACACGCCATAGCGTTGCATGCTTCATAAATGCCACGGCACGTAACCCTATGACGGTCTCTTCTCTCACCGTTTTGTATTTTTTGGCCTTAAGTTCAGGCAAGGACTGCATCATCGTTCGCTTTTATTGTGATGGATAACTAAGGGCACCGACGTCTCAAGTCAGTGCCCGTGCGGCATTTACATCAGCATAAACATGACAAACTGTACCAGCGGTACGGCAGAGCCATCAGAGGTGATGATTTGGTTTCCCTCAATTTTGGCAGACAGCACAGTATTTTTATCTGTTTGTGTGACAAAACCCGCTTTGGTCAGATCCTGTACTTTTGCTTGCCACGGTGACTGTGTCAGCACCCCATTGGGTACCGAAACATCAAGATCGCCGCTTACCTGATTGACCAGTTGCTGCAAATTAAACACGCCAGTTGGCTCACTGCCTTTTACATCGACGTGCATGTCGACACTGATATCCCCTTCTGGCACTGTTAAGCTGGCGGGCGACAAATCAATCGATAACCCCGACTGCAACAATTGCACCAAAGCTTGATCAAAGGCCTCCATACTCACTGGCGCGCCACCTTCTTGCCACTGCGACGAGAGTAACGCGATTTGGGACATGGCACTGTAATCAAGGTGATTGGCATCGAGTGCCACTACCAAGTTACGCCACTGCGTGTTGTTCGGTAACGCAATCGTTCCCACCGTCAGTTGGTTGGTGTTATTTAGCTCGCGGGTTGACGTTGACTCAGACGTAATCAACTTGTTCCCTATCTCAAGCTTGACGTCGCCCAGCTTTAACGATTGACCGCTCACATCACTGAAGTGCGCTTGCTCGAGCGATAAAGACTGTTCACCAATCCACAGACCATCTTGCAAATAGCCGCTTCCTGACCCCGACACGCTATCCACTTTCAGTTGCTGCCCACTATCGTCGTTGAAGGCCAGCGCGGGTAAAGAAAAGGTGGCGTTCACATGTCCTTTGCGGTCGATCTCGCCTTGTAGGCTTAACTCACTCGCGGTCAGGTTACTGCTCGCCTCTGATAGCGAAAAAGGTGCGACGGTAAAGTGATAATCGGATGCCCCTGTCATCAAGGTATCTAGCTCTAAACGAACTGGGGTTGGGTTACCTGGCCACGCTTTTTGGGTGATCGCTTGTAGCTCAGGCGTCATCACTAACGTGTTGCTTGACGAGACGCCAACCACGCCATGGGAGATCTCTGAGGCGATTTCGTAGCTAACGGGTAAGCCCGACTGCGCAAGCATCGCTTTGGTTTCACCCTGAAATGAGAGATGTGTGACCGCCTGCGAGCTTAAATACCCGCGATCGTAGGTCTGCTGCTCAAGCGTGAATTCTGGCGTTGAGCGCTGATCGACTTCGCGCTCATACATCGACTGTGCGATTTGGCCAGTCGCAAACGGCCAACACGCAACAATCGCAAGGCCACCTGCGATGGCACCATACTTTCCTAAAAACATGTTTTCTTTGCCTCAGGCATGCGAAAAATCATAGTGTAACTAAAATTAGGCGCTGAAGATAACGCGTTATACTGTGAAGGCAAACTGTTATGGAAGCCATCGCACAGGTCAATAGACAATGAATAATAAGAAGGAACTTTCTCACTAATGAGGCAAGGGCGTGTATCACAGTACCGCCATGCAGAATACGGTGTATTTATTCGTGAATGTCGACCATTTCGCATCATTGCCGCGGATAAATGCATACAATCAAAGCATATTTGCAATAGATCGACAGAGTGTATGAATCCCTACGTTATATTGTGCATTGACCAAGACCCTTTCGTGGTAGAGCAGTTGTCTCACGACCTTGCGCCGTTTCGTGATGTGTTTGATCTTTGCAGTGCAGAGACCCCAGACGACGCTTATGCCATGCTCGACGACTTTAAGGCTAACGAGCAACAGGTGGCATTACTGATCTGCCATAACGGGCCGAACGATAATCGCGGTATCGATCTATTAGTCAATGTCGACAACCACTCTGCCAGTCAAGGCGCACGGACTGTTTTGCTCAGTGAGGCACCGCAATACGATATTATTTTGCAGGCGGTGAATGAAGGCCGACTTAATTATTGTATGCACAAGCCTTGGCGAGCCGAGGAGATGCAGCGTGTTGCCGAAAAAGAACTCACTACCTACGTGTTGCGCTATTGCCAACATGATTTGCTGCGTTATACCGAAGTGTTAGATCACCGCACCTTATTAGATGCTCAAGTTGAGCGCGAGATAAGCCAGTTTCAAGCGCAATTGTTAGCGCCAGGCGAGACCGACAAAGCGGCCATTGCTGATCGCGTTATCGCCGGTTTATATGCGTTTTTTGAAGGCAATGATGAGAGTCGCGCGTGCCGCACCTACAGTGCCAACCATGTGCTTACCAAAGAAAATCAAGATAATGCATTTTTGTGGTTTATCACCGATGGCGACGTTGGGCTGTATAAAACGGATGACGAAGGGCAAGAGCATCATGTCTCCACCCTGTCTTCCGGCAGTTTGATTGGCAGTATGTCGTTCGTGACGGGAGACGTTTCTTTCTCCACGGGTCGCACTCTCACTCGGACGCAGGTGATCAAAATCGATCATGCATTATTTAGTAAAATAATGACCAGCCGCTCTGAGTTGTTGCCCTTGTTTATTCAATACCTGTTGCTGCACTTTAACCAACGCTTAAAGCGCAGTATCGATACCGAAATCCAGCTGCAGCAAACGCTCGCCTCACTGGACGAGGCCAACCGCCAATTATTAGAAAAAGAAAAGATGGCACTACTGGGGCAACTCGTGGCGGGCGTCGCTCACGAACTCAATAATCCAGTGTCAGCGATTTTACGCAACAGTGACGCACTTGCAGACGCCCTAGAGGAAGTGGCAAAAACTCCGTTGACCTCAGCCAGCCGCGAACAAGCTCTGTCGCTTTTACAGACAAACCGCGAGAGTTCCCCATTATCAACCGCCACGGCTCGAACCTATACCCGTACCCTAAGCGACCTCACCGGGGATAAACGGATCGCGCGCGATTTAGTCAACATTGGGTTGTATCAGCCTGAAAACATCAAAGAATGGCAACAACGTCTGGGTGAGGCCTTTAATCACGAACTTGCTACCTGGAAGCAATACGCCCGCTGTGGGCGGTTATTGCGCTCTAATCATGTCTGCGCGGCGCGTATTGCCGATCTCGTCAAAAGCTTACGCACCTATGCCCGTCAAGACAGCGAACAACGCCAACGCACCCGTATTGTTGAAAACATTGATGATACCCTTACCTTATTTGAGCATCGACTCAAGCCTCATCAATTGGAAAAACGCTACGACTGGGTGCCCGATATTATTGCTCAGCCCTCGGCCTTAGCGCAGGTATGGACAAACCTCATTGCCAATGCCTTAGATGCGATGCAAACGCCAGGCACACTGACAGTGACAGTAAAAACACTCAATGACCAAGCCTCTGGCACGATAGAAGTGTCGGTCAGTGATACCGGTATAGGCATGACCCCTGAGCAGCAAGCAAAAATGTTTGCGTTAAATTACACCACCAAACGCGAAGGTCATTTTGGTCTAGGTATTGGCCTGACCATGTGCCAAACCATTATCCATGAGCAAGGGGGCGATATTCAGGTACACTCGCAGCCAGCTGTCGGTACCACAATGACAGTGACGTTACCTATTGAACTCCCCGCCTCTGCCAGTAAGGAGCCCCAACGATGAGCCAATACTTAGTCCTATGTGTCGATGATGAGCGTGATGTGCTCGATAGCGTGATCGATGACTTGCAAGGCTTTACCGATCACTTCGAGGTGGAAGCGGCAGAGTCAGTCGCAGAAGCACGAGAAGTGATTGCGGACATGGCCACAGAAGGTACCAAGCTGGCATTGATTCTGTGTGATCATATTATGCCCGGCGAGCTCGGGGTGGAGTTTTTGATTGAGTTAGCCAATCAGCCAGAGACAGCGTCGACGCGCAAAGTGTTACTGACCGGCCAAGCAGGCTTGGAAGATACGGTCTCTGCTGTTAATCACGCCAGTTTACACTATTACCTTGCCAAGCCTTGGCAAAAAGAGACCTTGGTCAGTGTCGTCACCGATCAGCTCACCAGCTATGTCATCGCGCACGAAGCCAATTTATTGCCGTGGACCAGTGTACTGAACACCCCTAGGATTGTAGAAGCTATCAACCGCAACAAATGGGATATGGGCGCAGAGTAGTCCCCAAACCAGTTCGTACACCCCGATAGGTCAAAAATCGGTAAAAAAGCCTGACTCACGGGCGGATGTGCTTGTTTCTGCGCGCAATCGTCTTATAGAATGATTTGAACACCAATAACAAGTGGAATTGATAATGCGTAAATCTCTTTTAGCCAGCGCGATTGTCGCTTTGGCTTCATTCAGCGCCGTGGCCAATGAAGAAGACGCCAACCTCACCACCATGAGTAACTTCAGTTACGACTATCTGGAAGGACGCATCGGTGTTAGCCCACTCACCTATGGTGCAGGATTTAGCATGTCTATCCATCCCAACGCGCACGTACGCGTAGAAGCGGATACCGAATTTGATTCCGATTGGGACACGGCTGCTGGGATTGGCTTTCATGCGCCGATTAACAACTGGGCAGACTTAACCGGTGAGCTACTCGCGCGTGGCGTCAACAAAGACAACTTTGATAGTGATGTCGGCTTAGAGGTCAACCTAGGCGTGCGTCAGTGGCTTGGCCCACAAGTTGAAGTTGGCGGCGAAATCGGCCTGCTAACAGTGGATGATGAGGAAGATACCTTTGGATCTGCCTACGGGCGATTCCATGCCACGGAGCTATTCTCACTCGGTGCAGCCTACCGTGTTAACGAGTGGTACGGCGATCAGTTTATGTTTACCACGCGTTTTAAATACTGATAAGTCCACTCGGTAATGCATTGCCATCAAGCAATGCCGTATTGCCGCCAGACGTTGAAAGTCAGATCAAAAAAACCCGCATCGCTGCGGGTTTTTATGTATGCACTCATGCACAACTAACGGATCAATAGCATAGGCACGGTCGATTCAACCAACAACTTAGTGGTATTGCTCCCCACAAAGAATTGACGCAGTTTTGAGTGCCCGTAGGCGCCCATCACGATCATGCCCACTTGATTATCAGCTTGATACGCTAAAATCGCGCGGTGCACGTCACCGGTTAACTGAGCCTCAACCACATCGACACCCGCCGTTTTCAAGCGCTCTGCCGCGCGTTTAAACGCTGCCAGCTTTTCTTGCGAGTCTTCCACCATCACTAAATGACAAGTCATCCCTGCCAACAGCGGTGTGCTCAGTGCTTTTTCCACTAGCTTTTCGCTGATATCGCTGCCATCGAATGCTAATAAGTAGCTTTCAGGTGTTGAAAACTCACCGTTAGCAACCAAGGTATGCGCTTTAATCGAGCGCACCACGCTTTCAAGCTGCGAGCCAATCGCCTTGGTGTCGTTTTGGTGTAGTTCACCTGATTTACCTAATACTAATACCCGCGTCTGTGGCTCGATATCCAGTAAGGTCTCCACCAAATTGCCATGGCGCTGCAACTTGCGCACATCGCTCAACCCTTTGGCTTTAGCGTCTTCTTCCAGCTCAGACAGCAAGGCTTTGCCGTGCTTCATGGCTAGCTTGGCGCGCTGCTCATCCAGCTCCACCAGCTCTTGTAGCAGTTGTTCACGGCTACCCACGCCCAAGTTGCCTGATAGTTCAGGCTCCGCTTGGTGTGAGGACTTATCCAGCACATGCAAAAGTGTCAAAGGGACAGACAAGCGCTTGGCAGCCCAAACGCTCAAATCTGCCACTTGCTTTGAATAATGCGGGCCATCTACGCACGCGGTAATTTGTTCCATGGTCGGTCTCCTTAGTGGCCACCCATCATTTTTTCTACTTCTTCTGGTTTATCGTGCACGCCGAACTTATCGACAATGGTCGCCGTGGCATCATTCATTCCCACGATATTCACCTCGGTACCCTCACGGCGGAACTTAATGACCACCTTATCAAGCACAGACACGGAGGTGATATCCCAGAAGTGCGCTGCCGAGAGATCGATGGTGACACGCTCCAACGCCTCTTTGAAGTCAAACGATGATAAAAATTGATCTGACGAGGCAAAAAAGACTTGGCCAACAACACGATAAGTACGCGCATCGCCATTGTCTTCAGGCTCGCTTTTAACCACCATAAAGCGACCAATTTTATTGGCAAAGAACAAGGCTGCCAGTAGCACCCCAACCAATACACCGATCGCGAGATTGTGGGTGAAGACCACGACCACCACGGTCGAGACCATCACGATATTAGTCGATAGTGGGTGTGATTTCAGGTTAACCACTGACTCCCAAGAGAAGGTACCGATAGACACCATGATCATTACCGCCACCAGCGCGGCCATCGGGATTTGGCTGATCCAATCACTGAGGAACACCACCATAATCAGCAATAGCACACCGGCGAACAAGGTAGAGAGACGTCCACGCCCACCGGATTTAATGTTAATGACCGACTGACCAATCATCGCACAACCGGCCATACCGCCCAAGAAACCGGTGGCGATATTGGCAACACCTTGACCTTTACATTCACGGTTTTTCTCACTGTCTGTGTCGGTCAAATCATCGACGATGGTGGCGGTCATCATCGACTCAAGCAAACCCACCACAGCCAGTGCCGCAGAATAAGGGAAGATAATCGTCAGGGTTTGAACGTTTAGCGGCACATCCGGCCATAAGAACACTGGCAAGGTATCAGGCAGTTCACCCATGTCACCCACGGTACGCAAGTCGAGGTTATACGCCATGGCAATACCGGTCAGAATGAGAATGCACATCAATGGAGAGGGAAGCACTTTGCCAATACGCGGTACGTAAGGGAAAAGATAGATAATCGCGAGCCCCGCCGCCGTCATCGGATACACATGCCACATTATTTCGTTGTCGCGGATGATTTCCGGACCAATGAGCTCTGGCAACTGCGCCATAAAGATCAGGATCGCGAGCGCGTTGACAAACCCAGTTACCACTGAGCGAGAAACAAAACGCATCAGGTTACCGAGTTTTAAATAACCGGCCGCTATTTGCAGTATCCCGGTTAGCACAGTGGCCGCCAATAGGTACTCAAGCCCATGCTCTTTCACCAAGGTCACCATCAACAGCGCCATCGCACCCGTTGCGGCGGAAATCATGCCTGGACGGCCACCCACAAAGGCAATGATCACTGCGATACTGAAGGAGGCGTAAAGCCCGACTTTCGGATCCACACCGGCAATAATCGAGAAGGCAATTGCTTCTGGGATCAAGGCCAATGCCACAACGATACCCGCAAGAATATCGCCACGTACATTGGAGAACCAATCACGCTGAATTCTATCTATCATGAACGTCTCTACAAAATTGGGTTAAAAAAGGTGTCGCGCTCATTTCAGGCTTGATTTCACCTGAAAATCAAAACGCGTGATCCTAGTCACTTATTGACCAAGCGTCAACTCCCCTTTTTTTGTCCAATAACGACTTAATGCCTACAAATCACATACTTAATTTGTAATTGTGATATTTTTAGCACAGATTTATTTCATTCTTTTCTCCAACCCCCTTTTTCGCTTATTTTTACCATCAGGCAAGGTTGGCTTTCGCACATTAGGCTTAGCGCTGTATCTTATATACGTGGATACACAGGCACCAACAGCACGGTAAAGGAAAGAATCAATCCAATGAGTGCATAAATCAGTTGGTTAAGCGTCCAGCCAATATCGATAACGATACCGAACACCCAAGGTGCCAATGCGGTGGAGAGGATCATCATGCCAGTCACCAAAGACCGAATGGCACCAATATGCGAGACCCCATACATTTCCGCCCATAAGGTATTAATCACAGGATTGGTTGCACCAATCGCTAAACCGAAAAGGCACATAAAAAGCGGTGCCGCAAGGGTATGATCAATGTTAGCTATCACCATTAGCCCAAGTAGCAGTGGAATGGGTATTAAGATAAGTACATTTCGCGAACGATATTTATCAATCAAGCTGCCTGATATCACTGAGCTTAGCCAATGCACGGCCCCGTAAAATACGAAACTGCCCGCTAATACGCCCGGCGTCCACCTTTTCGCTTCCAGGATAAAGTCCTGTTGGATAAAGACGCCGGTCACCAGAAACGGCGTCACCAAAGCTATCGGTATGATCATCCAAAACCGCCAGTCGCGAACAACTTGACGCCGACTCGCATCGCTGGCGTGGTTTTGATTATCTGCGTCAATACGGGTCCGCTTAAGGTCTGCTTTTCTGACTAGCCATAAAACCAGTGGTAAAAACACCACTAACAGGGTGGCACCAATGAATAACCAGCTTTCTCGCCAGCCCAAAAACGCGATTAAGCCAATGACAATTGAGGGTAAAACCACCTCGCCAATGGCAACACCACTGCCTACCAAGCTAATGGCTTTGCCTTTATCTTGCTGTGCACGCTTAATCACAGTGGCCTGCGCGATGTGAGGCAAAAAACCTTGTCCACAAAAACGCAGTAAGAAGAAAACCAGCAGCAAGCCCACCACACTATCAACGGAATACATCAACGCACACGCGACCATCAGTGACGTGGCAAAGAAGATCAGTAATTTGTCGACCCGCACCCGATCCACCACACCACCAAAGCTAATCACCAACACGCTGCTGGTCATGGTCGCAATGGCGTAAATCCCGCCGTAGGTTGCATCACTCAACAACAGCGCATCTTTAATACTGCTGCCATACCAACTGATGAAAAACGATTGACCAATGTTGCCAAAAAAGATCGATAGAAAGCCAAAAGCAATTAACGGCCATTGGTGCCTGATTAATGTCACATACGATCGCGCTAGCATACGCCTCCATTGCCCCCTGTCATTTCATTTTGAAACGTCATATATCAACACGCCTTCAAGGGTTTACTTAATGCATGAGGTGAAAGCTGACTATGACATGCCTGCACGGAAGAAGAAATGAAACCCGACCTGCTTACGTCGGTTTTGTGATGCCTTTTAATCCATATTGGCGATGAATCAATCGCTTATTCATGTTTTCACCGCTTACTGACACACAAACGGGCCGAGATGCGCTAGGCTTTGCGCCCTCTCAATATCACAGACAATAACAACAATATGAATCCAGTCATGTCAGCGCCAACCAAGATGGCGTTACGCTTCCCCAAAGGGCGATTCGCCATGTTGAGTGTGTACAGCTTTACCGGTGCGGCCATTTTGGCTTCTACCATTTTTTCCCTGCTGCTTTTCTTATCCCTTGACGACAACCCGCTTATGCAATGGTTGTTCGGGGCACTGGCAGTGATTTTTGAAGCGGGTAAGTTTTACGCATGGTACGAGTTTGGCGAGCGTCGGGCTCACGGCAACTATGTAGGCGCCTTGTCAGCCTTGGCTTTTTATCTCATTTTGGCCTTAATCTCGATTGGGGGCAGTATTGGCGGTATCAATAGTGCCACCAATGCCGCGCAAAGTGAGCAGCGCCAAGCCCAAGCGCAGATTGACGCTTATAACCGACAAATCGATGCTATCGAGCAACAAATCACCTTGAATAATCAAGCCGCCGAGCGTTATATCGAACTGGATAGAATTGCGACTGGCGTGGCGCGATTACAAAAAGAAAACAACCAATTACGCAAAGAGCAACAGCAACTCGCGTTAGAGCGCGATAGTTTACCCGCGGTGGCACAGGGCTCCATCTTGGGGTTGATTAGCAACCTTGCTAACACATTAGGCGTCAGCGCCGATCAAGCCCAATCTTGGCTGGTAATTTTTCTCTCTGTGTTGCTCGATGTGTTCGCCGCTTTCTTTGTCGGCGTGATTGGTGAAGAGCAGCGTTTCCGCCATTGGTATCGTCACCCACATGCCACGCCCCCTACGCCTGTGAACACCAAGGCGTCTCCTCGTGCCAGTGATATCAACACGGAATCCACCACGCCGGATTCAGCGTCTCCTCACGAGGATACGGATGCGCCTTATGCCAATATCAAAGCCGCGCTAGCCGCCAAAACGCTGCGTTGTAGCAAAAAAGCGGTGATGGCGGAGTATGCGCTCAGCCAAGAGGCTGTCGATGCCCTATTTACCCACTTACAACAACAGGGATTGGTCGCCAAAAAGCCGAACCACCATTATCACTGGGTGGGTTAAGCCACCAATATCAATATACCGCTGAGTATCATGGCGGGAAGCCCACTTAAAAACAGCCACAGTCCGAGCTTGTCATCGGGCTGTGACGATGAATCGATCACCATCGCGTGTTGTTGAGCCGTGAGCGCCCGCCGTGTTACTGAATCACGATACCAATAGCGGCTTTTGTAACGACTATACCTCACAAGCCCCGCTGCCGACCAAACGAGCCCCCCGACGTAAAATGCGCCATCCCCAAACGTCGTCAATGTTATCCACCCCGCCTGCCACGCCCCAACAACAGCGGCACTGGCTATTGCCGTTGACACTAACCAAACATAAAGAAAATGCACGCTTGGCGATGTAGATCCCTTCAGGCGATGTGGTGCTTTCATTGTGTTTCCTTTCTGTGTCTTAGCGAGCCACTCTGGCTATTGATAATCCCACCTCTTTGCGGCATGGCGGTGATGTGGTACAAACATCTGGTAAGTTTGTTAATCAGTACGTTACCTGACCTTTTAACACCTTACCGATAAAAACAATTTATAACCAAGCAAATACAACAAAAAGGTGATCTATGCATAAGGCTGCACAAGAGGTGCATGCGCCTGAGGCATCGGTATGGCGCGCATTAGGCGATGTCAGTCCGTTGTGCCTCGCCGTCCTGCCTTGGGGGATACTCTGCGGTTCATTAGGGCTGCAAATGGGATTCAGTGCACTACAAACACAAGCCATGTCATTACTGGTTTTTGCCGGGGCGGTGCAATTGTCGGGCACCATGATGGTGGGCAATGCGGCGGGATTGCCAGCGGTACTCGGTTCCACACTGGTGATTAGCGCACGGCACCTTCTCTATGGTGCTCACTTTCGACAGTACATCACTCCCTTGCCACTTAAATGGCGTCTCGGCCTCGGCTTTTTACTGACCGATGAAATGTATGCGCTTTCAACCGCACACACCAGCAAGCAGGGAAGATTTTCTAAACACTACGCCCTGTATACGGGCGCCGCGTTTTATATCGGTTGGAACCTTGCCACCTTGGCGGGGATTCTAGCTGGTTCTCAGCTGAAAGCCTTGGAAGCCATCGGCCTCGATTTTGCCATCGCAGCCACCTTTATCGCACTGACCGTTCCCAGTATAAAAACCCGCCCCGTAATGCTTTGTGCCTTGGCAAGCGGTGTCAGTATGCTGCTATTCACCTATTACCACATCCCTAACGCATTAATCATTGCAACTGGCGTAGGTATGGTCGCGGGGCTAATGGCTGAGTCGCTACCGACACGGAGGGCGTCAACATGAGTTATTGGTTAATCATCGTCGCCATGGCGCTGATCACCTTCTCGGTGCGTTATCTGCTACTGGTACGGAGTATTCCTGTGCGCATTGGGCCGCGATTGCAACGACTCCTGACCTACTCTGCACCGGCGGTCCTGACCGCGCTATGGGTACCGATTGTCTTCTTTCCCGAAGATCAGCTGGCTATCTCTACCACCAATCCTTATTTACTCGGCGCCTTGGTCGCTATCGGTTTAGCCTGTACCCGTCTATCGACCTTATTAGTGGTCGGGCTATCGATTGGTTTTTTCGTTACCCTTCAGCTTTGGGTGTTGAGATAAATAGCGACGATAAGCCAGTCAGTGCGATGTCACTATAGCAAGAGGCAGGGTCATTACCCTGCCTCTTTAATCTATTTGGTTGCTGGCTCCAGAGGCCAATAAGTTGATAGCTTATTGAATAACAGTGGGTTATGCCGTTTCCTGCGCCCTTTGTTGTACGCGAGAAACATGGACTAGGCCCATCAATTTGATACTCGGTTTGAGTAACAGTTGCGCACTCCCTACGATAAACAGCCAAGTCCCGCTTTCCATTAACGCATCGTTGAGAAAAAAGAAGCTACCGATCAAAAACCAAATCGCAATGAGCAAATCATTAAATGCCCCCAACGCTTCATAGCGACGCTGGATCACTAAGTGCTTATTACCAATATCAATATCCAGCTCAGGGCCATTGCGCTGTATCATCTTGCCTCCTCTGGACCTTGGTATTAACAATGAATAGCCAAATCATGGCATTAACAATCAAGGTGTTGCCGTTTAATGCCCAGCATGGTTCTCACCATGTTGACCACAAACGTGACCGCACTCAATCCTAAAAACAACCAAGCTAGCGGGATGAATGCGAAAGGTTCGTTGAGACTGCCGTTAGCAGCAACATGTGGCGTGGAAAGGTTGAAGGCGAGCAGGCAACCCGTGCCGATGAGGAAGAGGATAAACGAGGTACGAAAATGTCGCAGTAGGGTTAACATAAAACCTTTTTCTGTTGCTTCAGTAGTCTCTGAGACTGACCACAACACTAAAAGTTCCATGTCTCTCACATTTTTTTCAAAAAAACCGCTACCTTGCATGATGCGTAGGTAGCGGCCGATTCATTTAGCGTGTTGGTTGTGCGCCCTTCAAAGCTTGTATGTCGACACCTTGTCGCTCAGCTGTGTCGCTTGGTTACGCAGGTTGTCCGCCTCTTGCGAGGTATCGTTGGCACTGCTTACAAGGTGCTCAGAGACATCTTTGATGGATGTGATGTTTTGTGTGATCTCACTCGTCACATGGGTTTGCTCTTCTGCCGCTGTCGCGATCTGCGTCGCCATATCACTGATCTGATTGACCGCTGCATCAATTTCACTCAACGCGGCAGTGGCTTTATCCACATCAGAAACAGAATCACCTGCCAACGCTGAGCTGCTCTCCATGGTCGATACCGCGCTTGCCGTCGTCGTTTGCAACGTCTCAATCGTGGATTTAATTTCTTCTGTCGAGGCATGCGTTCGCTGCGACAAAATACGTACCTCATCCGCGACCACGGCAAAGCCTCGTCCTTGCTCACCTGCGCGGGCTGCCTCAATGGCTGCGTTTAGCGCAAGTAAGTTGGTTTGCTCAGCAATTCCTTGAATCGTCGATAGTACCGTCGAAATCTCCTGCGAGTGCTTATCTAGCTCGGCAACGATAGTGCTAGCCTGTTTCAGCTCATCCGACAAACGGGTGATCGATGTTTTGGTATTTTCGACCACCGCACGTCCGTTATCGGTACTAGCGGTCGATTCTTGCGCCGTATTCGCGGTATGTTCAGCATGAGAGGCGATCTCTTGTGTCGCAGACGCCAACTCGGTGACGGCGGTTGCTACCATGGTCACTTCTTGCTGCTGCTGATTAATATCATCCACGTTGCGGCGCGCACGTTCCGTACTGCTATCCGATTGTGATGTCAGCTGTTGTGCTTGCTCGCGAATGTGGCTAATCAACTGATGCATACTGCCAACAAAGGTGTTGAAGTTTTTCGCCAGTTGCCCCACTTCATCTTCACTTTCAACGTCAATACGTTGAGTGAGATCGCCACTACCATGAGCAATTTGCTCGAGGGCATTAGAGACATTGGTCAGCGGTCTAAATAGAATATTCACCAGTAGATTAAAGAGCAGCGTACACGCAATCACCACGGCAATTGTTACTGCAATTTGCCCCCACACCGCATCAAACAATGGCGCGACTAAGGAGTCATAGTTAATAACGGTGACAGTGATTAATCCAGTATCTTTAATGGGTTTGGCATATACCACACTTTCTGCCCCGCCCACGTCGGCCATCACACTCTCACCCGAATTCATGGCAGACTTCACCGTGCTGAAAGACAAGCCTAGCTGATTAATTGGCTCGTTAAGTAGCTCGGTATTGGCATGAGTAAAAATATTGCCTTCGCTGTTGGCGATAAACATATAGCCATTACCTGGCAAGATCACCTTCTCGAGACCTTCGATAATGTCGCCAATTTCAACATCCGCCCCAAGCACCAAAGTATCACCGTTAAACTGGAGCGCTTTACCTAACGACACCACATTGGCGCCGGTTGCCGCAGCAACCGTCGGATTGTCCATAAACACACTCGACGGGTCCGCTTTGGCGTTGATATACCAACCCCACTTGCGCGGATCGTCATTACCCGGCGGTAGCACAACACCATTTGCGTTATCCTGACTGCCATCTGGGTAGGCAAGAAAAACATTGTCAAAGCCACCTGCATCACGTACTTGCTTGAGATGAGTGACCATATTGTTCTCATCGGCCTCACTGGTCAGTGAGGTCATCGCACGCTCTTTTGACGCGACCCAATCAGAGACATATTGATTGTATGATGCAGTGGTACTTTCCAATCGCTGTGCCACTTCGGTGTCCAGCCGGGAGAGTGATGCGCGAAACGATAACGCTTCAACGAGCAAACCACCGATAATGATGGCTACACTTGCCGACAGCGCGAGCTTGTGTTTGAGGGAGAGTTTTTTAAACATAACGGCCTTGTTTGTCTGTCATAATGTTTTAATAATGATTTTTAGTAAAACAGCGTTCTTTGCCACCCGCAAAATAAGCGCCATACAACTGATAGGTATATCACAACAATGGTGCAAGACAATTACTCAAACTGTTGTCAGAAGGCGATAAATTGACCAATTTCATGCAACATACCTGAGTTCTAGCCTCGAGACCATCGCTTGTCTACTCCAAGGCTAGCAGCCCAATTAGCACACATACTGCGCCAGATCAGAGAAATGTAACAAACCCAAAACCAAGGGAAGTGACTTAAGTATCAATCACTCGCCCTCTCCTCGCAACTTTGAAAGTCCTAAACTACGCTTTAACTAACTGAGATAAACGCGAATAGGGGCAAAGTGAATGGACTTGTTTGCAGATCAACGCGACGGCGCATCTCCCAAGTCTAATGAGACCAATTCAGCATCTGATGCAGCGCCATGGCGGATACTGCTGATTGATGACGATGATCTGATGCATGAGGTAACACGGCTCGCGCTAACGGGGTTCACGTTTCAAGGACGCCCTTTAGAGATATTGTCTGCCCTCTCTGGGCAGGAAGCGCGAGAAGTGTTGGAAAAAGAGTCAGATATCGCGTTGGCACTCGTAGATGTGGTAATGGAAACCGAGCACGCAGGTTTGGATTTGGTACGGCATATTCGAGATGAAATGAATAACCACCTGATCCGCTTAGTATTGCGCACCGGACAAGCCGGACAAGCACCGGAAGATCGGGTGATCCGTGAATATGATATTGACGACTACAAAGAGAAAACGGAGCTCACCACACAAAAACTCAAAACCCTATTATACTCAATGCTGCGTTCTTACCGCGATCTCTGCATGATTGAAGAGCAGAAAGAAGGGTTGCGGCGTGTGATTGAAGCATCGGCCAACGTGCAAAACACCACCAATCTTCAACACTACGCCACCGCGGTGCTCGAGCAGCTCACATCCCTTCTCTATATCCACGACTCTGCGTTTTATTGTGTGGTTCAACCTCGCCCGGGAGCAGAAGAATCCCGCGCACTCACCCTGGCGGCGACCGGGGAGTATGTAAACTGCTACACCGAATGCGCCTTTGATAAACTCCCTAGCAATGTTTCAAACCGTTGCAAGCAAGCGCTTGAAGCACAGAAAAACATCCAATTCGACGACGGATTTGTGCTTTTCCACCGCGATGATGAAGATGTCGAGTTTTTGCTGTATGTCAATCATGACAAAGCCCTATCAGAGCTCGATCAGCACTTGCTAAAAATTTACATGCAAAACATTGGCCTGACGTTTGAGAACTTAAGCCTAATGGTCGATTTGCGTGAGACCTCCAAAGAGCTGGTTTACAACTTGGCAAACGCGGTGGAAGCGAGGAGTAAAGAAACCGGAGCGCATGTACAACGGGTATCTTTATTCTGTGAAAAGTTAGGGCAGCTCTATGGTTTGGACGAACACAAAACCATGCTGCTTAAACATGGCTCTCCCCTCCATGATGTCGGTAAAGTCGCTATCCCAGACGCGATTTTACACAAGCCGGGCAAGCTCGATGCGGAGGAATGGGAGACGATGAAAAAGCATGTCGAGTATGGGGTAGAAATTCTGAGCCATTCCAAACGACGCCTTATCATAGAGGCTAAAGAGATTGCAGCCACCCATCACGAAAAATGGGACGGAACAGGCTACCCCAATCAGCTCGCCGGCGAGGCCATTCCGATCAGTGGTCGAATTTCAGCATTAGCAGATGTATTCGATGCCCTAGGTTCGAAGCGCTCGTACAAAAAAGCGTGGACGGATGATGACATCCGCCACGAGCTCGTGGCTCAACGTGGCAAGCATTTCGAGCCCAAGCTGGTCGACCTACTGCTCGAGCATTGGGACGACTTTATTGCTATCCGCGCCGCGTATCCAGATTAAGTAGAACAGTGACGCCTTGAGTCTTAATCACGATATATAACAGATCAAACTGTCTATGAGCCGAAGCCACAAATTTGATCACAGCATCCGTAACCCGTTCTTCAGCTTAGTAGGAAGACGGATTTTGTTGATCATGATTTTGCTCAGTGGCTTTTTTACCATTCTCACCACCTTGCTACAAACCTATTGGGATTACGATGAAGCGTTCGATCTGGTGGACAGCCGACACTACGAAATTGAACACATTCATGCCGACTTACTCGCCAGCTCACTCTGGATTTATGACTTAACCAGTGTCCAAGAGCGCATTGATGGGTTAATCAACTTGCCACATGTTGATTATTTAGCCGTGCGCTCAGAGAACTATCTCTTTGAAGCGGGATCCCCCCTAGACGTGAGTAAAATGGTCAATGAGTATCCGCTCCAGTATGACGACCCCGATACGGGGAAAATCCAACGGATTGGTACTATCTACGTCGAGTCCAACACGAACGCTATCTATAATGATCTGATACAACACTTTTTTATCACACTGCTATTGAACGCAATAAAAACGCTCCTCGTGTGCTACCTCATTTTGTTGGTGTTTCACCATACCGTCAGCCAACGCGTGTTTACAGTGGCGCAGTTTTTACGTCAGTACAATCCGCTTGATCCCAACGAGGAAAAGCTGACCTTGCCCCGCAAACGCTACATCATGGAAAAAGAAGACGAGCTCGACTGGCTAGCAGCCGAAACCAATAAAATCACCCAGAATATGTCCACGCTCTATCGCAATATTATGCTAGAACGGGAGCGCTTGTCTGACTTTACCCATGTCTCTTCAGACTGGCTGTGGGAAACCGATGCCGATCTCAAGCTGACCTTTTGCTCCGATCCGATGCGGTTGGCGTTTGACCTTAATCCCAACCAGTATCCGCACCTTGACAAGTTGCTTTCTGCTGTCGGTTGTCACCAATTCATGGCCAATCTTCATCGACAGCAGGACTTTTCGATGTGTGAGGAAATCGTACCCGTTGAGGGTGAAAGCCGGTATTTTGTCTTTCAGGCGCTTGCCCATCACGGTATTGATGGTTTTCGCGGTTTCAGAGGCACGGGCATCGATATCACCGCGCTGAAAACGGCCCTGTTTGAACTGGAAACATTAAACCATAACCTAGAAGAAACCGTTGATGAGCGAACCCGTGAACTCCAAGAGAGTATGGAGCACTTAAAAGCGGCACAAGAACAGTTGGTCGAGTCGGAAAAGCTCGCGGCACTGGGTAGTCTAGTGGCAGGTGTTGCGCATGAGGTCAACACCCCTTTAGGCATCGCCGTCACCGCATCATCCGTGATTAAAGATATCACCCAGACGCTCAATCAAGCGTTTGAGGAACAAACGTTGACCAGCACGCAGTTTGCTTCATTGATTAAACAGGTGAATGACAGCGTGATCATGCTTGAGAACAACCTCAAGCGTGCGACCCACCTTATTCGTGACTTTAAACAGACCGCGGTTGATCAAGTCTCAGAAGCGCTCACCGAATTTGATGTCAAACAGACAATAGACGCACTCGTCGCCAGCTTACACCCAGAAACCCGTAAAATCCCGGTGACTCCCGAGGTCAGTGGCGAGCCTGACATACTCATGTATAGCTTACCCGGCGTCATCACCCAGGTCGTCTCTAACCTCGTGATGAATAGCATCAACCATGCCTTTGACGAGACCGATAACCCTAAAATAACGATCGAATTTGAAAGACAAGGAGACCACCTTTATCTCTGTTACCAAGATAATGGTTGCGGTGTCGAGCAATCCCTTCACCATCGAATCTTTGAACCGTTTTATACCAGTAAACGCGGGCGAGGAGGCTCAGGGCTTGGCCTCAATCTGGTCTTTAACCTCGTCAAACAAAAGCTAGGCGGCGAGCTGCAATTTGAATCAGCACCCGGGCAAGGCGTGAAGTTTATGTTTCTGATCCCCCTAAGCTTATCAAGCCAAATAGCCCGCTACGCGAGTGAAAGCAAAGAGTAAGGTGATACGCATATAATGGAAAAGCTAGAAAGGTTTGAACAAGGTCTCAAGCACCCACTTTTTAGTATTGTTGGCCGCCGAATCATTCTGCTGATGGTCCTACTCAGTGGTTTTTTTACCATATTAACCACGCTACTACAGCTATCATGGGATTACGAGGAAGCCTTTGACCATGTTGACCGCCGCCATGCGGAAATTCAAAACGTCCACGCCGACTTAATTGCGTCGTCTTTATGGGTGTTTGACCTTGTGAGTGCGCAAAATCGACTGGATGGCCTGGTCAACCTTCCCTATATCGACTATCTCTCGATTGAGTTTGATGGCGTGGTGTTGGATGCAGGAAAACCACTTTCCAGCAGTAATGTGGTCAGCCAGACGGAGCTCATTTATTTCCACCCCGACACCAATCGCCGCATTAATTTGGGTACCTTACGCGTCGAATCTGACGCGCAAAAAATCTATGACCTCTTGTTACAGCAATTTCTCGTTACGCTCGTTTTGAACGGGATAAAAACCCTGATTGTCTGCTCGCTGATTTTATGGGTCTTCCACCAAAGCGTCAGCCAACGTGTATTTGCTATCACCAAGCACTTGGCTAGCTTTGATCCTCTCGAACCTGTCCACGAACCTTTGCGGTTGAAACATCGTAAGTTCATTATGGAAAAAAGTGATGAACTCGATTGGTTGGCGGACGAAACCAATAAAATCACCTTGCGGATGACGAGCCTCTATAGGAATATCGCCTTAGAACAGGCGCGGTTATCTGATTTCACTAACGCCGCTTCAGATTGGTTATGGGAGACCGATGCCACGCAGCGACTGACATTTTGCTCTGAAGCGATGCAAGCGGCGCTCGCGATTTCGATTGAAAATAACCCCAAAATAAAGTCAGTACCCGCCCTGAGTCACTGCACATCATTGTTAAACTGTTTGGACACATACGATGATTTCACCATGTGTGAAGAAAAAATCACCTTGGGGAAACACACCTACTACTTTGTATTCCAAGGGATAGCACATTTCACCAAACACGGCTTCACGGGCTTTCGCGGAACCGCGATTGATATCACCGAGCTTAAAACGACCCAGTTGGAACTCGAGCAACTGAACCAGAGTTTAGAAGCGACCGTTGAAGCACGAACCCAGGATCTTGCGCAGAGTATGGAAAACCTTAAAGCCGCGCAAAATCAACTGGTAGAATCCGAAAAGCTCGCCGCGTTGGGTAGCTTGGTAGCGGGCGTTGCCCACGAGGTGAACACGCCCCTAGGTATCGCGGTAACGGCTAATTCAGTGATCAAAGACGCGGTTTCCACACTTAACCGCGCATTCGAGCAAAAAACCTTGACCAGTGAGCAGTATGCCACCGTGATGAAGCAGGTCACGGATGGCACGCATATGCTAGAAAACAACCTCAATCGTGCCGCACGATTAATTCGGGATTTCAAACAAACAGCGGTCGACCAAGTCTCTGAAAATCTGAGCCAATTCCGTCCCGTACAAACACTTGAAGCATTAATGGGAAGTTTGCGCCCCGAAACCAAGAAAGTACCGGTTGTGCCTATCGTCGAGGGCGACGCTAAGCTTGTTATGAGCAGCCTGCCCGGAGTACTTACCCAGGTTATTTCCAACTTGGTGATAAACAGTGTCCGCCATGCCTTTGACACGGTTAATGATCCTCGTATTCACATTCGTATTGCCGATAAAGGTGAGATCGTGGAAATCCGCTATACCGATAATGGTGTCGGGGTTGCGCCCGAACTTCACCAACGTATTTTTGAGCCCTTCTACACCAGTTCACGCGGCAAAGGGGGGTCGGGACTCGGCCTCAATCTCGTTTTCAATCTGGTGCACCAAAAACTGCAAGGAAAACTTCATTTCGATTCCAATATCAATCAGGGGGTTACCGTCGTGCTCAGCCTGCCTAAGTTTTTGACAGAAACATCTGCGCCACAAACTGAAAGTTCTACCGAGTAGTCCCTGTCTATTCACAAAGGCGCACAACAAAGGATAAAACGATGCAATGGTTAACAAAGTGGTTTCGTTCCGATGTGGATAGCGTTCAAACACAACGCTTGTTCCAAAGCCTATTAACACTGGCGTGGACCGTTGAGGCAAAAGATCCCTACACAGGCGGCCATCTTTGGCGGGTTTCTCAGTTTGCATCAGCGGTCGCACAAGCAGAAAGGTGGTCGAAAGAAGAGCGCGCCATCGTGACCTTAGGTGGCTTTTTGCATGATTTAGGTAAAGTCAGTGTGCCTGATGCCATCTTAAAGAAAACGGATAAACTGACCGATGACGAGTTTGCCATCATTCAAAGTCACCCCAATGAGGGGCTATATATTTTGGAGGGCCATCCATTAGGGCCAATCGTGCGCAACGCCGTCGGGTTGCACCACGAGCGTGTCGATGGCCGAGGATATCCCAACAAATTATCCGGTGATGCCATTCCTGCAGAGGCCAAGCTTATCGCGATTTGTGATGCCTTTGATGCTATGACCAGTAACCGGCCCTACCGACAAGCCATGCCCAAACAAAAAGCCATTGGTATTGTTGAAGAAAACCTTGGCAGTCAGTTTGACGCATCTCTCGGTCAGCGGTTTGTTAACCTAGCCAAAGCGGGCGAATTTGACGCCATTATTGCGCATACCGATGAAGGGATCCCCCTGCATCACTGCCCGACATGCGGCCCGACGATCACTCGTTATCGTGATGATGCGCCAGGGCAACTTCTGCATTGCCCACTTTGCTTACAGCAAGCAAAACTGGTCATCACAGACAACACATACAATCTAGAGCCCACCGGTGTCCAGCTTCCTGCCTCACAACAACGACGAAGACCTGATACGGGCCTGATTAAACGCGTTATCCAACAGACGGTTTCCACCATCCCCACGCAGGCGCTGCTTGAACGTGCTGAGGGTGCCGTTAAATGAAACGGCTCTTTAGTACGTTAATTCAACCCAGCGTAGCCATTAATGCACTCAAAATCGCATTAGTGGTCGGCACTGTACTCAATGTTATTAATCAGGGCGAGGCTATTTGGGGCGAGGCAGACTTGCGTATAGGTCACGCACTGCTCAACTATTTAGTGCCTTATTGCGTTGCCAGCTATAGTGCTGCTAAACATCAGCTAGACAAACAAAAACAATAAAGAGCCAGCACAAGACTGGCTCTTGTCGTTAACGCGTACACGGGCAGTTAGACAAGCGCCGCGTCTTTTTCCGGTGCCGGAGTATGGTCAGACAGATAGCGGTAGTATTCCGCATCTTTCGCTGGTGAAAGCGTGTGCCCCATGATCATGTCCGCTGCTTTTTCCGCCACCATAATCGTCGGCGCGTACAAGTTGCCATTGGTGATCGCGGGGAACACGGAGGCATCGACCACACGCAGGTTATTGACGCCATGTACCTTGAGTGACTCATCGACCACCGCCATGTCGTCGCTCGCCAAGCCCATTTTACAGGTACAGCTTGGGTGATAAGCACTTTCCCCTTCGCGTGCCACAAAATCGAGGATCTCCTGATCTGTTTGCGCCGCGCTCCCGGGCGAGAGTTCTTTGCCACGTAGATGATCAAAGGCCGGCTGGGCGATAATATCTCGCGACACGCGTATCGCTTCCACCCACTCTTTGCGCTCTTGTGGCGTGGAGAGATAGTTAAAGAAGATCTCTGGCTTCTCATCCGGGTTCGTGCTGCGAATTTTAACATGGCCACGCACATCGGTATTCATTGGCCCGACATGCAACTGGAAACCATGTCCTTTGTTCGGTGCCGAGCCATCATAACGGATCGCCAGTGGCAAAAAGTGGAACTGCAAGTTCGGATATGCCACCTCATCATTACCTCGCACAAAGCCACCCGCTTCAAAGTGGTTGGTGGCCGCCGCGCCTTTACGACGGAATAGCCAATCAAAACCAATTTTCGGTTGATTGTGGAACTTAAGCGCGGGATACATGCTGACCGGTTCTTTACATTCATACTGCACGTAGAGTTCAAGATGGTCTTGCAAGTTCTCTCCCACCCCAGGCAAATGATGAACAGGCTTAACACCCAAATTCTTCAACATGGTCTCATCGCCAATGCCTGAAAGCTGCAATAGCTTCGGTGAGTTGATTGCACCACCACAGCTGATGATTTCGGCGCCATACGCGGTTTTCGTCCGTCCCCATTTACGGTATTCCACGCCAATCGCGGTTTTGTTTTCGAACAGCACTTTGTCTGTTGTCGCGCCAGTGATCACTGTAAGGTTCTTACGGTTCATCACCGGGTGTAAGTACGCCCGAGCCGCGCTGTGGCGACGACCTCGATAGATATTTTGATCGAAAATACCAAAGCCTTCTTGCTGGTAACCGTTCACATCGTCCGTCAACGGATAACCCGCTTGCTGCGTCGCATCAAAAAAAGCACTGAACAAAGGGTTATCACAGTTCGCGGTGGTGATGGCCAGCGGGCCATTATTACCGTGATAATCATTTTGACCGGCCAAACGTGTTTCGCATTTACGGAAATACGGTAAACAATGGGCATAATCCCACGTTTTAAGTCCATGTTCGTTGGCCCACTTTTCATAATCCAACGCGTTGCCGCGAATATAAATCATGCCATTAATGCTACTACTACCACCGAGCACTTTACCGCGAGGCTGTGCAATACGACGATTGTGCATATTTGGCTCGGGCTCAGATTCATACAGCCAGTTGTATGTGCTATCGGTAAGCAAATAAGTTAATGCGGCAGGCATGTGGATGCGAAAATCCAACCGATAGTCTGGCCGCCCTGCCTCGAGTAGCAATACGTTGTTATCTGGGTTAGCACTTAGACGGTTCGCCAGAACACAGCCTGCCGAGCCTGCACCGACAATGATATAGTCGTAATTTTGTTGCTGTCCCATAAAACCTCCAAATTTTTTCCTTCCCGTGTGCAGGGCATTAGCCCGGAACAGTCGCAACACAGGTAATGGGTATGATTGTGTAGAGGTTTCCTTTTTGAAATTTTTATAATTAGCTTGATGTTTGTTCATCAATGCATTGTTGTAGCAACCGATAATGGTGGCTAATCGTTGCCTGCGCCTTAAACGGCTCGGCAGCGATAATGTGGTTAACGGTCTGTTGCCAGTTTTCCACGGTTTGGCGACGATATTTTGCCGCCTGATAAAGGGCGTAATCGTGCGAACTAAACCCTTGCTGAATAGCATGCATCACCCATTCAAAAATCGGGTTGCCTGACATCGCAGCAATCAGCAGGTTCAGTGCGCGATCGAGCTCTCCTAAGCGATCCAAATCCGGGGTCTTTTCAGCGGCGAGTGCCGCAAGCTCTGTGACGCTTTCACTGAGCTGTTGTTTTTGCGAGTCGGTACCACGGCTAATGGCGAGCAACACCAGGCTTTGATCAACGGTTTCACGAAACTCCGCCACCTTGTCTGCTTGTACATGGCTTTGCTTGAGAAAAAGCGCCAGTGATTCACTAATGTTATGCACATCAACCTGACGTACTACCGCACCACCTTTTTGGCCTTTACGGATTTCAATCAAGCCTTTTTGCTTGAGTGACTGAATGGCTTCTCGCACCACACCACGGCCAGTACCAAATTGTTGCTGCAGTTCACGCTCACTGGGCAATTTATCCCCCGGCTTTAACGCCTCAGACAAAATCGCCGACTCGATTTGCAATGCTACATCTTCACTCGCTCGGCCCATTTGGACCGGGTGAAACAGGCTACTGGTGGATGTCGTCATGGTTACCCCTTTGATTTGGTAGTACCAAACTAGCAATTTTTGCACTATAAAGTCAAATACCCTCTAGCGACTCTTCTTTTGGTACGACCATTAAATATCGTCGGAAAGGACACTATAGTATTGATATAATTTATAAAAACAAAAAATCCCGCTTGGTTTTCACCGAAGCGGGATTTTTACATGATATAAACGGCAACTAACTTTGGTAAACCATTCGCCACTCTCGTTCACCCGTATGGGGATCGGTTTGCTCGCGGTCGACCACAAATCCATGATGCTGATAAAAGGCATAACTAGCTTTGTTTTTCTGGTAAACGGTCAAATCAATGACGGTTTTTTGTTGCTTAGCATGCATCAACAACTGGCTGCCCACACCTTGTCCCTGCTTGTTAGGTGACACAAAAATCGCCGCTAATGTATGGTCATGAAGCGCATAAAAACCCTCAATAAGCCCTTCTCGCTCAGCGACCCATACTTCCGCCATCGGTAAATAGGCTGATCGCATCGCCTCGCGCTGTTGGTACCAAAAGTCCTCGCTGATAAAGTCATGCGCGGTTAATGACGCGTTTAACCAGATATCAAGCACGACATCTGTGTCCGCTGGTCGCATACGACGTAAACGAAGTGACGTCTCGGAAGTCGATACCATGATTCCTCCTGATTATCGGCCTGACAGCAGTGCAGGGTTGATCACGAGATTCCTTACACCGTGGGCATGATGCTCATCAAATACATTCGCGTGGCACCAGCGCTGCACACTAGCAATATCAACTTTCTTGACGTGTGGACGGACACGCCATGTAACTTGGAAAGGAGAGCCTTTGTGCGAATAGATTTTGATCAACTAAGCAGTTTGGTCATAAAGTGTAAGGCGTGATTCAACGGGTAGTCATCCAATGTCATCTGGCATTGATAGCCATGCTTTTCATAGAAAGGTTTGGCTTGAAAGCTTAAGGTATCAACGAACGCCATTTTACAACCCATCTCCTTGGCGTACTCTTCCAAATTACTCAATAAATGGCTCCCCACGTGGCGATGACGGAAGGCGTCATCGACCCAAAGGTATTTAATCAATAGCCATTGCCCCCATGTATTCGCCACAACCCCGCCGATGCGTTCATCGTTATCATTGTAAGCATAGCCAGCAAGAGAGCCTTCAGGAAGGCCAGTCAAAAAAGGGGCGTTGCTTTGCTGTAGCTGCTGTTGAATGGCAGCGATATCGTCGTCACTCGGGCTCGCATCCATGCGGTATTTCATTGGCTTAGCTATCCATACTGTTCAACACACGGCATATTATGCCCTGTGTAGTAGGGACAATCTGTGCCCATGCGCACCCTATTGGCGCTTACTCGTGCTCTATTGGCTTCGCAGCCACAGAACACTGAGTGGTGACTGTAAGTTTGGGCCAATGCGTTAACCATTGTTTATCATCAAGCCGCTGCTGAAACACTTGCCATGGGCGGGCAGGATTATGGCTAAGCTTCAATTCAAACAAAGATTGAACCCCAAAGGCAGCGATGACTTCGCAGCGTTGGTTCATATCAAGGCGAACAGCAATCGCGGTTTCTTTCTCTGGCCAAAAGCGCATCGCATCCAGTGTACTTGCATATGGAGGATCTTGGTGTTTCTCGTGCATTCGCGCCTGGTTACGTACCTGCCAAGTCATTTCTGGCATGGTCTTTTGCAGTAGCTGCTCTAAATATTGTTCGCGTTCTGTACTGGTATCTTCATGATCGTAGAAGACAACATCAATATCGTTAAGTGTACTCGACGAGTACTTGTGAAGCGCATCCCACACCAAATTACGGATAAATCCAGCGGCAATATAACACTGAGGGAGGTTTAAGGCTTGAACACAGCGAAGTGCACGCATCCTAACAGGATCTGCCTCAATCAAGTCAATCAAGGCGCGTCGGTATGTCTTCTGGCATAAAAAGAACTGGTGCTGATGACGTTTACGGATCCGACGACGCTTCATGGGTTAACCACCGCGGCGGATGTCTTCAAATATTTCACGTGATACATGGTAGTTGTACTGCCTGGCAATCTTCTGGGCAAAAAACAGCTGTGGTAATTCAAATAGCACTAAACCCGCCAAAATCAAACCAAAATAAGGCTGATTCAGTACTAAGCCGATAATGGCGATGACCAACAGCGTACATTCTACGACAAACAACCCATACTTTCGCAAGTAAAGATGATGTATCCCCCCTAAGAATCCCCAATTAAGCGCCGCGTAAGTATCGGGATCTTTAAGCTGTCTTGATTGCTCGGCAAAAAAGCGTTTTTTCTGGCTTTGAGTTAAGCCATTTACCTGTTGCTTAAGTTCGACCTCTTGTGCTTCTAGCGCTTCTATTGGTTGGGTAAAACGCATTAAGGCACCTCATCGTAAATTTTTTCTAGCGCATTGGGGTTATTGCAGCGGCGAATGCGCGCCAAACCAAGTTGCCAGCCACGGATTGCGCCGTATTTTTCGATGGCTTGGCGTGTATACTCCGAGCACGTCGGCTCGAAGTTACACTCAATATTAAACAGTTTCTTTGATCCACCTTTTGCTTGATAGCGGTGGATCAAAGAGAGCGACAAATACTTGAGCATTAGCGACCCAAAGTCACAATCACCGCTTCACGTTGCCAGAATAGCATATAACGTTTCTTTTCAATCACTTGAAAAACAACCTGCCAGCCGTCTTGTGCATACTGGTTTAGCTCTGCTTCTAAGCGTTGCAACGGTAATCCACTTGAGCCCAGTAGCAAGGTGCCGCAGCCACCTTCAACAATATGAACGACTTTATACTCGGTAAACTTACTCATCTTTTATCCTCAAACTCACAACAACATAACCAGGTGTGGTCATCGTTGAACACCCCTGCCAAAAAACCGGCACATTTTGTAAGAATTTTTTTGTTTGTTCAAAAACTTATTATTAAGGGTGTATTTTTTTGAAGCCAGTTCACGCGAATTACTCATTGTCTTGCTATTCAAGCAAAGAATTACGTTTCGCAGTTAGCACATGGTCTTGCCAACGGCCGTTGATTTTGAGGTAACGGCGAGCATAGCCTTCGCGCTCAAACCCCAGCTTGGTAAGTAGCCGCTCACTGCGCGTATTACCGGGAATATAGTTGGCCATCACACGGTGCAACCCAACCTGCTCAAACACAAAACGGATGCCTGCTTGGATGGCTTCGTGCATATAGCCCTGGCCTTGATAATGCTTGTCAGCGGCATAACCTAACAGACACGCTTGAAAGGCGCCGTGAATCACGTTGGTGAAATTGCACACCCCTATCACATCGTCCCGTTCATGATGCAAAATCACAAACTTGAAGGCTTGCTGCTGTTGAAACAAGTCTTTCGCCTCTTGCAGCGCGCGCTGCCAATAGTCTTCGCGGTAAAATGCGGCAGGACGTATGGGCTCCCATGGGGAAAGGTGAGCACGATTTCGCTGATAAAATTGCGCCATCAGGTCGGCTTTTTCTGGGGGAAGTAAAACTAATCTCGTCCTTGGCGTGCTTAGCACTTGGGCCTCCTTGCATCGATTGGCGCGACGGACAGTACTAAATTCTATAAAAATGCCGCCTTGGAGGCGGCATCAGAGACTACCAGATATTCACCCGCTGATCTTCGGGTAAATACATGCCATCCCCTTCTTTAATATCAAAGGCTTCATAGAACGCAGGCACATTACGCGGTGCACCAAGCACTCGATACTTTGGTGGCGCATGCGGGCCCAGTGACACGCGCTCACGCAGCGCATCTTCACGCATTTTCATTTTCCATATCTGCCCCCAGCTGAGGAAGAATCGCTGCTCGCCGTTATACCCGTCCATCACAGGAGACCGTTCACCGTGCAACGATTTTTGATAGGCGCGGAAGGCGGTAGTCAAACCGACTAAATCACCAATGTTCTCACCCAAGGACACTTTGCCGTCAATGAACAAGCCCGGCAAAGGCTCAAACTGGCTAAATTGCTCAGCCAGCTTTTGGGTGCGAGCATCAAAGCGCGCGCGATCCTCATCTGTCCACCAATTTGCAAGGTTACCATCCCCATCATAACGCGAGCCCTGATCATCAAAACCGTGTCCCATTTCATGACCAATCACTGCACCGATACCGCCATAGTTCACGGCGTCATCCGCATTCATATCAAAAAACGGCGGTTGTAAGATCCCGGCGGGGAACACAATCTCGTTGGCGGTTGGGCTATAATAGGCGTTGACCGTTTGCGGGGTCATGCCCCACTCTTTGCGATCAACCGGCGCACCAATCCGCGACAGCATATCTTGATAGCCCCAGCGTGCGGCACGTTTGCTATTGCCAATCAAGTCATCGGCGTTGATGGTCAGCGCGCTGTAATCTTCCCATTGCTCTGGGTAGCCGATTTTGGGCGTGAATTTACTCAGCTTATCCAACGCTTTCGCTTTGGTTTCATCACTCATCCACGATAATGATTCAATCGAGTCTTTAAACGCAGCACGCAGGTTATCAATCATGGTTTCCATACGCGCTTTGGCTTGCGGTGGAAAGTAGCGCGCGACATATTCTTGGCCGAGCGCTTCACCCAACACCCCTTCGGTGGCTTGTACTCCCCGCTTCCAGCGGTCACGCTGTTCAGGAATACCATTGAGGGTTTTGGAGTAGAACGCAAATTGACGTTCAACCAGCTCATGGTTAAGGCGCGGTGCAAAGGCATTGAGGGTACGAATGGTGAGATAATCTTGCCACGCTTGCAGGCTGGTTTGCTCAAACACCTGCCCTAACGCCTCAAAATAAGATGGCATGCGCACCACAACCTCACCGGCTTTGTCGATACCCGCGCGTTTGGCAAAACGTGCATAATCAAACCCGCCCATCAACTGGTTGAGCGCCTCAATGGGCATTTTGTTATAGGTTGCTTGCGCGTCACGGCGTTTAGCGCGTGTCCAGTGGTGTTCTGCCAGCGTTTTTTCTAACTGATAAATACGGGCAGCGCGTTGCTTGGCCTGATCGTAACCCGCTAGGCGCAGCATGTCTTCGAGATAGCGTTTATAAGCGGTGCGAATACGCTCAGCATCCTCGGTGTCGCGGAAATAATAGTCTCTATCCGGCAACCCCAACCCGCTTTGGCTCAGATACAGGGCGTTATAGTCCGGATTTTTCGCATCGGCCCACGCATAAAAACTAAACGGGATCCCAACGCCAACTTGTCGCAAATCGGCCATCGCGTAAATCAGCGCAGGCTTCGAGGAAGTCGCCGCAATACGATCGAGTTCAGGTTTTATTGGCGTCACCCCCAAGGCATCAATTTTATCTTGGTCCATATAGCTAAGATAAAAATCACGTAGCTTTTGCTCGTTGGAGCCAGGCTTGAGATCATCACGCGCCACCAGCTCATCAATGATGCTTTTTAGACGCTTTTCATTTTCTTCAGCCAAGATACGGAACGCACCATAGCTGGACATATCGCTGGGGATTTGGGTTTGATCGTACCAAGTGCCATTGACGTGACGAAACAAGTTATCTTGCGGGCGAACCGAACGATCAAAGTCTTGTAGATACAGACCTGATTCGCGCTGCACTTCAGCGTGTGTGGTGTCAGCAGCGTACACCTGGCCAGGCACCAAGCTCATTACACCTAGTGCAAGCGCGACCCCCATCGCGGCGCGTTTTAATCGCACTAGATTGACTGTTTTTTTGTTCATCATTCGTTTACCTAATTCCTTCCATAACATGGCTCAAGCGACGTAATCTTGTCGATTCCCGAAAAAGACATGCGCTGTTCACGACATAAGGTCTCGATAGAGCACCACACAGTGATAATCACGCCCCTCGTCTTGCTCGGGTTCAAAATGGGTAATACGACAAAACCCTTGCTGATACCAGAATCGAAACGCGCGAATGTTTTCGGCATAAACATTCACCCCCATGCGTCGATAGTCCCCATAAGCTTGCACGGTTTCAATCACGCTCGCAACCGCTTCGCTGCCATAGCCATGTTTTTGATATCTTGGAGAAATAGTGAGCATGGGTAGCCAAACACTCTGTAAATCGGGCGCATTGAGCGAGATTTGTAGATAGCCGATATCTTTACCATCATGGGTCTGAATACGACGAAGATAAAACGCCTCTTCCACATCAGGCGCTTTTTTCTCCGCACTGTCGGCAATCAATGATTGGTAGGTGGATAACGACCAAGGTTTAAACGTGGGATCTTGATATTGCAGATGCTGATTTTGCTCAAACATCGCTTTGACACGCTTTGCATCGCTATATTCAAACGGACTAAAACACAAACGCTTAGAGCGCCATGTGGCTGGGAACATGCTCCTATTCCTTTCAATTCAATCCCATGACTGCCATTAATCATGAGCCGCTAGCGCCCGTCGATGACTGACATCAGCGTGATTCATCATACACATACTGACTAGCATTGCGCATATCGAGATCGTAGTAAAAAGCAGCCTCACCTGGTTCACTAAACCGTCGTTCTCATTGCCCGTTGGCAGACACCGACACACGCGATCCACAAGCAATAAGCTAACACATCATAAAAACCAGTGCGTCACAAAAATGGGCGACGGTATAGGCAGTTAAGGCTAAACTCGCTACGCTATTAAAGCTCAGGGGCAAGGCTCGGTTGGGCATTGGATTGCCGCCATCGATGCCCATCACTATCGCCAACAGGCAAGAGGAAACAAACGTGAATTGGATGAAAACTTTGTCGCATCACCGTCAACGCATGAATACAGTCATGTTAGTACTGGTGACCACCCTTCTGTTTCTTCCGTTGGCCCATGCCGACCAAGCGCCGGCGCCCACCGAACCAAATGTCACATCGAGCGACACCACCTCATTAGCGCATCAAATAGCGCGCACCAAACAATATATTCAGACCCTTGTAGAAAGCCTTGAACAGGCAAAAGGCGATGACAAAGATGCAATCCAATTGCAGCTATTTACCAAAAATGAAGAGCTAAGAGAGCTGCTCGCCGACGCCATCAATCAGCAAAGCTTAGATAACCCGCAGTTGATTCAACTAGTCACAGCGCAGCGGCGGTATACCCAAGATGCGTATCAATACATCACAACCCGTCTCAATAGCCTCAATGAGCAAATCACTCAAGCCAGCCAAGAACAACGCTTACCATTGATTAATGAGTATGCAGAACTGCAACATTATTTAAGCACCACCTTTGAGGCCAGCTGGGAAAACATACGCTGGCTTGAGCAGCTCGAGCAGCCCGCACGTGAAGCGCGAAACACCTTAGAGCAACGTCTTAACCAGCGTTTACGACTTCTTTCGGCATCTATCGACTATCTGCGTCAGCAATACACGGCGCAAGAAAAGCAAATTAAATCGAGTCCTGATTCCGAAAAGCCCGGGTTACAGCTGACGCAGTTGAACACCCAACAACGCCTCACGATCGCCACCGATAGCCTAAAGCGCACCTATCAAATCGCTGATGAATTAGGGATCGAAACGGCAGAATACAAACGCCAACTCTTTGGCGTTACCGGCAACATCACTCAAGATATTCTGGATGTGGATGTCGCGTATTCGATCCTCTCCCATTGGTCCGAAAATGCCCTGAACTGGGCAGAAGACAATGCACCACAGTTGGTTTTCCAGCTCATCATTTTTGTGCTGATTTTGTTGGTGGCAAAACTGCTCGCGAGACTCACGCGCTCCGTGGTGAAATCGACTGTCGCCAACAAGAACTTTAAGTTTTCGCAGTTGATGCAAGACTTTTTCGTCTCGATGTCCGGAAAAGCTGTGTGGGTAATTGGGATCTTGATCGGTCTCTCCCAGATCGGGGTAAATCTTACTCCGGTACTCACTGGCTTTGGTATCGCTGGGGTCATTATCGGTTTTGCGCTGCAAGATACACTATCAAACTTTGCTGCAGGGATGATGCTACTGATCTACCGCCCTTTCGATGTGGGTGATTTTGTCTACGCCGGTGGCGTGGATGGCAAAGTAGGCAATATGAGCTTGGTGAATACCACGATTCGCACATTTGATAATCAAATTATCATTGTGCCGAACAGCAAAATTTGGGGCGATGTGATTAAAAACGTCACTCGAGAGCGGATTCGGCGGGTGGATATGGTGTTTGGTATCGGCTATAAAGATGACCTTCTTAAAGCAGAAGCCGTGCTCACCGAGATTGTCCAGTCACATCCTGCGGTACTTCGTACACCGGAGCCCATGATCAAAGTACATGTTCTGAATACCTCCTCGGTAGATTTTATTGTCCGACCATGGGTGAAAACCGATGATTATTGGGACGTCTACTGGGATGTCACCAAAACGGTCAAATTGCGCTTTGATGAAGAAGGCATCTCGATTCCATTCCCGCAACAAGACGTCCATCTGAATTGGGTCTCGACAGCGCCAGAGGCTCGGTCAGATTGAGCCACCTCTCTAACAATCATGACGGCTCAGTGATTCAAACGAGCCGTCATTCTTTCGTGACTTTCATCACATAAATAACGTACGTTTTTGATAAATATAACTTACACTGACATAGCGGCGCTGATGCTGTTTCATTCCACTACAACCAGTCAATTACCTTCGAGGAGTCCCTGCGTCATGCTAGATTCAAAGCTTGGGTTTACCCTGCGAAACGTCCTCACCGTGGCGGCCTGTGTCGCTATGCTCAATTCACTTACTGCGTGTAGTGAAGCGCCGCAACAGCAAGACACAAAAACTGCGCCGCGTCCAGCACTCGTCGAAATCACACAAGCGCAGTCAAGTGCAAACCTTAGTTTTAATGGTATCGTCAGAGCATCAGAGCGAGCAGAACTTGCTTTTGAGGTCGGTGGACGTTTAACCTCGCTTCAAGTGGAAGAAGGAGACGCTATCACTCAAGGACAGCTGCTTGCCTCATTAGATCAGGAGGATGCGCAAACCGCGCTCGATTCCGCAAACATCGAGCTTAACGATGCCAATATCGAGTACAAGCGCGCCAAAGCGATTTTTGAGAAGAGCCAAGCCATCTCCCAAGCGGATCTCGAGAAAATCAAATCACGGCGTGACCTCGCGCAAAACCGTGTCGACGAAGCAAAGCGCGCCCTAGCGAATACGCAGCTGCGCTCACCGTTTGATGGCATCGTCGCGCGACAACATGTCGACAATTTCAGCCAGCTGCAAGCGAATGAGCCTGTCCTCACCGTTCAAAATATCGATAACTTAGAAGCGGAAATTCACGTGCCACACCGCGTGGTAATTTCTGGTGATCAGCGCACCCGCGCCATTGGCATTCTTTCAGCTATTCCCAATAAACAATTCCCTTTGGTGTTAAAGACGTTCGCCTCCGAGCCTGACCCTGTGTCACAAACGTACCCAGTGGTCTTATCTTTTACCGATTTGAAGGGTGAGCGCATTCTGCCAGGCATGTCACTAAAAGTGATGCCTGCAATACCAACCAGTAGTAAGGATGCAAACCCATTAATCACATTACCGCTTACTGCAGTGGTGCCTGATAATCAGGGAGGACAGTTCGTTTGGGTGGTAAACAAAGACAACATCACCGAGAAACGCGCCATCAATATAGGTGAACTAAATAAAAGTCGCATCGTGGTCACTGGTAATCTATCTGTGGGCGAAAAAGTCATTATTGCAGGTGTATCCAGTGTGAAACCAGGCATGGAAGTCCGTCCTTATACGGAAGAGAATCACGGAGCGTTATAATGGATATTGCACGCTATACGATCGCTAAGCGCTTCATTGTTTGGGTACTCATTGCGCTTGTTTTGCTGGGCGGTTATATCAGCTACCTGAAATTAGGGCGGTTTGAGGACCCAGAATTTGTTATTCGCCAAGCGGTCATTATTACCCCCTACCCTGGCGCTACCGCGCAAGAAGTGTCCGATGAGGTGACAGACGTCATCGAGGGCGCGGTTCAATCGATGCAGGAACTGAAGCAGGTCAAGTCTGTCTCGCTTCAAGGACGCTCCGAAGTCACCGTCGACATTAAGCTTTCTTTCTCAAAGACCGCCGCAGAGTTGCAACAAGTCTGGGACAAAATGCGCCGCAAAGTTGTGGATGCTCAACGTCAACTTCCGCCCGGAGCCGGCTCGTCCATCGTTAATGACGACTTTTCTGACGTCTACTCATTATTTTTTGCCGTCACTGGCGAAGGCTTTAGTGATAAACAACTTCAAGATTATGTCGACACCTTAAAACGGAATCTCGTGCTCGTTCCTGGCGTTGCGAAAACGGCGACCTTAGCAGACAAAGATGAAACCATCTTTATCGAGATAGCGGGCGATAGCCTATCGAAATTTGGTGTATCCGCTCAAAACGTTTTCCAAACACTGCAAAAGCAAAATCTGGTTACCGTTGCCGGAAACATCGACGCCCAAGACATGCGAGTGCCGGTGATCCCTCGCGCAGATATTGATTCCGTCCAAGATCTTAAAAACGTGCAAGTGTCCGTGGGTGACAATAATACCGTATTAACACTCGGTGATATTGCAACGATTACGCGTGGCTATCAAACGCCACCGTCCATGCTAATGCGCTATAACGGTCAGCGTGCCATTGGTTTTGGTATTTCAAACGTCAGCGGTGGTAATGTTGTCGAGATGGGAGATGCGGTTAAAGCCCGCTTAGCGGAGTTAGATAGCCAGCGCCCCCTAGGGATGGAGCTGCATACCATTTCGATGCAATCAGACTCAGTACGTGATTCCGTCGCCAATTTTATCGATAATCTAATCGCCGCTGTCGCGATCGTTTTTATCGTGCTTTTGCTGTTTATGGGGATCCGCTCCGGCATCATTATCGGTTTTGTCCTGTTGTTAACGGTTGCCGGTACGCTCTGCATTATGTATATCGACGATATTGCCATGCAACGCATCTCACTCGGGGCGCTGATTATTGCGTTAGGCATGCTGGTTGATAATGCCATTGTCGTGACCGATGGTGTCCTCGTCCGATTGCAACAAGACACAGAAACTGACAAGAGAGCCATTGTGTCAGACGTCGTTAATAGCACGAAGTGGCCACTTCTCGGTGGCACGGTTGTGGGCATATTCGCGTTTAGCGCAATCGGCCTATCCCCGTCTGATATGGGAGAATACGCCGGCTCTCTGTTCTGGGTTATCTTGTATTCAATGTTACTCAGCTGGCTATTTGCGGTTACAATCACGCCACTACTCTGTCACGACTTCCTGAAAACCAAGCCTGTTGCTCCCTCGCAAGCACCCGGACGCATTGTAACCGCTTACAAAGCGCTGCTCGCTTGGGTCCTCGCGCATCGCGCCCTGACCAGTGGGATTTTAGTCGGAACCTTAGCCCTCGCCCTGTGGGGAACTCAGTTTATTCCCCCTGGCTTCATGCCAGAGTCACAACGCCCGCAATTTGTGGTAGATGTCTATCTTCCGCAAGGCTCAGACATTCGGCGGACAGAATCGGTTGTTGCGAGTATTGAGCAAGATGTCCAAGCCAAACCCGGCGTAACCAATATCACCAGCTTTATTGGCGGTGGCGGACTCCGGTTTATGCTGACCTACTCGCCGGAGCCCCGCAACCCGAGTTATGGACAACTGCTGATTGATATTGATGACTACACCAAGATTGCCCCGCTACTCAGCGAGCTTCAAACTGAGCTTGATAGTAAATATCCAGACGCATCCATCAAGGTGTGGAAATTTATGTTGGGCCGTGGTGGCGGTAAAAAAATTGAAGCCGGATTTAGTGGTCCTGACAGTGCCGTATTACGCCAGTTAGCAGAACAAGCAAAAGCCATTATGCTGAATGATGCGGATTTAATCGCAGTCCAAGATGACTGGCGCCAGCAAGTGCCCGTTTTACGTCCCCAGTATGCGACAACACAAGCGCAACGTTACGGGCTAACCGTACAAGAGATCAGTGAGGCCATTGCGCAAACATTGACGGGACAACGCGTCGGCGTTTATCGAGAGGGGAATGATTTAATTCCTATCGTCGTGCGTGCGCCAGAAAGCGAACGCCAACAGATCCGCGCCATCGAAAACACCGAGGTGTATAGCCGCCAAGCTGGAGAATATGTGCCTGTCAGCCAGCTCATCACCTCGATTGATGTGGAGTATCAAGATGCATTGTTGCGTCGGATTGACCGTATGCCAACCATTCTTGTGCAAGCAGACCCTGCCCCTGGTGTGCTCACCGCTGACGCATTTGACACGCTTCGCAGCAAAATCGAAGCCATTGAGTTACCGGCGGGTTACAACCTGACCTGGTACGGTGAATATAAGGCCTCTAACGATGCCAATGAGGGGCTTGCGGTGTCTGCGCCTTACGGGTTTGCCGCCATGATTCTCGCCGTGGTGTTTATGTTTAACGCATTGCGCCAGCCTCTGGTGATTTGGATGACAGCGCCGTTGGCGATCATCGGCGTCACAGTCGGGCTGATTGTCTTTCAAACACCGTTTGAGTTTATGGCAATACTCGGCTTCTTAAGTTTGATTGGGATGATGGTTAAAAATGCCATCGTGCTCGTCGATCAAGCCGATTTAGAGCGACAGAATGGTAAAGCGCCCTACGAAGCGATCATTGAAGCGGCATTAAGTCGAGCCCGCCCTGTGCTGCTCGGAGCCCTGACTACGATTCTCGGGGTCGCCCCATTATTGATTGATCCCTTCTTCAAAAGTATGGCGGTGACCATTATGTTTGGTCTCTTATTCGCCACCATTTTGACACTGGTCGTGGTGCCTTTATTTTATGCCATATTGTTCCGTGTTCGTCTTCCTGACACGGTAACTCGCTAGTAAAAAGCCGCCCGCCTTACATCAAGGCGGGCGGATGAATCCACTTTACATTGGAACCCTTTAGGTTCAACTATAACCAACCTTCAATCGGCAACCAGCCACTCAGCCAAGCGCCCATTGATCGCATCTTTCCAACATCAGGATCACTATGGAAGCGCTCTCCGGTTTGATGGTTAATCCAGATCAAATCTTCGTCCTCGAGTCTCAGCTCATAAGCACTCACCATAAGCCCTGTGCGAAGCTCTCTTAATGCTTGCCTGACATAATCAGGATGCGTTACCACCACACCCATTTCCGTGTTTAAGTCCGCAGAGCGCGGATCGAGGTTCATCGATCCGACAAAGAGTTTCTGGAGGTCTAGAAGCATTAACTTGGCATGCAAGCTTGCGCGGCTACTCCCTGTGACGCTCCATTGCGATTTTTGTTTGATAAACGGCTGGCTTTTCATTTCCCAAAGATGCACGCCACCTTTAACCAACGCATGGCGATACTTGGCATACCAGCCATGCACCGCAAAAACATCATTAGACGCTAAGGAGTTGGTTAAAATCGTAATGTCTTTGCCTTGTTTAACCGCATTGATCAACGCTTGCGTTCCCGTATCTGTCGGCACGAAGTAAGGTGACACCAGAACCATATCGCTTTCTACACCTTGAAGTAGCTCAACGATTCCCGTGGTCATATCACTTTCATTCAACGTGATTTTTTCCGGTTGATCGTACATCAGCCTAATTGGCCCCCACCTCATCGGCAGTTGATGATTTTTTAACGACTCATAGAGTGCCAGCGAGTGAAAATTATAGTTTTCGCGTGTAAATTGGTTCTCAATATTGGCTTCTTTTCGCCACTGTTCTATATCCTCACGACTCGGTGACCTGTCACTGCGCAAGATGTCTGACATCGGGTGAGCATAATCACTGTTCCAGTAATCATCGAATTGCTTTTGCGTTTGAGACACCACATCGCCATAAAGCATAAGGTCAAAGTCGCTGAACTCCACCGATGATTGATAAGAAAAGTACTCGTTGCCGATGTTACGCCCACCGACAATCGAAAAAACACCATCAGCAGAGAGAGACTTGTTATGCATGCGCCGATTTAACCGCTTTCCATCGGTTAACCATGAAAGCACACGCGAGATACGATACTGATGTGGATTAAAAAGTCTCACTTCAATATTCGGATGCGCGTCAAGGTAGGCCAAACTGCTATCGTCACGACTTTGCATATCGTCAAGCAATACTCGAACTCTTACACCGCGCTCTGCCGCCTCATAAAGTCGCCATATAATCAGCTGACTCGTTTCGTCACTGTGAAAAATATAGTACTGAACATCCAAGGATTGAGATGCCGACTCTATCATTGCTAAGCGAGCTAACAACGCATCACGACCGGTTTTTAAAGGGAGAAAACCAGCATAGTCAGCAGGAATATTTGTTGGGCGAGCCACATAGTCGCGAAGGGAAGACTCCGAATAAAACCCCAAGAAATGTGAAGGCAATTTATCATCCGAGTTCGCAATCGACTGGCACCCTGTCAATAGAAGCAAGAGACCAATAAGGATAGTTAACTGTTTCATTCTCTCCTCAACGGTTATCAACAAATAACATCACAGCGATGCATTTATATTCCTTTCGCTTCAAGCTTAGAGCACTGGCCTCGTTTATGTAGATATTGCTCAAGGGAAAAGGCAATAGACTCTTTTGCTATCGATCGTTTATCGAATAATCCATTTGCTTGGCCACGCGCTGGGCTAAATCCTCGCTGTGCAGATCAGCCACCAGCTGCAAACTCATATCAATGCCTGCAGATATGCCCGCGGAGGTGAGATATTTTCCATCCCTCACCCAGCGCTTACTTGGTACCACGCTTAATGGCGGATAGGCACGGCTGAGGTCGTCCATATCTTCCCAATGCGTGATCACTTTTCGACCATCGAGTAGTCCGGCCTCTGCCAGTATGAACGCCCCCGTACAGACAGAGGCCGTACATTGGGTGATCGCATCTTGTTGCTTCACCCAATCGATCACCGACGGGTTAGTAACTTGCTCATGGTGAACGCCGCCGACAACCAGCAGCACATCCAGTGTGGGATGGTTGACGAGATGATAGTCCGGCACGACACGCAAGCCGCCGCGCGCCAGCAAAGGTGAGTCTTGTTCAGCAATCAGTCCAACCTGCCAACTGTCCGCTCCCAAACGTTTTGCGGTGCTAAACACCTCAAAGGGGCCAGCAAAATCAAGCACCTCTGCGTGCTCATACACATAAATACCAATATTCATTGTTTGTTATTACGTCCATGTAAGTGTTGGGTTAATGATGAGGAATAAACTTATCAAAGCGGCTCTCCATACAGGCACTGATATCAGTGGTGATAAACTCGCCCTGATAATACAAACTGAAAATGGTGGCCGGTGAAGGACATGCTTGTGCTTGGCTCAATGTCTCTAAATGATGTACTTCAAGCGGGATACCGCGCTGCGCACAGCTCTGTTGTAACGAGTTCAGCACATGGTATTCCGCATAAGGACAACGATGGGAGTAATACGCCACACACCCTTCGGTTGATACCTTAGCGGTATGAACGGATGCCCGAAACTGCGGTATTTCAGCCGCGTCATTCAACGGATAATACAACAGCACAAAGCCATTAGGGGCTTCATCCGCCACGTTGAAGCCTTGGCCTTTTAACCATTTTGTATCACTCATAAAGTGGTATTTCTTTTTACCGACCACGGCGACTAGGCCTTGCTTATTTTGCTGCTTAGCCGCTTCAATGGCGTCAGCTAACAGTTGCTTGCCGTGTCCATGTCCTTTGTATTTCCCAGAGACCCAAAAGCAACCCAGAGCCAGATAACCATCCGCTTGTATGGGCTGCCAAGCGGTCTCTGCTGGGCCATATTCGATGAAGACTTTGGCGCGTTCATCCAAACGGCGAAAACGGTATCCGTGCTGATGCTCCTGCTTTAGCCACTGCTTTTTCGCCTGATAGCTAGCTTGGCACTTTTTATCCGAGAACGCACAGCAGATATGCGCATCATCCAAGGTTTCTGGGGTTAAGGTTAGGTACGCCATATTCACCTCCAAACAGGTGTATTGATGGTATACCTTTAACCTACCTTAACCTCATGGATGATGACTCCAACTTGGTCACAAAGCCATCACTTTTATGACAGCCTAATCGCCAAGCTTGCTTTTTATCTCTCTAAAACGCGAGTAAAAGAGGCAAATACGTGGCTTGCGCTTTTCTGTTTTTCGAAAAAATAAAGTCTTTAATATGGTGGCTACGTTTCGACCTCTCCAGAGGCACACCGATGGATGATAACGCTCGGCAACTGCTTAACCACCTATGCCACGGCTATGACCAATTAGCCCAACGTCACCAGACACGCGCTTTTCCAGAGCTCTCCACCGCGATCAAGCACCCACTCGGCTATTGTCTGGTTCACTGTCCGATCGGTAGTCAGCGATTCTCGATTGTGTCGCTACAATTTGCCCCCAGCGTTCGCGGCCAAGGGGTACTGACGGCGTTTATCGACTATATTCAAGCGCATCCGCATCACTACCGCGGCATTGAAGTCGCCACCATCCAAAACCTTTGCCTAGCGAGGCGATTGCTCACACTCGGTTGGCAATATAAATCTGCTTTGACCAAGCTATTTCGCGCCAACACCCCCACCTTGGTGCATGATTTCTAATCAAAATACGGAAGTGTTCGCGAAAATGGGTTCCTATTAATGATGATTCTCCATTGCACCACAGGTGTTGCGGCAGCAAACGCACAGCGTACTGCATTCTAGACGTTTTGAGGCGTAAATGCTGCTTTTTCTTACAGCCGCCATGACAGTGGCTCTTACCTCTACTACCTTTTTAGACGGTAATGCCTAAAAAGCATCTTTATAGGTGCTTTTGGGTAGGCTAGGTCTAATACGAATAAACACAATAGGGGGAAGCAACATGAAAGAGAGAGTCTCCTCAGGGATTCCTGGACTGGATCAAGTCTTGAATGGCGGCCTCCTCCCCTCAACGGCGGTATTGGTGAGAGGTGGGCCAGGTTTAGGTAAAACAACCACAGGCTTACAGTTTCTCTCTACGGCGTCACGAGAAGGCGAGAGTTTGTTTATTGGCTTTCAAGAGGCAGAGGATCAGCTCAAAACCAACGCGACAGCGATTGGCATTGACGTTGCGAACATCACCTTTCTTAGCTTGGCGCCAGACGAAACGTTTTTTAAGGAGAACGAGTCCTATGACATATTCGCCTCCAACGACGTAGAGCATGAGCCTGTCACCAAGGCCATCGTAGAAACGGTGGAAACCCTCAAGCCGACTCGAGTCTTTGTCGACTCCTTTACCCACTTGCGCTTTCTCACCGCGGATGTTTTTCAGTATCGTAAAGAGGTACTGTCGTTTATCCATTATCTCACCGAACGTGGCGCCACCGTTTTGTTCACGTCAGAACACAGTGACTCCTCGCCCGATGACGACTTACGCTTTTTATCCGATGGCGTGCTCTCACTGAGTCAAACCCCGATGGGGCAAGAACTCTGTGTAGAAAAATTCCGAGGGTCTGATTTTTTGAAGGGCTGTCATCAGATGCGCAATGGCGCTCACGGGGTTGAAGTGTTCCCACGGCCACTTCCTCCTAACGAAGAGCTGGTACCAGGACGGTTTGAACCCATCTCGACGGGCATTGCATCTATCGACAATCTGCTTGGCGGTGGACTAGAGATGGGGACAGTAACGATGATCACCGGCCCATCTGGCATTGGAAAGTCGACCTTAAGCAGCTGTATTGCCGAGCAATATAGCCATAGTCTAGGTCACGTAAATATCTACCTATTCGAGGAAGAAATCTCCTCATACCTGCACCGGGCACGACAACTCAACATCACACTGCAACACCAAGCGGAGGCAGGATGTTTAACCATCGAACAGATCGAGCCTTTGCAATATTTAGCCGATGAGTTTGCAGCCAAGGTGTACAAGGATGTTGTTCAAAATAACACTCGCCTGGTGGTGCTTGATAGCACAGCCGGTTTTAAACTGACCTTGCGCGAGGAATCGATTCAAAACCGTTTGCATGCCCTCGCAAAAGGTTTATCGAGAATCAATGTCTCGGTGATCCTGGTAAACGAAACATTTGCGCTTTACGGCGAAGACAGCATTTCTGAAAAAGGCATCAGCTACTTGTCGGATACGATTATTTCCCTGTCTTACTATGCGGACGATACCACGCATTCACAGATTTCGGTGATGAAGAAACGATTGAGTGATTTTGATCGCAAGCCTTATCAGTACCTGATCGGCCCCGATAAAGTGCAAGCCGTAGCTGTTTGAACAAGAGGTAAGCGAGGTGACGAATAAAAACGCGGCGTCATTAACGGTTTTTTTGTGCGTAAAATCATCGGGTAACCGAAAAGTGTTGGCCGATTCTCTTGAAGAAGCGGGTTATCATTGTCGACCTTTGAATAGCGAAGCCGATATGCAGGCTGCAGCGGCGATTGGCGGTAAAAAGCTTGCCCTGGTCGACACCAGCGGATTTGGCGCCAACGTGTGGCGACTATGCGAAAAGCTACAACAGATGAACACCGCGTTTATTGTTCTCTCACCACAGGATATGCTGACAAGTTCCAGCCAAGCCACCCAATATGGCGCAGTTAGTATCATGCAAAAACCCGTCGCCAAAAAGGCCTTGATGCAGCTCGTTGCTGGTTTCACGGGTGAGGAGTAACGATGACCAGTACGGTTAGAACCTTACCAATAATGGTAAACCCAGAACAAAAAGCAGAACGCAAAGACGATGGATTACAGCGTATTCAGGGTGCCAACGTTTTATTGGCTATCCATAACCCCAACAACTTGGCGCTACTGCGCGAACAACTGAGCAGCGACTTCCGAATTTATGAAAATCCAAGTGATATAGACAATATCGAGTTTGACCTTGCGATCATCGATATCCCCTCTCTCGAGCAGTATAAAGACGCATTGCAAGACAAAAAGACCCGATGCGAGCCCACACTTTTGCCCGTGATGCTCATGCTCTCTAAGCGCGACCTCAAACACAAACTTCGCCCTTACCTGGCACTGGTGGATGAATTTATTACCATGCCCGTTGATAAAGTAGAGTTTATGGAACGCGTGGTGATGCTACTTAGAGCACGTTTTTTAGCCATTAGCCAACGCGATAAGCTTTATTATCTTGCTACCCATGACAGGGTGACCGGTCTCCCCAACGAGCAGCGGTGTATAGAGCACGTCACCGACACCATCCTCTCGGCGTCAGTAGTAAATCAACCTGTTTACGTGATTGTTTTTTCCATTAATCTCGATCAGGTTTTTAAGTCATTCGGCCATTCCGGGCTCGATCAAGCGGCGGTGATATGCTCTCAACGAGCCGTCAGCGCGATTACCGATAACGATAAGCTCTTTCGCCTCACGACGGATACTTGGTGCTTGGTTAACCCACCCGGCCAAAACAGCTTGAATCACACTTTATCTGTCTGCCAACAACTGATCAGTGCCATTAGTGTCCCTGTTAGCATTGAGCATGACCTGATTCATCTTGATATCGCCATCGGCGTGAGTCATTACCCCGATGATGCTGTCAATACTCGCCGTATACTGGATGCAGCTATTAACGCAATCAACACTAAGGCCCCCAACACCCCTCACTTCTATTCAAAGCGACTTCAACAGGATGCGCTGCGCTATATTCGGACCGAGACATTGCTGCGACAAGCCATCACCAAACAGCAATTTGAGCTTTGGTACCAACCGCAAATAGACTTTGCAACGGGTAAAGTAATCAGTGTCGAGGCCTTGGTGCGATGGCGGTTACCGAATGGTAACCTCGTCTCACCGGGTGACTTTATTCCAATAGCAGAGAAAACGGGGCTCATTACACAAATTGACAGATGGGTGATCATTCAGGCATGTGAAACCATGGCACGCTGGCAAGAGCAGGCATTATGCATTGAGCGCGTGGCGGTTAATGTGACGGCATGCGATGTGGAAGAGGATGACTTTGTTAGCTTTATTGATGATATTTTAAAGAAGAATCACATCCCTCCTCCCAACTTAGAGCTAGAAATCACAGAAGGCGTGTTCTTTCATTCTAAATCAAAGAACCTTGAGAAACTCAGCCAACTACGTAAGCGTGGCCTCAGTATTGCTGTCGACGACTTTGGTACGGGCTACTCCTCGTTGAGTTACCTGCACACGTTGCCAATTTCTACGCTTAAAATCGATCGCTCATTCATCAACAGCATCTTAACCAGCGAAAATGATATCGCTATCACTGAAAGCATTATTTGGCTGGCCAAAACATTCAAACTACAAACCGTTGCCGAAGGTGTCGAAACCGCGGATCAAGCCAGTTATTTGAAAAAGTTAGGCGTTAACATTGCCCAAGGCTTTTATTACGCCAAGCCCATGCCGGAAGAGCAGCTAATAGCGTGGCTACAACAACAAACCAACGTTAAGCCAATAGAACAACGGCAAAGCCAAATGTCTTGAGTGAGAAACGACGCCCCGCCCTGTGACATAGGTACTCGCCCAGCTACAGTTGCTCAACAAGCCTTTTCAAGTAGCTTTTGGCTAAATCGTATTGTCCTCGGCTCAGCCATTTGATGCAATCAAACAGCTCCCAAATCAGCCCTTCATCACCGCTGGTATAGACGGGAAAATTCTCGTGCTTAGGGGCTGGCTCATCCGTCACTCGCGCTGGAATGATTCCTGCCTTATCAAACAAAACGACAAAGGGCGTTGAGAGCTGAAATGGCTCGCTCACGTCTAAGCAATGGATTTCGGCACTGGTTAGATCCGTGAAAATATATTTTTTAAACATCGCCTGTTCATTGTGATCACCGGACAAGCAATAGAAAATGTCTTTCCCGGCCTCAAAGCGCGCAAAACATGACGCTGCCGAGCGATGAAAGCCGTGCTGTGTAAACACGATAATATCCGCATCGGACACGCGATCGCCTTTGCCCGCGGCGAAAGAGCCGACTAATACTGCCGCAATCACATCCTGTTCTGAAGCAAACGCGGCGCAGGCCGATTCAATCAATGCCTGCTGCAAAGGTAAGTGCTGTCCGTTTATTTCATCCTGAATCATAGTTATTACTTAATGTTTCGAACGAGCCGCAACGGCCGTTGCGGCTTACTTAAAGCAGACTTCCGCCCAACGCGCTAAGCCTGCGGTGACTGATCCAAAGTAGTCACCACTCACCACAGGAATGTGCGGCAGCTCTGCTTGTACAGCTTCCCGCAAGAAGGGCGAGCGTGCCGAGCCGCCTGTCATAAAAATCACGTCAGGCTTTACACCGGCCTGCGCGACCACATCGTGAACTAAGGCGGTCATCTTACGTTTGGGCGCTTCAATCGCATCAATCATGTCATCGCGCGATACATCAACGTCCACGCGCTCGGAGAACAGCTTAATACCCGCTCGGTAGGCGGCATGATCCGACAACGCAATCTTTGCCTCTTCCGCACGACGGACAATGTTGTAACCCAGCGACTCGTGATAGACCTCAAGCAAACGGGCCAGTTTATGTGGCTCTTGCGCTTGCTTGTGCAGCCCTTTGAGTACCGCCAAATTTTCAAACGCATAGAAATCGTTTTGCGCTTGCACGTTGTTAATCGCGATAGGGTTGGAAAACTGCGTAATCGGCATCTCAATGCCAGATTCCATCTTGCTGCCCATCCCAAACGGGAACATCATTTGTTTGAATGCCAGCGCAATATCTAAGTCATTGCCGCCAATACGCTGGCCTTTGTGCGCCAACAAACTTGCGCTGCGATCGCTATTACCGCGCCATGATGGTCCCATCTCAATCAACGAACAGTCTGTGGTTCCCCCACCGATATCGACCACCAGAACGATTTGGTCTTCGCTCAGCGTCGCTTCATAGTCCAGACCGGCAGCGACCGGTTCAAACTGAAATTCAATCTGTTTAAAGCCTGCCCGCTTAGCCGCATTGAGCAAAATACCTTCGGCTTGGCGGTTTGCCGTCTCGCCTCCACGGCCTTGAAAATTGATCGGCCGACCGATCACTGCATCAGTGATACTCTGTTGGGTTTGGTATTCGGCTTGGGTTTTGATGTTATCCATCATTGCGCATACGAGATCTTCAAAAAACCGAAGCTGAGCATCACGTAAACCTGATGCGCCAAGGAAAGATTTAGGGGATTTCACGTAGTACATATCGCGCGGATCATCGAGATAGCGATCGAGCGCCGCTTGACCAAACGCCATGTCCTCCGCCTCAAGTTCAATGCTTTCCTCTCGGTTTACATGGATCGCGCGGCGCAACATCTGCTCGCCAATCGTATCCAGCGGCTTGATGCCACGGTGACGAAACAAATACTCAGACACCGATTCGCGCGTAGGTGCGGCAAGGGAAGAAGGAATAAACGTGCTGTCCCCTTCTAGACGCAACAGCGTCGGCTGACCGTTTTCAATCTTTGCCACCGAACAATTGGCTGTACCATAGTCAAAGCCGATATACATAAATGCCTCTCACCGCTGAAAAAGTCGGCAATGCTACCTCAACCGTCGCGGGATTTCTAACATCCGTGTGCTCAAGCCAATCTGACTATCTGGGCCCGTGCCCCGCTATCCATTGTCATCTTGGTGAACCTGAATTACACCTTGTCGGCAAAATAGGCTATTTTTTGTTCAGTTGTCATAAATTATTTTTCACCATTTCTTTGATGGTTCTTGCCTTAACAAAATGATCTAATTGATGGGTCTGTATCCACCAGGTTGCGGCTTCCATCAACTGCTCTGGATCGTCATTTTTGTTTTTGAAGAACGCATAAAATGACACACCGACATTCTCACCTTTCGCTTTGATTTTTTGATCACATACTGCCAGGATTTTCGCTCTCAGCTCCGCTCTCATACGCCCCTACTCTATCCTTAAATAAATAAGTTCTGCTCTAATTCTAAAAGGCGCTTTTTCAGTGACAGACCGCCACCATAGCCAATAAGCTCCCCTTGGGTGCCGATAACCCTATGGCAAGGAATAATAATCGCCAACGCATTTGCGCCATTAGCATTGCCAACCGCACGTACTGCGGCTTCATTACCAATCGATACTGCCAGCTCTTGATACGTCACCCTGTCACCATATTGAATGTTGCTTAATGCATTCCATACCGACTGTTGAAAATCGGTTCCCGCCAAGAGTGAAGGCAAATCGAAAACTTGTCGCTCACCCAAAAAATATTCCTCGAGTTGAGCTTGAGTAGCCGCTAAAACATCATCGCTCTTTTCTACAAACTCAGCGTTAAGAATCCGTTTAATACGCTCATCGACGACACTTCTCATCTTGCGATACCGGAAGTCACACAAGCAAAGCTTACCTTGATACGAACCAAGGATAAATTCGGCATAAGGGTGTTTATAATACTGGACATTTATTGTATTCATTATATCCTCATATAAATGGTTTTTCCCTACCAACATGGATATTTGTCTTATATGTTTTAACTTCTATGTTAATTACCCCTAAGTACTTCCAAAAGTCTCATACCATCGCTTTTACAGCCACTGTAATCACCAAAACTCACTGCAAACCAAAGATGCCATACGGCACCCCTCTTTTTACTGCCATTGTTATCTACGTTTTACAGCAACCACTGAAAAAATATGCCAATGCTTAGGGGTTCCGACCATTGTCGCGCCAGGTTCATCACGTTCTTTGAAACTGACTATTTCAAACTCTTCAAATAAGATCTCAACTTGTTTTTTACTCAACGGTGCCGTCGGTAACCGAAAATTCGTTGCCCAAGTATCTCTAGGCCCCATAAAATCACCTACAAAAACACCACCAACCGCGATAGAAGAAGCCATTCTTCGCCATGTATTTTTAAACTCTATCGGATCAGCAAAGAACAAACTTGAGTTTGCTATCACTATGCCAGTAGAAGGATAATTGAAAGACTCAAATGAGCACTCTGAAAGTTTAATCAGCGGCTTTGAACTAAACCTTTCTGAACATATCGCAATAGAGTCTGGATTAATATCAAAGCCATACACCTGATAGCCTTGCTGCTCTAGATATGCTATTTCACTTCCGGTTCCACAACCGCAATCGACAGCGGTTTTCAGTCCAGACTGATCCAACTCAATGGCGAGTTCAGTGCGTGAATTGTGGGGGCGTAACAATGATTTTTCGTAGTACTGACGCCAAGTTGCTAAAGTATCATCCATAACGTTCAATATTCCAATAAAGTGAACCGAATTAAGGTGTGAACAACGCTTATCCCTTAGCTAATCCATTGTGCGTAAGTACCAAAGCTGATTAAAACTGAAAATGTCAAGCGCTGAAAAGTTCTCTTAAATGCCTTGCCAGTTGCGTGCTAACCACTCCGAGCGCAGCATCCCATATTTAACTGAATCGTAGTACTTGCCTTCGTAATAACGAACTTTTCGCAATCTAGCTTCTTGTTGAAAGCCTAATTTCAATGCTAGCGACATCATACGAGGATTACCCGACCAGGTTGTCATACCAACACGCTCAATTTCTTTAGTATTAAATAAGTACGTAACCCAGAGAGGAATGGCTCGTGCTGCGATACCCTTACCCCAACATTCAGAATCGTAAATGATGATACCAGCTTCAAGCCAGCGAGTTTCTTCACATTCCCAGTAACAATTTACTGTCCCAACAGGCACATCATCTACAGTGACTAACTGTAAGTCTGAACCATTTAATAATCTTTGAAATGAAGATTTCTCAAACTGTTCTAGTGATGGATGTGAGTAAGGAAAGTAAGGGCCATTAAACTTTGTCCATTCATCGTTTGAAACAACCAAAGAATGGAGGAATTCCAGTTCGTCTTCCTTGGCTAGTCTTATTTCTACTTCCATATATTCCTTAATACTTCTCGATTCTTTGTTGCAACCTAACACGGAGCACACCGAGGTACTTTAACTTTAGTGCCTCAGAGTGACGCGAACTGTTATAAATTAGCTCGGACAAACTGCTCAACACTAAGATGCCGTCCCTTGCTTTGGTAGTGCCCACCTAAGGCGTAGGCCATCTTTTCTAGCGGAGCATTGTCATAACCAAAATCTTGAATCTCTCGAATGTAGCGTTCTATGAAACCTTGAGGCGCGAGCTCACGCCATTGCAGCACATGAACCAACTCATGGAAGTGAAGCAGGAGATCGAGTGCAACTTTTTTCTTGACGTAATAAGTATCGTTATAGGTAATACCGTCCACGTCCATGTCGATAAAGTCTCCTAAACCAGCGTCCCGAAGTCCTGGAAAATCAGGCTTTGGGAGTTCGTCGGTAACAACGAAGAATGCTGTCTTCAGAAATCCAGGCGAGTAGAAACCATTGAAATGTTCTTCAAGGACAGAGCAAGACCGACGCACTTCTCTATGTGAGAAATTCACCTGATGTATCCAACCCTCTATCTCTTCGATCATTACTCCTCCATTTATAATGATTAGCTCAGCTGCGGCCGCTGCGTAGCACTGGAAAACAGCTGCTTGTTTAATAAAGCAACGAGCTTGTTTAACACCCAAATAAAGTGTCGGCTGCACGATATTTATTCTTATTTGTTATGTGTTTGAGCTTAAAGGGAGCTCCATTTCAACCAACCCTTTGACTTCTGATGTCCTAACAAAGCCTTTGGACTCATACAGCTTGATTGCTGGGTTTTCACTAAACACACGCAGAACTAACAGAGTAGATTGACGATTAAATGCATGCCTAACAACTAAATCAAGACATTTAGACCCAATACCTTTACCTGAAACTTCGGTAAAAGTTGAAGATCCCTCAGGAAGGTCGTATTAGCACTATAGCTAAAACGCACTACACCAACACGAGTACGATCCAGTAGAACCGCGTAGTTATCTAGATCTTCCCAACTGTCCAGAAACTGATTGTGGTCCCAGACTATCTCACGAGCTTGATAGTAACTTGCCATATTTGTCTTCGTTAAAGACTCTGCGAATAAGGGGTCATTACCAATCTCAAACTGTCCTTCCATGCTTTGCCCTCTGGTTATACGTAACGCTACCAGCATGCGCGCCTTTGTAGTGGAGGCGAAGCCGCAACGAAAAAGGCGTCGCCGTGCCTGGCCTGGTTATGTATCATTCGTGACTCTTGAGCCAGACCGACAGCGCATTTTTTAGATACTGATCTGGCTCTGGCATTGGATGTGACTTACCTGGCTTTGTTTTCCGTTCGTGGTCACGATAGTTTCTTTCAATTTTTGCCCAGTCCTTTGGGTAGAGCTCCTTAAACTTAGCGACGAGGTCATCAGGGGAACGGCTTCCTTCCAACTGTTCGACTGTAGCACCTATTTTTTCATCTTTTTTAGTGATTACGGCCATACTTTAAATTCTCCCAAAGAGGCTTAGGTTAGCGGCCCACCAAAGGCCACGAGACTTGTTCCCAGCGCCTGACTTACGTCAATTACTGAAGTGACAGCACATTTTGCGAATGTTGTTGCTTTTCTCATATTGTTATCCTCCTTCTCAGGACCATGGCCTGAGTCCAATGTTGTTAGCATGCGATTTTTTACGTACGACAAAACCACCAACATAAGACAGACAACTGAGAACAAAACAAGCATGGGTGGATTCGAACCTCCGCCACTAACCGCTAACCTAAGCTTCCTGAAACATAACGCTTGGGTCAGGTTCGCCGTAGGCGTCACCTGGGCCCGATTGTTAGCTGCAAATTATACACAAATCTCGACTATACGATTTTCACCTGTATCGAGAGTTTCCGATTTAATATATCCCTTTTTCTCCATGTCTTTGATGAGCTTCATGAAGGTTTTATACTCAGTGTTAGTTACACGAAAGCTTGGATCGATGGCTTTCATTTTGTCATTCGCAACAGAAACATTGTTTGGAAGTTTACTCTGATTCATATTGCGCACGGCCTGAACGAAAAGCCTTTCTATTTTGCTAGTGATTTTTGGTGTTGTTTCAGGACAGAAGTCTTCTAGGAAAAGAAGATTGTCAAAGGATTTCGTGAGAATTGCACGATCTTTGTCTGATTTTTTGCAGACCAACCATACTTCTTTCCCAAACTTTCTTAGTTTATCTGCGACAACGGTAAAGTCAGAATCGCTGGTCATAAAGCAATAGCGATCTATTCTTGGGTTGTTCTGATAAAGAGTTTCAAAAGCATCTAAACTCAGCAGTAAATCTGCACGATTTTTCTCGCTTCCGATCTTTGGCGTGTCGATTATATTGAAGTTGTGCTCAACAATCTGATTTTTGAGCGTTTTCTTTGCTGCGTTCTGATTCCCATATGCTGCTTTTATTGCAAAGATACAGTTGTAATCTTCGTCTGTGCTTAAGAATGAATTCATCACATCTTCTAGAACAAACTCAGATGAGGCGACATTTTCCATGTCAATATAAACAGCAATATTTAAATTTTGTTTTCGCATGTTACTCCATACTATGTTTTTGCAGCTAATGCCGTAATCAGCGTGGCTGCGCAGCAGTCCGCTGCTTTGCCTTGTTAGCTGTGGCTTCGGACGCTCTATTGATTAAATATTCTCTAATCAATACTAACTCATTCACCTGAAGTATTTCTCTGACTCTATTTTTAACTTCAACTACGGTGGAATATTCATCTTTTACTTTTACCTCACCAATCCCCATTAGATTGCTGAATACATCATACATTTCTTCTAGAGCCTTAGTTCTTGTCTCGTCTCTGCCTTCCGCGCCTGAAAGTGCACCTACTAGACCTGACTTTGCACCAATATTTCGAACAGCCTTCTCAAAGGGCATGAGTTTTTCGTCTATTTCTGGCGTAATCCAAGCGGTGTACTCAATTCTTAAAGTATAAAGTTTTCCAGCGTGATATAATGCTTCTTTTGTTGGACCTTCTCTGGTCAGAGTTACAACTGTTTGATGAACCTCTGCCAAATACTTTTCGCAAAACTCTACGTGTTTATCAAATACCGAATTGGCCATGTGCGAAGTTGCACCAAGATTAAAAAGTTGCTGCTCTTTCTGAATTTCAAGATTTCTTTGGTGTGCAGCGTGATCTCGAACCAACTGAAAAAGAGCAGCGGCTAATCCGGCAACACCAGGTAATGAAGCAATTCCTTTGTAAAAATCACTTATTGGGGCAAAAAATGTAATTCCTAAAGAAGCGCCAACAATGATAGCTATGCCGAAGAAAAAATTTTATTCAAGTACGATACTCCTTTTACAGCTAACGCCAAATTAAGGTGTGAACAACGCTGACACCTTACCTAAACATTGCGCTATAAAAACTAAACTAGCTTGAAGTGAAAGCGCCGAGCGTTGTGAATCACTCTTAAATTTATTGTTAGTTGCTACGTTGAATATCGTAGGAGTCCTTTTGAATTTCATAAAGCACCAACTGTGAATAATTGAGAAAATTAACTACGCTTCCAAGCCAATCAGAAAGGTTAAAACTTAGACTCCAATCTTTCCGATTTTGAGCGGTGCCAGATACCTCGATTAATCCATCCCACCACTCAAAAGACTCCTCATACTGATTTGACCCCACAGACGTCAATAGAAAAGACTTCGCATGTATAATTTTATTAGCGATATACATGAAATCATAAGTCTCAACCTTATGGTCGATAAAATCTGCACACGTGATTATTTTATGGGATTCAGACTTACCTTCTTTTAGATCTCTTAACTCTTTGGAGTTTCGGATTAAAACAGACAACTCTAAACATGAATTACTGACAATACGCTTAAGCATTGTCCAGTACTCTGACTTAGTGTACAGGGATGGTTCACCTTCAATACCTACCTTATATTTAATAGCAAACGCTTCTCCAGACAACACAACATTGTTCAGAATAAATATTTTCTCTCTCATTTTTTCGAAATCAACGAAATGAGCCATATAACCTCACGAAATCTAAACGCTGCTGGACAGCAACTAACATTGTATTAGTGCGCGTGCTCGATTTGCCAAAATCGTTATACGCCCTGTTTTATCCACAACCTCATGATACACATGCGGTCTTTCCATCTATCTCATCAAGCCCTCTTAGGTGATAGTGTGCATGCCGCCTGTCCCGGTTGAGGTGTTCACATTATCCCCGCGCTTGTAATTTTAACCGATTGATTATTCTTGTTTTTTATTTTTTCGCCCCGAGAAAGTGTGAATCCGTCATGAGAAAGCGTGCATCCATATGGACGCTTTATTGCGTTCCACGCTACCGCCGTTGGTTAGCGGCGTCCAAAAATGCCATGTAAGAGGCAGAAATATAAGGGTTAGAATACCAGAGTGCAGAATAGCTGTTTAGGCACAAACGCCTAAAATGTTGGTGGGGTCAGGGTTTGGGAGTTTGCGGGACAATAAATGCAAAAAAGCCGCTGACTGAGCAGCGGCTTTTCGGTATGTGGCGGAGAGATAGGGATTTGAACCCTAGAAGGGCTATTAACCCTTGCCGGTTTTCAAGACCGGTGCTTTCAACCACTCAGCCATCTCTCCGGAACGGGTCGTATAGTATGAGCAGAGGTAGCTGATGTAAAGTGACTTTTTACACTTTTATCGCTAAACGCTGAAATAATCAGCAAACGCCCCTGCCCTATGCCCAATGGCGCTGGGTCAGCGCCATATCGGCTTAACCAAAGCGACCGTTAATGTAGTCAGAGGTCAGTTTGTGCTCAGGGTCATTAAAGACTTTTCGTGTGCTGTTGACTTCAACCAAGTCGCCAAGGTGGAAGTAAGCGGTGCGATCAGACACACGTGCCGCTTGCTGCATCGAGTGCGTGACGATCACAATGCTGAAGTTTTTCTTCAGATCGGCAATCAGCTCTTCAATGATACCGGTGGCAATGGGGTCTAACGCCGAGCAAGGCTCATCCATCAAGATCACTTCAGGCGCGACAGCAATGGTACGTGCGATACACAGACGTTGCTGCTGGCCGCCTGATAGGCCTGTTGCGGGCTGATCCAGGCGATCTTTCACTTCGTTCCAAAGCCCTGCCCGCGTCAGTGATTGCTCGACCAAGCCATCCAACTCATCTTTGCCGTCAACCAGGCCGTGAATACGTGGGCCATAAGCCACGTTATCGTAAACCGATTTCGGGAATGGGTTAGGACGCTGGAATACCATGCCCACTTGCGAGCGCAGCTCAACAATTTCGGTGTCGCGATGATAGATATCTTCGCCATCCAAAATAATATCACCCGATACTTGGCACCCAGGAATGGTATCGTTCATGCGGTTTAGGCAGCGCAAGAAGGTGGATTTACCACAGCCTGACGGGCCAATCATCGCCAAGACTTCTTTTTCACCAATATCCAGACTGACATCGGTAATCGCGGATTTTGAGCCGTTCTCGTAATTCACAAATACATTACGGGCAGTCATGCGTGGGTTTTCTACGAAAGGTACACCACACGTCTCAGTCGGTGCCGCGGTATTTTGCGGCGTGGCATCTACTACTTCTTCGGTCATGGCTACATTGTTCATTGTTGTCGTCGTCATGGTTATTTCTCCCGACTTACCAGCGTCGCTCAAGACGCTTACGCAGAATCACGGCACAGGCATTCATAAGCGCGAGGAATGCCAGCAATACCATGATTGCGCCAGAGGTGTTTTCGACAAAGCCCTTTTCAGGGTTCTCTGCCCATAAGTAAATTTGAACGGGTAACGCAGTGGCTGCATCCAGTGGCCCTGAAGGGATATCCACAATAAAGGCCACCATACCAATCATCAGTAGCGGCGCGGTTTCACCCAGCGCTTGTGCCATACCGATAATGGTGCCAGTCAGCATGCCAGGCATAGCTAATGGCAACACATGATGAATCACCATTTGCATTTTCGATGCGCCGACACCCAAGGCGGCATCACGTACCGAGGGTGGCACCGCTTTGATAGATGCACGGCTCGAAATAATGATCGTTGGCAACGTCATCAGCGTCAGTACCAAGCCGCCAACAACCGGCGCTGAACGCGGTAGGTCGGCAAAGTTGAGGAACACGGCTAAGCCCAGCAAACCAAACACGATCGACGGTACCGCTGCCAGGTTATTGATGTTGATTTCAATAATCTCAGTGATGCGATTACGTGGCGCGAACTCTTCCAAGTAAATCGCGGCTGCCACCCCGATAGGGAAGCTTAATGCCAGTGTCACCAGCAACGTATAGAAAGAGCCTACGGTCGCGCCCCAGATCCCAGCAAGTTCAGCATCACGGCTGTCACCATTGGTGAAAAAGCGCGAGTTGAACACGGTACGAACACGATCGTCTTCTTTAAGCTGGTTGAACCAACCAATGTGTTTGTCTTTAAACTGGCGATAAGACTCCGGCAAGCTGCCATCGATATTGCCTTTATTAAATTGGTTGACGTTATCGCCGGCGAGTGCCCAAATTTCTACTTCTTGCCCCACCAAGTCAGGGTTGGCCGCCACACGGTCACGCAAGTCATACTCGGCGCCGTTAGACAGAAAACGGAACAGCTCACGTTTGTCACCACGCGACGTCACGTCTGGCATGGCATCAAAAATGGCATCCGCCAGCACTGAGCGATAACCCAAGTATTTAAGGGTTTCGTCATTTAATGGCTTGCCTTCAATCCCTAGGTTTTCTTCACTTAAATCAACGGTCAAGCGGATTTCCGTGGTGTAGAAAGCGGTATAACCTTGCGAGACGATCGAGCCGAGCAATAAAACCAAGAAGGTAAACGCAAGGAAAATAGAGCCCATTCCGTAAAAACGAAAACGTCCTTCTTTCCCGCGGCGCTTTGCTAAGCTTGCCCTTACCCTTGCGCGCTTTTCTTGCGCCAGTTTTTCGATTTTATCAGTCATATTGTTCCCGGTATTTCTTCACGATGTTCAGCGCAATCACGTTAAGTGCGAGTGTCACAACAAATAATGTCAGACCCAAAGCAAACGCCGCCAAGGTCTTTGGACTATCAAATTCTTGGTCACCCACGAGTAAGGTTACAATTTGCACTGTCACTGTGGTCACTGAGTCAAGTGGATTGGCCGTTAGATTCGCAGACAGACCCGCCGCCATCACCACAATCATGGTTTCGCCGATTGCACGTGAGACAGCCAGCAATAAGCCGCCCACAATGCCGGGTAACGCAGCCGGTAGAACCACTTTACGAACCGTTTCTGACGGCGTGGCACCCAGTCCGAACGAACCATCACGCAGCGATTGGGGGACAGCGGTGATCACGTCGTCTGACAATGACGAAACGAAAGGAATAATCATGATCCCCATTACCGCGCCCGCAGCCAGAGCACTCTCTGACGAGGCACTGCTAAAGCCGATCGCCTGTGCCACATCACGAATAAACGGCGCGGCGACCAAGGCGGCAAAGAAGCCATAAACCACCGTCGGAATACCGGCGAGGATTTCCAGAATCGGTTTGACGATACCCCGTACACGCGGCGATGCGTATTCGGCTAAATAGATGGCACTCATCAACCCGACTGGCGCCGCAATACACATGGCGATAAACGAGATCATCAAGGTGCCAGTGAACAAGGGAATCGCACCAAATGAGCCACTCGCCGCCTGCTGATCGGCGCGCAATGCAATTTGCGGCGACCACTCAGTACCAAAGATGAACTCAGTGACCGGAATCATTTGGAAAAAGCGCAACGCCTCAAACAGCACCGAGAGCACAATGCCCAGTGTGGTTAAAATCGCGAGTGTTGAGCAAAGCAGCAAAAACGCCTGCATCACATTTTCAACGCGATTTCGAGCGCGAAGACGTAATCGCAGAGAGCGCCAGCCAAAAGCCAAACCCGCTAACGCGAGCGATGTCATTGCGGTGAAACGCAATGTCGTTCCCAGTTGGTTCAGCATTTGATAGTGGTCAGCCGCTGCCAACAAGACAGCATCGTCAGTTTGGGTGATGCCACGAGCGACGTTTCCAACCTGACTGTATAGCAAGTCGGCGTTGCCGAACTGCGTAACATACGCATCAGATATCTGTGCCATCACCAAACTGTGGATCAAGTTGGGTTCTACCGCTTGCCACAACAATAAGAGAACCAGTGCCGGAATAGCCGCGAGAATCGCAACATAAGAGCCGTAATAATTAGGACGAGAATGAAGCTTACTCAATCCGCCAGCCGTATCGGCGAGCTTGATTGAGCGTGCTCGAGCAATAAAAAAGCCTGAAATTGCAATTACAGCAATTACGGTCATCAGCATGGGTGTTGTCATTGTTCCTCCTGAACACGCACAAAGGTGGCACCTCATGTGTGCCACCTTTTCGTGTTCACACTGCGCTTACAGGTTTGGTTTTAGGTCAACTGCGGCGCTGCGTACTTGTTTCCATTCACTGTTGTCGAGTGGGATAAGGCCACGGTCAGCCAGGTAACCCATGTTGCCGATAGCATCTTCAGCAGTGAATGCGGTCACGTAGTCTTTTAGACCTGGGATCACGTCTTCGTGTGCTTTTTTCACGTAGAAGTACAGTGAACGTGATACGGGGTAGTCACCGCTACCAATCGCGTCAAACGTTGGTTCAACACCCGCGATTTTTGAGCCTTGTACCTTGTCAGCGTTTTGCTCTAGGAAGCTGTAACCGAAGATGCCAAGTGCGTCTGGGTTTGCTTCAAGCTTTTGCACGATAAGGTTGTCGTTCTCACCCGCTTCGATGAAAGCGCCATCTTCACGCATGCCGTGACAAATCGCTTTGAATTTGTCTTCGTTGCTGTCTTCAAGCGCCGCCACTTCTGGGTACTCGGCACAGCCCGCTTCCATGGCTAGCTCAACAAAAGCGTCACGCGTCCCTGATGTTGGTGGTGGACCTAGCACCTCAATTTTGGTGTTAGGCAGTGATGGGTTCACGTCTTTCCACGTTTCATTTGGGTTGTCGATAAAGTTGCCGTTGCCGTCTGGCACGGTTTTAGCGAGCGCGGTGTAGATCTCTTTCAAGCTCAAGTCATATTGCTGAGACATTTTCGAGTTTGCCAGCGCAATACCGTCATAACCGATTTTGATTTCAACAATGTCGTCAACACCGTTTGACTTACAACGGTCGATTTCCGAGCTTTTGATTTTACGTGATGCGTTAGTGATATCTGGCGTGTTTTCACCCACACCTGCACAGAACAGCTTAAGACCGCCGCCTGAACCGGTAGATTCGATTTTTGGTACTGAGTATTGCGACGTGCGACCGAAGCGCTCAGCAACTACAGTAGCAAAAGGGTAAACAGTAGAAGAGCCAACGATGCTAATGTAATCACGGTTTGCGGCCGTTGCGCTACCTGAGGCCAGCACGGCCATTGATACTGTAGTAGCTGCAAAGAGAGCTTTAAGTTTCACATCAACCTCCAAGTCGATTATTTAAGTTAGTGCTGTGCAAATCAATTTATCTACACATAACGAAGAACTCGGTTAACGGGGAGACACATTAAGAGCACAAAGTGACAGTTCCTTTATGCAATCATGAAGGTTTGATGACAGTGCGGCGCATTGGTAACAGATTCAAAAGTTGTTTTTACCACGCTGGCGCTGTGCGTATGGCGGGCTAGGATAGACTCACCAAGGACTGACGCGCGTAGACTCGATGCACCATCGAACGCCCCGTCCTCCACCTTTTTTGATGAGTAAAGGCAATGATAGATGCCAAAGATAATGTCTCGTTAAACGCGCGTGCCGACGAGACACCGATGCATGGCGATACCGTGCCGAGTAAGCCGGTCGTTTTGTTTTTATGCGATGGTAAGCACGGTGCCTCTTTGATGGCCGCCGCGGTGATGGTAAACAAAGCCAGCAGTTTTTTTGATGTCCACTGCGCACATACATCCAGCACTATGCATACGGCGCAAGCATCAAAAGCGTTAATTCAGTTTCAACTCTCAACGTCAGGGATCACGCCGTCCCCGCTGGCCGAGCTGAGATTGACGTATGTTGATTATCTGGTTGCGATGAACCCCGCTGCCGTGCAATCCGGATTACCATTACCTGATTATGGAAAATTTGTACCCTGGGATGTGACTGAGCATAGCGAGGCAGGCTTGACCGCCGTGCTCCGAACGATCAATCAAAACATTAACTATTTTTTGTCTTTGTACTTATTTCGCTAACGCTGACAGACATTGCCAAGGTAATAAAAAAGTGCGCCGCGTGGGCGCACTTTTTTGTTTAGTGCCTCGTGCTTAGTGCACATCATCCGAGCCTAAAGGCTTCCGCTTGCTCTTTGATACTGGCGTTTTCTTTTTCCAAACGTTCGTACGCTTGACGGGTTTGCTCCGCCGTCTCGGCAAGTGACTCCGCCGCGCGGTGAATCGCTGACACATTTTGATTCAAATCCGCCGCTGCCGTGGTTTGCTCTTCGGTCGCGGTAGCAATCGCGCCTGTCATTTCTGATACCTGCTGCGTGGCATCATTGATGGTGTCAATCGCTTCTGCCGCCCGTTTGGCATCGTCCAGCCCTTTTTGCGTTAACGTTTGGCTATCGCTCATCACTTTGTAGGCTTGACGCGCTTTCGTTTGCAGCCCTTCAATGATTTGATTGATCTCATCGGTCGATGATTGGGTTTTGGTCGCCAATCCACGCACTTCATCAGCCACGACCGCAAAACCTCGACCCGCTTCGCCCGCGCGAGCAGCTTCAATGGCCGCGTTGAGCGCGAGCAAGTTGGTTTGCTCGGCGATGGTGCTAATCACTTCCGAGACTTTACCAATATTTTCGCTGTCTTCGGTTAAAGCCTCAATCACTTGCGATGCTTCATTAACTTGGTCTTTTGCCGCCACGCTTTGCTGGTAAGATTGTTCAAAGGTCTGCCGACCTTGCTCCGCGTATTCACGCGTCTTATCAGTGTGCTCCGCGGCATTCACCGTATTGCTCGCCACTTCCCCAAAGGTCGACTCCATTTGCGTCATCGCACTGGCAAGCTGTGACAGCTCCCCACGCTGTTGCTCAACACTGTTCACGGTATGACTGACCTGGGTCGACAATTCATCACTCACTGTTTGTAAGCGCTGGGTACCTTTCACTAAAGACCCAATCAACGCGGTAATGCTTTCTTGCATTTGCGCAAAGGTATTGGCGGCTTGCCCCAGCTCATCGCGGTTAAACGTGTCGAGATCCAAACGTTGGGTAAGGTCACCACTTTCCACCCGTTGCATTTGGGTAACCAGCTGCGCCAGCGGCCCACGTATGCGCTGTTGTAGCAATAACGCCACACCCGCCATCAGCACAATCAGTGCAACAATCACAGCAATACCGATATAGATTAGTCGCTCAATTTTTTCCGATTCTCGCGTCTTAATCGCGTTGGCTTGATCTTCCAACGTCTCTTGCAGCGTGGCCAAGTTGGCAACTATCTGGTCAAACGGTGCCAGCATAGGGCCCAGCATTTTGCGGCGCGCATCATCCAGTCGGCCATTATCGATAAGCGAAATGTAATCGTTTTGCATGTCGCGGTAATTGTTGAGGCGTGTCTCGATGGTGTCTACCGCCTCTGTGTTGCTATCACTGACCGTTAATGCCTTCATTTTGTCGAGCGCTTCACCGACTTCTTGATCGTTGCGCTCAATTTTCACCAGAATATCGCGATGCGCTTGTTTGTCATCGGTTAAACCGTAATCGAGTGCGAAGCGGCGATAGGTGACAGTAAAATAGCGAAGATCAGATACGGTGCTAAGCAGGCGAACATTACGCTCTACCACATCATTAAACTGTGCCTTTACGGTGTTTATCTCGCTAAATAGATACGAGCCACTCGCCGCGACCGCAATGCCGAGAGCAAGAAACACCACGCGTAAATACTGTATGATCGTCATTGGTTACCCCGCTGCCCTAAATCTCATTATTAAGTTAATTGTTTTTTTGCGCACGAGGTAGCGGGTACGGCCTATTACTGCAATAGGTTCATTCTCAGTAAGGTTTTTCTTGGTGGTCTTTTTGCCGTTCACACCACAAAAAGCAGCACTCCATGGCAGGCCACAACCGCCACCGTCAAGCGACCACGCATGGTTTGATAGGCGGAAGACGTGTCCTCACTCTCACTTTTTCGGATCCATTTTTCCGCTAACCATACCGCTAAATAACCGATGGCAAGTAACCCGGTGGCAATCAAGTATTGGGTCGCCCCTTGAATCAACGCCCCCCAGGCCAGTAGTGCAAACAAGTTACTCAGCAGTAACGCATTTCGGCTCAGTTTATGAGAAAAATGATCGATACCATTCCCCCACAGTACACCAGACAAAAAGCTCAAAATCACCGCACTGTAGCTTAAAAATAACTGCTCTCCACTGAGACCAAATAAGGTCAGATCGGCCCAAGTGACGAGGACACCGCCAATAAAAGGCAGCAAGCCAAGGTATCCAAGTTGCAGCATGGTATCGCGTGAAGCGGATTGTGGTTTCATCATCTCACTCCTAAACAATCTATTAAGGTTTTAATCAATCTTGAGTGTACGAAGACAATCTTCCACTGGCCGTCTTATCGACACATTTCGCTGCTTTTCTCAGCACTTCAATCCAACATAATGTGATTAATGACTCTTTTTTTTGCAAAGAATGGTAGCGTTGCGTAAATTGTTGCGCGTTTTGTTGTTAAAAGAGGAATGATTCATGTCAACACGAAGTACGTCGGATGCGAGCAATGCGAGTGCATTGCAGCATCCGTTTGCCGATTGCGTCACACAAACCGGCCTGTTTAAAGGTGTTCATAAAAATATGATGATCGCCGCCACGCTTCTGGTTTGTGTCTTCGTGTTTTTTACCGGATTTAATACTGATTTAGCTGGCCGTGTATTTGCCGCTGCTCGTGGCTGGGTGGAATCGACCTTTGGTTGGTATTACATGCTGGTACTGGTGCTGTTACTAGTCGCCAGCTTGACGATTGCCGTCACGCGTTTAGGTAACATTCGTTTAGGTGATGACGACGACCGGCCCGAGTTTAGCACCTTCTCGTGGCTATCCATGTTGTTTTCCGCGGGTGTCGGCGTTGGCATACTGTTTTTTGGGGTAGCCGAACCCACGCTCTACTTTGATACAAGTGGTGCGTTCGGCTACCCCAACAACCCGTATGCCGATATGGCCGGTGCCACCACTATGGGCTTTGATCGCGCCGCCGATGCGTTGCGTGTCACCTACTTCCATTGGGGCTTTCACGGCTGGGCGGTGTATGTGATTGTAGGCCTCGCGCTCGCCTATTTCTCGTTTCGGAAAAAGCTGCCTCTGGCACTACGTTCCACGGTGCACCCACTGATTGGTAATCGCATTTACGGGCCCATCGGCCATATTATCGATATCTTGGGGGTGCTTGGCTGCGTGTTCGGTGTCGCCACCTCGCTGGGGCTCGGCGTCAGTCAGATTGCCGTGGGGCTCGATCGCCTATTTGGCATCGATCCAGGTATCGCGACTCAAGTTATCCTTATTGCACTGATTTCTGTAGCCTCTATCTTGTCGTCTCTCTCTGGCGTCGGCAAAGGGATCCGAATCATTTCTGAGTGGAATATCATCGTCTCCGCACTGGTGATTGCCTACTTTTTATTCGGCGGGCCTACGGCTTGGTTAGTGCAAATATTTGGGGCATCACTGAGCGACTATTTGGTCGAGTTTATCCCGATGGGGCTGTGGTTCCCGGAGGCGAAAGGCCCCTCTGCATGGCAAAATGCCTGGACCATTTTCTATTGGGGCTGGTGGATTGGCTGGGCCCCCTTTATTGGCCTGTTTATTGCGCGTATTTCTCGCGGCCGCACCTTACGAGAGTTTGTCGTGTGCGTGCTGTGTGCGCCAACCCTAATGATTTTTGCTTGGCTGGCGATTTTTGGCGGTAACGCGTTGCATCAAGAGCTTGTCGCTGATGCCGGGATTGGCACCGCTGGGATTATTGATTTGGTCAATGGTTGGGACTTACCCGCGGCGCTGTTTGCCACCGCCGATGGCATTACTGGCGGCGGGATCTGGGGATGGATACTCAACGCCATGATGATCTTCTTGCTGTTTAGCTGGTTTATTACCTCGTCCGATTCGAGCACCCTTGTGCTTACCACAATTCTGTCGATGGGCAATGATAACCCGCCCAAACGCTTTAGAGTATTCTGGGGCACTATGATCGGTGCCGTCGCTGCCGTATTGTTGGTTGCCGGTGGGTTAAGAGCCCTGCAAACCGCGAACATGGTCACTGCCCTGCCCATCAGTGTGTTAGTGATCTTGATGACCATCAGCGTGATGAAGTCTTTACTGGCAGAGTCGGGGGGTAAATCCACCGCCTCGACACCATCACAAGCGAGCAGCTAAACCGCATTTAGCAAACCAAAAAAACGCCACCGCATTGGGTGGCGTTTTTCTTTGCGACGAATATTACTGTGCTACTGGCTCTCCAACCGCCATCGCCAGCACACTCACCGGATGCAAGGCCTCCAGCGATGTGTTTTCTTCAATTTGCCATTTACAGGTTTCACAGTCGGTGATCGCAAAGTCCGCCTGCGCGGCTTCAATCTGAGCAAATAAGCCACTACCGATGGCAATCGAGGTTTGATAGTTCTCGGTTTTAAACCCATAGGTACCTGCCAAACCACAACACTCGCTATCGAGCACAATCACCTCTAACCCGGGGATCATACGCAATAGCTCAATGGTAAACATCGCATTACCACTGCGTTCCAAGTGACAAGGGGTATGGTAAACCACTCGCTTATTAATCGGCTTGAGCTTGGGCATCTCGCCATTCATGGCCGCTTTGAGTAAAAAGCGGGTCACAAAGCTGATCTGCCCTGCCACGTGGGCGTTATCTACTCCCAATACGTGGGGATACTCTTCTTTTAACGTCAGCGCACACGATGAGGAGGTGGCTATTACAGGGCGATGCTCGGCAACCGCATCGGTAATCATCGCCGTATTGGCAGTGGCATTACGGCGCGCTTTATCGTAAAAGCCATTGGCAATTAAAGGCACGCCACAGCACTTATGTTTTTCGAGCAATTGCACGCCGTACCCCATCGCATTCATCACTTTCACCAAGTCTTTACCAAGCTGGGGATTGTTAAAATTCACATAACAGCCATGAAAGTAACTGACTTGTTTAGGATAATCCGCTTGTGTCGCTGCTTGGCTTTTCATCCAACGCCGAAAGGTACCAAACGAATACTTGGGTAGGGATTTATGTTTATCCACTCCAATCGTGGCATGCATCACCGCTTTCACCGGTTTCAGATCCGTCATCACGTTCACCAGCGGTGCTACTGGATTAGCAAGCGTGCCAAACAAGTCGGTATGGCTCAGCACGTAATCACGCATCAGCTTAGGATTGATGTTTTTCTTGCCGTGTTTGCCGCGTGCCACCGCAATGATGTCGCCAATTTTTACCCCGGAAGGACAGGCGGTCTCACAGCGTTTGCAGTTGGTGCATAGCTTGAGCAGGTCATCATAATACTCAGGGTTTTTGATCCGCAGGCGCTCACCATCCGGGCCACACTCTTTGGGGCCAGGATACGCAGGGTTCGCCTTTGATACCGGACAATACACAGTACAGACCGTGCATTTAATGCATTGGTCAAAACTGGTGGGTTGCGGCGCATGGTCGCTATAGTCACGCTGTTTCAGCCATTCAGTTAGCATGGGACGCCTCCTTAGCGCTCGCCATCACCGCGAGCGCACGTTGCGCGGCGGCGTAGCCGGTTGCGATCGCAACGCCACCGCCACAGCCCTCATAGACGGGATCGTAACCACTGAGTATCGCACCACACACAAACAGGTTTTGGCAGCGCTTGCCGCGTGCGGTGGGACGTAGTTGGTTGTCGGTGTTAATGCCAAAGGCCATAAAGGGGTGGCTTTGCTGACTGAAAAAGTCGTCGTTGCGCCACTCACTCCGATCAGGGCTTTGCACCATGTCTAATCCCAACGTCGGTTCGCTCACCTGAGTGCGGTCGGCATTGAGACCGCGACTAAAATAGCTGCCCGTGGCTAAGATCACTGCCTCTGCGGTTAACGGAATATCTTCGAGCTGACGCGTATGCAAGGCGGTAAGGCGACCGTTGTCGTCAAACTCACCGCCAGTCACTTGATCGCCGCGCAGCAATACCCCACCCGCGCTAGCAAAGGCCCGCTGTAACGCACGCTCAATGCGGATCCCCAGCAGAGAAGGCGGCATGGTCGGCACTTCGTGAAAACAGCGATCGGTGCGCTGTTTAAGCGTATCCATCCCCCGCTCGCCGGCCACATCGGCAATGATGGCGGGTAAAATCACCAGCTCATCTGGGCCGGACTGCGCGATTAGTTGCTCGCACAGACTGTCAAAGGCATCAGGCTCAGCCAATAAACGAGAAAGATCCACCGAGCGCAGCTCATTGCGGTTACGGCGTAATCGCTCGGCACCCGGAATCGACAACGTGATGGTGCGACTTGGGCAGGAGGCAAAATCACGCTGGGCGGTAATGGTGTCTTTGGCTAACGTCGGTTGCGCATCGCGATAGCCTTCAATGGCGACAAAACATAAACCAGAGAAACGACGCGGGCCGCGATGCTGATACACATGTCCTTGCGACAGCCAAGTCGGACGCACGGTGCCCAGCGGCGTAATACGGCCATGGTTGGCGTTATCTTCTTGATGATACAGACACACCTTTTGCGCACTCAGTTGCTGTTGGAACCAAGTCAGTGATTGGGTGATTTCCTCTAAACTGACTTTGGCATAGGGATGCTCAGGATGCTGGCGCACCAGTTTCGGAATCGCTTCAAAAGGCTGACTGACCGGCTCACCATTAGGGAAATGGCCCAATACATCAATCGAGCCTGACGAAAAATGCAGCGCGCTTTGTCCGGCGCTAATCATTACGGTTTTCTTGCCCGCTTCTAGTGCCCGCAAGGCGGCAGTAAACCCGGCAATGCCGCCACCAATCACTGCGATATCGTAGTGGATCATTGTGATACCTCCTGATCAGCCGCTGACGTTGGTGCTGGGCTTTTCACCTCAGCGTCATACATGGCTGCACCGGCTGCTGCGCCAGTACTCTCTGCCTTCGGCGGCATTGGCACCTCACCGGCGCCAAATAATCCTTGATAAATCCAATAGCTAAATTCGGCTTCGCGTAGCGCATCGCCCCAAAAAATCGGTTTCACGCCTTTCCAGCGCTCTTCGAGAAAGTCCACCAGCAGCCCTGCACTGGCTTGGCCATCTATCCCAGCCAGCTCACTGAATAAGCTAGCGGCACGATAGCTGCACAGCTCGCCCTGACAAGGCCCCATACCCAGACGAGTGCGCCGACGCAGATCGGTGAGATTTTTCACATCCAGCGATTGAATCGCATAGTTCACCTCGCCCTTGGTCACCATTTCGCATTCGCAAATTACCGCTTGGCTGTCGTCACTTTCATTTAAAAAATGGCTAACGCGCTCACCGTGGCGGTAATAGGCGGATTGGTAGACAGGTTTCACCAAGCTGGCACTGGCTTTACGGATCCCTTTAGAAGGCTCAGAGCCCGGCAGAGGACGGGTCGCAGTTTGGCAACGGTTGCGGTTACCCAGCTTTTCAGCCACCAAGTCTGTGGCTTGCTCGGCCATCAAACGATAGGTCATGAGCTTGCCACCAGTGATAGTGATCAAGCCTTCCAGCCCATCGCGTGCTTGGTGATCGAGTAACACAATGCCGCGACTGATATTACGGCCACTGCCGTCGTCATCTACCGAGACCAAAGGCCGCACGCCCGCATAGGCGCGCAACACGCGTGTATTGGCCATGATGGGGGCGAGCTTAGCCCCTTCGCGCATCAGCACATCCACTTCTTGTGGCGTCACCGCGAGCTTATCAATCTGATCGTACTCGATGTGCTCAGAGGTGGTACCGATTAAGGAAATGGTGTCACCGGGCACCAAGATGTCAGCGTCTGCCGGTTTCCGACAGCGGTTGATCACCCGGTTATTAATCCGATAATCGAGGATCAGCAATGAGCCCTTGGCGGGGAACATTTTGATATTCAGATCGGCATACTCACAGATTGTCTGCCCCCAAATCCCTGCGGCATTGATCACTTGCTTCGCCATAATGGCAAAACGCTCGCCGGTGAGGGTATGCAAACACTGGACGCCTTGCACCGTCGCCCCTTGACGAATTAATCCCGTCACTCGGGTATGGTTAAACACCTTGCCACCGTGCTCTTTGCCGTCCAACACATTCGCGGCACACAAACGAAAGGGGTCGATAATGCCATCCGGCACTTGCACCGCGCCAATCATCGCTGGATTCGCGTTGGGTTCGAACGCTAACGCTTCACGTGGTGTCAGTTTTCGGGTCGGAATACCGGCTTTATCGCAACTGGCAATAAAGGTGTCTTGGTACGCTAAATCATCTTCCGGCAAGGTGATAAAAAGTCCGCTGGTGTCTTCCACGCAGTGGCGAGCAACGGATTTAAGGATGGTGTTTTCTTGAATGCATTCACGGGCCGATTCGGTATCTGTGACCGCGTAACGAGCCCCAGAGTGCAGCAGTCCATGGTTGCGCCCCGATGTCCCAGCCGCAATATCGTCACGTTCGAGCAAAATGCATGAGATGCCACGCAGTGCGCAATCTCGCATGATGCCGGTGCCGGTTGCACCCCCACCGATGATGACCACATCCGTTTCAATATACTGGCTATTTGGCATGGGGCCTCCTTGTTACTGTATCGTAACGGGAGTGTGGCATTTTCCGTGTCACAAAGACGGCGAGATCATCACACAATGCGCGAATTCGAAATACAAACTCACACTTGTTTGATTTAAGACAAACTTTTAGCCGCAAAGACGCGCGAATGGTGACACGGGAAGCCACCGCTACAAGGGAAAGGCCCGACGATCGCACCGAAGGCTCCGTCAAGTTGGCTAACTCGATGCGATGCACAACAAATACATTAGAAAATGCGCGAAAACGCGCATTGTTAATGATTTGTATAGTTACTTGCTACTGGTGCCAGCCACTAAACGCTGACGTGTCATGTACCCGCGGTAACACAGTGCCACTACAAAACATAACCCTGCGGGAAACAGCAGGGCAGCAAAATGGAAGTGCGCAAAAAGCGCCGCACCCACTACCCCGCCGACGATAAAGCCAGACGCGATCAGTAAAAAGAGCATCAGCTTGCGCTTATCGACTGGATTGCCGCGTAGCTTGCCCCCTAGCATTAATCCTAAATCGGTAAAGATGCCGGTTAAATGGGTTGAGCGCACGATCGCGCCGCTGTAGGTGGTCGCCATCGCATTCTGCAAGCCGCACGCTGCCGACGCGGCCAACTGACCAATGGCAAAACCGCGAGAAAGAAAATAAAACGCCACCACAATTAGCCCAGCTTCGACAAACAGTGCCGAGTCATAATGGCGACCCAATTTAAGCGTGCTGCCATGCAATAAGCACCCGGAAATCGCGGCACCGAGGAAAAAAGCCAACAATAAGCCACCCAGTTGGATAACTTGTGTCCATTGGCCTGCAAACAACCCCGAGCCAAATTGCGTCGCGGTGCCTGACACGTGCGATACGGCTTGATGTTCAAAGCCCAACAAACCGATCGCATTGATGGTACCGGCGATCAGCGCTAACACAAACGCCCCGGCTTCAACCCACCGAGGCAAACGGGTAATCATTGGCTTTCCTAGTCGTTATTGGATGAGGATGATGGCTGGTCGAGCCTATCCAGTTGGTTGTGGCGGATCATCGCTTGTAACTCCTTCACATAGGCCTGACCACGCTCTGAATAGCGTACCAGCCCATTGGCGAGTGCTGCACCTGACAGTGGTTTATTCTGCTCACGCAGGTTGGCGCGGATCTCGCGTAGCCCTTGGTACGCGGCATGGGTATTCAAGTTATTGATGTAGCTTTGTACCGAGGCTTGCGGGTTATCAAACGCTGCAACTTCGTGCACTTTCCCTTCCGCACGTTGCTTGGGCACCAGTCCACACCCTTTACTAAAGCACCACTGCCCGAAGTAGTTATTCCCTTCCCGTGCAAACCGCGACGCGCCCCACGCACTCTCGTTCGCCGCCTGCGCTAACACCAACGACGGAGGGATAATATCCACCCGTTGAATCAATGCCATCCAGTCGGCTTCTTGGTCGACATCAAAACCCTCCAGCTCATACTGTTCGGCGAGCGCTTGGACGCGTTTTATTTCTCGGCTATTTAGCTCACTTTTACGCGCATGCCATGCCATTAATGCGGTGCGATCCGCCAGTACTTGGCTGTTAATGGCATTAACCACAGGGGTGAAGTAATCAAAAAACGCCTGCTTTCGCTCTGCCCCCGCGGCAAAAGATTGGAAATCAGGAACAAGGGGAGCTTGGGGGCGCTGACATGAGATCAAAATGGTGACGGTCACAGCAAGAATCGCCATGCCGATAAAGACGAAGGTACGATGTTTCATAGTGCCCCTAATGTTGTCGATGTGGGCGGTATTATACGCGAAATACCTGATGGCGACGAATGCCGCCCTTTCAACTTAGCACTGGCTGAGTCACATCATGTTAACAAGGTAAGATGACCCGAAAGCATGCGCCGCCTAAATCACTATGGTCGATTTCAACATGGCCACCGTGGCGGGTGACAATTTGTTTGACGATCGCCAGTCCCAAACCATAGCCGGAACGCTTTTTGTCGCGGGAACGATCCGCACTGTAAAAGGCATCAAAGATAAACGGCCAATGTGACGGATCAACGCCCTCACCATCGTCGTGTACCGCAATCACCAGCTGCGTGTCTTCACAATATACACGCACGGCTATTTGACTAGTCGCATACTTCTCCGCATTACCGATTAAGTTGGTAAGCACGCGTTTAAGCAGATGAGGGTCGGCCTCAATGCAAGGCAAGTCTTGCGGTGCATCCAAAATCACAGACTTATTGCTCAGCGTTTGCCAACGCGGCCATTCATCGTGTAGCCACACCGAAGTATTCAATCTCTCCGGGCTAAAAGGTGTATTAGGGTGATCAACACGTGCCAAATAAAGAAGTTCATCAATCAACCCTACCATTTCGTCGGTATCTTCAACGATACTGACGATTTTTTGTTGCTGCTTGGGGCCCAGTTGACTCTCACTCAACAATTCAGCTTGCCATTGGATCCGAAACAAAGGAGAGCGCAATTCGTGCGCAACCGCGTTGGTTAGCGCTCGACGACTACTGACCAAACTCGCAATTCTGTCTGCCATATGATTAAAGGTCGCGTTTAAACTACCCACGGTATACTGACTCTTTGTTGACGCCCGCGCTTGTAAATTTCCGTTGGCAAATTGGAGAGCCGCTTGCTCGAGTGACCGTACTCGGCGGCTGAGAAACCGCACCATGAAAAAACTGTAGAGGGCGAACCCCAAAAAGAGAAAAACAAACAGCAGATCTTCATTAAACTCTATTGCCCCATGTAGCTCGGAACCCACCGCGGTTCGTAAGCTATAGATTCGCTCCTTATCGGCCAGACGGAACCATAAGGTTTCGTTTTTATCATCAAACACCGCGGAGGGATCGAGTTGGTGGGAAAATGCCTCATTCAAATGAGAGGGAATGTTGCCAAGCTTGTGTACGGATAATGAATATTCGACGTTATCGGCATAATCCTTTAGCGCGCCTAAAGCCTCTTGTGTTCCCGCCTGTGACTCAATCAACGCTAACATATCAACGACACTTTCAGCCTGTCGCTTCGCCAAGGTCGCCTCATAATTTTCCGTCAGTTCATACACAAGGTATTCGTAGGTCAATGAGCTCACCATAAAAATGACGATCAACCCAAAGAAGAACTCTAAATATATCCGACGCATTACTCACCACTCATACATATTTCTGTTATGCATTTACCATGCATCAGGCACAAACAAGTAACCTTTTCCACGTACTGTGATAATTTTTTGGGGATTGGAGGGCGTATCACCCAGTTTTTTTCTCAAGGTCACAATTTTATTATCCACCGTGCGGTCAACACCGTCATACTCAATACCACGTAATGCACGCGTTAACGTATCTCTTGTATGTACCTCGTCAGGCTGACTTGCCAGGTGCCAAAGCAATGCAAATTCACTGTCTGTCAACGCAATGGGTTTATCATCTAACGAGCAGTAACGTCTCGCCTCATTGAGTGCCAACACACCATAATTAAGAACACTGGGTTTGGACGAGGCGGCTGCAGTGTCGTCTCTCAGCTGTCGCAGTTGCACTCTTACACGAGCCATCAATACCCGAGGTTTAATCGGTTTACTGATAAAGTCGTCCGCGCCAACCTCTAGTGCTGCCACATGATCAAAATCATCATCACTAGCGGTTAGCATCACAATTCTGCCTCTAAATCCATCACGGATTTGTCTACAAATTGTCAGTCCATCGTCACCGGGTAACATTAAATCGAGTAAAACTAAGTCAGGTTGTGCGGAAATAATATAGTCAGCCGCCCCTGCTCCTTCAGCAAGTGCCGTTACGCGATAATCTTGTGCTTCAAAATACTCTGTCAGCATTTCTCGCATTTTGGGGTCATCTTCGACAACCACTAAGTGCAGTTTCTCTTCCATTAATCTTGACCTAGAAAAATAAACAAACGAAAAGCCTTGGTATAAATCATTAAAAACTCTGTGCGTCTACAGGCGTAGATACCACGACAGTTATACGACAAATCATGACACTCTGCAGATACATTACCGCGCTCTTCAGCCGTAAAGTACCACTCAAACGTTCCCCCTTTAAGCGAACGTTCCAAAAAGCAATGACTATACGTCATACGTTCTTAAAAAACACCTACGACGAATAATAGGTTCTTTACAATGAAAAAATTAGCACCTTTAGCTTTACTGATTCTCGCACCGGCGGCTTATGCCTCTTCTTATATGGGGATGGAATTTGGAGCTGGTAGCGCTGATGTGAGTGGCTTAGATAGCAGTGAATTCAAAAGTGATCTTGAGGACCGAGGAACAGTCAAGCTGTATGGCGGTAAGTATATCACTGACTCAGTACGCACCTACGGCTACTGGCAATCGGGCGCGTCGAGCAAGTCAACGATCAAAGCTGCAGATGAAGAGCTTTCGTTGGAAAATACTGACTATCAATTCGGTATGGGCCTAGACTATGTCCACGAGTTCACTGACAATTTGTACGGTATTGCTGGTGGTACTCTAGGCTACCAACGCAGTAAGCTAGAAATTAAGGACAAAGATGCTCAGGGGACTAACACCTATAACCTCAGAGACTCTGGCCTAGCGAGCGACGTCAATCTCGGACTTGGCTATCGTTTTGACTCCGGTATCGCTTTGGAAGGCGGCCATAAATACGGCTTAACGAAACAAAAGTATGCGGAGGGTATTTCCTTCAAGAACCCAAGTGTGTTTTACCTCGACGTTAACTATAAATTCTAACAAACGATTATAGACGACAGTTGGCTAAACTTATTCGGACAGACCGTTTAAGGTAAGACAAAGACACTATCTCGCCCCCTTATCCAAATAGGCATCCACTCAGTGGGTGCCTATTTTTCTTTCAATAGCGGTGATAACGATGCGTGACAAGCGATGGCTGGTTAAATCTCAGTTCTAAGTGCCAACTCGACCAGCCGTTAACATGACGGCCGATTCATAGCCCCCCTATCATAGTTAATTGTTTGCCTTGTAAAAAATACTTGCCTGCTCCTCTACCTATATTTGCTGGTTAGCGTTTTCGCTTAAGTAACACTTTGTTACATTTCCTAGGCATCATAAAGACTCACGCGCTAGGATGACCATGAAAAACATTTTATTTTTACCCATTGCGATGTTTGCGTTCGGTATGGATGCCTATGTCGTGGCGGGCATTATTCCGGAAATTTCCACCAGTTTTCAGATCACTGAAGCCGAGACAGCGCAAATGGTCACAGCCTTTACGTTGTGCTATGCCCTTTCCGCACCAATACTGGCGACATTGTTGGCAAGCTTTCCGACCAAAAAGGCACTCGTGTTATCGATGCTGATGTTTATCGCCGCTAATCTTGTCACCATTTTCAGCACGCACTTAACCATGTTACTAGCAAGCCGCGCGCTTGCCGGCATAGGGGCAGGCATTTTCTCGCCTTTAGCGGCGGCAAGTGCCGCCTCTTTGGTGCCTGCAGATAAGAAGGGGCGTGCATTAGGGCTGTTGTTGGGTGGCATGAGTGCGGGTACCGTTGTCGGGGTTCCCGCTGGTCTTGCTCTGGCGACTTGGCTTGGGTGGCAAGGCGTTTTCGCCGTCGTGATCGGTATCGCGATCATTGGGCTTATTGGCCTGGTGCTGGGTGTTCCTCAGATCTGTGTCGCCCCGCCGCCATCACTAAAAGCACGCGTCGCGTTACTCGCCAGTCGCTCGGTGTCTATGACCATTACGGTCACCTTCTTGACGGCTGTCGCTAGCTTGGGGCTCTATTCTTACCTCGCACCGGTCATTACGGGCATCACACAACAAACCAACCTCACGCCATATTTATGGGTTTGGGGCCTAGGCGGCATGGTGGGCAGCTTCACCATCGGCCATTTAATTGACTGGGTAAAACACCCACGAGCCATCTTGCTCGGGATACTAACGCTCATGTCCGTGGCCATCTTGAGCATTCCGAGTAGCTTGGCGCTGTCCTCAATCATTGCCTTTGTGCCATTCTTTTTATGGGGTGCGGCCGGTTGGTCGTCGCTCGCGCCACAGCAACACACACTGATAAGCCTCCAACCGGAGCAAAGTGCCGCAGTTGTTGCGCTCAATAGTTCATCAAACTACCTAGGTGGTGCGGTGGGCACCCTTTTGGGAGGGCTGTGGCTCGGCCACGGCCTCTCGGTGACTCAGCTTGTCTATGCCGCCGCGGCAGTTGGTGGCGTAGCAATCGCTATTCAAATCGGGATTCTACGCCATAACACTCACTCCGTGATAAAAGAGTGCAAAAGCGCTTAGCCAGACAAGAGTCAACTCGGCTCATCTCTTAAACGTTACGCATACTTGCCTCGATAAGAAGGAGTGCTACAGATGGTGTTGTTAGCATCTGATCATAAGGAGTTATATCCTCAAAATATGTTCGCTTGCAGCAAGGAAGCAAACCACTACGTCTTACGTGATACTTGCTCGTGTGTCGTGTGATTTTGTGCTTGTTCTGGCGGTGCAAACAAGCACTGCCATCGTTGCCGAACGCTCAGATCGGGCTGCGTGGCGTCTCGCCACATTTGTTGCCATTCGGCAAAGGTCACCACCAGAGGATTGAAACTGTTCACTGGCTTAGGGATCCCATAGCGAACCGGTTCAGATTCCGGCTCGAAGGTGCCAAATAATTTGTCCCAAATGATTAAAATGCCCGCGTAGTTTTTGTCGATGTACTGAGGATTCATGCCATGATGAACGCGATGATGAGACGGGGTGTTAAAAATCCACTCCACAGGCCCGAGTGTCTTTATCCATTGAGTGTGAACAAAAAACTGTAACCCTAAATTCAGCAGTACAACAAACACCACCCATTGCGGCGGAAACCCAATCACCACCAGGGGCAACCAAAACAGCCACATCCCTGCCAGCGGGTACATTAAGCTTTGGCGAAACGCGGTGCTAAAGTTCATCCGCTCAGAGCTATGATGCACCACATGCGCCGCCCACATCCAGCGAACACGATGGCTGGCCCGGTGAAACCAGTAGTAACAAAAATCCTGCGCGATCATCAGTAATAAAAACAGGCTCACCGACATCTCAATGTCGAACAGCCGCCAGCCAAACCACCACAAATAGACTTTGGCAATCAGCAAGCCGGTCAGTAAATCTGCAGCTTGATGCAGCCCCGCCAAGGTAAAGTTACAAAGCACTTCCGGCACGTAATAACGGGCATTATCGCCCAATTTTCCGCGGCGCAGCGCTACCCAGTACTCCCCCAACATGCATAAGAAGAACACGGGAGCGAGCACAAGCAGTAGCCACTCTGGATGAGAGATCAGTTCAGTCACGAGCCTTTATCGCACGGTACAATTTCTTAACATATTAGGTGTTTTTGCCCAACCTGTAAGGAAAAGCATCACCAAGCTGTTAGTTTGCGCACATAAGGAGAGTAAGCGGACATATAGATACAAAAAAAGCCGCTGATTACTCAGCGGCTTTTCGATATGTGGCGGAGGGACAGGGATTCGAACCCTGGAAGGGCTATTAACCCTTGCCGGTTTTCAAGACCGGTGCTTTCAACCGCTCAGCCATCCCTCCGAACAGGGTGGTATACTAATGTTGGCCCGAGTTAATGTAAAGCACTGCAACAAAAATTTTGGTTTAAGTGATGGATATTTATCCATTACTCGCGTCGCTTGGCTTCACATTGGTTAAACAAGTTGGTACAACGTGCATATACTCTCGACGAGAGCTCGCATGTTATTAACTCAGGAACCGACATGACCTTAGACAGCTTTCTCGCCAAAGTCACGCAAACCCCAGATATGGTAATGTTTGACGAGACAATGGCGGTGATAGATGCACATTACGACTACGCCCCTACTCGATTCACTAACGGTGATCTCGCCAATAAAGCAGGCCAGAACACAGGCTCTTGCAAAGTACTCGCATTCTGCCAACTTCATGAGCTCACGGAAGCGCAGACGCTCGCCTGCTTTGGGGGGTATTATCGCGAAGACGTGCTGAGCAATCCTTCGGGGACGGATCACAAAAACATTCGTAACTTTATGGTCACCGGATGGAAGGGGGTCTCGTTTGACAAAATGCCACTCAAGGCCAAAACACGCGCGCACTCATAGCCTGAATAGCAACGTAAAACGGCGACTATTCGTCGCCGTTTTGCCTATCAAACCGACGTTTTAACCAAGGCCTTTAACCCGACATCGCGGCTTGGTGACGAGGCAGAAAGACTTCTCCCATCATACAACGCACGCTTCCCCCACCCACGGTTTCAATTGTGTTGACATCGACGGGCACCAATTTACCAAATTGGCGCAGCGTGCGTTTTTGCTCTTCAGTAAACGCACTGTAGGCCGACAATGACATGACGATGAGTGATTCACCGTGGCGATTGCGCAATTGTAAAATATTGCCACAAAGCTGGTTCATTTGTGATTCACTAATGGATACCACGGTTTTATCTTGACTCAATGTGTTACACACAAGATCGCGCTGCCCCGATTCTATCACCTCATCGCACACAACGGCAAACTCTTCACCCACCGCCATCATCACATTGGTATGATAAACGGGATTGCCATCGCTCATTTCCGTGTTAAAGCTCACGACTTGTCTCATTCCTACCTTTGCTGCCCACTCAGTGAGCAAAATGCTGTCACAACGGTGTGAAAGCGCCGCATAAACACGCTGGTTGAGGTGGTCGATAACCATCGCGCCCGTACTTTCAAGAAACGCATCGTCCTTGTCATGACACTTCACTTTGTGTACGTGATTGACGGCATAGCCTGCACGGTCTAATGCAGTCATTAAGCGCTCGGGTTTCACCTCTAGCTGGCGGTTTGGGCACGCCATAGGGTAAAGATAAAGCTCGCCACTGGGGAGGGTACTAAACCAGTTGTTGGGAAACACGGCATCAGGCGTTGCAGGGTCAGAGTCTGGGTACTCCATCACCACCACATCGATACCATGGCGGCGGAGGATCATCACCATGTTGTTGAATTCTGCCATCGCGCGCGCTTTTACTTCTTCATCCGGTAGTGACGGCGCATGCTGAAAACCATTATCCTCACTCGTTTGCGCATTAAATTTAAAATGAAGCGGGGGCACCATCACCACAGCAGAAGCCGCATGTGGATGAGTCAGCGGATATTGGGTATCACAGCTCGCTAAAAACGCCATAAGCAAACCTTCTAAAAACAACAAGTATTAAGAGTATAGAGTCGCTGTCACGCACGCGATCAATCCGGGTGCGTCACCGCCTCTTCCAACAGTGTGAATACTGAACAAGCGGAGGAAAATATCATTGAAACAAGTTTTTTACAAACTGAGTTTCTCAGCCTCTCGCACACCTACAGACACTTACAGCCAGTTCTCCTATATCTCACTGAATTAATGATCTTTTTAAAAGCTTCTCGGGGTGGCAGCGATATTCACCGCTCCGAACAATTATTGCCCCTACCCTGTGTGTGGTTGGCTACAATAGAAATAGCGGCAAGGAGGAAAAGGCATGGAAACGGCGCGCCCCACTCACAATGAGCAGCAAAGACTTCACGCATTGCACGATCTAGGCATATTAGATACTGGACACGAAGACAGATTTGAGCGGATTGTCAGGGTAGCGGCATACGTTTCTGACTGCCCCGTTGTCGCAATTAGCCTGGTTGATGAACAGAGACAATGGTTTAAAGCCAAGCGTGGTTTAGCCGTCAACCAAACAAGCCGCAGCGAATCGATTTGTGGTCATGCTATTCAGCAATTAGAGCCATTAATTGTTGAGGATACGCTTAACGACAGTCGCTTTGCTGACAACCCGTTGGTAACCGGCCCTCCTTATATCCGTTTTTATGCAGGTTTTCCCTTTAGCCTGGATAGCGAACACCTGCTTGGAACGCTCTGTGTGATCGATCATCACCCTCGCGAGCTCACGGATGCCTGTCAGCGCGCGCTGTCAGACCTCGCGCGTATCGTCGAGCATGAGTTGGTCATGACGCAACAAAATGTCATTGATCCGCTAACAGACGTCTTTAATCGACGTGGCTTTTACCGAGAAGTAAACAGTTATCTAACAGACGACGTTGTCATTGAAGATCAACATACGTTATTACACTTTGACGTTCGCCAATTACAAGACGTCAACCAGCGCTATGGCAAGCATGCGGGCGACAAAGTCCTGAAAGAGTTTGCTGGCTGTCTAACAGATGTGTTCGGTGATTTGGGCTGGGTTGGTCGCCTAGAAGGCTGTGAATTTGCGATATTATTGATTCAACAGGATGTCGATGCGGTCGAAGCACAATTGGATCGCTTCTATCTCCGGCTTTGTCGCCGATTATCCTTAGAACGCTATCCGTTCAACTACTCAGTCGGCCTTGCGCACTTTTCGCAGATTGACGAAACCGTCACGCTAGAAACAATGCTTCTAGACGCGACAAGTGATACAAGGCGCTACGCTGTGCCTGAAGAAACACGTCATATAGGGTGAAGTCGATGGAGAGTTATGAAGATTGGAGCGACATACGAGGTTCGAACTCGTGACCTCGACCTTGGCAAGGTCGCGCTCTACCAGCTGAGCTAATGTCGCCTTATGCAATTAAGCGTTGCATGACGCTGTGTAAAATTGGTTGCGGGAGACGGATTTGAACCGCCGACCTTCGGGTTATGAGCCCGACGAGCTACCAAACTGCTCCATCCCGCGTCCGTAACATCAATTGTTGCTTGATGTGGGCAAAACTTGGAGCGACATACGAGGTTCGAACTCGTGACCTCGACCTTGGCAAGGTCGCGCTCTACCAGCTGAGCTAATGTCGCCTTATGCAATTAAGCGTTGCATGACGCTGTGTAAAATTGGTTGCGGGAGACGGATTTGAACCGCCGACCTTCGGGTTATGAGCCCGACGAGCTACCAAACTGCTCCATCCCGCGTCCGTAACATCAATTGTTGCTTGATGTGGGCAAAACTTGGAGCGACATACGAGGTTCGAACTCGTGACCTCGACCTTGGCAAGGTCGCGCTCTACCAGCTGAGCTAATGTCGCCTTATGCAATTAAGCGTTGCATGACGCTGTGTAAAATTGGTTGCGGGAGGCGGATTTGAACCACCGACCTTCGGGTTATGAGCCCGACGAGCTACCAAACTGCTCCATCCCGCGTCCGAATTTTACTGCACTAAGAGAAACATGGAGGCGCGTCCCGGAGTCGAACCGAGGTCCACGGATTTGCAATCCGCTGCATAGCCACTCTGCCAACGCGCCTTAACGCTGCTGCCTCTTGAGTACGGGGAGGCATTCTACGGATTAACGTGATCGAGTCAACACTTATTATTTAAAAAAAGTGTCACCTGCCTGTTTTGCAAACGAAAACATCAAAATCCACCCAGTTTGCGGATCTTTTCAGCATGGTTTGCCTTTTTATTCTTCACTCCCTGTTTCATCTTCATTTTATCTCTTATTAACAATTTTGTGACAAGTTTTATGTCCGCAATGTGTCTGTCTTAATTTTTAAACAACATGTCTTTTTCCTCTACAGTGAATGGGTTGCAAGGAGTAATGCGACACTATTCAAATCAAGGAGGAAACATGAAATACAAAATGACAATGCTCGCGCTCGTGCTGGCCACCAACTTTGCTCACGCGGGTCAAGGCGACGATAAAGTCTGGATTTCCATTGGCGCTGATGCGCAACAAACGGCACGTCACGCTGGCGCCAGACCGATGTTGTCACACGCTGTTGCAAGCAATGGCAAAGCATGGGTAGGTGAAGTCAGTGAATCGCAACTGGCCGCGCTGTCTCATGAGATGCATGAAAATCACCACCGCTGTGGTGGCTACATCGTGCACACCTCAGCACAAAGTGCCATGGCAGCCAGCAATATGCCGGTGTCCCGCGCAAGCTTTACACCACCAGCTATCAAGCAGCAGGCGCTCGTGACACCTTGGCTGGACCAAATTCAATCAAGTTTAATCGTGAATACCATCGATCGCCTGACCGACTTTCCCAACCGCTTCTACACCACGACATCGGGCGCACAAGCATCCGATTGGATAAAAGCACGCTGGCAATCACTCGCTCAGGGATTAAACGGTGTGACAATCTCTCAAGTGTCGCACAGTGGTTATAACCAAGCGTCGGTGATGATGACTATCGAAGGCGCAGAAAGCCCTGATGAGTGGGTTGTGATTGGTGGGCATCTCGATTCCACCATTGGTGCACGCACAGACGAGCAAAGTATCGCTCCTGGCGCCGATGACGATGCCTCCGGGATTGCGTCAGTGACAGAGATCATCCGTGTTTTATCGCAGAATGACTTTCAACCCAAACGCAGTATCGCCTTTGTCGCTTATGCCGCCGAAGAAGTTGGACTCCGTGGCTCGCAAGCTATTGCTAACCAATTTAAACAACAAGGCAAAGATGTACGTGGCGTGTTGCAGCTTGATATGACCAACTACCAAGGCTCAGCAGAAGATATTATCTTTATTACCGATTATACCGATAGCGGGCTCACCCAGTATCTCACTCAATTACTCGATACCTATTTGCCTACACTTAGCTATGGCTTTGATACATGCGGATATGCGTGCTCCGACCACGCGTCTTGGCATCAAGCAGGCTATCCTGCAGCCATGCCGTTCGAAGCAAAATTCAATGACTACAATCCCAATATTCATACCCCTCGCGACACACTCGCCAACAGTGATAGCGAAGGACGTCATGCAACCAAATTCACTAAGCTAGGCCTTGCTTATACGGTAGAGCTAGCCAACGCAGACTCGCAGCCTAATCCGGGTAATCAACTCAAACTTGGGCAGCCTATCAACAACATATCAGGGGATCGTGACAGCGAGCGCACCTATCGCTACCAGTTAGAGACCACCAGTGATGTTGTCATCCGCACCTACGGCGGTACAGGCGATGTGGACCTTTATGTCAAACAAGGTGGTCAAGTTAGCGCTGATAACTGGGATTGTCGCCCCTATCAAGGCGGAAATAACGAAATCTGCCGGTTTGATGGCGCATCGCCAGGTGAGTTTTCAGTCTTGCTTCGGGGCTATAGGGATTACCAAGACGTCAGCTTGATTGTTGAATAACCACAATCGCTCAAATAGGTAACGGCGAGCGACCCATCGGCTCGCCTTCTTATCAACTTTTTGAGCCACCGTGATTGAAAGGCGTCCGCGTGGCGCCCTATTTGTCAGAGGGGGTAAGGAAGCGAAATGTTAAGTTGATTCGCTCGCTCGTCGGCTTTTGTGTTTTCGGCAAACTGTGCTGCCAATGAGTTTGGGTTGTACCTCTCATCACCAACAAGGATCCGTGATTCAATAAAACCTCTCGCTTTTCTTGCCGCTTAGGATGACGAAAGAGAAAACGGCGGCTCGCGCCCAAGCTGACAGAGGCAATCGTAGGTTGCTCTCCCAGCTCGGACTCATCATCTCGGTGCCATCCCATGTAATCGCTGCCGCTACGATAACGATTTAACAGGACAGTGTTAAAGGGGGTCTGGCACTGCGCCTCTACCCAGCCTTTGAGTTGGCGCAAAGGGTGAGTCCAAGGCAGCGGCTGAAGCGTTAGCCCACTGTAGGTATAAGGATGATCACCATACCATGCCAATAGACGTGGCTGCATCACGGTGCGGCCAAACAACGAAATCGGCAATTGTTGCCACGGCGTTTGTGCAAGTAAGGTTGAAAACAATGTGTCAGCACAGCCCACTGACAACCACTTCGGCCACCAGTCTACCTGAGCATCAGGCATATCAGTGATCGGGTGGCTATCAAATGCCGCATCAGAAAAGAAACTTTGCTGCTCGGGAGGGCGAGCCATATAACACTGCCTTGTTCAATACTGTTAGACAGTGAGTATGGCTGCCGTTAGCGGATTGGATCAACTCGCTGACCGCTCATACCATTCAGTCGATACCAACCTGCAATACTAAAACGCTGCCTTTTGGCTGGAAGCACTTCATGAGGGAAAGCTTCGGATAAAAACGTCACCAATCGTCCCGCTTTCGGCCATAGGGTTTGCCGATGGCTACCGTCAGGGTTGTAAATGACGATTTCGCCCCCGTCTTGTTCAGACCAGTCTTCATTGAGATACAACACGGTGGTCACCTTACGGTTTGACCGTCCTTCGAAGGCATCATAATGCTTGGCATAAAAGTCGCCGGGGTTGTACTTGGCAAAATGCGCTTCATATTCAAACAGCCCCAAAAAAAGGTGACGATTGAATGCCTGCTGAAGATCGGCCATTTTTGCTAATAATGCATCCACGGCAGGCTGGCTCCCTCGTTCTAGCCAGTGAATTTTATCCCGGCGAATTTGCGTATTGGTGTGCTGTTTTTGTTCGCGCCCAATGGTGGCTTGCGACCATTGGGCCGGTAGGCATGTGTGCAAGTCATGCACCTCTTGCGCTGACAAAAATCCGTCACACACACTGAGTCCATGCGTCGCAATATCATCGATGATAGCCAGGTTGCTCAAACACTTGTCTCCGCCTAGGAATAGAGACGCTACCTTACTGCGTTTAACGGGCAGGACAACATGTGTTATTTATCGTAACCATAAGCAAACCTAATCGATAACGTTATTTCCTTTCAAGATATCAACGGAGTAAATCCTCGAGTTTTGCTTTCCAAATCGCAAGCGCGAGCGCTGGGCTACGTAGCATTTTTGGCGTGGGGATCCAGCCATGCTTTAGACGAGCAAACACATCAAAGCGACTGGCTTGGCCATCGATGGCCTCTGCAACCACTCGCCCCGCAATATTGGTTAATCCAACGCCATGCCCCGTATAACCATGTGCGGTATATATATCATTGCCAAGATGCGCAATGTGCGGCATGTAACTGCGGGTCACGGCAAACATCCCGCCCCAATGATAGTCCATTTTTACCTGGGCCAGTTGAGGGAAAACCTTAGTCATCCGCCGGTGGAGACGCTGGGTCGAATCCTTATATTCTCGATTAAAGGGATGATTGACACCACCAAACAACAAGCGCCCCTCTGCCGTCGGGCGGAAATAATCTAAACAGTTGTTGAGATCCGACATCGCCATGCGATTAGTAATTGGCATGCGCTCCCCGAGCGGTTCGGTAACCGCAATAAACGAGGCAACGGGAAGAACCTTGGCTTGCGCTTGGCGGTGTAACCCCTCTAGATAGGCGTTACAAGCAAGTAAAACTCGAGGTGTATTCACTCGACCTTGAGGCGTGATCACCGCATGAAGTTGCCCCTTAACCAAACGTGTAGCAGGGGTGTGCTCATAAATTTTCACACCCATTTGCGCCGCGGCACGAGCGAGGCCTAGCGTGTAGTTTAACGTGTGAATGTGCGCACTATTGGGATCGTATAATCCGCCTAGATAGCGGTCAGTATTTGCAACATCTGCCACTTGCGCTTTATCCCACCACTGGGCATCAGGATACTGATAACGTCCTTGCTTTAATGCATGCCAGCTTTGCAGCTCCTTTTGCTGCGCGGAATTTAAGGCAAGCTCGATATAGCCGGGTTGAAAGTCACAGTCAATCTGGTGATGCTGGATACGCTCACGCACAATATCAACGGCTTCAACCGACAAGTCCCATAACTGTTTGCCCCAAGCTTGCCCATAGGTTTCGTCAACTTCTCTCAGCCCAAGGCAATATCCCACGAGGCATTGGCCACCATTCCGGCCAGACCCTCCCCACGCCACCGTTCGCGCATCTATAACGGTGACACTGTAGCCACGCTGTCGCAATTCAATGGCGGCATTCAGGCCCGTTAAACCTGCTCCAATGATACACACATCTGCCTCTTGTGTGCCTGCCAAAGCAGGAAATGACAGCGTTTGGTTTTGGCTGGCGACGTAGTAATTTGTCGCCGCGTTGAAGTTATTATCAGGTCGAACCGTTTTGACCATGCTCTCAATGGTTACTCTTAGTATTAAAAAGAAAAGGTAGTAAAAAAAGACAAGCACTATGGCTTAGCGCCAACACACTCTCAAAGGCCGCAAATACTGGCACCGTCCTCCCTTTCTGGCAAGCCCTTATTCTCATCACTTTACCCGACCATTTGGGGGAGATGGCGACGGTTATGCTAACGTTAGCAAGGTATTGCACTTTATCCAGGTTGGTAAAAAACTCGTTGACACTAAGGTCAAGTACAATATGATGCGCTCGACGTGTACTCGGCCAGTAAGCCATTGAAGGATCATGACAATGAAAAAAATTTCTCACGGAATCACCGCCACGACACTTGCGCTTTCAGCCATCTTTGCAAGCGGCGTTCATGCAGACGATAAGGTACTCAACCTCTACAACTGGGCAGAATACATGCCAATGGACGTGATTGAAGCGTTCGAAGAGGAGTATCAAGTCGACGTGAATTACTCCACCTTTGAGAGTAATGAAGCCATGTATGCCAAGCTTAAACTCCTAAATAGCGAAGGCTACGATCTGGCGTTTGCCTCAACCTATTTCATTGAGCGAATGGTCAATGAAGAGATGCTCGCCAAAATTGATAAGAGCCAAATTAGCCATTTTAATCAATTGCGCCCAGGCCTACTGGGTCAACCTTTTGACAAAAACAATGACTATTCGCTGCCGTATGTGTTTGGTGTGACTGGCATTAGCTACAACAGTGATTACGTCGATGGCAGTAAAGTGGCCAAGTGGGCTGACTTATGGCGTGACGACTTCAACGGCCAAGTCATGCTATTGAATGATGTGCGTGATGTGTTTGGCATGGCGTTGAAAGCGCAAGGTCATAGCATTAACAGCACCGAAGAGGCTGAAATTAAACAAGCCTATGAATACCTACGTGAGTTACGCGATAACGTGGTCGTGTACAACTCTGATGCGCCGCATGTGCCGTTTGTCACCGGTGAAGTGAGCATTGGCCAACAATGGAACGGCAATGCTTACATGGCGCAACAAGAAATCGAAGGCATTGAGTTCGTCTACCCACAGGAAGGGGCGATCTTATGGATGGATAATTTTATCATCCCAAAAAACGCAGAACACAAGACCTTGGCACACCAGTTTATCGATTTTATGTATCGTCCTGAGAATCAGGCGAAATTGGTGGAAGAATTTGGCTATCCAGCCCCGAACACCAACGCGGCTGAGTACTTAGAGGCCGAGCTAAAAGAGAACAGCACCATCTTCCCATCCGATGAAGCAGTTAATAAAGGTGAATTCACCAATGATGTCGGTGAAGCGGTGAAAATCTATCAAAAGTACTGGCAGATGTTGAAAAGCTAATCGCGCGCATCTGTGATAACAATCTGTACCAAGGCCTCATCGGAGGCCTTTTTTGTTTTCCAAGTCAATAACCCACATTTGTCACTATTTTTAGTCAATGGGTTTTTGCTATGCTCAGACGTAAACGCGCATCACCCACTTAAATAACTGACGACAAGGACGTTACCCCATGATTGACTTTCGCTCTGACACCGTGACCCAGCCCGATGCTGCCATGCGAGACGCCATGGCTAACGCCCCTGTGGGCGATGATGTGTATGGCGACGACCCGAGCATTAACGCGCTGGAAACATGGGCGGCTGAACGACATGGTTTTGAAGCCGCACTCTTTACCGCCTCGGGTACCCAAGCCAATTTATTGGCCCTGATGGCGCATTGCGAGCGCGGTGATGAGTATTTGTGTGGTCAGCAAGCGCACAATTACAAATACGAAGCAGGCGGTGCTGCTGTGTTGGGCTCGATTCAGCCACAACCCATTGAGAATGAGTCAGATGGGACCTTGTCTTTCGATAAAATCGCCACAGCTATCAAGCCCGATGACTTTCATTTTGCCCGTACTAAGCTGCTCAGCTTGGAAAACACCATAGGTGGCAAAGTGTTACCTTTGTCTTATTTAGCCAAGGCGCGAACATTTTGCGACCAACATCAACTGCAGCTACATCTTGATGGCGCCAGGGTTTACAACGCGGCTGTCGCACTGGAGGTGGACATCAAGGCGATCAGTTGTCACTTTGACTCGATGACGATTTGTCTATCCAAAGGGTTAGGCGCTCCTGTCGGCTCACTGCTACTCGGCTCGAAAGCCCTGATTCACAAAGCCCGTCGTCTTCGTAAAATGTTAGGTGGCGGCATGCGTCAAGCGGGCATATTGGCCGTTGCCGGCTATAAAGCACTCACCGAAAACGTGGAACGCTTGACAGAGGATCACGCTAATGCGCATTACCTTGCCAGTGAGTTGGAAAAACTGAACGGCTTTTCCACCAGCGACTATCCTGTGCAAACCAACATTGTTTATGTCGATGTGGCCGAAACAATCAATCGTACACGCCTGCAAATGCGACTGATGGAAAAGGAGATCCGCGTCTCTCTGTCCGGCAATCCTGCCCGTTTGGTGACACATAAAGACATCTGCCGCGCAGATATCGATACCCTGATCGCCGCGATAAAGGGATCTCACTAAGCCGTTCCAACGCACAATCGTACCGGGCCCAACGGCCCGATTTGTACATAAAACCACCAGGCAAAGCAAAATTGTGATCCCATCCCAGCTTTCTCCACCAAGGTCACTAAAACAATCACTTACAGCCGCTACACTGAAAGTCATCACCGACAAAATGCCAATATGGGAAGCGCTATGGCTATCACTCCGCTAACAAGCGATCGTTTATACCGTGAGTCCAGTTTAAAGCACAGTGACATCACTTCAACCAAACACCTTGCGCCACTCGACGAGATTGTGGGTCAAGATCGTGCCCGTCACGCGGTTGAGTTCGCCATGTCCATCAAAGAGAAAGGCTATAACATCTATGCCATTGGCCAAAATGGACTTGGAAAACGCACCATGATGATGCGCTACCTCAACCAACACTGGCAAAGTGAGTCACCGGTTTATGACTGGTGTTACGTCGCTAATTTTCATGAAGCGCGCTCCCCAGAAGTATTGAAGCTGCCTGCGGGTAAAGGCAGTGAACTCAAAAAGCATATTGAGCAACTGATGGGCAAACTGGCCAACGCCCTGCCCATGGCATTTGACAACGAAATGTATTACCAGCGTGCTGAAACACTGAAAAACCAGCTTACTGAGCGCCAACAAAGCGTCCTTCAGGGATTAAGTGAAACAGCAGAAAAAAACAATGTGAGTTTGACCATCACCCCTCAAGGTGATTACCAATTTGTAGCACTAAACGGCGAGGAGCCTCATACCGAGGAGACCTTTGACGCCCTCTCACACGACGAGCAGATGGCCTTTGGCAAAGTCATCGATAAACTAGAGACGGAACTGCGCGGTATTGTTCGCCAACTTGGCGAATGGGAGTCTGAGTACGCGGAAAAACAAAAAGCCTTGGATGAGGATATCGCCCAAGAAGTCATCGCCACGCAAATGGCGCCGCTTAAGAAAAACTTTGCTGACTTGCCTGACATTTTAACCTTTTTAGACGCCATGCAAGCTGACATGCTTGAGCACCTCGATATTTTCCTTGAAGACAGTGAGGAGCAAGCCGCACTCGCGTATGCGGCGCTGGATAAAAAACTCCCTCGCCGCTACCAAGTCAATGTGTTAGTCAGTCAGAATGACGCACAAGCGCCGATCGTGGTTGAGGATAGCCCTAGTTATCACAACCTGTTCGGTTATGTTGAGAATGCCACGTTTAAAGGCACGGTGTTTACCGACTTTTCATTGATTCGTTCAGGGAGCCTTCACCGCGCCAATGGCGGCGTGTTGCTGATGGATGCGATTAAAGTCCTTGAGAAGCCTTATGTGTGGGATGGCATCAAGCGGGCCCTCAGTAGCCGCCAGTTAAGTGTTAGCGCCTTAGAGCGAGAAGTGACCCTAAGCGGGACTGTGTCTCTCGATCCGGCGCCGATTCCTCTGGATGTTAAGATCATTTTGTTTGGCGACTATCAAACCTATCAGCTACTCCAACGTTACGATGCGGAGTTTATTGAGCTGTTTCGGGTCACCGCCGACTTTGAAGATGACATGCCGCGCACTGAGAGCACCGAGCAACAATACGCCAAGTTCATTTCAAGCATTATTCATGACAGTCATCTTCTTCACTGCAGTCGCAGTGCCATTGCGCGTATTATTGAGCACAGTGCTCGCCAAGCTGACGATCAAAATCGTTTATCACTACACTCCGCTGATATTGCCAACCTATTGCGTGAATCTAATTATTGGGCCCACCACGCCAAAGCAAACAGTATTGGTGCCCTGCATGTAGAAAAAGCCCTCGCCAGCCGCAATATGCGCGTCAGTCGATTGCGTGACAGCATGATGCAGAATGTGGAAAACGGCGTCACACTTATCAACACGCATGGCACGGCACTTGGTCAAATCAATGGCCTTTCGGTGCTGAGTACATCGGATTACAGCTTTGGCTTACCCAACCGTATCACCGCGACCACGGCGTTTGGGGAAGGAGAAGTGCTGGATATCGAGCGAAGTGTGAAACTCGGCGGCCGTATTCACTCCAAAGGTGTGATGATCTTGTCAGCATACCTGGCAAGTTTATTGGGTAAAACGGACACCATTCCACTTAAAACCCATCTTACGTTTGAGCAATCCTATGGCGGGGTCGATGGCGACAGCGCCTCAATGGCGGAGTTTTGCGCGATTTTCTCCGCCATTACCGAGGCGCCCCTTCGTCAAGATATTGCCATTACGGGCTCGATGAACCAGTTTGGTGAGGCGCAGCCTATTGGCGGGGTCAATGAAAAAATCGAAGGCTTTTTTGATGTGTGTACGCTCAAAGGTCCGAATAGCACTCAAGGGGTGATCATCCCAGAAGCCAATATTCAAAACCTGATGTTACGTAAAGACGTGGTGTTGGCGGTCGAAAAAGGTGAGTTTCACGTCTACGCCGTCTCGCATGTCAGTGACGCACTTGCTTTATTGGCGGATCAGGCTGCCGGTTTTGGCCCTGACCATACGGAAACATCAGGGCTGTTAGAGGTCGCCATCGACAAGCTGAACCGTCAGCGTCAAGCACAAAAAGAGCCATCGCCTCCTCATTCGCATTAGTTACTCACTCACTCCCTGGCGACTAACCTGCCAGGGAGTGAAATAATTTCTTACACATTTAACCGCCCTTTTTTAATTTTTATCGACCACTTTCCCCTTTTTTGTCTCTTTTCGCGTCATCGTCCTTTTTTCAGGACACGGTGCTCATTAAAAATTGCTTGATCCGACGCAAAAAACAACGTGAAATTTACGCGTAATATCCAATGCAAACCATTCTTATTTGAGTCTCGCATTATGAAACTGTCCACACTTGGTCGCGGCCAATCCGCGCGTATTACCAGTGTCCATCATGTGCCCGCGTCTGTTCGTCATCGTCTCGCGGTCATGGGCGTGATTCCAGGCACAGGCGTTGAGCTTGTCAGGCGCGCGCCATTGGGTGATCCACTTCAGATCCGCCTCGACAGTGAACAACTGATCGTGCGTCGTGACGTCGCCAAACTGATTGACGTGGAGGTACTCTGATGAGCTCACGCCGCATTGTACTCGCAGGCAACCCAAACTGCGGGAAAACCACCTTATTTAATGCGCTCACCGGCTCACAGCAGAAAGTCGGAAATTGGGCTGGCGTTACTGTCGACAAAAAAGTCGGTACGCTCTCTCTGGCGCATAACGACTGTCACATCACAGATTTACCCGGCTTTTATGCGCTAAACGCAGGCTTTGACGCCAGTATTGATGAGCAAATTGCCACTTACGCCATCGATAGCGGTGTAAATGATTTTATTATTAATGTCTTAGATGCCAATTGCCTAGAGCGCGGACTCTACCTCACCCTTCAACTGCGTGAACGCGGTGTCCCTATGGTGGTGGTGATTAACAAAATGGATTTGCTTGATCGTAATGGTCAACAACTCGACACCGCTAAATTACAAACGATGCTGGGCTGTCCTGTACTCACGGTCACCGCGTGCCAACAGGCGACGGTGGACACTCTGCGTCACCAGCTCGCCCACCTGACCACCCATTTACCCGTATGTGAGGCAATGTACCTGAACTACGGTGCGCCATTAGAAAACTGGATTCAAAACCAGCTTGGCGCCGGTTTTCTTCATTCCGCCGCGGCACAAGTGAATCAACGTGCGCACTTGCTCGAATGCTTAGAGCGGGGACGCTTGCCTGATGGTAGTACCGATGCTGACCAGCAGCAGTTTACGATGGCAAACCAAGCCCTTTCAGACTTAGACACTGACATCGTCATTGCTGATACACGCTACAGTGCGATTCGTGACATGGTTCACCAGGCTCGCCGCGAGCTTCGTCATCTCAGTCGCAATAATACCGAGAAGCTAGACAAGATCATTCTCAACCCCTTCTTATCACTGCCCATTTTGCTCGCCGTCCTCTATGCGATGTTTGTGTTTGCCATCAACATTGGCGGCGCCTTTATCGACTTTTTCGATATTGCCGCCGGCGCGATACTGGTAGATGGCACCCACCAGCTTCTTGACGGCGTACTGCCAGCGGCGATTGTCACTATTCTCGCCGATGGCCTCGGAGGAGGCATTCAAACCGTTGCGACCTTTATTCCTGTTATTGCAGGCTTGTACCTATTTCTAACGGTATTAGAAAGCACAGGCTACATGGCACGTGCCGCCTTTTTATTAGACGGTTTAATGCAAAAAATGGGGTTGCCGGGCAAAGCCTTTGTTCCCTTAATCCTCGGCTTTGGGTGCACCGTCCCCGCTGTGATGGCAACGCGCACATTAGAACAGATTCACGAGCGCAAAACCGCGGCCGCGATGGCAACGTTTATGTCCTGTGGCGCTCGCCTGCCTGTATACGCCCTCTTCGCCGCGGCGTTTTTCCCGCAAAACGGACAAAACCTTGTTTTCGGCCTCTACTTGCTTGGCATTGTCGCTGCGATAATCACCGGCCTGATACTGCGTCACACCCTTTATCCAGGGCATAGTGAAAGCCTACTGATGACACTCCCTGACTACGAGCTGCCGCGCGTACGCCATGTGATGAACAACACGTGGCAAAAACTGCGTCGGTTTGTCCTTGGTGCAGGTAAAACCATTGTTATCGTGGTGACGATTCTGACCTTCTTCAACTCGTTAGGCACCGATGGATCGTTCGGACACGAAGACAGCGAGTCCTCCGTCCTTTCGAAAACCGCACAAGTGATCACGCCGGCCCTATCACCTATCGGGATTGAAGAGGATAATTGGCCTGCTACCGTCGGGTTGGTGACCGGGCTATTTGCCAAAGAGGCCGTCGTCGGCACCTTGAATAACCTTTATGCGCCAAGCGAAGAAGCCGAAGAAGAGACCACACTCGGAGAAGCGCTGGTCGAAGCGGTCCAGAGCATTCCTGAAAACTTATTTGGCATTGATTATACCGATCCATTGGCTATCGATGTCGGTGAGATTGAAAACACCGAGGCCGCCGCACAAGCGCAAGAAGTCAGTATGACAACGTTTGATAATCTGCATCGTCAATTCACTAGCACCGCCAGCGTGATGGCCTATCTCATTGTTATCCTACTATACACCCCATGTGTTGCCGCTCTGGGCGCCTACACACGCGAGTTTGGTCGGCGATTTGCCCTGTTTGTGGCGAGCTGGTCAATGCTGCTCGCGGTAAGCGGTGCCACGTTATGCTACCAATTCAGTCAGTTGAGTGTCGCCACCACGCCAGCCACACTCTACATCACTGGCCTTTGTGCCTTACTGATTGTCGTGGTGGCACTCATGCGCTACGTCGGCAAACATCCCCATTGGTTTAAGGAGACCTATTATGATCCTGCAAAAGCTCAAAGCCAGTGTCAGTCAGGCGGGTGTCATTAGTCGCACAGACCTCGCCAACCAGTATGGGATAAGCCCAGACGGTATTGAAGCGATGATGGCGACCTGGGTCAAACGCGGGGTGATTATTCGACAATCGGGGCGTAAGGATCCGCAAGATATCCACTACCGTTTGGCACACCAGAATGAAATACAATGCTTTAGCATGATTTAGCCCTCCTAACCGCGTGATGATCACAAGGCAGCCTTAGCGTTGCCTTGTTGATCAACAGACTCCGTGACTCACCTTATCCATTCGACGATCACACATCGCATTTATCGCCTTGCGCCCTTACACACGTCTCTGAACTAAAATCAAAGGAGTCGATGTAGAGGGAGAAGCCATGAGCCGCTATCAAACACAATCCAGTGAGGCACAATACCAACCGGGCTCTAACGAACGCGTCCTCAAAAACCACATGGGGGTGACTGATCCCACCAAAATGGAAGACATTGAAGCTGTCTTACTTGCGAAGCTTTACGAACGTGTGTTCACCGGCGGCCATTTCCCACGCCAATTAAGGGTTAGCACCCTCGCCAGCTGGCATCGACAATGGCTGGGCAATGTTTACCCATGGGCCGGTCAGGTGAGGAATGTTGAGCTGAGTAAAGGTGGGTTTCGTTTTACTTCCCCCAAGCAGATAGGGGCCTGTTTGCAGCATTTTGAAAGCGTCTTTCTCAACCAGTACGCGGGGATATCGGTAATGCCGCGCGCGACGCTCATTCGTTACCTTGCACAAAGTCACGTTGAGTTCATTCTTATTCACCCATTTCGAGAAGGAAATGGACGAATATCGCGTTTACTCATTGATGTGCTGTGCCAACAGGCGGGCTTAGGATTGTTGGACTATCGACTTTGGGAAGAAAACAAAGACTTTTACATTGCGGCAATTCAAGCTGGTGTCGGGCATGACTACCAGCACATGGAGCGGCTGATTAACGACATTTTACCCCTCACATTTTCATCTCTCTCAATCAGCGAGCGCTAAGTTTTGATATTTCTGCCTGCTCGCTTTAAGCCTTGCCTCCACTTCTTCGGTTGATGCTTGCGTCTCAATCGCGGTCGAGCTTGCTACCGCACGCGTTATCATCGCCGTCGTCACCTTTTTTGTTTTTTTCTGCATCAATCGCCTTTTCACAGTCACTCTGGTCATCATTGATTAAATTTTAGTCAAAAAATAGCGTTAATTCAACGCAGATACCTGTCTGTTTTCTTCAAAATTGTGAAGCACAACGTACGCACTGAACAAGGAAAAGACATACAAAAACAGCGACCCTTAAGGTCGCCGTCTTGCTTATTAATGGTGCCCCGGGCCGGACTTGAACCGGCACAGCGCGAACGCCGAGGGATTTTAAATCCCTTGTGTCTACCAATTCCACCACCAGGGCACACAATCTTTTCAGTCGCTTACGCCACTGTTTTATGTTTGGAGCGACATACGAGGTTCGAACTCGTGACCTCGACCTTGGCAAGGTCGCGCTCTACCAGCTGAGCTAATGTCGCTTATTTATTCAAACGTTAAGTAACGCTTGGAAAACTGGTTGCGGGAGGCGGCTTTAACGCTGAATGCAATTCGCGCCGTGCAACGGCACCGACCGAAGGTCGTATTGACTTATCATCAATTGTAAAGCGCTTCTATAGCAACCTAAAATTGGTTGCGGGAGGCGGATTTGAACCACCGACCTTCGGGTTATGAGCCCGACGAGCTACCAAACTGCTCCATCCCGCGTCCGTATTATTTTAGCCAGAGTTCATGGAGGCGCGTCCCGGAGTCGAACCGAGGTCCACGGATTTGCAATCCGCTGCATAGCCACTCTGCCAACGCGCCCTCGCGCTTCACCTCTCGGCTAAGTGGTTTGAATTCTACATAAGTTTTTCCGCCTGTCACGCAAAAATTATCATTTTAGCGTCTAACCGACGATTATTTATCCAAACATAACATTTCACTACTCTATCGACTCTTTTTCGGCCGAAAAAGGCCTAAAAAGTGGTGGTGTCTACGCGAGGTTTGAAAATTGGTGTGCCTATACCTCGGCGAGCAGCCGTTCACGTTCATCTTTTTCAATCAATTCCCAATGACGTCCCTGCTGTGCCCCAGCGAGCTTCCACAGTAGATTGATATCGATATCTTTACCGTGTGTCATTTGCACCCGACGAAACATTTCTTGCGGCGCCATGCTGTAGAACGTCGACACGTCTCTCACGCCCGACTTTTTTAGCATTCTTTCAATCGTTAATCGTAAGTTGGGTAAATCCCGAAGCCGAAGACTGGATGCCGATGCTTTCCATGCTTTGTCTTTGATCGCACGCTGTAAGGACTGTTCAACCATCGTGGGCAAATCGGGATCATGGCCTAAGTAGAGTGCGGTCACATCATAATAGTTAACTGCCGCAGAGGTACTTTTCTTTACATGAACAAATTTATCACAACCTTTGGCAATCAACTTGTCCGTTAGCACGCCTCCTCCTCGTAAATAAACATGCTTTCCGGTTAGCAACACAAACATCGCCTCTTGGCAGAAAAAGCCAATGCCACCAAACATAGAACGTTGCTCCATCTCCCCATAACTATCCAGAAAATGCATTAATTGGGCTTTAAATTGCTTCGCCATCCAATTATCTCCTTCAGTGAATGCGCTTTAATACAAGCCGGAAAACCGACCCACCAATTGACTGATAAGCTAGTCATTGTGCATGGTTATTTTCACAAAGAGATTGCATTAAATAGCGACCAAATACTATGCATCTGATCACTTATCGCTATATAGAGGTTTGGTCGAATGAGGCCCTTGTCGCATTTACTGCAGACACCTTTTCGTTGTTAAATAAAGTCTTCGATGCATCTATGCTTAACGCAGGGCGATGAGTGCGCTAAATTAATAGTGGTAAGCTAATAGTCAGGGAGCCGACATGTCGAGACACCCGCTGTTAATAGAAGCAAGTCATTTATTGCCTGGGGGATTGCACAGCTATGTGCTGTCTGAGTCATGTTACTTACAAATGCTCCAACAGGCAGGCGAACCACCTCGCCTTTTGGTCGCGATGAAAAATGAGGATGAAGGTCAGCAGCGCCCGCACGCCATTTCTCCTATCGTTACGCTTTGCGAGATTGCAGACTTCAATCGTCATGGTGCGCATGAAATCGCGTTGACGTTACAAGGGATTGAAAGTGTCAAAGTGAATGCGATTGACGCGGGTGAAGGTGACGTCAATATGGCGCGTTATACACCGTTGCCAAAATGGCAACGCCATGCTGTTCCCAAGCATTACCTCTATCTGAGTGAGAAGCTGCAGCAGTATTATCGATCAAATCCGACACGCCACGAACACTTCCAGTTAACACAGTACGATGAAATTGGCTGGGTTTGCCTGCGCTGGTTGGAGTTACTCCCCATCGAAGTGAAACAAAAACAGCTTCTACTCTCCCAGCCTACGGCCTTATTGGTGGCCGAGTTTATTGATAAACTATTGCGGTATCCACTTATTGACGACGACTAAGCGACAGATGAGTGACTGTGTAAATTATCATCAAAGACGCCAGCAGGCTCACTGATTCAGAGAAAGGCGGTTCTCTTTTATTCTTCGCCGCATTACTATGCAGTCTGCTGACAATTACTATCAGGACTTATGGATCATCTTTCATTTTTTTGGGTCTCACCGGATCGTGATAAGTACTTACGCTCCCTTGAAACCGAGTTTTACAAGCGTGCCGTCGAAACCATCCGTGTCAATCGCCTGTCCCTACCTCCTTTACCGGATGCTGTTCTGTCAATACAACGCGCTAGCAAGCGGTCGGATACTACCATGCGGGATATTGCCAACCTCTTGTTGGACGATCCAAGCTTATGTGGGGCCGTGCTTAAAGCTGCAAACTCCGCTTTATTTGCTCCCCGCGCCACAGGTCAATGCAAAGATGTTCAAACCGCCGTCTCTCGGCTTGGCGTTGATCGCGTTTTAGGGATCATCACAGCCGCCGCCGTCTATCAGCTCAAGAGTGATGCCACGTTTTCCAAGGCCTGCAACGCGCTATTGAAAAAAAGTGCGCAAAAATCTCGTGAACTCGCCGCTGCGATGGCACTGGTGACGCAAAAAGTCAGAAACTACTGTGATGAACCGCTTTCAGTGGAGCCCGAAAAAGCACTGATTGTGGGGTTGCTTGCTGATATTGGCTTATACAGCGTGATTGGCGAGTTTCAGCGCTTTGTGAATCAGGGACACTATCTAAAATTTGACATTGCAGAGCGCGTCTTCTTCTCACTGGCGGGCGACTGCAGCCGTCTTGTGCTCAAGCAGTGGCAGTTTGACCGTGACTTTATAGAAGTCGCCATTAACAATAAGCTCTACACTAAGCCGCGCCCCGATATCACCTATTTAGATATCGCGAGAATGGCAAATCACTTGTTAATGTTTCGCAATCAAGATGACTCAATAGAGGATCATGAAGTGGAAATCACTGCGCCTGGCGCAGAAGCTTTATATGAGCTATCCAACCTCGATGAAAAAGAGTTCTCTCGTCAGCTAAACCAAGTCATGGACGCAAGCAGTATCTGACCCAAGCCAGGGTGGTCTTCCCTTTAACCACCCTTGTCTGATTTTATTGACCAACCTATTAACCGGTTGATAACCTCAAGCTCTACTTTCTTAACACCGAGCAAAATCAGATGTTTTCAGGGATGCTACTCATCTTCTCGCCGCTTATTATCGGCTATCTAATCCCCATTAAGCAGGCGCGCTACCTCAACGCCGTCAATACCCTGACGATGCGGCTAGTGATGGTCATTTTAGTGTTGATGGGCTTAAGCCTCGCAGGCTTAGATAACCTCGGGCAACATATTTCCACCATTTTGTATTTCGCTGCCACGTTCTTCATTTGTATCGGCGCGGCCAACCTGCTTGCCCTGCCTGTTCTCGATAAGCTCTTCCCAACCGAGACCCATGGCCACCAACATAAACTGACCCTCAGCGCCATGATGTCAGAGTCCGGTAAGCTGATTGCGGCTGTGGCCGTTGGCTTAGTCGTAGGGCTATTAATCAATCAAGATCTTTCTTGGGTCGATACGGCCAGCGAGGGTATTTTATTACTTTTGCTCTTATTGATTGGCATTCAGCTCCGCAACAGTGGCATGACGCTGAAGCAAATCATTCTCAATAAAAGTGGGCTGATGATTGCGACTCTCGTTGTCGCGACCTCCTTGCCCGGTGGCTTGCTGGCGGCATGGTGGTTAGATATTCCTTATCATCACGGGTTAGCGATGGCATCCGGCTTCGGTTGGTACTCGTTGGCAGGGATCTTAATGGGCGACGGACTGGGGCCTGTCTACGGCGGTGCATCATTTATTCTCGAGCTCGCGCGCGAGCTTGTGGCGATTATGATTATTCCAGTGTTAATCCGGCGCTATCCGCTCACCGCAATTGGATATGGTGGTGCCACCGCGATGGATTTCACCTTGCCGATCATTCAAAGCACAGGCGGGATTCGCTGTGTACCGATTGCGATTGTCAGTGGGTTCATACTCAGCTTGTTGGTGCCCGTTTTGATGTTGTTTTTTCTCTCACTCGGTGCCCGTTGAACAAAAAAAGGGGTAGCAAGATGCTACCCCTTTTTACATTTGCTGGTTTAGCGCATGCAATTATTGGCTGCGCATCCAGTTATCCATTTCAGTACGCAGGTTATCTGACTTGGTACCAAAGATAGCTTGTACGCCACCTGATACCACAACTACACCCGCTGCACCTAGCTGCTTGAGCTTGTCTTGGTCAACAATTTCAGTGTCAGCCACTGAGACACGTAGACGAGTGATACATGCATCAAGACCTGTGATGTTGTCTTTACCACCGAATGCAGCCACCAAGTCGCCCGCAAGCTCAGAACCTGTCGCGGTTGACACGTCAGCGACCGCTTCGTCTTCACGACCAGGGGTTTTCAGGTCAAGGGCGCGAATCACTACACGGAACACGATGTAGTAAAGCACACCATAACCAAGGCCCAGCAGCACCAGTGTGGTCACGTTCTCAGCACGTGGCATTTGCACGATGAAGTCGATGAAACCGTTCGAGAAGGTATGGCCGTGAACAACGCCCAGTGCGTTAGTCAGCACATACGCTGCACCCGCCATGATGGCGTGGATACCATACAGTACTGGCGCGATGAACAGGAACGAGAACTCGATAGGTTCAGTGATGCCGGTCAAGAATGACGTCAGTGCACCTGATGCCATGATACCCATGATTTTGGCGCGGTTTTCTGGCTTGGCAGAATGTGCGATAGCAAATGCCGCCGCTGGTAGACCAAACATTTTGAACAAGTAGCCGCCTGCTAACTGACCAAAGCCGTTACCTGCTTCACGAGTGACATCGTTTGCGGTCAAGAAACAGGTCATGATGCCGTTTACTTGCTCGCCGGCGTTGTTCACACAGCTACCCGCTTCATAGAAGAAAGGTACGTTCCAGATGTGGTGTAGACCGAATGGGATAAGTGCACGCTCTACCACACCATAGATACCAAATGCGGTCACAGGGTTTTGTTCGGCGGCCCAGTGTGAGAAGGTAGCGATACCACTGCCGATTGGTGGCCAGATAACAGACAGGATCACACCAAGCGCGATAGAAATGAAACCGGTAATGATTGGCACCGACCGCTTACCGGCAAAGAAGCCAAGGTAGTCAGGCAGTTGAATCGTATAGAAGCGGTTAAACGTCCACGCCGCGACACCACCGGCGAGAATACCACCAAGCACACCTGTCTTGATTTCTTCAGCGCCCATTACTGGTGCCATGACATCCAGTGTCGCCACCATGATGCCATAACCGACAATCGCAGACAGACCCGAGACACCATCGTTATTGGTGAAGCCTAGCGCCACACCGACGGCAAACAGCAAGGCCATTTGACCAAATACAGACCCACCAGCTTGTTCCATCATGTGTGAAACAATATCTGGCATCCAGCTAAAGTTGGCAGCACCAACACCCAAAAGTATACCTGCGACCGGAAGCACAGATACTGGAAGCATCAGCGCTTTACCGACTTTTTGCAGGTTAGCAAAGAGGTTTTTTGACATAGTTCTTGCTCCTGACAAGGACGTTTAACAATGTGTCTCGTCGGACTAACCTTCCGATTCCCCCGCAAGAGGCCAACCGATACCACAGGCGCCGAGAGCACAAACGATTTGTGATTATTGAACTCACCCAAACTATAAGGGGCGAATCATCACCTTGCCTATCAGTGACGATTTTACTGATTAAAAAGTAAATATAGATCACAATTAGAATTGGCGGCAAAAACAGCAAAAAACAACATAAGGCCATGATTTAAAATGACAAAAAATCTATTGCCCAGGGGAAAGGATACGAACAAAAAAATAGCAACCCCTTCACCCCTAACGTTATTTTACGTAACGAATTAATACAGCGCGTAATACCTAGGACATAGATTGATAATTCCTAATCATTTCAAAAAGGTAGATGTGAAATTGCGCGAGATCAACTTTGATAGGCTAGCGATATAAATCGGTTATTTTGTTGCAAACATAACCGAAAAATGACGCAGAATTGACCAAGTGGGATGGTGCCTTATCAAGGCCGAGATAATCAAAAAGCGGTGTTTTCTTGCGGCGAAAGGAGCGTGACGTGCTAAGCAAGAAAAACGCCCGACAAGGTTATCGGGCGACTTGAATTATTGCGGGTTTGCACCAGAAAAAAGCGTAAAAAAGTTACGGCTGGTGACGTCACAGACCGTTTCCACCGATTCACCCTTTAACATCGCGACGTACTCAGCAACTTCTTTCACATAAGCTGGCTGGTTTTGCTTGCCACGATGGGGAACAGGTGCCAAGTATGGCGAGTCTGTTTCAACCAGCAGGCGCTCAAGCGGTATACGACGCACCACATCTTTCAGCTCTGTGGCCTTGTTGAACGTCACTATCCCAGAAATTGAAATGTAGAAACCGAGTTCAATCGCCGCCTCTGCCATCTCATAGCTTTCTGTAAAACAGTGTAGCACACCCCCGACGCGCTCAGCGCCCTCCTCACGTAAAATCGCAAGCGTGTCTTCACGTGCCGCGCGAGTATGGATAATCAAGGGTTTGTTAAGCTCAACCGCGAGACGGACGTGCTGGCGGAAAATCGCTTGCTGCTGCTCAGCAAGCTCTGGCTGATAGTGGTAATCAAGCCCTGTCTCTCCTACCGCCACGACACGCTCATCAGCCGCTAAGGCTTTCAATCGGTCGTAATCGAAACCATTTTCGATATCCAAAGGGTGCACACCACATGAGGCAAAAACATGCGAGTAAGGTCGGATCATGTCTAGCATCGCCGGAAAGCTATCTAGCGTTACCCCCACCGAAAGGAAATAGTCGACGCCCCTTGCCTGCGCTTTATCTAAAACATCGGCAACATTCTGGTGCAGCGAGTCGTAATCCAGTTTGTCGAGATGGCAATGAGAGTCTATTAACACGTTATTCTCCAATCGATAATAACCACTGGCTAACAACCAATTCGGTATTTAGCCCTGTATGAATTTGTAACTGACGCTGTAATTGATGCAGCGCACGTAGTAGTGAATGAACTTGCTGGGTGGTCAGCACATTGGCCACCTCGGCAACCCGTTGATGATGATACCGATGCACAATGGTCTGCCCCACACCTTGACGCCATTTAAGTACATCAAGCAGAAAATGACTGAGCCAGTTCAATGAAGCGGGATAGTGTGCGACCAACACCTCGATAGTGTCAAACAGGCCCGTTCTATCGCGCACATAGGTAGAAAAGCTTTCTACCACACTATGGTGATGATCTAACCCGCCCGATGCCACAAAGTCACGAGCAGCCAAGGGGGCGCCCCGATATAAGCCTACCGCATGGTCTGGCACCGAGCGCTGCAATGCTTGCTCTACCCAAGTTTTGGCTGTTTCAGCCTCCGCCTGCGGGGCTTTCCACACGCTACAGCGACTGATAATCGTCGCGAGTAAACTATCCAGCGAGTCTGTCAATAACACGAAGTAACACCCTGAAGGTGGCTCTTCTAGCGATTTAAGCAACGCATTGGCCGCGGCTTCCCCTAAACGCTCGACACACTCTATGACAATAAAGCGCGCCCCGCCCAATTGCGACGTTTCCAGCGCTTGTCGTTGCACCTTGCGCACTGCATCAATACCAATCTGCTTGCCGGGCTTCTCGGGGGCTAGCCAGTGAATATCGGGGTGGTTACCCGCCGCAAAAAGCTGGCAATGATGACAATGCCCACAGGCGCTATCGTTTTGATGGCCACACAGTCGCACCTTGGCAAGCTGGCTTATCAATGCGCGACGGCCGCTGCCCGGAGGCGCGGCCAACAAGAGCGCGTGCGGAAAGCGCGCACTCGTCAATAGTTGCTGCCAATGCGCCCAAACGCCTTCAAACCAGGGATAAACGTAAGGCGCTGGGTATGCCAATGTTATCTTGTCACTCATACGCCTGGTTGCTGCTTAAGCCAATTTTCTAGTGCCGTTTTAATCTGAGCGGTCACTGTGTCTAGCGACTGGCCCGCATCAATCACCACCACACTGGGATCGTCGTTTGCCAATGCCAGATAACGCGCTCGCGTGCGCTCAAAAAAATCCAGTTGCATGGTCTCAATCCTATCCAACTCACCTCGACCCCGCGCACGTGCAAGGCCTACCTCTGGGTCGATGTCCATATACAAGGTCAGTGAGGGGGCAAACGTCCCCAAGACCGTTTCTTTCAGGCTTTTCATCAGCGACGTGTCCATACCCCGTCCCCCACCTTGGTAGGCCTGTGATGACATATCATGGCGATCACCCACCACCCATTGGCCCTTCGCCAGGGCGGGTTTGATCACGTTTTCGACAAGCTGTACCCGTGCGGCGTAAAGCATGAGAAGCTCGGCTTTATCCGTGAGCGGTTCATCCGGGTGACCTTGTTTGACAAGCGTACGCAACTGTTCAGCAAGCGGCGTGCCGCCGGGCTCTCGCGTAGTGATCACATCCTGGATTCCGGCGTCGAGTAACACCTGTTTGATCTGATTGATGGCCGTACTTTTGCCCGCGCCTTCAAGGCCTTCTACAACGATGAAATGGTTCTTCATTGATTCTTCAACACTTTTAAGTAATCACGCACGGCCCGATTGTGTTCGGCCAAGGTGGTAGAAAATTGGTGGCCGCCTTTACCCGTGGCGACAAAATAGTAGTAATCCGTTTTTGCTGGCTGGGCAGCGGCAAAGATGGCCGCTTTACCTGGCATCGCGATCGGCGTCGGGGGCAAGCCATTAATCACATAAGTGTTATAAGGCGTCGGTGTACGTAAGTCACGTTTACGAATATTCCCCTCATACTGATCACCCATACCATAAATCACGGTGGGATCGGTTTGTAAACGCATACCGCGTCGCAACCGATTAACAAATACCGACGCCACCTTTTCTCGCTCACTCGCCACCGCGGTCTCTTTTTCAATGATGGAAGCCAGGATTAATAGCTGATAAGGGGTTTCTATCGGTAAGTCCTCGATACGTTGCTGCCAAGCCTGCTCCAAGGCCACTTCCATTGCACGCGCGGCGCGTTTTAGCAATGCAATGTCGGTATCCCCCACATCATAGGCGTAGGTTTCAGGAAGCAGTAATCCTTCTAATTTATCGTGTGTGAGCCCAAGCGCATCAGCAATTGCCTGTTCACTCATGCCATCCAATGTTTTGTCGAGATGCGGCGCGGAGGCAAGCTGCTTGCGCCACTGGGCAAACGTACTCCCTTCGACAAAGGTGATTTCATCTTGATATTGCTGCCCTGAACGCAGAGTCGCGAACGCCTCGGCTAATGTTTGTCCAGGTTGAACCTGAAAGGTGCCCGCTTGTACTCGAGTCAGCTCTGGATAAACCCGTGGCGCAAACTTCGACCAGATGCTTGATGTCATCCAACCGTTGTCTTCAAATTTTGCAATGACCTTATGGTAATGTGCACCGCTAGGTACGGTGAATAGCTGAGGCGTCTGCAAGGATAACGGCGTGGAAATAAACGCCTTCGTTTGCCAAAGCACCCCAGCGACTGAGGCCAAGACTATCGCCATCAATACGCTCACCAGCCCCAAAAATCGCTTTTTTAGCACGCGTTTAACCTCTGTTGTAATCGCCTTGTCAGCGTATGCGTTTTATAACTTGTTTCATTGATGGATGTCACTGGCACCACCTTCATCAAGGTATTGCAAATAAACACTTCATCGGCACGCCACAGCGCCGTCTCATCGACCGCGACCGTTTTACATTGGTAGTCCGTGAAACCTTCAATCACGGCCATCACTTTTTCTCGCATCAGTCCCGCCACACCGGCATATGCCAAATCAGGTGTATAAATGACATGGTCTTGGCACCAGAAAAGATTGGACGCCGTGGTCTCAACCAGGTTGCCAAACATGTCCGCGACCACGAAATCATCGGCCTCCACGTCTTCCAGTGCCAGCTTTAGACGCACCTGCTCTAACCGATTGAGATGTTTAAGCCCCGCAAATGGTGACGCGCCAAGTTGCATCTGCGTCGTCGCCAACGCCACCCCATGCTGTTGCCAATGATGATAATGGCGAGGAAACGGATGCAGGCTAACAATGACGGTTGGCGACGAGCAGCCTTTGGGACTGTAACCGCGTCCCCCCTGGCCTCGGGTGATAATCACCTTCAACACCTGTTCATCCTGCGAATACTGACACGCTTGATCGAGCGTTATCGCGAGTGCCGACCAATCAACCTCGCGAATGGCTAATCGCTCACAAGTGCTTTGTAAACGCAGTATATGTGCATCGCGATCAAGTAATAGCCCCTGATACACATGGCCAGTGGTAAAGCAACCATCACCAAATTGGAGCCCTCGGTCAGCGACCGCTAATTCGCGACAAGGATGTCCGTTTACCCAGATCATTTATCAACCTCGACAGTCAACTATTCTTACCGACAATAAAAACCTTACCGACAATAAAAAACGGCCCGAATCGTCGGGCCGTTACTATAGCAGACTCTTTTTAGGCTGTATAAACGCCTATGCGTATTACAGCTTTTTGAAGATCAAAGAGCCGTTGGTGCCACCAAAACCAAAGGAGTTACACAAGGCGTACTCCATTTTTACGTCACGCGCTTCGTGCGGTACGTAATCTAAATCGCAACCCTCATCGACATTATCAAGGTTGATCGTTGGTGGTACGGCTTGATCAATCAGCGACATGGCAGTGATAATTGACTCAGCAGAGCCTGCCGCACCGAGCAAATGACCGGTCATCGACTTGGTTGAAGAGACCAATACACTGTCCGCCGCCTCGCCCATTGCACGACGGATCGCTTTACTTTCCGCCACATCGCCTGCCGGTGTCGAGGTACCGTGCGCGTTAACGTAACCGATTTGTGCTGGGTTAATCCCCGCATCACGAATCGCTGCTTCCATCGCCAGTGCCGCCCCTGAGCCATCTTCACTGGGTGACGTCATATGGTAAGCATCCCCGCTCATGCCAAAACCGGCTAATTCACAGTAAATGGTCGCGCCACGTGCTTTCGCGTGTTCATATTCTTCAAGCACCATGACGCCAGCACCATCACCCAGCACAAAACCATCACGATCTTTGTCCCATGGGCGAGAGGCCGACTGTGGATCATCGTTACGTGTTGATAATGCTTTGGCGGCGGCAAAACCGCCAATACCAAGCTCGGTAGAGGCTTTCTCTGCGCCGCCGGCCACCATAGCGTCTGCATCACCGTATGCAATCATACGGGCGGCATGACCAATATTATGCAGGCCTGTGGTGCATGCGGTGGAAATCGAGATGTTTGGGCCACGCATGCCGTAATTAATCGACACGTGCCCTGCAATCATATTAACGATGGTTGATGGGACAAAGAAGGGGCTGATTTTACGTGGACCCTTCTCCATATACGCACGATGGTTTTGTTCAATCAAACCAAGACCACCAATGCCTGAACCTATCGCGACACCAATACGGTGTGCATTGTTGTCATCAACTTGCAGTCCGGAGTCTTTAATGGCTTGCACACTGGCAGCAATGCCATATTGAATGAACAAGTCCATTTTTCGTGCATCTTTTTTCGACATGTAGTCTTCACAATTGAAGTCCTTAACCATGCCCGCAAATTGAGTAGCAAAGTTAGTGGCATCAAAATGCTCAATCGCTGAGATACCGCTTTGCCCGGCTAGCAGAGCTTTCCATGAAGACTCAACTGAGTTACCCACGGGTGACAACATACCCATGCCAGTCACAACAACACGACGCTTAGACACGATGATATTCTCCGGAGAATATAAGTTTGGAAATTAGAATAGCTTAAAAAGAACACAGGCGGTCGAGGAGACCGCCTGGTAGGATTCTGAGATTACGCTGAAGCGCCGACAACGTAGTCGATAGCTGCCTGTACAGTAGTAATCTTCTCTGCTTCTTCATCTGGAATCTCTGTATCGAATTCCTCTTCAAGAGCCATTACCAGCTCAACGGTATCCAGAGAGTCCGCGCCCAAGTCGTCTACGAATGAAGCTTCGTTTTTCACTTCTGCTTCGTCGACACCTAGTTGCTCAACGATGATTTTCTTTACGCGTTCTTCGATGTTGCTCATATTAATACTAGTCCTTACAAGATTCGCAGATGCGATATGTGCTGTAGTTTATTCATTAATGTGGAAGTTGCAAGACCTCCACGGCTGGTCAAACCACGATTTGGGGACAAATCAATCGGAGTTTGACGTGTGTCATTCGAGATTGCAACGGTCTCGATCAAATCATGTACATACCGCCATTGACGTGCAAGGTCTCGCCCGTCATATAAGCAGCATCATCAGAGGCTAAAAACGCCACCGTTGCAGCAATCTCTTTTGGATCACCCAAACGCCCTGCTGGCACTTGTGCCAGCGTCGCAGCGCGCTGTTCATCATTTAGCGCCTTGGTCATATCGGTTTCGATAAAACCAGGCGCGACTGTATTCACTGTGATGCCACGCGCAGCCACCTCACGTGCCATGGATTTGGTAAAGCCAATCACGCCGGCTTTTGCTGCCGCATAATTTGCCTGTCCCGCATTACCCATCACACCGACCACAGAACCAATATTAATGATTCGGCCACAGCGTTTTTTCATCATCGCACGCAATACTGCCTTTGATAAACGGAAGATTGACGTTAAGTTGGTGTCCATAATGTCCTGCCACTCATCGTCTTTCATCCGCATCAATAGGTTATCACGAGTGATACCCGCGTTGTTAACCAGAATATCAACGTCGCCAAATTCTTTTTTGATCGTATCAAGCACCTCTGCGACCGACTCTGGCGAGGTCACATTGAGTGCCAGGCCTCTACCGTTTTCACCGAGATAATCGCTAATTGCAGCGGCGCCTTTTTCGCTGGTCGCCGTACCAATCACGGTGGCACCACGCTCCGCTAAAAGCTCTGCCGTTGCTCGGCCGATCCCACGGCTTGCGCCTGTCACCAGCGCTACTTTTCCGTCTAGTTTCATTCGGTTACCCTTTTAGTTGATTCTGCCGGCATGCACCGGCAGTCAAAAAGTGTCTTCGTAATACGGTTTATGCCTTCGCAGTGGCGAGGCTGGCGCTATCATTGACGGCCGCGCTGCTCAACGCCTTGTTGATGCGTTTGGTCAAGCCAGTCAGTACTTTACCTGGGCCAAATTCCAACAGCTGTTCCACCCCTTCAGCCGCCATATGCTCAACCGTTTCGGTCCAGCGCACCGGGCTATGTAATTGACGCACTAAGGCTTCTTTAATTGCAGCCGGCTCTATCGGCGTTTCCACATCAGCGTTGTTGACCACAGGAGTACGTGGCGCATTAAACGTGACAGATTCCAGTGCTTGCGCCAGTTTTTCTGCTGCCGGTTTCATCAGCGCACAGTGAGAAGGCACCGACACTGGCAGCGGTAATGCACGTTTTGCACCCGCCTCTTTACACAACGCATTGGCGCGCTCCACCGCTTCTTTATTACCCGCAATGACCACTTGGCCTGGCGAGTTGAAGTTAACCGGTGAGACCACCTGGCCTTGCGCCGCTTGCTCACAGGCTGCCGCAATCGCATCGTTATCCAAGCCAATAATTGCCGACATCGCTCCCACACCGGCTGGGACCGCCTCTTGCATCAATTGACCGCGCAGCTCGACAAGCTTAACGGCTTCTTTAAAATCCAATACACCCGCACAAACCAAAGCAGAATATTCACCCAAACTATGGCCAGCAAGCATCGCGGGCGCGGCACCACCTTGTGATTGCCAGACGCGCCAAATAGCCACAGACGCCGTCAACAAAGCTGGCTGTGTGCGGTGCGTTTCATTTAAATCCGCTTCTGGCCCTTGCTGGACCAATGCCCAAAGGTCATAGCCAAGCACTTCTGAGGCTTCTGCAAACGTCTGCTGGACAACACCATATTGTTCGGCGATCTCCCCGAGCATACCCACGGTTTGGGAGCCTTGACCGGGAAAAACAATCGCAGTTGAAGACGTCGCTGTTGAAGAACTAGCTGTTGAAGACATAGCTGTTTTCCTATTAATTTTAGAATCTTACGAGCGCGGATCCCCACGCAAAACCACCACCAAAGGCTTCGAGTAACACGGTGTGTCCGCGTTGAATACGCCCATCACGTACCGCCTCATCCAGTGCGGTCGGTACTGACGCTGCCGACGTATTGCCATGACGGTCAAGCGTCAATACCACTTGATCCATCGACATCGACAGTTTTTTCGCTGTCGCTTTAATAATGCGGTAATTGGCCTGATGCGGCACCAACCAGTCAATGTCTGTCTTTTCAATTTGGTTGGCCTGAAGCGTTTCTGTCACAATATTGGCCAGTTGTGTCACCGCCACTTTAAAGACTTCATTCCCCGCCATATAAAGCCAAGCTTCATCGGCCTCTAACGATTGACCACGCTCTGGATACTTAAGTTTCAAGAGCTCGCCAAATTTACCGTCGGCTTTTAAGTGGGTGGACAAAATGCCATCATTTTCATCGGCGGAAAGCACGACCGCGCCTGCACCATCACCAAACAAAATGATGGTGGAGCGATCATCGGGATCACAGGTATGTGAAAGGCGATCAGCGCCCACAACCAGTGCATTTTTGGCTAACCCGTTTTTAACATATTGATCCGCGACACTTAACGCATACACAAACCCAGAGCATGCCGCCGCAATATCAAAAGCGGGACAGCCTTTAATCCCCAACATCGCTTGCACATCACAAGCGGCAGCGGGAAAGGCACGCTCACCACTGGTGGTCGCCACAATAATCAGGTCAATGTCATGTTTATCAATGGCAGACATCTCTATCGCCTGCACGGCGGCCTGATAAGCCATCGAGGCAACGGTATCTGTGGGTGCAGCAATGCGACGCTCTTTGATCCCCGTACGGGTCACAATCCATTCATCACTGGTGTCTACCATCTGTTCAAGGTCAGCATTGGTGCGAACCTGTTCAGGCAAATAGCTGCCTGTGCCCAAAATCTTACTATACATGAAGACTACTAATGCCTCTCGAGAAGAACTGCCTCTAAACGGTCACTTATCTTAGTTGGGATTTGCCGTTCGACCTCGTGCACCGCTTCAAAAATAGCGTTTTCGTAAGCGGCGATATCAGCGCGTCCGTGACTTTTTACAACGATGCCGCGCAATCCTAGCAAACTTGCGCCGTTGTACTGGTCGGGTTTCAGCTGTTGGAGTTGATTTAAAAGATCAGAAAATAGCCATTTCGCGATCCAACGCTTAATAGGATGCGGGTGGAGATGGGCTTTCACCTTGTCGATGATCAAGCGTGCGACACCTTCGCTGGTTTTTAACGCCACGTTGCCGACAAAGCCATCACAGACAATCACATCGGTCTCGCCTGTATAGATTTGATCGCCCTCAACGTAGCCGGTATACCGCACTGCCTCACTTTGCTGCAAGAGATCGGCACAGCGGCGCACCAAGTCATTCCCTTTGATCGCTTCTTCACCAATGTTTAGCAGCCCGATTCGAGGTGTATACCCCAATTCAGCCTCCGCCAACACCGCGCCCATCACTGCAAATTGGAATAAGGTATCGGCATCACAGGCCACATTGGCGCCTAAATCCAGCAACCATTTACGTTGATAATTAGCACCTGGTAAGGCTGTCACTAGAGCGGGACGGTCGATGCCGGGTAAGAGCTTGAGCAAGTATTTGGATAGCGCCATAAGCGCGCCGGTATTGCCCGCACTCACACACGCATCTGCTTCACCACTGGCCACCTTTTCCAGTGCGACACGCATAGACGTGCCATGGCTGCGACGCAGCGCCGTGGATGGTCGCATGTCATTAGGAATAACGTCCGGGGCATGGACGATAGATAGTCGGGAATGATGCTGGGCATGGCGTTGATTCAGTGACGCCTGGATGCGAGATTGGTCCCCCACCAGGATCACATTTAGGTCCGCAAAATGCGACAATGCCTGCACGGAGGCAGGCACTGTGACTTGGGGACCGAAATCCCCGCCCATCGCATCGAGTGCAATGGTTAACCTAGTCAAGGGTCAACCTTACTTGTTGATAACCTTGCGGCCGCGATAGAAACCATCTGCCGTCATGTTATGACGCAGGTGAGTTTCACCGCTAGTTTTGTCTACAGATACAGCTTGAGTACCCAGTGCATCGTGTGAACGACGCATACCACGCTTAGAACGGGTTTTACGGTTCTTTTGTACGGCCATTGACCCTACTCCTCGTTACTTTGCTTTAAGTTTTTTAGTACGGCAAACGGATTTGGACGCTCATCAGCAAGTGGGATTTCCCCATACACCATGTTGTCTGCACTGACCTTACAGTCGGTGTCTTCGTGCATGGCGACTTGTGGCAAGGCCACAATCAACTCGTCTTCGACTAATTGAATCAGATCAATCTCACCGTTTTCGTCGACTAATGCCGGCTCATAAGCATCCGGTAAATTGCCAACCTGGTCATCATTGAAAACCGGGCTATAAACGAATTCAGTTTCACAGCGATATGAAAATGGTTCCCAACAACGTTGACACTCAAGACTCACTGTTACGGTCGCACGACCGGTGACAGTTTTGAGCCCTTGGGCGTCAATGTCGAACGAAAGCATCACTTCCGCATCACTATCGATGCTTTGGGTTGCCTCACCGAGACGCACTAAACGCTGCTTGTCTACAATACCATCATAGTCAAGTTGCTTTTGTGCACAACGGAACGGATCAACCGTCAGCGGTAGCTTTACCTTCTGCATAGGGCGCGAATATTAGCCTCCAAATGCGCTGGAGTCAAAGAAAATGTTACCTGTGTCAGGCGCGAAAGGATGATAGAGACAAAAGCGCACAAGCCATTGGTGATCGGGATGCCTCTGGCGCCTCGTTTACTCAGACCGACAACGATGAAAACCAACCCTTTCACCGCGGTCAACAAGCCAGCCAGACATACCTCTCCCGCTTTGCCCGACTCAAAGTCGCGCCCGCTATTTTTTCAGGTTAGACTGAGAGTTGAAAATAAACAATCATCGACCACGCAGATTGTTTAGTCACCTTCAACTGCGCGCAATATAAGGAACGATCATGCACACGACGCAACCTCCCAAAATTGTGCTGGCTTCAAGCTCACCGTATCGTCAAGCCATCTTTAAAAAGTTTGCGCTTCCGTTTACTGCATTCGCGCCGGCGATCGATGAAAGCCGGCATGAAAACGAGCGTGCCACCGACATGGTTGAACGCTTGGCACTCGAAAAAGCCATGGCGGGGATGCCGCTATTCGATAATGCGCTCATTATCGGTTCAGACCAAGTGTGTGTAATTGACGAGGAGGTATTAGGCAAGCCGCATGAGCGAGAGGTGGCGATCGAACAGCTAAAACGCGCAAGCGGCAAGCAAGTCACCTTTTACACAGGAATCGCGTTGATTAATAGTGATACGGGAGAGCATCAATCGGACGTTGAGCCCTTTCATGTCGATTTTCGTGAGCTAAGCGAACAAGAAATCGTTCGTTATATCGACAAAGAGCTGCCGCTAGATTGTGCTGGCAGCTTTAAATGTGAAGGTTTGGGCATTGCCCTTTTCAATGCCATGCACGGGCGTGATCCGAATACCCTTGTGGGCCTCCCACTGATACGCTTGCGTGAAATGTTAGAAAAGGAAGGTATATTCGTGATCTAGTGGCTATGATGTGCTAAATCGGCGCTCCCTGTCTTAAAGCAACATAGATGGAATACTATTTATACTCTCGCATATTGTGCGTAGAGCACATCAGCGAAGTCTAGTTCATTGATTTCTCCCACAACAAGGTCTCGAACAGCATCCGCAAGAAGATCGTTATCATGTACGATTTCGAAATCGTTGAGCGACAGGTATTCTAGAGCGACCGCTAGGCCAGTACGCTTGTTTGCATCTGGAAGCGCGTGCGCGACTGCAATACATGCTGTGTATTTTGCGGCGATTTCAAATACGTCATCCAACCCATCGTAGATAATTGCATTATCAATTCTACTCAACGCACCTTGTAGTTTCCCGAGATCTACAGCTCCTTGCATCCCGGGACCAGACGCTAAGATAAAAGCGTTTATCTCAATAACGCGCTCGAATGGGAAACAAATGATATCCATCACATATCCGCTAGCTTTTTAAACGTATTCGCGTGTGTTCGTAAAGCCAGTTTAGTCTCAGACTTAATAATCTGACGTCCAAGATCGCCCGATAGATCAATGCTTTTCTTCGCTTTAATTTTTGGTCTTTGGATCGATTGAACGCCATAAGTTTCAATTTTTCTATTCATTTTTTTCGCTTCCATCTAAACCTTGACTCATCATGGTCTATATCTTTGGGGACTGCAAGATAGCGTTCAGACCTTAACAAGTACTATACTCTCTCCATCACCAGCTCGTTTAGGCTGTTTAGTACGGCAACTGGCTCATAGGTCGAAAGGCTGGCAGAGTCTTCTACGCCCCAAGTAACCGCGAGCCTTGCCATATCCGCATTGATGGCCAATTGCATATCATGGCCGGTATCACCAATCATCAGTGCTTTATCACGTGGAATACCTGTTTGCGCTAACACTTCATCCAACATTTGAGGATCCGGCTTAGAAGCCGTTTCATCGGCGCATCGCGTCACCGAAAACAAATCCTGAGTTCCCGTCTCGGCCATCGCCCGATCAAGCCCAGCGCGTGATTTCCCAGTTGCCACCGCGAGCGTAAAACCCTGCGCTCTCAAAGAGATAAGGGTGTCTTTCACGCCAGGGTATAGCTGACACGGCGTCGGGTTATCGTGCACAAACTGTTGGCGATAGTGGTGAATCCAATCGGCATACCATGTTGGATCTGCATCAGGGTAAAGTCGTTGATAACCTTTTTCTAAACTCAGGCCAATCATGGTTTGCAAGCGTTCTGGTGGCAATATAGGCAACTGCTCAGTCAGCCTAGCCGCGGCGTCCAGGCTTGAGACAATGCGCCCAATCGAATCCATCACAGTGCCATCCCAGTCAAAAATTAACAGTGAATATGGCGCAATCACGGAATGCGACGGTTGCTTGATCTCGCTTGCGCCAGGTTGCCAAGGGGAAGTAAACGGTGATTCAACTGTCATTACTTTAACCTCTGAGTGATGCTGTTTTCGCCCTTAGTCCCTCAAGCGCCCGCTCAAGCTTAGGCTCCATCGGCGCATTAAGCGTCATGCTTTCATCCTTGCCCGGATGTAGGAAGCGGATGGTGGCCGCATGTAAAAATAAACGATCCAGCCCAAACGACTTGGTATACGCATCAAAACGTGGATCGCCATAACGATCGTCCCACGCCAACGGATGACCCATATACTGAGCGTGCACACGAATTTGATGCGTTCTCCCAGTCACAGGGCTTGCTTGCACTAAGGTTGCTTCAGCGAAGCTTTCAAGCACTTTAAAACGGGTTTCTGACGGCTTACCCTTAGGATTGACGCGTACAATACTGTTCACCTCATTTTTCAATAAAGGTGCCGTTACTTTGCGCTGTTTAGCGGGCCATTTGCCCATCACCAAGGCGTAATAGTCTTTACGTACTGTTTTTTCGCGAAATTGCGCTTGCAAATGACGCAACGCGGAACGTTTCTTCGCAATCAGCAAAATCCCAGACGTATCTCGATCGATCCTGTGTACGAGCTCCAAAAAACGTGCCTTAGGGCGAAGCGCGCGCATCGCTTCTATTGCCCCAAATTGTAACCCACTTCCTCCGTGCACCGCTGTCCCCGAAGGTTTATTGAGCACCAACAGATGGTCATCTTCATAAAGAATGCAATGCTCAAGCGCGGCCACTTTGTCTAATTTAGTACTGGGCGCGGCTTTCTCATCGCGCTCTGGAAGGCGGATGGGAGGCACCCTCACCACATCTCCGGCTTGCAGCTTATACTCTGGTTTTATGCGTTTTTTATTAACTCGCACTTCTCCTTTACGAAGTACGCGATAAATCATACTTTTTGGGACGTTTTTCAGCTGATTTCGCAGAAAATTGTCAATTCGTTGGCCGGCGATGTCGTCATCGATGTCGATGAATCGCACTTGAGTTTTTTGTTCTGTCATAACCTTCATTCTACCGCTAAGCACAGCGACATGCACCTGCTACGGCAAGTCACCCCTCACTGAGCACAGCAGCGGGTTGTGTTCCCCCCCTGTAACCGCGAGCGGCACAAGGCATTATCGTGCAAAAAAACACCACATCTGCGCGGTTTTACTACCAACACAACATAAGCGAATAAAGCCGATTGCTGGACTTTAGTCTCCCTGCTATAGTTGCGGCGTTAATCAGAAAAGCAAACGCTTATCTGAAACACAGCTTATCGCCTGTGACAGCGATTTCATCAGTGGAACATGCACTTTTCGACAAAAGGCCTGGTCTGCGATGAGTCAATCAAGTGATAGCTGTATACGGTTATATCCGTAAAAGAACCATAATTCCGAATGCTTTTAAGGCGTTACGCGGCAATTGGCGTAAGACGTAAACCAAAAGCACCCGTTTAGTGTGTTGACACGAGACTGTTAGTCAGTGTCAGAGCTCTCCGCCATCGGTAAAAACGGCGGACGCCAACTGCGTAATCCGGTGAGCCATAAAAACCGTTGCAGCTGGCCGATTAAAACTTGCCCGAGCGCACCCCTGATTTTCTCCAGCCGGGAGGCTGCACCATATCAGACTTGGGGTCAGGCAGCATTGACGACTGCTCTCGTCATCAACCGCTAATAACAACGATAAATAAATGAGAAAAATCAGATGAAAAGAATGTTGATTAACGCAACTCAGAAGGAAGAGTTGCGCGTCGCATTGGTTGACGGTCAACGGCTATACGATCTCGATATCGAGAGTCCTGGCCATGAATCGAAAAAAGCTAATATCTATAAAGGACGCATTACCCGTATCGAACCTAGCCTGGAAGCGGCATTTGTTGACTATGGCGCCGAACGACACGGTTTTCTCCCTCTAAAAGAAATTGCTCGCGAATACTTCCCTTCCGGTTACACCTATCAAGGCCGTCCAAACATCAAAGATGTGGTGAAAGAAGGCCAGGAAGTGATTGTCCAAGTGGACAAAGAAGAACGCGGCAACAAAGGGGCTGCACTGACTACATTTGTCTCGCTTGCGGGCAGCTATTTGGTATTAATGCCAAACAACCCACGTGCTGGCGGGATTTCTCGTCGCATCGAGGGGGAAGAACGCAGTCAGCTAAAAGAAGCCATGTCTGGCCTCGAACTGCCACAAGGGATGGGCTTGATTGTACGCACTGCAGGTGTGGGTAAATCGGCCGAAGAGCTTGAATGGGATTTGAAAGTCCTGCTCAATCATTGGCAAGCGGTGAAAGAAGCGGCTGGCGCCAACCCTGCGCCTTTCCTGATCCATCAAGAAAGTAACGTGATTGCCCGTGCAATCCGTGACTATCTGCGCCGTGATATCGGTGAAATCTTGATCGACAGTGAGAAGGTCTTCCAACGCGCCCAAGAGCACATCAAACTGGTTCGTCCTGACTTTGTCAGCCGCATCAAGTTTTATGAAGGCGAAGTGCCGCTATTTAGCCACTATCAGATTGAAAGTCAGATCGAATCTGCTTTCCAACGCGAAGTGCGCTTACCCTCAGGTGGCTCAATTGTCATTGATCCTACCGAAGCCCTAACCTCAATCGATATTAACTCTGCCCGAGCCACCAAAGGCAGTGATATTGAAGAGACGGCTCGCCAAACCAACATCGAAGCAGCAGAAGAGATTGCACGCCAATTGCGTCTGCGTGACTTGGGTGGTTTGGTCGTGATCGACTTCATCGATATGACCCCTGTCCGCCACCAGCGCGAGGTGGAAAACAAATTGCGTGACTCTGTCCGCATGGACCGTGCACGGGTACAAATTGGCCGCATTTCACGCTTTGGTTTGCTGGAAATGTCACGTCAGCGCCTCAGCCCGTCTCTGGCAGAAGCCAGTCATCATATCTGCCCGCGCTGTAAAGGCACTGGTGTAATTCGTGATAACGAATCGCTAGCATTGTCCATTCTTCGTTTGATGGAAGAAGAGGCAATGAAAGAGAACACGGCGCAAGTACTGGGTATCGTCCCTGTCCCCGTCGCCTCTTACCTACTTAACGAAAAACGCCGCTCGGTCCAGCACATTGAGAAATACCACAATGTCAAAGTGGTCGTGGTACCCAATGCCGACATGCAGACGCCACACTTTGATGTGGTTCGCGTCCGCGGCGGTGAAGAAATGGCGAACCTGTCTTATCAGCTGCCAAGCCAGATTGATGCGCTCAGAGAAGTAGAAGCACGCGAAGAGCCACAACAAGCGCGTCCAGCGAAAAAACGTGAAGAACCTGTATTACAAGGGTTTGCAGCGCCAAGCTCGCCGGCACCAAGCGCAACCAAAACCACCACGTCTGCCACTGAAGCCGAGACAGCCAAGCCAGGCCTGTTCGCGACAGTTGGTAAGTTTTTCTCTCGCCTGTTTGCCGCGCCAGCAGAGGATACAGCAACCGCGTCGTCACAGCCTGCCGCTGCACCTGAGCCAGCTCAGACGAAGCAAAACCAGAAGCCATCACACGACTCACATAACCAACGCAATAAGTCGCGTGGCCATAAGCCACAAAACCGCGATGAGCAAAGTGATAGCAACAACGGCGAACGTGGACGTAACAACAAACAACGCCGCCAGAATAAGCCGCAAGAAGAGCGTCGCGATAACAATCGTAAAGGGAAGAAAACCCGTAACGATAACCGCAACGACAAAGCGAAAAAGCCTACGACGCAACAAGATGAGGCCAAGGTAAACAAGCCACAGTCTGACAATGCGGATAAAGGCAACAAGCAGCAAGACCAAAAGGCGGAGAAAACCGAACAGGTTAAACAACGTCGCCAGCGTCGTAAGCTGAACCGCAGCGTGCGTATCAACAAAGACAATGCGGAGACGCAAGCCACCACAGACACTACATCTGATCAAAGCAAAGACTTGCAACAGGTCGGGGCGGAAGTGGCACAACAAGCCAAGCAGCAGCCTGATAACGCGAAGAAAGAAGGTCAGCAGGACAAGCGCCGTAACCGTCGCTCACCGCGCCACCTTCGCGCCAGTGGACAGCGTCGTCGCCGTCGCCCAATGGTGAAAAGCCCAATGCCACTCACCACCGGTATGGCATCACCCGAAATGGCGATGGGCAAGGTGTGGTCGGCAGAGCAACCGGTGAAAGTGAAGCAAGATCGCCGCCGCCAAGACAAGCGCCAAAACAATAAGGCCATTGTCAGTGGTGTTGCTCGTCCAGAAATGGCCATGGGTAAAGTCATTATCATGCAAGCTAAATCGGAGGAGACGGACACAGTGTCGACCCAACCGATGGCTTCGATAAACACCCCTGAGCCTGCACCGCAACCGGCACAAAACCAAGCAACACCTGTGATCGACGCTGCGCCTAAGGTCGCGACGCCAGACGCGCCAGCGACAACCCCTGAGCAAGACTCAGAGGTCGATTTGGTGACCGAGAAAGTGATTGAGCGCGAAGCGGAAATCAACGCCCCGACGGCAACGATTCAATACCGCCGCGCCACATCACCAATGATGAAAGCGCCGGCACCGATCCAACCGATGGATGACAGCCCTGTGGCAGTCGCTGCCTTTAAAGCGCCTAACCCAGAAGCGAAAGCGGCGGGAAGCGCAGAGGCACGAGCGTCTGCCTACGCACCGGCGACCAAACCTCAGTACTAATTCCGTTTGCTTTCGGAATGCTAAAGGCCTCGGCATCTGTCGAGGCCTTTTTATTTGACCGTTGTTCCATGAAATAACGTGGGCAAAACATACGCAATCTTGCAGCGATACACGGAAAAGTGCGTCGATCCACACGCTTCCATCGCGACTTCCTTGTCAAAGCGAAAAAACTCAGTAACGTCAAGGCAGACAATGATTGTCGTGTCGTCGCGCGAGAAACAGGCTCATCAGAGGCGTAGACGCTGGCCACGACATTGGAACGTTGCTGTAGGGAAGATGCTGTTGCTTATGAAAACCTTGTTTACTGCTTACCCATTTAAACGCCTCCATCACACCTTGATGCTGGCCTTCCTGCTATTGAGCCTCCTCCCTCTGATTTTGGTCGCCTTGTTTTTTCTTAACGCCCATAGCCAAGATCTACAAGAACAAAGCACGGCACACCTTTTATCGGTTCGCGACGGTAAGCAGCAGCAAATCAACGATTACTTTGAGGCGAAAGAGGCGGAAGTCCTTGGATTTGTTGCTTCAGAGCTCGCCTACGCCAGTGGTGGGCATTTTTATGGTTTGGTCAATGCTTTTCAGCGACTACGACCAAACATCGACGCCGCTCGTGATTACGCACAACGCCGCTATTACCTTGGGTCCGGTGAAGGGGTCAAAACACCTGTGCACAAGGACGATCCCAATTATTCCGCCACCGAGCGTTATCGGCTGCTACACAAACGCTACCACCGCGCTTATCAAGCTTTGCTCGCTCGCGCAGATTTTGACGACCTCCTCTTAGTCGACAAGCAAGGCAACGTCACCTATTCGGTGAAAAAGCTGGACAATTTTGGCACTAACCTACTCTCAGGCCCGCATCGCAATGCACGACTGGGACACACTTTCGCGGCCCTAAAACAGCAAACGCAACAAACAAAAGGGAAGTTAGATCCGACGCCTAAGGTGATTATCTCGGACTTTTCTGCTGAAGATACCGACGCACCCGTTGCATGGCTTGGCGCCCCCATTATTCAGCAAGGGTACCTGCATAGCTACGCGATCTTCCGGCTTCCTAATCATGCCCTTACCAGGCTAATGGCCCCCAGAGAAACCAATGCAATTGAAACACACCTCGTCGGCGATGACGGCAAGACTCGAGCGCATTCAACCAGCAACAGTCAGCTTGTCAATAACACGCCTGCCATAGAAAAAGCATTAGCCGGAGAAACGGGCGTCACCCGCTATCAAACCCAATCAGGCCAAACTATGCTCGCTGCCTACACCCCCATTCACGCCCACGGTCTCAAATGGGGGCTAGTGGCTGAAGTCCCTACGCAAGTGGCCTACGCTCGAATCCACCAGCTGCAACAGCTTTTTATCGTTGCCATGTTACTTGCGATTCTGGCGGTGGTCATTGCCTCGCACTATATGTCCAACTTTATTACTCGCCCACTGCTTCAGCTTACATGGGCGGCAGAAAAAGTCAGTGCAGGTGACCTTGATACCCAAATCCACCACACGCGTCGTCGTGATGAAATCGGGCGTTTGGCGGTGAGCTTTGCCCGCATGCGCCATGCCATTCGCGAAAAACTGGCCTTAATACGCCAACAAAACCAGGCCTTAGAAGCTAACATCACCACCATACGTGCTCAGAATGAAGAGCTGCATGTCGCCAACAAGCTGAAAGATGAATTCCTGGCCACCACCTCTCACGAACTTCGCACCCCCTTACACGGCATGATAGGGATTGCCGAAGCACTGATTGACGGTGCGAACGGTCCGGTTAGTCGCGATCATCAGTATCAACTGTCGATTATCGTCAACAGCGGCCAGCGCTTGGCCAAGTTGGTTGATGATCTCTTGGACTACCATAAAATGCGCTATGGGCAATTGGATTTGGAGCAAGGTCCTGTCAATCTCAACGCCATCACACAGCTTGTGCTGTCACTCGCCAAGCACCTTAAAAAAGAGAAGCCGCTAGACATCATTAATCAGCTTAGCGACACGCCAATCTGGGTACACGCGGATCCCCAACGGCTTGAGCAAGTTATGTACAATTTACTGGGAAATGCGATTAAGTTCACCGATGCGGGTAAGATTGTTATTAGCGCCGACACCTTGGACGATCGCGTTCGCATCCAAGTGGTTGATACGGGTAAAGGGATCCCCGCGGAACAGCTAAGCACCGTTTTTGAACCGCTCGCACAAGCAGTGAGTAGCCACTATCATTATCAACACGGCGCAGGCCTCGGTCTATCCATCAGTCGTCAACTTGTTGAGCTGATGGGCGGCCAGCTGTACGTCAGTAGTCAGCCGCAAGTGGGGACCACCTTTAGCTTCACCCTTCCGAGCGTCAATGAGCCTCCGGTGTTGACCACCGAGCTTTCCGCCGTCTCTACCCAACACATTCATCAAGATGACACGCGAGAGACCCTCGCTCACTCCTCTTCGGACGTTGTTTCGCAAAGCCAGCATAATCACAATGGCTTACATATTTTAGTGGTCGATGATGAGCCAACCAACCAACAAGTGCTGACCAGTTTTCTTAATATTGAAGGCTATCAGGTCAGTACAGCCAGTGATGGACGTACAGCGATTGATCATATCGCCACCACAAAGCCAGATCTCATCTTACTCGATGTGCTAATGCCCGGAATGAGTGGATTCGAGGTCTGTGAGCAGCTGCGTGCACGCTATGACCATGCTGCACTTCCGATTATCATGCTAACGGCCTTAAATCAGCCTGATGATCGCATCTATGGCTTTGAGGTCGGCGCGAATGATTATCTCTGTAAGCCCTTTGATAAAAGAGAGCTCGCCGCACGGATAGCAACACATCTTGCCGCTAGCCAAGCGGAACAGCGCCGCCAAGAAAATCAACGCCTCGAGCAGGCGCTTGAACAAAGTGCTCGGCAACAGGCCAGTCTACTCGAAACCCAGTCTTGGTTGATTTCACAGCTCTCTCTCGCTCCTGAAGCTATGTTAGGTATGCGAAAAGATGGCCAGGTTCGCTTTGTTAACCAAGCGGCAGCCTCCTTGTTTGAGCGTGAGCAAGACGAGGTAAAACGGATGCATGGCCAAGCCTTAGTGAGAGCGCCCGAGCAGGCCAATCAGATGGAGCGCTATCAAGGCCCACTGACCATTTATATTGAAGGACGTCCCCGAGACGTCGACGGCATGCTGCTGCGTTTTCCCGCAGAGTCTGACATTGATAGCCTGTATGTCATCAACACAGACGCTCCCGTGTCTCAGTCTCGTATACAGAGCCTAGAAAGCGCCATCGAAGCCTTATCTGGCTACGCATTAGGCGGAGACTCGCGCCAACTTGAAACGCTAAAAGCCATGGGGGGCGAATTTGAAGCTATCGCTGAAAAAGCGCAACACCAACAACAAGATAAAGCCAACGCACGCAGACAGCTAATTGTTGATGCCATGGTAGCCAGCTTGCATTACTGGGAAGAAGCCACAGGCAAAAGCAAATTCGATTTTGCCGAGCAAAGTGGTCTTTGGCGCGTCTACCTTGACCGTAGTAGCTTACAAACCCGCACATTGGATAAGTACCTGCTCATCGAAACCCTGCCAAAAACCCCGCGATGGCGCACAGTGCTGAGCTCCATTCGTTTTATCCTCGATCATTGTGACAAACGTAGTACGACCCGTACTCAGCTGGAGTCCTATTACCAACAACTTCGCCAGCTACTGCTAGAAGACTAACACAGCCAAATCGCTCCCTCTCCCAGTGCCTCTCCTATCGGGACAGGTAGCTCCTATCGGGACAGGCACTGCTTCGTTCCCGCTATCGTTTCTCCACCCTCTTAAGCATCCCTGCTTCTGGGGACAGGCACTTTTACCCTGACAAGCACCCTCTTAAGGCACCCTCTTACGGGGACAGGCACTGTCTCTTATGAGGACAGTCGTACTTCTTGCGCTCTCATTTTTGTAAGGACAGGCACCTACATGTTAGCCGCAGGCTCCTCGTTCTGTCCGACACACTATCAGCTCTTGTGGGGACAGACACTTATAGCACTCCCTTTTAGCGCCCTATCAGGACAGGCGCATCGAAGTAAGTGAGCAAACCTCGGTGACTGTCCTATTGGCGGTTCTCTTCACGTGCCTGTCCTCTGACTGACGCCCTCTGACTGAAGTGTTCTGACTGACGAGCTAAAATCGCTCATTAATAATCTTTGCGAACCAACCTCATTTCAATCGCAATGCTTCTTGGCAAAAATCCCCTTTTATGTCGGATATAACTCAGAAATGCGCGACTTGTCACAACAAAATAGATACCTATTTTTCTCGTTAAAAAATAAGCGTGTTTTGGCGTGTGACATGCATCACCCAAAAGACAATTAAGCATAACCTTATGATTTTTATATTATTATAATTCCATCCAGGGTCGTTATCAGGAGAGAATCGTGATTGCATCCTGAAGCGGACAACCTTTTTAGCTGTTTTTTTTAACGAAAATAACGTCAACGTCGCGCTTTTTTACGGTTTTAACGATTATTCACATTGCAGCCTTCACTTAACTTGGGCTTAGTGGAGTTGTTTGCTGGCCTGGAGCAACAAGTATCGCTTGGGGCATCCCATCCATAATCACAACGTCAGGGTCGGCAACACAGTAAGCTTGAGCTCGCGAAGGTTGTAAGCAACGAGCTCACTATCCATCACGTGAACTGAAAGCAACAGTAAGGAATGGCTATGTTTTCGAGTAACATTAGAGTTGCCAGCAAGACCCTACTTGCCTCTGCAATTATCGGTGCGCTGAGCGCAAGTGCTGGCGTCAGTGCCGCCGAGCGCAGTGAGCTCACTATCCACCCGAAAGAATTCAATACTTTTGTCCGTAACTTTAACCCTTTCCTCGGCGCTACCTATCTGCACACCACCACTGACTTTATCTATGAGCCTTTAGTGGTGTTTAACGAAATGAAAGGCAACCAGCCTGTCTTTCGTCTCGCGAGTGGCTATGAAATGGCGGATGACCTGAAAAGTGTCACCTTCACCCTTCGCGAAGGGGTGAAATGGTCAGACGGTGAAGCCTATACCGCCGATGATGTGGTGTATTCGTTTGATTTGGTCAAAAACCACCCTGAGTTGGATCAATCTGGGATTAACCAATGGGTTGATGACGTGAAGAAGCTAGACGACTACACCGTCCGCTTTGAACTCACTGAGGCAAACTCGAATGTCCCCTACGAAATTGCGAAAGTACCTGTGGTGCCTGAACACGTCTGGAAAAATGTTGAAGAGCCCGCGTCTTACACCAATGAAAACCCGGTAGGCTCTGGCCCCTTCACCACCATCGATACCTTCACATCACAGCTCTATATTCAATGTCGTAACCCGCATTATTGGGATAACGACAACCTCGATGTTGACTGTCTGCGCGTACCACAAATTGCCAATAACGATCAGTTTTTAAGTAAAGTGATCAACGGCGAAATGGACTGGACCTCATCGTTTATTCCTGACATTGATCGCACCTATGCCGCCGCTAATCCAAACCATCACTATTGGTATCCTGCCGCCGGCACCCAAGCCTTTATGGTTAATTTTAATGACCCAGACCCTGCCAAGCGTGAAGCGCTAACCAATGTCGACTTCCGTCGCGCCTTTTCGATGGCGCTGGACCGTCAAACCATCATTGATATCGCGTTTTATGGTGGTGGTACGGTAAACGACTTCGCCTCTGGCTTAGGTTATGCCTTTGAGTCTTGGTCCGACGAAGCAGTGCATGAAAAATATCGCCAATACAATACGTACGATCTAGACGGCGCCAAAGCACTGCTCGCTAAAGCCGGCTTTAAAGATCAAGACGGCGATGGCTTTGTGGAAACGCCATCAGGTAAGTCGTTTGAGCTCGAGATCCAATCCCCCAATGGCTGGACCGATTTCAACAACACCGTTCAACTAACAGTTGAGCAACTTGCCGAGGCCGGTATCAAAGCCAAAGCACGTACCCCTGATTTCTCGGTATACCGCCAAGCGATGCTCGAAGCCGACTACGACGTCGCCTACACCAACTACTTCCACGGTGCTGATCCTTATACCTATTGGAATAGCGCGTATAACTCCAACTTACAGGAAGGGGATGGCATGCCGCGGTTCGCAATGCATTACTACCAAAATGCCGAGCTCGACAAGCTGTTAGACAGCTTCTACAAAACCGCGGACAAGGCTGAGCAGCTGGAAATTGCCCACCAAATCCAAGCGATTATCGCCAAGGATCAGGTCACTATTCCGGTGCTTTCTGGTGCACAAATGTATCAATACAACACCACCCGCTTCACCGGTTGGTGGAACGAAGACAATCCGAAAGGTCGCCCCTCTATCTGGGCCGGCATTCCTGAGCGTCTTCTTCATGTGCTGGACCTTAAGCCCGTTCAGTAACCAATATCGGGCGCCTTGCGCGCCCGCTTTTCCACGGTGTTCACGCCACGAACATCACCACTTCGCTGTGTAAGGTGTGGGTTATGGGTTATTTTTTCCGACGGCTAACTTTTTACATGATTGCCCTTTTAGTGGCAGCAACACTCAATTTTATTATTCCTCGTGCCATGCCCGGTGATCCTGTCACCATGATGTTTGCCAACGCCTCGGTGCAAGTCACTCCAGAGCGGATTGAGGCAATGAAACAACTGCTGGGCTTTGTTGATGGCCCCCTCTATATGCAGTATTTCACCTACATGAAAAACGTGTTGAGCTGGGATTTAGGCACCTCCATCCAGTTTTATCCGTTGTCAGTAAACGAGCTCCTCGGCAAAGCCTTTGGCTGGTCGCTGTTTCTTGCCGGCAGTGCAGTGCTGCTGTCCTTCTCGCTGGGCTCGATTTTGGGGATTTTTGCCGCTTGGAAGCGCGGCGGAAAATACGATGCTGTGATCACCCCAGGAATGCTAATCATCCAAGCGGTACCTCAAGTGGTTATCGCGATGTTAGCGCTGTTTATTTTCGCCATTGGCCTGAAATGGTTTCCAACCGGATATGCCTACACGCCGGGCGTCACCCCTGACTGGACCAGCTGGGCCTTTATTAAAGATGTGGCCTATCACGCCGTACTCCCGCTTTTTTGTGCCTCCATCATTCAAGTCGGCGGCTTTTTGGTCAACATGCGTAACAACATGATTAACCTGCTTGCGGAAGACTACATCACCATGGCCCGCGGCAAAGGGTTAAGTGAAAACCGCGTGGTATTTAACTACGCCGCCCGGAACGCACTCTTGCCCAGTGTTACTGCGCTATCGATGTCGCTGGGTATTGCCATCGGGGGCCAACTGATTGTGGAGATCATTTTTAACTACCCCGGTCTTGGCTCAGTGCTTTTGAATGCGATCAACGCGCGTGACTACCAAGTCCTACAAGGCCAGCTACTGATTATGACCTTGTTTATGCTCTCGTTTAACTTAATTGCTGACATGCTGTACGTGGTCCTTGACCCACGCCTGCGCAAAGGAGGCAAATAATATGAAAGATCTCCTCACCCTTATAGTACGCAATAAAATTGCCCGCGCAGGCTCCATCATTGTTGGCCTATTTATATTAATGGCGGTCTTCGCGCCTTTATTAACCCAGCATGCACCTGATAAACGCACCGGTAACCCGCATGAATACCCAAGCTTTATCGTCAAAGCGGCGCAAGCAAATCCAGACGGCTGGGTCGCCACACACTTAGCGGATGATCGTCGCACCCTACTGATGTCGAAAAAGGCCGACCATGTCCTTGGTACCACCCGTATGGGTCGTGATGTCTGGTCGCAGTTAGTACATGGCGCCCGTGTTTCGTTAGCGGTGGGTTTTGGGGCAGGCATCACCGTGTGTGTGCTCGCCACCTTAATTGGTATTACCGCCGGCTATTTAGGCGGTTGGGTTGACGATGTACTCACCGCCGCGATGAACATTATGTTGGTGATCCCGCAATACCCACTCTTGTTCGTGCTCGCCGCATTTATCGGCGAAGCCGGACCGCTGACGATCGCCATCATTATTGGCTGCACCTCGTGGGCGTGGGGCGCACGGGTGGTTCGCTCACAAACCCTTGCCCTGCGCGAAAAAGAGTTCGTGAAAGCTGCCGAAGTGCTGGGTGAGTCGCGCTTTCGTATCACCTTTGTCGAGATCTTACCTAATCTCGTGCCCATTGTTGGCGCTAGCTTTATTGGTTCGGTGATGTATGCCATTGCCATGGAGTCGATTATCTCCTTTCTAGGCCTTGGCGATCCCAACACCATCAGCTGGGGGATCATGCTCTACAACGTGCAAACCTCTTCATCCATGTTAATTGGCGCGTGGTGGGAGCTGCTCGCACCTTGTATTGCGCTGACTTTACTGGTTACGGGGCTTGCGTTACTCAACTTCGCGGTGGATGAAATTGCCAACCCGCAATTACGAGCGCAAAAAGGGATGAAGCGCTGGAAAAAACTCAGCCAACAAGAAAAGAAAGCCCGCGACGAGAATCCCGTTGCCGAACACATGCTGATCAGTGGAGATAAATCATGAGTCGCACCCCACTTATCTCAATCCGTGACCTGTGCGTGGACTACATTACCGATGCCGGTGATGTCCGAGCCTGTGATCACGTTAGTTTTGACATTGCCCCCGGTGAAGTTTTTGGTCTGGCCGGCGAATCGGGTTGCGGTAAATCCACCGTTGCCTTTTCGCTGATGCGTCTACATAAGCCACCCGCCTTTATCACCGGCGGAGAAGTCATCTTTAACGGCGAGAATATCCTCGATTACAGCGACGCTCGGATGCGCGACTTTCGCTGGCGGGAGATGTCGATGGTGTTTCAAAGCGCCATGAATGCCCTTAATCCAGTGCTGACGCTCGAAGAACAGTTTTGCGATGTGCTAATGCGCCACACCAACCTGACCCGCAAACAAGCGGTCAAACGGGCTCAGGGCTTGCTGGAAATTGTCGATATTCACCCTAGCCGCCTGACCGATTATCCGCACCAATTTTCGGGCGGAATGCGTCAACGTCTAGTGATTGCGATTGCACTGGCCCTCAATCCGAAAATGATCATCATGGATGAACCCACCACGGCATTAGATGTGGTAGTGCAGCGCGAGATCTTGCAAAAAATCTACGCGTTAAAAGAAGAGTTTGGCTTTTCGATTCTGTTTATCACCCATGACTTATCGCTCATGGTGGAGTTCTCCGACCGGATTGGGATCATGTACTCCGGTGAGCTGATTGAAGTCGCACCGTCCAAACAGGTGCTCAACAACCCCTACCACCCCTACACCGAAGGGCTGGGCAGCTCATTCCCCTCACTCACCGGGCCTAAGCGCCAGCTCACGGGGATCCCGGGCAATCCACTCAATTTGCTCGAAATCCCGACCGGCTGCCGCTTTCAAGCGCGCTGTGCTCAGGTGCATGAGCGGTGTCGAACCACCCAAACGGCGCTGCGCCAAATCGAACCAGGACGGTATTCCAACTGCCATCTATACGGCGAGCCCATCGCCCAACAAAAACTCTAATAACGCGCCAATGTGAGGAAGTCAGAGATGAGTACAGGTTTTGGAGAACTGCTGGTTGAAGGGAAAAACGTGGTGAAAGATTTTCCCATTAACAGTCATGCCCTTAAACAACCCATGATGCGAGCGATCAATGATGTCTCGTTCAAAATGTACAAAGGCCGTGGACTTGCCGTGGTGGGTGAGTCGGGCTCGGGAAAGTCAACCACCGCGAAAATGATCGCAAAAATGTACGCCCCGACCGACGGCTGCATTGAATATCGAGGCCGCGATATTACCACCATTAAAAAACGTGATGAGCTGATGCGCTATCGCGAAGGCCTACAAATGGTATGGCAAGACCCTTTTGGCTCGCTCAACCCCACCCATAATGTGTTTCACCATATTGCGCGCCCGTTATTGATCCACAAAAAAGTCGCCAAGCGCGATAAAGCTCAGTTGAAAGAGCGGGTGTTCGAGCTGCTCGAGCAAGTGGGCTTGACTCCGGCCAAAGAAACGGCGGAGAAATTCCCCCACCAGTTGTCGGGCGGTCAACGCCAGAGGATAAACCTAGCGCGAAACATCGCCGTGGGTGCGGAAGTGGTACTCGCCGACGAGCCGACCTCGATGCTGGATGTGTCGATTCGTGCCGGTGTACTTAACCTCATGGAAGAGATGAAAGTGGAGAAGCAAATGTCGCTGCTCTACATCACCCATGATATCGCCACCGCGCGCTACATTGCCGAAGACTTGGCGGTGATGTACGTCGGCCATATGGTCGAATGGGGAGACACCGAAGAGATTATTCACCATCCCCAACACCCTTATACCCAGCTGTTGGTCTCGGCCGTACCCGACCCGAGCAAGTCTATTCATGAAAAACTAAAGGGCAACAAGGGTGAGATCCCCCTATGGACACCGGATTCGGTCGGCTGCCCTTTTGCTGGCCGCTGCCCACATGCGACAGCCAAATGCGCTGAGCAGTTACCCGGCGTGACCAAACTCGCCGACAACCACTATGTGCGCTGCTATTTGTACGAGCAATAGCGACCAATAAGGATACCATCATGCAAGTGCTGACCAATCACATTGGCTACTCGTTACGCGGAGACAAATACGCGGTGATCATCAGTGACAGCGACCGCCTCACCGGCACGCCCGTGGCACTGATTTCTCTGCCCCCTCTTAAGGGGACAGGCACTCTTAATTCGGCAGATAAAGCTGCCTCCTCCTCTGGAGACAGGCACTTTAATGATGCCGCAGAAGGCGCGCAAAATTTTACGGGGACAGGCACTCTTATTCACGGGACAGACACTTTTGTTAGTGGGACAGACACAGTATCACTCGATAACGTGGTCGCGCAGTTTGAATTACACCAAGGAACACAGTTAAACAACTGGCAGATGGGCACAGCTTATACCCTCGATTTTTCTGCCTTTGCGCATCGCGGACGCTATCAACTCGTGCTGTTAACAGACACACCGGTATATTCCCATCCGTTTGAGATAAGGGATAATTGTCTGTTTCACACCACGTTTTCCGACCTGCTCCATTACTTTAAATCGCAGCGGTGTAGCGGTATTTACGAACACGCGGATCAGCGCGCTAAGGTATTTGGCTCTGATGAACGCATGGATGTGTCCGGCGGTTGGTACGATGCCTCTGGCGATGTGAGCAAATACCTGAGCCACCTTTCCTATGCCAATTACTTCAATCCGCAACAAATCCCTCTTTTGGCTTGGGGGCTGGCCGATCTTGCCAGCCAGTTTAGCTCGGAAACGCTGCCCGCGTTTATGCGTACGCGATTAGCCGATGAAGCGAAACACGGCGCCGATTTTCTTCTCCGTATGCAACACCCCAGTGGCTTTTTTTATATGACGGTGTTTGATCAATGGTCGAAAGACCCGGAGCGCCGCACCCTTTGCGCTTACGCGACGCAAGATGGCGTGATGAGTGAGGCTTACCAAGCCGGTTTTCGGCAAGGCGGCGGCATGGCGATTGCTGCCCTTTCCGCTGCAAGCCGAGCCCCGCTTTGCGCCGAGCCAGACCAACAAACACGCTATTTAGACGCCGCCATTCGCGGCTACTGGCATTTGGTTGAACATAACCACCATTACCTTGATAACGGTGAGCCAAACATTATTGACGAAACCTGCGCCCTTCTCGCCGCATGCGAGTTACATCACGCCACTCGGCAATCTACCGAGGAGCAATCTATTGGGGACAGTCACGCTTATTTAATGGGACAGGCACCTTTAGGTTCTGGGGACAGACACATTAGTGCGAACGGTGACTGTCCCTTCTTGAGCGAGGCTCGAGGCTGGATGCAAAAGCTGGTCGCACGGCAACACAGTGATGAAACTTGCCAGTATTATTGGTCAGCAAATGCTGATGGGAGCCGCCCCTTTTACCATGCCGCTGATGCGGGCCTACCCGGGTTGGCATTAATTCGCTATCTCGATGTGGAAACCGACCCCAGCCATCAAGCTATCGCACAAACAGCCCTGGAACGCGCCTGCCAGTTTGAGCTCAACCTAACACAAACCGCCGATAATCCATTCGCGTATCCGCGTCAGTACGTCAAACCCGTCGATGGCGTCAAACAGGTGCGTCATTTTATTCCTCACCACAATGAAACCGGCTATTGGTGGCAAGGCGAGAATGCACGCTTGGGATCACTGGCGACCTTTGCATGTCATGCCACGCGCCATATTCATGACGATACGCTGAATACTGCCCTCCACACCTTTAGCCAACGGGCGCTTAATTGGATCCTCGGTTTAAACCCATTTGATATCTGTATGCTCGATGGACATGGCCACAACAACCCAGATTACCTACCACACTTGGGCTTTTTTAATGCCAAAGGGGGGATCTGCAATGGCATTACCGCAGGGATGGAGGATGAAACACAGATTGCATTCAACCCCGTGCCATATTGCGATGATATGGCGCAAAACTGGCGATGGGGCGAGCAGTGGTTGCCACATGCAAGCTGGTTTATGCTCGCCATCAGTGCGCAAACACTGATTGGCAACGGCCACTCGAACAAGGAGAACGCGTGATGACTTACCGCCTCGATCTTAGTGTGATCAACGAGTATCCCAATGACACCCCGCCGCGCAGCCGAATGGGGTTAACCTTGCATAACCTCACCGACCGTTCGTTGGAAGCGCTGTCCATTGCGGTACTGTTTGATCGCTTCATCAACCCCAATACCCTGTCACAAGGCAGTATTGAGCAAATTGGCAGCTATTGCGTCATTACACCGGCGCATCAAACTCTCGATGCCAATCAGAGCTTATACATCGAGTTTGATGCCCACACGCCGCCATTGCGGTTCCTTTGTGCGGGCTTTAAAGATGCACTGCTCTATGCCAATGGCGAGCAATATTCAGTGATGCTCACTCCCATTAACTTGGCACACACTCATACCACACGATCAACGATTCCAGATGTTCACCCCGCCGAGCACGCCATTATTCCGGTGCCCAAATCAGTGCGCCACCAGCCAGGGTACTTTACGCTTTCACCTACAACACCGTTAATCGCGGTGGATCCACAGGCCCTTCCCGCCGCTCAGTGGTTAAGTAACGAATGGGTTCGCATGTATCCGCAAGCTGATATTGCACTCGACCCGCGCCACCAAGATGCGGTCACTGGCGATCATGCTATTATCTTACGGCCATTACCCGACTCCGCACTTCGAGATATCGCACACCGTGATGAGGCCTACCAGCTCACCGTCACCGACCAAGGCGTGGTGATCCAAGCCTGTGCTGAACGCGGGTTTATTCACGGCTGCGCATCGCTGTTACAACTTTGCCAAGAGCATGAAACACAACTTCGAATACCGGCAATAAAAATCAGCGATGCACCACGCTTTGCTTACCGAGGGATGATGCTCGATTGCGCGCGCCATTTTCATTCGGTGGACACGGTAAAGCGACTGATTAACCAGTTAGCCTATTTTAAGTTCAATACCTTTCACTGGCACTTAACCGACGATGAAGGCTGGCGACTGGAGATTAAAGCCCTGCCTGAATTGACGCGCTATGGGAGTCAACGCGGCCCCAATACCCGCCTTGCCCCGCAATTCAGTCATATTGCAGAACGTCACGAAGGTTATTATCGCCAAGAAGACGTACGTGACGTGATTGAATACGCCGCAGCCCGCGGTATTACCGTCATTCCAGAAATTGATATTCCCGGTCACTGTCGCGCAGCCATCAAAGCACTGCCTGATTGGCTACACGATGCCGACGACCGCTCTACTTACCGCAGCGTACAACACTACACCGATAACGTATTATCGCCAGCCCTCGATGGCACGTATCGATTTTTAGATACGGTATTAAGTGAAGTCGCCGATCTTTTCCCCGCCTCATGGGTTCATATTGGTGCCGATGAAGTCCCTGACGGGGTATGGACGGATAGCCCAATTTATCGGGACAGACGCATGAACGGAGAAACGACCGCTTCGCTACAGGGACAGATACTGACCTATGCGGAGCAAAAGCTTCGCGCCTTGGGCAAACATATGGTTGGCTGGGAAGAAGTGCAGCACGGCGATAAAGTGAGCAAGAATACCGTGATCTATTCATGGCAAAGCGAAGACGCCGCACTGCATTGTGCGCAGCATGGGTTTGATGTGATTTTAACCCCCGGTCAGGCGACCTATCTCGATATGGTGCAAGATTATGCTGCCACCGAGCCTGGCCTCGACTGGGCGGGCGTCACGCCACTAGAAAAAGCCTATCAATATGAGCCACTGGCAAGTCTTGCCAGTGACGATCCCGCCCGTGAGCATATGCTAGGCGTGCAATGTGCACTTTGGAGTGAGCTGATCACCAATCAGGACAGGCTCGATTACATGGTATTTCCAAGGCTTACCGCCATTGCGGAAGCGGCTTGGAGCCACAGCGAGCGCCGTGACTGGCTCGATTATCTAGCCAGACTCAAAGCGCAATTACCGCGCTTAGACAAGTTCGGTATTCAATACCGTTCCCCTTGGGCATCGAACAAGTAGGCCGAATTCGCCCACCTGGCAGCGCGCCCTGCGCTGCCAGCTCTTTGCGCTCGCATCCCATCTGTTTATAATGCTCAGCCATTGTTGTCAGTCTGAGAGTGTTTCCGGCATGCTACGCCAAGAAATTAATACCCTACTCACCCCTATTCATGGTTTTCTGCACTGTCAAACCCCCGACAGTTGGATTGACGCGGCCATCCAGCCTGACAACCAATCGATTCTTTTACGCGATCACGCGAACTGCGAATTAAAAGCCAGCCAAACCGCGATGTGGTTGATCCGTAAATATGCGGTTGACGCGGCGAGTGGCGAGCAACTACTGGCATGGGCCAAACCCTATGAAGACTTTGTTTATCGCGGCGTTCGCGATGGGATCTTCCACGCGCGAAAAAACGGTCTCAGCGCGCCTTTAACCCCTAAAGCGGGTTTTGCCCACGGCCAAGCCTTGATTGATAAAATGGTCCGCTTAATCAAAGAAGAGTTTCATCACTTTGAGCAAGTGATTGAAATCATGGACGCACGCGGCATTCCTTATCAACCGTTAGAAGCAGGCCGCTACGCCAAAGGATTAATGAGCGCGGCACGCACTCACGAGCCGGCAACCTTGGTCGATAAATTGATTATTGGCGCCTACATTGAAGCACGCTCCTGCGAGCGCTTTGCTAAAGTCGCCCCACACCTTGATGATGAACTGCAAAAGTTCTATATCTCGCTACTGCGCTCCGAAGCACGCCATTATCAAGATTACCTCACGCTTGCAGAAACCATCGCCGGCGGAGACATTCGCGACCGGATTCAAACCATCGGCGAGCGCGAAGCCGAGTTGATCCAAGCACCCGACAACCAATTCCGCTTTCACAGCGGCCCCCCTGCTTAGCTTCTTCTTATTGGGACAGGCACTGTTGATTCTCGCGAGGACAGTCAACCCTTGATGACTGTCCTCGTCGTTTTTCTCCAACGTTCGAACCTTTTCCCCTATCAGGACAGACACTCTGTAGTGACTGTCCCTGTTATGACTTCCTACGCCATCACTACTCACTATTCTCGAGAAGTACTTCTTGGGACAGACATGTTAAGAAAATAATAACTCTCATAATTACACCACTTCTTGCACTGTCACGAAAACTCTAGCTAGAAAGCATGAAGGCTGTTTATTTATACAGTATATTTTACTCATACCTAGATGCTAAGAGGGACCGACGATGACCAAAGCTCGCGCATCGCAAATAAATTTAGCCGCCACCCCCTATTACCATTGCGTCTCACGTTGTGTGCGCCGCTCGTTTTTGTGCGGCTATGATGCGCAGTCACAAAAAAGCTATGAGCATCGTCGCACATGGATAGAAACGCGTTTACTTGCACTAGCCAAAGCGTTTTGTATCGATGTCTGTGCTTATGCCATTATGAGCAACCACTATCACGTTGTTTTGCATATCAACGCCAAAGCGGCTCGGTCTTTAACCAATATCGAGGTTGTTGAACGCTGGCTAGCCTTTCATCAAGCGCCTACGCTTATACAACGTTTTTATCAGGGTGAATCGCTCTCTCACTCAGAGCGAAAAGCGTGTTTTCACATCATTGAGAACTGGCGCGAACGTTTGATGTCTGTCAGCTGGTTTATGAAGCTGCTTAATCAATATATTTCGACACAAGCGAACCGAGAGGATCAATGTTCAGGGCATTTTTGGGAGGGACGTTTTAAAAGCCAAGCCATATTAGATGAAAAAGCACTCGCTGCGGCGATGGCCTATGTCGATTTGAACCCAGTGCGAGCAGGTATCACCAAACAGCCTAAACATGCCAATTACACATCGATTAAAAAGCGCGTTGAATCACTCGAGCAAAATAAAGCGACCCCAGCCGGCTTGTTCCCCTTCGCCGGGAACCCGAGAAAGTCGATGCCCGACGGTATCCCTTTTCGCCTTATGGACTATTTGGCTCTGGTAGAATGGACGTGCGCTCAGGGCCAGAACGCCAATTCACTCCCGAGACCACAGCTACTCACACAGCTGAACATCTCACGTGAAACCTGGTTAAGTACATGCTCTCACTTAGAGGGCGGGAATATCGTAGGTTCACTATCGAGTATTCAGGCGGTATTGCCGACACTCGGTCTAAAACGCATGACTGGCGTCATGATCTAAAGTGAGTTGGGCTTGTCGTTGAGTGCATCCCCATAACGTAAACACCAAATAAACTCGCTAAGGCCTCATCCAATCCAATAGGCCAGCGCCATTATCAGTACAAACAACACACCCACCGCTTTTAAGAGCGGCTTTAGCCCTTTTGCTCCACCTTCCGGGGATTGATTACAGCATCCCATATTATCTCCTGAACGTTTTTCCAGAAGAATAAGCCTTCCAGTAACAGGAAGGTAAAGGGATATTCAGGTTTGATTCTAGCTTGTTGGGGGGACAGACACTTTAGATGCTTAAGTGCCTGCCCCCCCCCAATACTCACTAATACACTGTACTCAGAAATCTGGACTCTGTATCCTAGTGGCTATAAACACCTATCAAGGACAATGACGATGTGGTATCTCATTTATTCGCAAGACATCGAGAACAGCCTACCGCTACGCAAGCAAGCGCGCGACGCACACCTTGAGCGCTTACACCAACTGGAAAAAGAAAACCGTTTGATGATTGCAGGACCAAACCCTGCCGTTGATAGCGACGAGCCGGGCGAAGCTGGGTTTACGGGATCAACCGTTCTTGCTTGGTTTGAGTCATTATCAGCCGCCCAAGTCTGGGCCGACAAAGACCCTTATGTAGCCGCTGGCGTCTATGCAGACGTAACCGTTAAACCTTTCAAAAAAGTGCTTCCTCAGGACCCTGCCTAATGCGATTAGTAAAAGTATTAATGATGGCTGCCATTGGGCTAATACTGAGTGCCTGTAGTAGCACCCAGCATGACCAAGCCGCAGAAGCCGCAATCCAACGTGCCGACATGATTGCACAGTTACTGCCGATGGATATTGAAGGCTACTCACTGGTTCGCGCTCGTGCGCAAGATGCCATTATCGAGCTGACGCTTCTGGAGAAGAATGCCAAAAAAGCACCGGGGCAGCTCTTTTCCGGCTTAGAGCGTCGTTATTGCGAGGATAACGATATCCGCAGTATGTTAGATAGTGGTATCAGCTATACCATTTTGGTTCGCGACACCCGTGGTCGACAAATCCTCAAAAACGCTATCGATGCCCCCGGATGTGCTAGCTAATTAATTGCCAAGGCTGTTCCCACTCCGCCGGTAAGGCTGGCCACAACTCGCCTGCGCTCGGGGGCAGTACATAGCTATAGCGTGTTTCAGGCTGATCGTCGGTAAAACGACATGTAAATTGCAGCCCATAAGCGTGTAAGTAGCCACGATCTGCAGGCTCGCCGCCATAGTAATCATCACCGATAAGCGGAGAGCCAATGCTTTTCATCGCCACGCGAATTTGATGGGTTTTGCCTGTGTAGGGCCGACAGAGAAAAAGTCGCCGCCCCTCACCACCAGCAATAGAGGTAAAACGCGTTCTCGCAGGGTTATCTTTGCTGGTCAGTAATTTCCAGCTACCTCGCCGCCCCTTAGTCATATCACCAACGATCAATCCCTGCTTCTTACGCGGCTTTTTCGCACTTAATGCCAAATAGAACTTTTCTATCTCGCGAGAAGCAAACAGCCCAGAGAGGACAGACGCCGCATGAGAAGAAGTTGCCAGCAGCAGCAAGCCCGATGTCATCTTGTCCAACCGATGCACAAGGTAGACTTTCTCAACCCCAATATGCGCCGCCACGGCCGGTAGAAGTACCGCATGATCGGCTTCTTTTTGCACGCTAACGCCGTGGTGCTTATTGATCACCACAAAGTATTGGTTTTGGTCGACAATTGAAAACATAACGAGGCGATTTACCGGTTGGCCACTGAGGACAGGCATCATAACGACTTCACACTTACGTCGCTAGGGCAATCATATAAGTGACTGTCCCCCGAGTGTTTATAAGTGACTGTCCCCCGAGTGTTCAAAAGTGTCTGTCCCGTTTGCTAATATCTAGTTAGCTTAAAGTGCCTGTCCCCGATAGCTGATAGCTTGATAGCTATACCCGCTTCACACTCTCGCGCACTACTAAAGTTGGCTCGAGCTGAACGGTTTGGCTGTCACTTTGAGGGTCATCCAGTTTGTGGAGTAGCGTTTCAACGGCCGCTTGACCGAGACGGTACTTGGGCTGGTGAATAGTGGTCAGGGAGGGCGAGACAAATTTTGCGAGGTGGATATCATCGTACCCCATGATAGAAAGATCCTCGGGTACCCGAATGCCGAGTGCATTAGCAGCATTGATCGCGCCCATCGCCATCATGTCATTGCCGGCAAAAATCGCGCTCGGCAGGGAGCCGCTCGCGGCGATCGCTTGCATGCCTTGATAGCCTCCCTCACACTCAAAGTCCGCTTCTACCATCCAGTCTGCGTTCTCAGTAAGTCCAGCATCGCGCAGCGCATCTTTAAAGCCTTGAAAACGGCGCTGTGCTTGTTGTTTAAGCAAAGGACCACTGATGCAACCAATCTGGCGGTGGCCACAGTCAATCAAGTGCTGGGTCGCTAAATAGCCGCCTTGATAGGAATTGTCTTGAATTTTATCGCAAGCAAAATCAATCGGCCCCCAATCCATCACCACCACGGGAATATCCGGATAACGATCAAAGCCTTCAATCCGCTCACCTTCCAAGGTCGAGCACATCAAAATCAAACCATCGACCCGCTTTTGCAACAGCGTATCAATTGAAGCACGCATACGCTCAGCATCGCCTTCCGTGTTGCATAAAATCAAACTGTAGCCATTGTGATAACAGCTGCGCTCGACGCCTTTTACTACTTCACCAAAAAACGGGTTGGTGGAGGTAGTCACCAGCATCCCAAACGTTTTAGTACGATTCACTTTTAGGCTGCGAGCCAGTGCCGACGGGGCGTAATAGTTAAGCTCTTTCGCGGCTTGGTTTACCTTCTCAGCAATCGCCTCACTCACATAACGGGTGTTGTTAATGACATGACTGACCGTCGATGTCGACACGCCCGCCCGTTTGGCAATATCTTTCATGGTCGCCATTTATCGCGCTCCGCTGACTAAGGTGAAATAACGATTAAGCATCTTGATGGGCCAAAAACGCCTCAACCTCTGAACGAGAAGGAATCGAGGTTTGTGCGCCACGCTGGGTCACGGATAATGCCGCCGCGGCATGCGCAAAGCGAATCGCCTGATAAAGTGTCTGTCCCTCTATCAGTCCTGTCACCAATGCCCCATTAAAGGTATCACCCGCGGCAGTGGTATCGACGGCATCGACACGGAATCCAGGAATGAGCTGGCCCGCTTGTTCGTCCTTTTCACTCAGCCAGACGCCTTGTTTGCCGAGGGTAATCAATACAGTCCCTACCCCTTTTTCATGAAGCACGTCCGAGGCCGCTTGGGCGCTGGCGGTGTCTGTTACCGCGATACCCGTCAGGCTTTGGGCTTCCGTTTCATTCGGGGTGATAATATCGACCTCGGCAAGAAGCGCGTCGCTCAACGGTGCGGCAGGGGCGGGATTAAGCACCACCTGTGTCTTTGCCGCTTTGGCATGAAACGCCGCCTTTTCGATACCACACATCGGCGTTTCTAACTGCATCAGTAAATAGTCAGCGTCGGCGATTTTAGTGAGATTATCGCTGATGGTCTCCGCTGTCAGATTGGCATTGGCTTCTGCCGAGAGTGCAATACTGTTCTCACCCTGTTCAGTCACTTGGATCATCGCAATCCCAGTCGGCGTATCAGGCTGTACCTTTATCGCACTGACATCCATCCCCTCTTGCGCATAAGACTGACGAATCTGCTGACCAAAGGCGTCGTCACCCACACTGGCAATAAAGGCAACATCAGCACCGCAACGCACCGCTGCCACCGCTTGATTCGCCCCTTTGCCGCCCGCAATTACGGCATAATCGTGGCCGTGTAATGTCTCTCCGGGACGAGGAAAACTAGAGACGCGTAAAACATGATCAGCATTGACGCTGCCAAGAACAACCAATCGGCTCATTACTATTCCTTACCGTTTTTAAATCAAAAAAGCACCACCCAGTGCGAACCCGATGGTGCTCACTATACGTTTCCCTGACGGCTTATTCAGCGATCGTTTCTTGGCTGATCACCTTAAGCGGCACGGGAATATAGCTGTCTACCGACTCGCCTTTCAGCACTTTATCCGCAGTTTCGACACCCAGCTCACCAATCATACCCGGTTGCTGAGCGATGGTCGCTGCCAGATGACCACGCTCGACGGCCGCAATGCCATCTTTGGTGCCATCAAAACCAACAATGGTGACATCTTTGCCTGATGCCTGCACCGCGCGCAACGCGCCAAATGCCATTTCATCGTTCTGGGCGAATACCGCTTCAACATCTGGATGTGCGGCAAGCAGGTTTTCCATCACATTCAGGCCTTTGGTACGGTCAAAATCCGCTGGCTGACTGGCGAGTAGCTGAACGTCGGTGCCTTCAATGGCATCCATAAAGCCTTCACCACGCTCGCGTGCTGCTGACGTGCCGGCAATACCCTCAAGTTGGATCACTTTGGCTCGCTCACCGACTTTACCGATGATGTATTCCGCCGCCATTTTACTGCCTTGAGCGTTATCAGAAGCAATATGACTCACCACGTCCCCACGGCTCGCGCCACGGTCTAGGGTGATCACCGGGATCTCCGCGCGATTCGCAATACGGATGGCGTTTGAGACCGCATCTGAGTCAGTCGGATTAATCAAAATGGCTTTAACGCCACGGATGGTTAAATCCTCCACATTCGACAGCTCTTTACTGGCGTCGTTTTGCGAATCAAGCACCAAGAGCTCATAACCAAGATCTTGTGCTTTCTGCTCTGCGCCCTCTTTCATGGTGACAAAAAATGGATTGTTTAAGGTTGAGACCACGATTGCCATTCTATCTTCCGCTTGCGCACTGATGCTCAGCGTTGACGACAGTAGCGCAGTGGTAATCAAGGTAGTCAGTTTTTTCATGCGTTCAGTCCTTTTGTGTTTGTAGGGTATTGTTTTTGCTTGCTAATAAAACAGAAATAAAAGTGTCTGTCCCGCTAACTTAAAGTTCCTAGGGCCTAGGATCCTAGGACCTAGGCACTGCTTCCTGCTTTTCCCCGTACTCCGTAAGCGAAGCGCTCCGTATTCCCATTCACGAATGCCAACTTAAAGTGCCTGTCCCAATAAGCTCTATTTCGAAAAGCTTTGTCTAAAGCAGCTATTTGTTTTTGTTATCCACCAGCACGGCGAGCAAAATCACCACCGCTTTGGCAATCATTTGGTAGTAAGACGACACGTCCAGCAGGTTGAGGGCATTGTTCAAAAAGCCGATGATCAGCGCACCAATCAATGTACCCATGATCTTACCTTTACCGCCCATCAAGCTGGTGCCGCCCAGCACCACTGCGGCAATCGCATCAAGCTCATAGCCAGTACCGGCGGTCGGTTGTCCAGAGGACAGGCGCGAGGTGACGATGATCCCTGCCAGCGCCGCGAGCATGCCACACAGGCTATACACGCCCACCTTGATTCGATCGACATTAATGCCCGATAACCGCGCCGCAGATTCATTGCCACCGAGTGCGTAAATATAACGGCCAAAACGGGTATGATTAAGCAGATACCAAGCGCCGATAAACACGATTGCCATCAGCCACACGGGGACGGGAATGCCCAACAGGTAGCCGGTACCAAACCATGCAAACGCATCCGCCGTTTCAGTAAAGCCTGCAGAAATAGGTCGGCCATCGGTATACACCATGGTGACACCGCGATAGAGGGTCATTGCTACCAAGGTGGCAATAAACGCCTGTACCTTGCCTTTGGCCACCACGACGCCTGTCATGGCACCAATCGCCGCACCTGCAAACAAAGCGGTGGGCACCGCGACTAACACAGGCACTTCAACCGCAATCAAACTCGCGGCAAACGCGCCACACAGCGCCAACACCGAGCCAACACTCAAGTCGATACCCGCGGTTAAAATCACCAATGTCATCCCCACGGCAATAATGGCGTTTACCGAGGTTTGACGCAGGATGTTAAGCAGGTTGTCGACCATGAAAAAGTTGCTGTTTAAAAATGACATCACCACGATCAGCACCAACAAGGCAATGAGCGATTTTTGCTCAATCAACCACGCTTTACTGAACAGGGGTTTACGTCCATCTTCTGACGGCTGGGACTTATTCATTGCATTCTCACTCATGCTGCATCCTCATTGGCATCTTTGCCTACCGCACAGGCAAGCAGAGTTTCTTGGTTAGCGTCTTTGGCATCAAACTCACCGCATACGCGGCCTTCGTGCATCACTAAAATGCGGTCGCTCATGCCAAGCACTTCGGGCATTTCTGATGACACCAAGATGATGCTCATGCCCTCGGCTTTAAATTGGTTAATTAGCTGATAAATCTCTTTTTTGGCACCGACATCGACCCCCCGAGTCGGCTCATCCAAGATCAGCACTTTCGGTTTGGTCATCAGCCCTTTGGCGATCGCCACTTTCTGCTGATTCCCGCCCGATAAGTTGCCAATGATTTGCTCGCGGGTGGGGGTTTTGATGTTAAAAAGACGAATAAAATCATCCACCGCCATCACTTCATCACGCGGCTGTATTTTGCCCCAATGGGTGAGCTTATCGAGTGCACTGAGCGACATGTTGTCTTTCACCGATAAACCCAGCACCAAGCCCTCGCCTTTGCGGTCTTCAGAGATGTAAGCAATGCCGTTGGCCAGCGCATCTTGCGGACTTACTGGGTTAATCACCTTGCCATCAAGCCGAATCACGCCAGCTTCACGCGGCATGGCGCCATAGATAATTTTCATTAACTCCGTGCGCCCGGCGCCCATCAAGCCCGATACACCCAGAATTTCACTGCGGTGTAGCTGAAAACTCACCTCTTCCACCCCGTGGCCGCTGACATTTTCCACCTCAAGGCTTATTCCATCAGGGGTGACATCACTTCGTGGGTATTGTTCGGCGAGTTTGCGGCCCACCATCATTTCAATCAGGCCGTCTTCATCGGTATCACTAACGGGACACTCACCAATAAACTTGCCGTCACGTAACACGGTGATCCGATCGCAAATCTCAAAAATTTCTTTGAGTCGGTGAGAGATATAAACAATGCCGCAGCCTTGCGCTCGCAGCTCGTTGATCACCGCAAACAGCGAAGCAGTTTCAGTGTCGGTCAAAGCATCGGTCGGCTCATCCATAATGATCACCTGCGACTCAAACGACAGCGCTTTGGCAATTTCCACCATTTGCTGCTCACCCAAGCTCAAGCTGCCAAGTGGCGTGGTGCCGCGTGCTTTCACATTTAAACGCGCCAGCAGCTTATCGGCTTCTTCAGCCATCTTGGTCCAATCAATCTTGCCAAACCGGTTAGTAAACTCACGGCCTAAGAAGATGTTTTCGGCAATGGTCAGCTCTGGGATCAAATTGAGCTCTTGGTGAATAATACTGATCCCCGCTTGCTGCGAATCACGTGGACCTTTAAACGAGACTGGCTCACCTTGATAGTTCACATCGCCACTGTCGGCGTGATAAATCCCGGTGAGGACCTTCATCAACGTGGACTTGCCCGCGCCATTTTCACCGAGTAGCGCCATTACCTCACCGGGATAGACATTTAAGCTCGCCTCATCGAGGGCGCGCACCCCGGGAAAGGTTTTCACGACTTGACTGAGTTGTAAGGTAGGTTGCGTCATTGTGGTTACTCGCTTAGGCCCACCTAAAAGGTGACACCGGCTTGAAAAATCACATTGGCATAAGGCGTGCACTCTCCGGTGCGCACCACCGCTTTGCTCTGCACCGTGCGTGCTTTAAACGCCTCGTGGCTGATCGTGGTCACAGTGATCGGTTGTTGCCGCGCCGCACTCTCTTGCTCTAATCGCGCAAGCAAGGCTTGGTGCAGCGCCGGGCTGACCGCTGCAAACTCTGCTGCAATCACCACAGATTCAATGCAGGTGTGAGTTAACACCGCCTCGACCGTTTGCATAAAGCTCGGCACGCCTTGAGTCAGCGCTAAATCAATACGCGACACCGAGTTGGGGATCGGCAGCCCCGCATCACACACCGTCAATTCATCGGTATGCCCGATTTGGGTGACTAACTGTGCAAGTTCAGGATGGAGCAAACCATGTTTATTCATTCATCACCTTCTCACTCACGATGGACTTAATCAGCGTTCACTATGCGCTGGCACGTTTTCTTATGATCAACGTTTTTCTCAGGAAAACGCTATCGAAACGTTTCGATATGGACAAATAATGCAGATGAAAGAAAAATTTCACCATCTGTAAACATCACAGATGTGAGGGGGATCGACTATTGATATTGGAATCATTAATAAAGAGAGGGGAAGATCACATTAGGGGGGAGAGACTAGAAAGATCCTAGGGGACGGAATACGGAATACGGAATACGGAATACGGAATACGGAATACGGAATACGGAATACGGAAAAAAGCATATCGTGCCTAGTCCTGTAGATAAAGTTCCTAGGACCTAGGATCCTAGGACCTAGGCACTGCTTTCCGCTCTTCTCCGTATTCTGTAAGCGAAGCGCTCCGTATTCCCATTCACGAATACAGAGTACAGAAAGAGCAAAAGCCTCAATGCGAGCGCGAGCTGCTCTATCTAGTCTCTCGTTTCTAGAAGCACAGCGTCTCAGTTCTCGTCCTTATCCGGCGCCTCACTCAAGCTCGGCACCGCTTGGCAAAATGTGCATTCTTGATTATCCACCGAGGCACCGCCCGACTCGACGTAGCGAATACGATGACTCGCTTTGGCTCGGTTAGCCGACACCGCAAACCGCCGCTGGTCGCGCTCGGGAATGGTCTTTTCTGTGTCATACTCAGCCATGGGTTGTCTCCTTCAAATACCAAGAACCGCTCTACTGTATGTTAACTTTACCACCCCTAAGTCGCCTAACCAAAAGTGCCTGTCCCCGATAACTCCGCCCAATTACTCCCGCTAACTGTGTAATGCTGAACGTGAGTCAGCACTCATGATTCGAAATCAGTTAATAGAAATTAAAGAGCTGAATCACAAGGTCACTTTCAGCAATTTGTCTATTCAAATAATGAGCGTAGCGTTTAAGCTGAAACGATTCAGCTTAACACAACAAATGAGGAAGACTAAGATGATAATCAAAAACGTCCTGGCAACTGTTGCCCTACTCACACCTATCTACGCCCTTTCAGCAGAATTTGTACTCACCAATAGCGCAACTAACACCTACGTGGATCATTGGAAAACATCGGCGCAAGAACTTGGAATTAACACTACAACCCCCTTTTCAATTGAAAAAAAGCGACTCAATACAGGTAAACAAAGTGGCGTGGACATTATCACCATCGATAACGGTGAATTAGAACTGACACTGGTACCAACTCGAGGTATGGGTATCTACCAGGTGCGCAAGGAGGGTAAGCGGATTCTTGGATGGGATTCACCCGTCAAAGAGATAGTCAATCCAGCTTTTATTGATCTTGAAAGCAGAAACGGCCTTGGCTGGTTAGATGGCTTCAATGAAATGCTAGTTCGCTGTGGGTACGAATGGACAGGCCATCCCGGTGTTGATGACAATGGGCAATTGCTCAGCCTTCATGGGCGGGTTCAAAACACTCCCGCCTCACTGGTGAAAGTCGAAATAGACGATGAAGCCCCACATACAATTACTGTCACCGGGATTGTTGCAGAGAGTACCTTCAAAAAATCAAACCTTTCGACAGAAACGCGTTTGAGTATCATTCCTGGCGAAAACGCTTTCTCAATAAACGATACGCTCACCAACAAAGCTGATTACGACGATGAATATCAAATCATCTACCACTCAAACTTTGGTAAACCCATCCTAGAAAAAGGCGCCAAAGTCCATGCAGCAGCAAGTGAAATATCTCCATTTAATGACTATGCAAAAGGGGGACTTAAAAGCTGGCAAACCTATTTAGGGCCAACAAAAGATTTTGATGAAATGGTATTTAACTTAAAACCCATTAGTGACCCAGAAGGCAACTCTCTTGCTGTTTTACACAATAAAGATGCCAACTCTGGTGTGTCGATGCGATTTAAAACCGATCAGCTCCCAGTGCTAACCATTTGGAAAAATACTGACACATTAAAACAGGGCTATGTAACGGGAATCGAGCCTGGTACAAGCTATGCGTATAATACAAAATATCAACGACCGTTAGGCCTAGTGCCGACCATAAAAGCTGGCGAACAAAAACATTTCGATCTTGAGTACACCGTGTTAACGAGTGCGGAAGACGTCAGTCAAGCCGTCGACAATGTAGCCAAAATCATGAAAAAACAAAAAGTCCAACTAAAGTCAGAGCCTTTGGTCGAGCTTAGTCACTAAAGCACATAATGGCTAGACATAGCTTTTCATTATCAAACGTGTTCGGCGTTGCTCACGCTTGGCCGAACACTTTCCACTCAATACTTCTCCCAACGCGTTCGCGCCTGTCCTGTCAAAAGCATACTGTGCTCTTTGCACTAAAGTGCCTGTCCCTCTCAAACGGCTCAAAACTAATTTTTTCTGGCAGTGCTGGCGCGATGTGCGAGTTTAAATGGGATAGTTTGAGCGCCTGTAAGCGGCTGACCTTCAATGGCTTGTAAAATGGCCGACGCGGCCTGTACGCCGAGGGATTGATAGTCAATTTCAGCGCTCGTTAAGCTCGGAAAGGCATGCTCACTCATGGAAGTGCCCTCCAGGCTGATAATCGCGATATCAGTCGGCACTTTTAACACCCGTCGGTGACACTCAAACAACGCGCCGATAGCTATCTCTTCATGGCTACATACTAGCGCGTCCAACGTGGCATCGCGAAGCAACAGTTTCGCCAACCCTTCGGCCCCCAATTGCGCCGATGGTGCCTCATGCGTTGTCAGAAAATGGTCAGGGGTTAAATAGTGCTCAATCATCGCGCCCTGCCAGCCCTGTAGCTTGCGCTGCAAGGTGGCATGGTTGCCCCGCGCACCAATAAAACCAATATGATGAAAGCCCTGACTAACAAGGTGGGATGTACAGCGCTTGCCGATGTCGTGGGGGTCGCTGCCCATGCTGGCATAGCTATTCATGGAAGGCGAATCAGCGATTTCGAGGACAGGCGCATTGGCCATCTCAAGCAATTGATGGGTACGCTGAGTATGCTCATTGCCAAATAGCACCACTGCCGCTGGCCGACTTTCTAAAAAACCGGCCAATAAATCCTCTTCCTGCTGGACCGAATAATCACTGTAACCCAACAACAACTGATAGCCCGCTTTATTCAGCCGCTGTTGAAAACGAGGCAAAAACAAGGCGCACGCCTTTTCCAATAGAGAAGGAATGATCAACGCAATGGCATAGCTTTGCGCTGATGCCAAGGCACCCGCAGCTTTATTAGGAATATAACCCAGTTGCTCGACGGCGCGTTGAACCTTATCGCGCAATTTGTCAGAGACAGCATCCGGGGTACGCAACACCCTGGAAACCGTCATCGTGCCTACCCCAGCCTGTTTGGCAACATCCGCAAGCGTAACGTTACCCGTATTGCGTCGTTTTCTTGGTTCACTCATCGTATCTATTGATTACTCATCATTTTATGACACCGTATCCTATCACAGCCATCAGCGATTAATCCTTGCCCCGCATGGCCTCTTTGTAGCATGACGCATTGGTAGACAGAAAAAATGATAGCGCTATCACATCTTATGGTAGCGCTATCAGATAGCGCTACCATTTGTGATCATTGTCCATTTATTGCTCAGTTTTCAGCGATAGAGTTATCAACAATTCTCCAACAACCTAATAAAACCTTTAAAACGGATAGAGCCATGTTACGAGATCTGATTACCGCCGACGTTATCCGCATTCACCAGGATGCCAACGATTGGCAAGATGCCATCAACAAAGCCTGCGCAGCACTTTTGGATAACGGTGCCATTGTGCCAAGCTATGTCGACGCGATTTATCGCTCACACCAAGAAATCGGTCCCTACTATGTGGTGGGCCCGGGTATCGCGATGCCCCACGCACGCCCTGAGGATGGCGTTAACCGCCTCGCCCTGGCTATCACAGTGATCAAAAACGGCGTCAATTTTGACAGCGCCGAAAACGATCCGGTTAAGGTGCTAGTCACCCTCGCGGCCACCGACAGTAATAGCCATGTCGAGGCTATCTCCCAATTGGCGAACCTTTTTATGAATGACACACACATCGCGCAGATCAGCCGCGCCACCAAAGTGGATGAAGTATTAGCCATTATCGCCAACTACTAACCCTTACATCGGTAGCAACAACACTTAAAGACACAAAGGGCTCGCCCTTAGCTATCGGCTTTAAAACAACGAACATGCTGAAAATGCACCTGTTAACCCAAATAGAAGGTCTGAATTATGAAAATCACAGTCGTATGCGGCCACGGTCTTGGCACCAGCCTAATGATGGAAATGAGTATCAAAAAAATCATCAACGATCTTGGCGTCGACGCCAGTGTCGACCATATCGATCTGGGCTCCGTCTCTGGGACAGACGCCGATATATTCGTCGCCACCAACGATATCGCCCAACAGTTACAAGCGATGAATGTGTCGCCGCGCATTGTCGCACTCGACAACATGGTGGACAAAGAAGCAATGAAAACCCGCTTGTCTGAGGCCCTACAAGCACTCGGTGCCCTATAAGGAGTGACGTTATGCCCTTTTTTAACTTCCTGATGAAAGACGTGCTCTCTGAGCCCGCGGTATTAGTGGGTTTGATTGCACTGATTGGTTTAATCGCCCAGAAAAAGCCCGCGACTGAATGCATCAAAGGTACCATCAAAACCATTCTAGGCTTTGTGATCCTAGGAGCCGGTGCCTCATTGGTAGTCAGCTCACTCGGGGATTTTGCCACCATTTTCCAGCATGCGTTTGGTATCAGTGGCGTGGTGCCCAACAACGAAGCCATTGTCTCCATTGCGCAAGAAGCCTTTGGTAAGGAAATGGCAATGATCATGTTCTTCGGCATGCTGGTTAACATTCTTATCGCACGCTTAACCCCGTGGAAATTCATCTTTTTAACCGGCCATCACACCTTGTTTATGTCGATGATGGTCGCCGCGATTCTTTCCACCAGCGGAATGGAAGGGATCCCATTGGTCGCATTAGGCTCTGTGGTTGTCGGCTCGGTGATGGTGTTTTTCCCTGCCATCGCCCATCGCTACATGCAACAAGTCACCGGCTCAGATGAAGTCGCCATTGGCCACTTTTCAACCCTCTCTTACGTGTTAGCCGGCTTTATTGGCAGCAAATTTGGCAACAAAGCCCACTCCACCGAAGACATGGACGTGCCCAAAAGCCTCTTGTTCTTGCGTGATACGCCAGTCGCTATCTCGTTCACCATGGGGATTATTTTTATGGTGACGTGTCTGTTTGCCGGCGGAGACTTTGTGCGCGAGGTGAGTGACGGTAAACACTGGTTTATGTTTGCATTAATGCAATCCATCACCTTTGCAGGCGGGGTGTATGTGATCTTGCAAGGGGTAAGAATGGTGATTGCCGAGATTGTGCCAGCGTTTAAAGGGATTTCCGACAAACTGGTGCCCAATGCCAAGCCAGCACTCGACTGTCCCGTGGTTTTCCCCTACGCACCCAATGCGGTGTTGGTAGGCTTTTTATCTAGCTTTGTTGCTGGGCTTGTCGGTATGTTCCTGCTCTATATACTGGGGCTTACGGTGATTATCCCAGGCGTGGTGCCCCACTTTTTCGTCGGCGCAGCAGCAGGGGTATTCGGTAATGCCACCGGCGGACGACGCGGCGCAATTCTAGGCGCCTTTGCGCAAGGACTACTGATCACCTTCCTACCCGTGTTCTTGCTCCCCGTACTCGGCGATCTGGGCTTTGCCAACACCACCTTTAGCGACGCAGACTTTGGTGTGGTCGGCATCTTACTCGGCCTGATTGTGCGATAACCACAAACAAAAAAGGATGAACAGGCCGATAGGCTTGTTCATCCTTTGATCCGAACAATTGCACCCTCAACCTCATACTCTGAGCATACAGACCAAAACAATACGTCAAGGCTCGATTTTATGGGTACTTCCCTGCTAGACTCCCGTGCTGGAGAAGAAATTAGGCAATAGATCATGAAGGTACTCGTCACCGGTGGCACAGGATATATTGGCAGCCACACTTGCATTCAACTGATTGAACAAGGCCACACGCCTGTTGTTATCGACAATCTATGCAATAGCAAAGAAATGGTGCTCGATCGTATTGAGCAAGTCACTGGCGTGCGACCGACTTTTATACAAGGCGATATCCGTGATAGTGCTTTCTTAAAGCGCGTATTTTCTGGACACAGTATTGACAGCGTCATCCACTTTGCCGGATTAAAAGCTGTGGGTGAGTCGGTTGAAAAACCACTGAAATACTACGACAACAATGTCTCAGGCACCCTAACTCTCGTAAGTGAAATGGATATAGCTGGAGTGAAATCGCTCATTTTTAGCTCATCAGCTACCGTTTATGGTGATCCGGCGTCGGTACCGATTAAAGAAGATTTTCCCACCTCGGCGACCAATCCTTATGGACGTAGCAAATTGATGGTGGAAGAGTGCCTACGAGATTTTCACCAAGCCAATCCCGACTGGAGTATCACTTTGCTGCGTTACTTTAACCCCGTCGGCGCGCATGAATCTGGCCTGCTCGGCGAAGATCCACAAGGCACACCCAATAACTTACTGCCTTTTGTGGCACAAGTAGCAGTGGGCCGACGCGAAAAGCTAGGCATATTTGGTAACGATTATGATACGCCCGATGGCACCGGTGTGCGAGATTATATTCATGTGGTCGACCTGGCCGAGGGCCATTTGGCTGCGTTGGATAAAAAAACCCATCAACCTGGCACCCATATTTTTAACCTCGGTACCGGCCAAGGCAACAGTGTGCTAGAAATGGTGCATGCGTTTGAAGCCGCAGCAAAACGCCCAATCCCTTACGAAATCAAACCCCGTCGTGCCGGAGATATCGCTGAATGCTACGCCGACCCGGCCTATGCCGAAGCAACATTAGGCTGGGCGGCCACACGCGATCTGCAAACCATGGTAGAAGACACCTGGCGCTGGCAGTCGAAAAACCCGAATGGGTATGAAGAGGCTAGAGGCTAGAGGCTAAAAAGATCCTAGGGTCCTAGGTCCTAGGCACTGCTTTCTGCTCTTTCCCGGACTCCGTAAGCGAAGCGCTCCGTATTCCCATTCCCGAATACAGATTACTGAATACAGAGTACAGAAAGAGCAAGAGCGCCAAGGCAAGCACGAGGTTGCTCTTTCCCGTATTCCGTATTCAAGCTTTTAAATACCGAGTACAGAAAGGGCAAGTCCCCAATGCGAGCACGATCTGCTCTATCTAGTTTCTAGCCTCTAGAAGCGCAGCGTCTCCTCTCTTCCCCTTACTCCGTAAGCGAGGATCTCTGTATTCAAGACCCCGAATACCTCAAATTAGTATCTCTTCAATCCCCGATTCTTTATAAAAAGATCTTATTCTCTCTTGGCGAGGCTTTAAGCTTCTATGGCGAGGAACTAAGTTATAAATCGGCATGTTGGGATAGAAGAGCTTGGCGGTATATTGTGCCGTTGAGTTTAGGCCATACAAGCCAGATAGTTTTATTTTTTTATCTATTAATTCAAGCTCTAAAGGTAAAGCACTTCTGTGATATGTAAGGTTTTTAATGCTAGATATTTTTTCTGCAACTTCATTGGATTCAGTACGGTGAGGGAAATAGACGATGCCCCTATCGTTGATCTTCGCAAAGTGTGATACCCGCTCAACATAAGAGCTTATAGACTCCCCACCTTTATCTCCTACGGCACCTTGCCCGATAAAGCCTATCGGTGCATTCTCTGAGAAAAGATCGCCATGGTTGTAATGCGCTTTTAAGTAGCTAAACGAATTCTTTTCGATATTAACCGTATTGCTTTCCAAATCAAAGACTGTGAATAACTCCAAGTTATCTCTCGGTAAAGATTTAGTCGTCGGCTTACAACCATATATTGTTAATAGGATATCCTGCAATAATCGGCTTCGAGAGTACGTTATTTTTGTTTCAATAAACTCAGGGAGCTCACAAATTGTTAGCGTGCCGTCATCAAAGTAAACATCTTTTTTTATGCGAAAGTTTTCTGCAACTAGTTTAGTTCGCCATGCGTTATACTCCCCGTAAAAAAAAGTGTCTAACTGTTCTCCTTTGAGAATATTTTTTATTTTTTTTATCGCCTTAGGGATATTTATCGTTCTGTTTTTTCTTGTGGTTGTGATCACATGGTCCCACTCACGTAGGTTAAAAATTTTCTCCTGCTGCTCGAGGCCACGAGTACTACTTTGATCAACCAAAAACAGTATATTATCTTTTGTTTTGTAGTGCTTTTTTGCCTCTAAAGCACAAAGGTATTGAAAGGGTGATGTCACTAGGAATAAATTCATAAACAACTCATAATAACTATTTTTAAAGCGCCATATTGATTGATATAGCGCTTAGATCTTTACTACAGATTATTGCATAAACACATGCCAACATCTGGACGTTGAATCACACCTTCACTGAGCGACGCACCAAAAGCGATTTAAAAAACCTTTCATAACAGACTTCATCCAATGCTTGCTAGACCGATTTTATATCTCAGCATAGATCCACAAACACTTTTTGTTTGCTAGTATGCCATATCGCATCTGATTCGAGCGCCTGTAAAAAAAGCCTATCACTATTTCCCAAGCCGAATTCTTTTACCGATGTAAATTGTGCCGTCTTAGCTTTCTTTATCGCCTCTAAAATCAATGCTTTTTCTTCAACCTCGACGTTAAAAATTG